>JAZQFV010000070.1:0-65747 GCA_045539715.1 Ruminococcus sp. | reverse complement strand
AAAAGATACAATAACTTCGTTATAGTCAGTATTGTACTGCATTGCAATTTCTACTTCCATATTTTCTTTAATACTCTCAATATAGATTACTTCGGGATGGAGAGCTTCTTTAGTTCTGTTTATATATTCAACAAAACTTTTTATACCGCCTTCATAATAAAGGCTTATTTCTTTTTTCTCTTCTTCTCTTTCATCTGTAAGAGTAATTCTTATACCCTTATTAAGGAAAGCCTGTTCGCGGAGTCTCTTCAAAAGAGTGTCATAATTATATTCAAGTACGTCAAAAATTTCAGGATCGGCCTTGAATTTGATTGTAGTACCTGTTTTTTCTGTTTCACCTATAATTTTAAGGCTTCCTTCGCTCTTACCACGGCTGTACTTTTGGTAATGAACATTTTTTCCGTCATGAACCCATACCTCCAGCCATTCACTGAGGGCATTAACAACGCTGGCACCAACACCGTGCAAGCCGCCGGATACCTTATATCCTTCACCGCCAAACTTACCGCCCGCATGAAGAACTGTAAATACAACCTCGACTGTTGCAATTCCCATCTTAGGATGAATACCTGTAGGAATACCTCTTCCGTTATCGGATACAGTAATTATATTATCCTTACCAATGTTAACTTCAATATGTGTACAATAGCCCGCAAGAGCTTCGTCTATGGAGTTGTCCACAATTTCATATACAAGATGATGAAGTCCGTTTTCACCTGTAGAACCGATATACATACCGGGTCTTTTTCTTACAGCTTCAAGTCCTTTCAGAATTTGTATGTCATTTTCGTCGTAATTGACAATGTCATTTTCGGCGTTATTAATATTCTGCTGACTCATGAGTACCTCCAGTTTATTTAATTAAGAATTCAGAATTAAGAATTATGAATTATTCTCTGAATTCTTTTGACGGACTGCATAAGGCAGCCCCTACTAAATCTTAATTGAATTACGAATTAACAATACTCGCCACCTCTATCGCTAATGGCTAACGGCTTTGTAATTACGCATTAACAATACCCTCCGCCGCTTTCAAGACGCTTTTTCAGCGTACTTGCCGCAAGCTGGGATATATAAATCCGCTTTTTTGTGATAATATATGTTTTTGGCAGTTCATAAGTGGCTAAAAACAGCCTTTTTTCCTTTTCTGCCTTGTCAAGCAGCTTTTTCGTACAGCTTGTAACAGTTGTGTTATCCATATCGAAAATGCCGATAATTTCACGGACATCAACGGAATAATTATTGCCGATATGGAGATAAATAGTCTTATTCATCTTAATTCCTCTGCAATCCTGCCGCCGCTTATACGCAGAATTTTCCCCTTTATATCGGGAAGCAGCGTTCTTTCGTTGGGAGTTGTAATGAAAACCTGCATATTTCTGATTATATCAAATACAAATCGCTGACGGTTTTCGTCAAGTTCTCCCATAACATCATCAAGAAATACCACGGGAGCGTCTTTGCTTCGCCTTGTGAAAATTTCAGCCTGTGCAAGCTTTATAACAAGTGCCGCAGATTTAATCTGCCCCTGTGAGCCGTATTCCTTGGCACTTATGCCGTTGATTTTTATATTGATTTCGTCACGGTTTACCCCCGAATGGGTTATACCTGTGCGAATGTCATACTCCTCCGATTCACGGAGTTTATTGAAATATTTTTCAAAGGCAGCCTCATCGCAGGGCAGTTCAAAATCCTCCGCCTTGAATACGTTGGATTTATATTCAAGCTCCAGCTTTTCTTTGCCGCCCGAAATGGCGTAATACAGCTCTCCGCAGACCTGATTCAGCTTTTTGATATAGCTGTCACGCATATAGGATATTAACGCACCCTCGTGAGCCGCCTGTTTATCCCATATTTCAAGAATTGACGAATCGGAATTCCCCTGCATAATTGATTTCAGCAGGGCATTCCGCTGATTCATTACGGCATTATTTTTCGTTATATGTGCCACAAATACGGGATTTAGCTGTGATGCTGCCATATCCACGAAATTCCGTCGTTTTTCGGGAGCGCCTTTTATGATTTCTACATCATCGGGGATAAAGGCAATGCACTTGAAAACGTCAAAAAGATTTCTCGTACCCTTTTGTTTTACCCCGTTAATGGTGATATTTTTCGTTATATTTCCGCCTTTTATCATCTCATAGGTGATTTTCTGGTCACGCACATCGTCCCAAATTCCCACCTCGGAGATAAAAGAGCTTTTATCGAGAGCAATATAATCTCTTTCCTTTGAGCCACGAAAGCTTTTACACCCCGACATAATCCACAGTGCTTCAAGGAGATTTGTTTTCCCCTGTGCATTTTCCCCCACTATGATATTATAGTAGATGTCAGGCTCGAAAGAAATTTCCGACAGATTTTTAAATCCGTCAATTTTAACGTGAGTTATCAGCACACAGTTACCTCATCACCGCCGATTACTTTTACAGTATCGCCGGGGCGGATTTTCTTGCCACGCATTGTGCATACTTCGCCATTGACGAGAACCTGTTCGTCCTGTATAAGCATTTTTGCCTCTCCGCCTGAGCCTGCCAATGAGGCGAATTTCAGGAGAGCGTCAAGCTTTATAAACTCTGTTGTGATTTTAATTTCAGGCATATCTATACCCCTCAATAATTAATAATTATGAATTTAAGCCGTTAGCTTTAAAAGATAATAGAAAAATTACGGTTTATTTCAGCTAAAGGCTAAAGGCTAAAAGCTATAGGCTCTTAATTTTTAAGCTGAATAGGCATAACAAGGAAAATGTAGTTTTCGCCCATAGGTGGGAGAATTTCAATTACCTTCATTGCACCGTTAAGGCGAATTCTGACTTTATCGCCCTCGGCAGCCTTTAAAGCTTCAAGCATAAGACGTGTATTAAAGCCGATAGTAACAGCTTCTCCCGAAATATCGGCAGAAATTACATCGTTAACCTTACCGATAGCTGTCTTGCAGTTGATTTTCATAACGCCGTTGCCAATTTCACAGCGGATAGGACATTTATTTTTCTCATCAATAATAAGAGCGCATCTTTCAAGACTTGCGGAAAAGTCCTTTTTGCTGATGAAAACTTCTGTCTTATGACCTGTGGGAATACTCATTCTGTAATTGTGGAAAACTCCCTCAAGCAGACGTGAGATAATAATAAAGTTATTAATCTCAAACATAATATGTCTGTCATTTACGCTTATAAGGCAGTTTTCGGAGCAATCCTCACGGATAAGAGTTGAAACTTCCATTAATGCCTTTTTAGGAACTACAAAATTGAAATTTTCGCTGTTGCTGATAGTTTCATTTCTTATAGCAAGTCTGAAACCGTCAATAGCAACCATTGTGAAGCTTTCAGCATCAATATCAAAAAGTTCACCTGTAAAAATAGGCTTATTTTCGTTCTGTGCCACAGCATAGCTTGTCATATTAATCATTGAACGGAGAGTATTCTGTGGAACTGAAAAACTTCTCTTTGAATCAATTACCGGTAAATCGGGATATTCATCTGCTGACATTACAGAGAAATCGCAATCTGTAGCTTCTGATGAAAGATGAATTACGTTATTTTCGTCAATTGTGAAAATAATTTCCTCTCCAGCCATTTTCTTTGTAAATTCGCTGAAAAGTCTGCTGTTGAGAACAAATTCACCGCTGTCTGATGTTTCAGCCTTGATATTTGTTCTGATACCCATTTCAAGGTTATATGCAGTAAGTTCTGCATTTCCCGGAGTGATCTTTAATTTTATACCTTCAAGAGCAGGAATTGTGGATTTCTGAGGAACTACTCTTGAAATATTTGTAATAGCGTCGCTAAGTTCTGTTTTTTTGCAAATAAATCTCATTTATATAAATACCTCCTGTAAGGTGTATGTTATCAGCCGAAGTTTTCAACAGGTTCGGGTTATTTGTGATAAGCTAATATAAGTTATGATAAGTTAAGTCAAGAAAAATCAAAATAAGATATAAGATAAGTATTATAAATATAGTCGTAGTAGTAGGGGCTGTTGAAAAGTTAGTATGTCCGATTTTATCCGAAATTCAGCCAAAAGCTCGTCCACAATCAGTTGTTGTTAAATTGTGGGGAATGTTTGGAATTTTTTTTCACGGAAAATTTTTGTCGAAAGAGTTGAGAATTGTGGAGTTGAAGTTTAAGAAAAGTGGAAAATTCTGTTGAATTGCGATTTTATGGTAATTTTTTTAATATAATTACTGACAGGCTGTGAAATGTTGAAAAGTTTATGCCGTTGAAAAGTGGGGAAATCTGTTTTTGCTCATCTGGGATTTTTTCTGATTATACCGTAAGTGAATGGAGTTTTAAGTTTTCCACCGAGTTTTAAACAGAGTGTTGAAAACTTAGTTGAAAGTCGGGTTTTCAACAATTTCGACATTAAAACAGCGTGGGAAATTTGTTAATTGCCATTGAAAAGCTTTCAACAGGATTGTTGAAATTACGGTGCCAATTCCCCTTTTTATCAACCCTTGCTCTTGTCACGGATATTCTTGATAATATCGTTTACGAGATTGCTGAGATTCTGGTCTTTTTCAATTGAAGCCATAATACTGTTTACGGAATAAACGATAGTAGAATGGTCACGTCCGCCGAATTCAGTACCAATTGAAGCCAGCGGCATATCGGTAATTTCACGGACTATGTAAATAGCCACCTTACGGGCAATTGAAATCTGCTGTGAACGCTTATTTGAACGGAGGTCATCGGGAGTTACGCCGTAAACTGTGGATACCTCGCTGATGATTTTTTCAACAGTAATCGGAATAGGCTGTTCATCTGTGAGAACATCACGGATAACGCTCTGTGCCATAGAAATTGTAATGGGGCTTCCTGCGAAGTGGTTGAGTGCTTTAAGACGAAGAACTGCACCTTCAAGCTGACGGATATTGGATTTAAGGCGGTTTGCCATAAATTCGGATACCTCAGCAGGCATTTTGAGATTTAAAAGCTCGCTCTTTCTTGTAATAATTGCAAGTCTTGTTTCGAAATCAGGAGCAGAAATATCTGCAATAAGTCCGCCCTCAAAACGTGTACGCAGACGAGCTTCAAGGGTAATAAGTTCCTTTGGAGGCTTATCAGATGTGATTACAATCTGCTTTCCCTCCTGATGAAGTTTGTAGAATGTATGGAAAAATTCCTCCTGCATACGCTCTTTTCCTGCAAAGAACTGAATATCGTCAATGAGGAGAACGTCGGCATTTCTGTATTTTTCGTGGAAATCAGAAATCTGATTTTTCTGAATAGCTGCGATAAGGTCGTTTCCGAAAGTTTCGCTTGTGATGTAAACGATGTTATATTCGGGGCGTCTTTCTCTTACCTCATTTGCGATAGCTGTGATAAGGTGAGTTTTTCCCATTCCTGACGGACCGTAGATAAACAGCGGATTATAGCCTGAAACGTCGTTTTCGCCGCAATTTTTTGCAACTGACTTAGAGCAGGCAAGGGCAAAGCTGTTTGAGGGACCCTCGATAAATGTATCGAAAGTGTAGTCATAGTTTGCGAATTTGTATGACTGTTCAAGTTCTGCATTTTTCTTTTCAAGTTCCTCAGCGGTGGGAATCTGAGCAGCAGGCTCGCTTGTATTTGATGCTACGTTGATTATAATATTTATGTTAAGACCGAGCATTTCAAAAAATGCCTCTTTAAGTGTTTCGGCGTATTTGTTCATAACAATATCCTGCTGAAACTCAGTAAGAACGCTAAAAACAGCATTTTCACCGTCAAAGCTGACAGGAGTCAGGGGATTGAGCCATGTAGTAATGGCTACATTGGGGACTTTTTTATTTTCCAGGCAATATTTTTTTACGCTGTCGAATAATTCAGTAAAGGAATTCATTTTTAACCTCCATAAAAAAAATAGTCGGGAGTAGCGGAGATTTTTGCAAAAAAACGATACTCTCCTATAATAATATACTTATATTATAACATAAGACTGTTGAAAAAGCAAGGGATAAACTGAAAAAATGTAGAGAAAAAAAGCGGGAATTCCACATAGGATTTGACATATTGTTGAAAAGAGTGTTGAAAGCGTTGGTTCAGTTGAAAAAATAGGTCGAATAACGGTATATTTGGAAGAATTAGTGTGTTGAAAGTGTGAAATACAACAGGTTTTCAACATAGTTTTTCAACTTTTCAACAGCCTGTGGATAAATAAAGGGGGAGTTTTCAACCTTTTTTTATATCTGTTAGTTTTTTTTAAGCTGTTAGCTTTTTTAAAGCCTTCAGCCTTTAGCCTTTAGCTATGTGAACGGCAGATATATTTCGTAGGAGCGGATATTATCCGTTAGCTAACAGCTATTTAAAATAATTACGCATTATATAAATGCTAACAGCTAATGGCTAATGGCTAACAGCTTTAAAAAGGCTAAAAGCTAAAGGCTGATAGCTGAATTGCTAAAAGAGTATAAAAAAATTAGGATATAACTGTTGAAAATAATCAAAATTGAAAAAAATCTCGAAAAGCCCTTGACATATCGGCGTTTTTGAAGTATAATTCTAAAGTGTAATATGTAAATAAGAGCGTAAAGCTCTTTTAGTTAACACTGAGAGGAGGATATCAGAATGAAAAGAACATATCAGCCTAAGAAGCTCCACAGAAAGAAGGAGCACGGCTTCATGAAGAGAATGGCTACTAAGAACGGCAGAAAGGTTTTAGCTCGTAGAAGATCTAAGGGCAGAGCAAGATTAACTCACTGACGACGCTGACCACAAAAATACGTTTTTGTGGTCTTTTTTATTATTGCTTCACAAGTTTTCAAACAAAATATCAGTTGGTGGAGCAGTTGTTCCCTGTGGAGGTTTGTTATGCTTTATACCGTTGTTATGAGGGAAAATAAGGATTTCCTCAATATGTATAAAAAAGGCAGATATATTACTTCTAAATACTCCGTTATATATGTAAAGCCTAATAATCGTCCCTTTAATCGTTTTGGCATAACAGCAGGGAAAAAAATCGGAAACGCAGTTGCCCGTAACCGTGCCAAAAGGCTTATCCGCCTTGCATATCAGAAAGCAGAAGTAAAACTTCCTGTTGGAATTGATATTGTAATTGTGGCAAGAAGCGGAATTCTTGGTATAAAATCCGACGAATACTGCGGTTATTTCAACAAATACGGCATAAATGAAATTGAAAAGGCTGTTAAAAAAAGCAGTAAGTAATTATGAAATTTATAGCCCTTGCTTTGATTAAGTTTTACAGGAAATTCATTTCTCCCCTTTTTCCACCGGTTTGCAAATATTATCCCACTTGCAGCTGTTATGCTATGAGAGCCTTTGAAAAATTCGGTTTTTTCCGTGGAACGGCTCTGACGGTGTGGCGTATTCTTCGGTGCAATCCATGGTCTATGGGCGGAATTGACCACGTTCCCGAAAAATTCACATTCAAGGTGAAAAAAATTGATTACAGACAGCTTCATTCGGAGGCTGACACAGCAGAAGAAAAGAATGGTAACGGGGAAATTTCCTCGGATTTACCTGTATAGGAGAATTGAAATTGAATTTTATCTATGAATTAATCGGTGTTCCTTTGGGATACCTCATGAGCCTTATTTACAACATAGTCCCAAACTATGCAATCGCAATTATTTTGTTCACATTGGTAACTAAGCTGCTGCTTTTCCCTTTCAACTACAAGACGCAGAAGGGTGCGGCAAGAATGCAGCTTTTACAGCCGAAGCTGAATAAACTTCAGAAAAGCTTTGCAAATAATCCTACACGTTTGCAGGAAGAACAGCAGAAGCTTTATCAGGAGGAGGGAGTTAACCCAATGGGTTCCTGCCTGCCTGCATTTATTCAGATGTTCCTGCTCTTTGGTGTTATTGATGTTGTTTACAAGCCTATCAAGCACGTTCTTCGTCTTTCTAAAAGTGTGAGAATGGCAGCTGTTGAAAAGGCTTCCGAACTTGCTATACAGTTCAAGGACGTTAATGAGGGTAAGGCTATTGCTTCAAATAATCTCCGTCACGAACTTCTTACAATGGAAGTTTTTGATAAGCATCCTGAGGAATTCAAGAATATCGGCGAAGGCTTTTCAGAGCTTCTCAGAGAATTTTCTGAAAACTTCACTATATTCGGGGCAAACCTCGGTAAAACTCCTACACTCCACCCCGAAACATGGGATAAAGAGGCAATTATCCTTTGTGCAATTCCTTTCCTTGCAGGTCTTTCACAGCTTCTCGTAAGCTTTTATTCAATGTATCATCAGAAAAAGACAAATCCTAATCCACAGGCTGGCGGCGGCTGTATGACAGCTATGATGCTTTTCTCTCCTATTATGTCAGTATGGATTGGTTTCGGAGTTCCTGCCGGTGTTGGTTTCTACTGGATTTGGTCATCTGTTTTCTCATTCCTTGTATCACTTGGACTTAATTGCTATTTCACTCACGACAGAATTGTTGTCATGAATGAAAAGGAAAAGGAAAAAGCACGTATTTACGCTGAAAAGCACCCCGAAAAGAAAACTTTTATGCAGAAAATGTTAGAGCAGCAGGCTGCTCTTGAAAATCAGAACGGCGGCACATCTAATTCAGGTGAAAAGATGTCACGTTCTGAGCAGAATAAAGCGAATCGTAATGCCATTAATGATGCAAGACGCAGAATGGCTGAAAAATATGGCGATATCTATGATGAATCGTACAGTGACGACGAAGAATAATTTTAAGGAGGTATTAAAATGACTGAAGTATTTACAGCGAAAACCGTTGAAGAAGCTAAAGCTTTGGCAGTTCAGAAATTCGGAAAAAATGAAAGCGAAATCAAGTTTGAAATAATCAATGAAGGCAAAAAGGGCTTTCTCGGAATTGGTGCAGTTGATGCACAGGTAAAGGCAACTGTGGCAGACGCTCCAAAGCCTGTAGAAGCTGCTGCACCTGTTAAAGAGGCAGAAGCTGTTGAAGCTCCTGCAGCTGTAGAAATTCCTGAGCCTGTAATTCTTCCCGAAGAAGTTAAGGCAGTTGAGGAAGTTGCACCTGCTGAGGCAGTTGTAGAGACTGCTCCCGTTATTGAAGCGGAGCCTGTTGTTGAGGTTGAGGCAAAGGAAGAAGAAGTTGAGTTTTCACTTGACGATTTCACAGTAATCGAGGACGAGGCACTTATTAATCCTAAGGTTAAGATTGCAAGAGATTACATTATCAGCATTTTCAATGCTATGGGAATTGATGCAACTTACGTTATTTATCAGAATGAAACAGGTGCAGTAATTGATATCCAGAGCGATAATAACGGTACAATTATTGGCAGACGTGGCGAAACTCTTGATTCGATCCAGTATCTCTGCTCTATTATCGCAAACAAGGGCGATAAGGATTATTTCAGAATTACAATTGATTGCCTTGGATACAGAAAAAAGAGAAAGGAAACTCTTGAGCAGCTTGCAGCTAAGGTTGCAAAGTCCGTTATCAGAACAGGACGTTCACAGCAGCTTGAGCCTATGAATCCTTATGAAAGACGAGTAATTCACTCTGCTGTATCAAAGATTGAGGGTGCTGAATCACGTTCAGTTGGTGAGGAGCCTTACAGAAAGATTATTATTTCTTCCACAAATCCCAGAAATAACCGCAATAACGGCGGCAGAGGCAGAGGTCCTCGCCGTGATGACAGACGTGGCAGAAACGGTGGCAGAAATAACAACCGTCGTGAGAATTTTGAGGCAAAGGCAATTGACCTTTCAACATCATTTGAAAAGGATTACAAGAAGCCAAAGCCTGAGGATTCAATGGAAGGCGGACTTTACGGAAAAATTGAATTTTAAGAAAAAAGGGCTGTTGCAGGTTGACTTGTGACAGCCCTTTACAGGAGATAGATTATGGGAACGATTGCTGCGGTTTCGACACCGAATGCAGTTGGCGGAATTGCTGTTATACGCATTTCGGGAGATGACGCCATTGCTGTTGCTGAGAAAATTTTCAAGCCCTTTGGCGGAAAAAAAGTTGCAGAAATGGAGGGGTATACCTGCGCTTATGGTATTGCCCACGATAACGGTCAGCGGATTGATGATTGCGTGTTGACGATTTTTAAAGCTCCCCACAGCTATACAGGCGAGGATACAGCTGAACTTTCCTGCCACGGCGGATTGTATGTATCGAGAAAAATTCTTCGTGCGGCATTGAAAAATGGTGCGGTTACAGCTGAGGCAGGAGAATTCACGAAAAGGGCATTTCTCAACGGAAAGCTTGATTTAACTCAGGCTGAGGCGGTAATGGATGTAATTTCGGCAAAGAGCGAATTGGAGCTGAAAATGGCTGAAAATCTCCGTGAGGGAGCAGTTTTCAAGGCTGTGAGAAAATGCTCTGACAGGCTGATGAAGCTGTTGGCTGGACTGGCAGTATGGGCGGATTATCCCGATGAGGATATACCTGAGGTTGAGCCTGATGTTCTGTTGTCGGAACTTGAAGCAGTCAAGGCTGATTTAAGCGGATTGACCGCCGATTACGACAGAGGAAGAATTGTTCGTGAGGGCGTTTCTACTGCTATTGTAGGTAGACCGAATGTCGGAAAATCTACACTTTTCAACTGTTTAAGCGGATGCGAAAGAAGTATTGTAACTAATATTGCAGGTACAACCCGTGATGTCGTTGAGGAGTCTGTTTCCCTTGGTGATATTACTTTGAGGCTTTCAGATACCGCCGGTATTCGTGAAACTGAGGATGTAATCGAGGGAATTGGAGTTAATATTGCTTGGAAAACCGTTGAGACTTCGGAACTTGTACTTGCTGTTTTTGACGGAAGTTGTCCGCTGTCGGAGGACGATTTTGAGTTGATTAATAAAGTTAATAATAAAAAATGCGTTGCTGTGGTTAATAAATCAGATGAGGAAATGCTCCTTGACAGCAGTAAGTTGGAAGAAATTTTTCAACATATTGTATATATTTCCGCTAAGGAAAATCAGGGTATTTCCGAACTTGAAAAAGCTATAAAAGAATTATTTGAGCTTAATTCCGATAGTTTTTCTTCTGCAACTGCCGCAAATGAGCGACAGAAATTGTGTATTGAAAATTCTTTGGCTGCTGTTTCAGCGGCAATTGATGCTTTGAATTTCGGAGAAATGCTCGACGCTGTAAATGTACTTGTTGATGAGGCGGAACAATATTTGCTGGAACTTACGGGAGAAAAAGTTACAAATGCAGTTGTAGATGAGGTTTTCTCAAGATTTTGTGTTGGAAAATAAATTATGTGGGACAAAATGTTCCACGTGGAACATTAACGAGGTGTTTCTATGTCATATAAAATGGGTTCGTTTGATGTTATTGTAGTCGGCGGCGGTCATGCCGGCGTTGAAGCGGCTCTCGCTTCTTCTCGCCTTGGTGTTAAAACTGCCATGTTTACAATTTCTCTCGACCAAATTGCTAATATGCCCTGTAATCCGTCAATTGGCGGTACTGCTAAAGGTCATCTTGTAAGAGAAATTGATGCTCTTGGCGGTGAAATGGGTAAGGCTGCAGATAAATGTTTTATCCAGAGCCGTATGCTGAATCGTGGGAAAGGTCCTGCCGTTCATAGCCTTAGAGTTCAGGCTGATAGGGTTGAGTACCATAAATATATGAAAAAAGTCTGTGAAGAACAGGAAAATCTCTATGTTAAACAGGGTGAGATTTCTCAAATTATCACAGAAAATGGTAAAATCACAGGTGTTGTAACTTCACTTGGGGCGGAATATAGCACAAAATGTGTAATTATTGCTACAGGTACATATCTAAAAGGAAAAATTCACATTGGTGAAAGCTCTTTCGAAAGCGGTCCTGATTCTGCCCTGCCAAGTATTGGTTTATCTCAAAGTCTTATTGATAACGGCATTGAACTTCGTCGCTTCAAAACAGGTACGCCATGCCGTGTTCATAAGAGAAGTATTGATTTTTCAGTTATGGAAAGACAGGACGGTGATGAGAATATCGTTCCTCTTTCATTTGAAACTAATCCTGAAATTCTTGAGAATAAGGTTAGTTGTTATACTACTTATACAAACAGTAATACCCATGAGGTTATAATGTCTAACCTTCATAGATCACCTTTATACGGTGGAAGAATAGAGGGGGTAGGCCCTCGCTACTGTCCGTCAATCGAGGACAAAGTGGTAAGATTTTCTGACAAGCCAAGACATCAGCTTTTTGTTGAACCTATGGGATTATCAACAGATGAGTATTATTTACAGGGAATGTCATCATCGTTACCGGAAGATGTTCAGCTTGCATTTTTAAGAACTATACAAGGCTTGGAAAATGTCGAAATTATGCGTCCTGCTTATGCCATTGAATATGATTGCTGTGATCCGCTGCAATTGCTCCCTACCTTGGAGTTTAAGCAATTGTCGGGATTATACGGTGCAGGTCAGTTCAACGGAAGCTCTGGATATGAGGAAGCTGCGGCACAAGGTATGGTGGCAGGTATTAATGCAGCTTTGAAAATTCTTGGCAGAGAGCCTGTTATTTTTGAGCGTTCCGGTTCATATATCGGTACTCTTATTGATGATCTCGTAACTAAGGGTTGTTCTGATCCGTACAGAATGATGACTTCAAGAAGCGAATATCGTTTAATTCTTCGTCAAGATAACGCTGACCAGCGTTTGATGCCGATTGGATTCGAAATAGGTCTTGTTTCTAAGGAAAGACTTGATAAGCTTAATGAAAAAATCCGTCTTACCGAAGCTGAAATCAAGCGTGTATCAAGTGAAAGTATAAAGCCTACTCCTGAATTAAATGCAATGCTTGAGGAAAAAGGAACTGCACCTCTAAAAAATGGCTGCCGTATTATAGAGTTAATTCGTCGCCCTCAGTTAAAATATAACGATCTTGCTATTTTTGACGTTAATCGACCACAGTTGCCATATGATGTGTGTGAACAGGTTGAATTGCAGATAAAATACAAGGGATATATTGAAAAACAGTTATCGCAAATTGAGCAAATGGAGAAACTTGAACGTAAGTTGCTACCGAAAAATACGGATTATAGCCAAATTCATGGTTTAAGACTTGAAGCAGCTGAGAAGTTGAATAAGGTTCAGCCAATCTCAATTGGTCAGGCATCACGAATTTATGGTGTATCTCCTGCTGATGTTTCAATGCTTATTGTTTGGCTGAAAAAAGAACAGGGGTGATATTATGCTGATGGATTTTGAACTATCTTGCGCTGAATTTAAGAGGTATAATCTGGATTTATCTCAAGAAAAATATGATAAATTTTGCAAATATGCTGAGTTTCTCGTAGAATATAATAAGAATGTAAATCTTACTGCTATTACAGAGCCGAGAGAAATCCTTATAAAGCATTTCATAGATAGCTCGCTTATACTTAATTATATTGATATTCCTGAGAATTCGTCTATTATAGATGTCGGAACAGGAGCTGGGTTCCCTTCGGTTCCATTGAAAATAATGCGTCCGGATCTAAAAATTACGCTTCTTGATAGTCTTGGAAAACGAATAACATTTCTTCAAAAGCTATGTGAATTAATTGAAGCTGATGCTGAATTTATTCATGGTAGAGCTGAGGATATTGCGAAAATGTCTGAATATCGGGAAAAATTCGACTTTTCCTGTGCAAGAGCAGTTGCTAACTTGTCTGTATTATCTGAATATTGTATACCATTTGTTAAGGTTGGCGGAAATTTTATCTCTATGAAAGGTCCTAATGAAAATCCTCTTGAATCTGAACGAGCAATAGATACTCTTGGTGGAAAAATTGCTGAAATACATAGCTATTCCCTTGAAAATGATTCAAGAAATATTATTAAGATAAGTAAAATATCGCATACACCGACAAAATATCCCCGAAATAGCGCTCAGATTAAGAAAAAAAGCTTGTGATTTATATGATTTTTATTGTAATTTCCGCTGAAATGACGAATTTTGGCGGAAATTTTTTATAGATTTTATTTCCTGAATATGATAAAATATATTCAACGCCGAAAATCGGTGAAAATGAAGAAATGTGAGGACAATAAAATGGCAGGTTTTCTTAACTTAACGAGAGAAAAGCAGGTAAATAAGGTTTACGAAGTGGAGATTTCAAGGATAATACCTAATCCAAATCAGCCACGGACGGATTTTAAGCAATCTGAAATAGTTCAATTAGCAGAATCAATTGCGAATAATGGAATTTTACAGCCTCTTTCTGTAAGAAGAATTGGTGATAATTTTGAGCTTATAGCAGGAGAAAGGCGTTTAAGAGCAGCAAAAATGTGCGAATTACATACAGTTCCGTGCATAATTTATGAGATGAGCGACAGAAATTCTGCAATTCTTGCTCTTGTAGAAAATATTCAAAGGCAAGACTTATCCTTTTTTGACGAGGCAGCTGCAATTGAAAAACTTATTTCTTACTATGGATTAACTCAGGAAGAAGCAGCACAAAAGCTTGGAAAGGCTCAAAGTACTATTGCAAACAAACTGAGATTGCTTAGATTGACAAAGACAGAACGGGAGATAATTTCAAAATTTAATCTTACAGAGCGACATGCAAGAGCATTGCTTCGACTTGGAAGTGCTGACGATAGGTTGATTATTCTTGAGAAGATAGGCAAATATAGTTTAAATGTTGAGCGTACAGAGGCTTTGATTGATGATTTTATAGGTAATCGTAAGGAACAGCAGAGTTATAAAAAACGGTCGCAGGTGTTTCAGAATGTAACAATATTTCTTAATACCATAAACAAGGCTATTCAAACCATGCAGTCGGCAGGTATTGCGGCTGAATCTCGTAAAATTCAGGGCGAGGAATACGTAGAATATAGGGTAAGAATTCCTATGAAAACGGTGTAATGTTCCACGTGGAACATTTTTGTGAAACGGAGTACATAAAATTATAAAGAAATCGAGTATTCTTCATAGTGTTCCACGTGAAACATCAGCATAAGTGTTCCACGTGGAACATTTTTTGTAAAAAATGAAAAAATCCTGCTGTATGTATTTACTTTTCAAACAGGATGTGGTATAATATAATATGTAAATCTGAAAGAAAGGATGATGTTATGGGGAAAATTATTGCAGTCGCTAACCAAAAAGGCGGCGTAGGTAAGTCAACTACTGTTGTAAACTTATCGGCATACCTCGGTTCTCGTGGATATAAGGTTCTTTGCGTGGATTTTGATCCCCAGGGTAATTCAACAACCGGTTTCGGAATAAAGAAAAGAAATGTCGAGATTTCATCTTACAACCTCATTGTAGGAAAAAATAGAGTTAATGAGGCTGTTATAGTTACTGAATTCCAAAATGTATCCGTTATCCCTGCCACCGAAGCTCTTGCGGGCGCTGAAATGGAACTTATAAATATGGAAAATCGAGTTAACAGGCTTAAAATGCAGCTTTTAACAGTCAAAAACGACTATGATTACATTCTCATTGATTGCCCGCCAGCTCTTGGTTCACTTACTATTAATGCCTTAGTTGCGGCTGATTCTATAATTGTGCCAATGTTAGCTGAATTCTATGCCCTTGAAGGACTGTCACAGCTTGTAAATACAATAAAAATTGTCAAAAGCAATCATAATCCCGCTCTTGATATTGAGGGAATTCTCTTTACAATGTTCGACGGAAGATTAAATGTGGCTAATGACGTGGTGGCAGAAGTTGAAAAATACTTCCCAAATAAGGTTTTTCAAACTAAAATTCCAAGAAATGTGCGTATTTCTGAGGCTCCAAGTCACGGAAAACCTGTTATGTATTACGATAAAACTTCAAAGGGAACTGATGCTTTTACTCTCCTTGGTTTAGAAATATTGGGAGAACCATTGGAACTTCCACAGAAAAAACGCAGAGGAATATTCAATTTTAAAAAAGAAAGGCAGTGATTTAAATGGCAAAAGGCGGTTTAGGCAGCGGTCTTGACTCACTTTTCAGCGATAATGCAAGTGATGTTCAGATTAAAACAACTCTCCGCACATCAGAGCTTGAACCTAATAGAGATCAGCCGAGAAAACATTTCTCAACTGAAACAATTGCGGCTCTCGCTGATTCTATTCGTGAACACGGCATATTACAGCCTATTCTTGTTCGCCCTATGGATAGCGGCGGATATCAGATTGTTGCCGGTGAGCGTAGATGGCGAGCAGCAAGAATGCTTGGACTTGACGAAGTTCCCGTGAATATCAAAGAACTTTCTGATATGGAAACCATGCAAATTGCTATTATTGAGAATTTGCAGCGTGAAAATCTCAATCCTATCGAAGAAGGAAAGGGATATCAGGAGCTTATTGAGAATTATGGAATGACGCAGGAACAGGTTGGAAAGCTTGTCGGAAAATCCCGTTCAGCTATTGCAAATGCTGTTCGTATTCTTTCACTTCCCGAAAAAATAATCAAATTGCTTGAAAATGGCGATTTATCAGCAGGTCATGCAAAAGCTCTGCTTACTTTTGATGATGATGAAATCAAAATTGCTGTTGCAAATCGTGCTGCAAATGGCGGTATGACTGTTCGTCAGCTTGAAAGAATGTTGCAGACATCAGTTGAAAATCAGCAGAAGAAAAAAGATGAGAAAATTGACAATTATTTTGTTGAAATGGAAATTTCACTTAACGAGCGTCTTGGACGTAGAGTAAAAGTTGACTACGGAAGAAATAAAGGCGCACTTATACTTGAATTTTATAATAAAGAAGATTTAGCTGCCTTGGCTGAAAAGCTGACAGTTGAAGAATAAGGAGTAAAAAAGATGATAGATATTAAATTTTTAAGAGCAAATCCTGATGTTGTAAAGGAAAATATCAAGAAGAAGTTTCAGGATTCAAAAATTGAGCTTGTTGACAAGGTAATTGATCTTGATGAGCAGTACCGTAAAACTAAAGTTGAATGTGATAACCTCCGCAATCAGCGTAAGGTTAAGAGCAAGGAAATTGGCGGTTTTATGGCAAAAGGCATGAAAGACGAAGCTGAGGCTGCAAAGGCTGAGGTTGCTGAGCTTGGCACAAAGTTAACTGAAATGGAAGAACTTGAAGTTAAGCTTGAAGCTGATATCCGTGAAATCATGCTTGTAATTCCAAACATAATCGACGAATCAGTGCCGATTGGTAAGGATGACAGCGAAAATGTTGAGGTTGAGCGTTTTGGAGAGCCTGCTGTACCTGAGTTTGAAGTACCATACCACGTAGATATTATGGAAAAGGTTAACGGAATTGACCTTGACAGTGCAAGAAAGACAAGCGGAAACGGCTTCTACTACCTTTGCGGAGATATTGCACAGCTCCAGAGCTGCATTCTCTCTTATGCCCGTGACTTTATGATTGACAAGGGATTCACATATTACATTCCTCCATTTATGATCAGAAGCGACGTAGTTACAGGTGTTATGAGCTTTGCTGAAATGGAAGGTATGATGTATAAGATTGAAGGCGAGGATTTATATCTCATTGGTACATCTGAGCATTCAATGATTGGTAAGTTTATTGACACAATCGTTCCCGAAGGCGAACTTCCAAAGACTCTCACCAGCTATTCACCATGTTTCCGTAAGGAAGTTGGTGCACACGGAATTGAGGAGCGTGGTGTATATCGTATTCACCAGTTTGAAAAGCAGGAAATGATAGTTGTCTGCAAGCCTGAGGATTCAATGGAGTGGTTCCACAAGCTTTACAGCTACACAGTTGAATTCTTCCGCACACTTGACATTCCAGTACGTACACTTGAATGTTGTTCAGGCGATTTGGCTGACCTCAAGGTTAAGAGCATTGACGTTGAAGCATGGTCACCTCGTCAGAAGAAGTATTTCGAAGTTGGAAGCTGCTCAAACCTTGGCGATGCACAGGCACGCCGTCTGAAAATTCGTGTTAAGGGCGAGGACGGAAACAAATATTTCGCCCACACCCTCAACAATACAGTTGTTGCACCTCCAAGAATGTTGATTGCATTCCTTGAAAACAATCTCAACGAGGACGGCAGCATCAGAATTCCTGAAGCATTAAGACCTTATATGCGTAAGGACGTTATTGCAGTTCCTGAAAAGTAAAAGTCTAAAAATGGCGGAATGGCTATATATGGTCACTCCGCTTCTTCATCGGCGGATTTTGCAACGGAGCAAAGGCACATTGTAAAAACTCCTACTGAACCGCCGACTACAGTTCCTAATAAAAATCCAAGCAAAAAAATCACCTCCTCTGATAGTATGTACCATTCAGAGGAGGTGTAATCATTATATTTCAAGCATTTTTAAAATATCTGCTTTTTCTCTGTAGCCGACAGCAACATTGTGAATTGCACCGTCTTTAACAGCAACAAGCATAGGAATACTTTCGCAGCGGAATGCAGCGGCAAGTTCAGGCTGGTCATCAACATTAATTTTTCCAACCTTGACTTTTCCTGCCATTTCTTCGGCAATTTCCGCTACAATAGGGGAAATCATCATACAAGGGCCGCACCATGTAGCCCAGAGATCGAGGAGAACAATACCTTTATAATTGCGAACTTCCTCGTCAAAATTTTCTTTAGTGATATTAATTTCAGCCATATTATTTCTCCTTATAGTAGAGCATACAATGGCAGAATCCCTCAAAATCGGGATCTGCAATCTGCTCACGGAATTCTTTACATATACATTTATTTTCGGGAGTTTTAGCAAGGCGGCAGGGGCAGTAGCCGTCTTTTTGTTCAAGTCCCTTCTTGATTTTAGCTACAACAGCTTCATCGGGGTTAAGAATAACTTTCATAATTTCACCTTATTTCAGCAACTCATCAGCTAAATCGTTGATTTGTGCAATATTTTCGGGTTTAAGAGCAGACTTAATGGAAACGGTAGTATTGGTAAAAGTGATATTTTTGGAGTTTTCAAATTTAGCCTTGATACGTTTTGCAGCCATAGCAGCCCAAGAACCATTTTCAATGATACCGATTGTACGGTTTTGGTAATTTCTTTCAACTAAAGCATCAACATACTGATTCATAAATGGGAACATTTCGCCGTTGTAAGTTGTAGTTGCAAGAACGATTTTACCGTATCTGAAACCGTCCTCCACAGCCTCAGCCATATCCTCACGGGCGAGGTCAGCAATAGCAACTTTTGGGCAGCCTTTTTCGATAAGCTTATCACGGAGAAGTTCAGCAGCCTTTTTAGTATTGCCGTAAACTGACGTATAAGCTATGAAAATTCCCTCAGATTCAACACCGTAGCTTGACCAAGTGTTGTAAAGGTCGAGATAGTAGCCGAGATTTTCTGTGAGAATAGGTCCATGGAGAGGGCAGATAGTCTGAATATCGAGATTTGCAATCTTTTTAAAGAGAGCCTGCACCTGCATACCATATTTACCAACGATTCCGAAGTAGTAGCGGCGAGCCTCACAAGCCCACTCCTCCTCAACATCGAGGGCACCGAACTTGCCGAAAGCGTCAGCGGAGAAGAAAATTTTATCGCAGCTGTCATAAGTCATCATAACCTCAGGCCAATGAACCATTGGAGCAGTAACAAAAGTCAGCTCACGGCTGCCGAGGGAGAGTTTTTCGCTGTCATTAACAACGAGAGTATTTGACAGAGTGAGGTCGGGGAAGAATGCACGAAGCATATCGAAAGTTTTAGTGTTGCCTACAATTGTAGTATCGGGGTATTTTGCAGTAAAATCGCCGATACAAGCGGAATGGTCAGGTTCCATATGCTGAATTATCAGGTAATCGGGGGACTTATCGCCGAGAACTTCCTTGATATTTTCGAGCCATTTGTCGCCGAAGTTCACATCTACGGTGTCGAGAATGGCAATTTTTTCGTCAGCAATGATGTATGAGTTGTAAGCCATACCATTTGGCACGATATACTGTCCCTCAAAAAGGTCGAGTAAGTGGTCATTTACACCGATATAGTATACATTTTCTTTAATTTTATTCATTGGAATTACCTCCTGTACTTTTCTTATGAACATATTATACCACATTTTGTAGGGAAATAAAAGTGACAAATGCAACAATTTTGAAAATTCTATGGTGATATTCAAGAATTTCAGATATATTGCTCCACCAATTAAACCTTGCCAAAAAGACGAAGGCAGAAAGGGAATTTATCAAGGAAGAAAAACGCAGGAATGCTGCCGCATTTCAAGCTTTTCTGACGCAGAGAAATTTTCTTTATGTCGAGTATTTGCTGGTTAGGTTTAATTGGTGGAGCAATGGTAAAAAGTTGATTATCCGATAATTTTTAATAGGTGTCTATAAGTGTTCCATGTGGAACATTTTTTCTTGACACCTGAGGTGTGCTATGGTAAAATTATATAGGTGAATTTTTTAAAACGAGGTGAAAAAATGAATCGTATTTTTTATATTATGGGCAAAAGTTCCAGCGGAAAGGACACAATTTACAATCGTATAAGGTCGGAGGAAAAACTCCTGCCCGTGGTACTTTACACAACCCGTCCAATGCGTGAAAACGAGGAAAACGGCAGGGAATACCACTTTGTTGACCGTGCTTGCTTTGATAAAATGAAATCGGAAGGCAAGGTTATCGAGGAACGCATATACAACACAATTCACGGTGAGTGGATTTATTTTACATCAAAGGACAGCATTGACATCGAAAAAGGCAATTGCATCGGCATTGGCACACTTGAAAGCTATGTAAAAATCAAAGAGCATTTCGGTGAAGCAGTAGTGCCGATTTATATTGAAGTTGAGGACGGATTGCGGCTTGCACGAGCTGTGGAGCGTGAGCGACTTCAGACAAATCCGAAATATGCAGAGCTTTGCAGACGATTTCTTGCAGATAGCAGCGATTTTTCCGAGGAAAAGCTGAAAGAAGCAGGCATAAGCCGACGTTTTTCCAATGAGGGAGAAATTGAGGAATGTATAGATGAAATCAAAATGGAGATGAGAACTTGGATAAAGTAAAAAAATTTATAAAGGACCAGCCGGTGCTGATAATAGCCTTTTTGGCGGCGTTGGCGACTATTTTTGTAATTCCCCCCGACAGCGGCTATAAGGATTACGTAAATTTCACAGTACTTATACAACTATTCTGCCTGATGACAGCAATAGGCGGATTCAGAAGTATCGGCTTATTTGAAAGGCTGACGGCAGTTCTGATGAAAAAAGCAGGAAATATACGGCGATTAGGCTTGATATTCACCATTTTATGCTTTTTTTCCTCAATGCTTGTGACAAACGATGTGGCACTCATCACATTCGTGCCGCTGACATTAATGGTATTCGACAAAATCAAGGACGAAAAAAGCCGCATACTCACAATAGTCCTCGAAACAGCGGCGGCAAATTTAGGAAGTATGGTAACTCCATTCGGCAATCCGCAGAATTTATTCATCTACGACAAGTACAGCCTGACTTTAGGGGATTTCTTCGGAACTATGCTGCCCTCGGCGGTGGTCAGCCTTTTGCTGCTTATGCTGATGTGTCTGCTGCTGCCACGGTCTGAATGCAGCGGAAATTCAGCAGAGGGAAATAATATTTCAAAGGAAAAAACGGCTATATACTTTATTTTATTCGTTATCTGCCTGCTTTCGGTTTTCCGAGTAGTTCCCGATTGGGTATGTCTGATAATTGCCATAGTTACAGCATTGTCGGTTAATTATCGACTTTTGTTCAAGGTTGACTACGGACTTCTTGCCACATTCGTATGCTTTTTTGTATTCGTGGGAAATATCGCACGAATTGACGCAGTAAAGGACTTTGTTTCGGGAATTTTAGCCGAAAGGGAGCTTGGAGTATCCGTAGCACTTTCTCAGATTATAAGCAATGTTCCTGCGGCAGTAATGCTGTCGGGATTTACCGACAACGGCAAGGAATTATTGCTTGGCGTAAATCTTGGCGGTTTGGGAACAATTATCGCTTCCCTTGCAAGCCTGATTTCATTCCAGTACTACAAGGCGGCAGAGGGTGCAAAAACTATGCGATATATGGGAGTTTTCACCGTTGTCAATGTGGCATTGCTGGCGGCACTTCTTGGATTTACAGCAATAATCCGCAGTCTGGGGTGAATTTATGCTGACAGAAAATTTACTTTTCAGCTTAAATGCCTCAATGCCCATAGTCTTGCTGATGATATTCGGCTATATATGCAGAAAGGTTGAATTACTTGATGACCACACCACATCAAAGCTGAATAAATTTACCTTTAAAGCCGCATTGCCTGCCCTGCTTTTCAAGGACTTGTCAACGGCAGATTTTCGTGCAGTATGGGACGGGGAAATGGTGGGATTTTGCGTAATTGTCACCATTTTAAGCGTCGCAATTGCGGTGGTTTATTCGCTGTTTCACAAGGACAAGGCAGAGCGAGGAGAGATAATTCAGGCATCATACAGAAGTTCAGCGGCAGTTTTAGGAATAGCCTTTGTAAACAATATTTACGGTGAATCCTTAATGGCGGCACTAATGATAGTGGGAACTGTGCCGATTTACAATATAATAGCGGTGGCAGTTTTGGCGGCAACATCTCCCGACAAAAAGGGAGAGAGCAAAAAAATGCTGTTTCTTGACACATTAAAGGGAGTCGTGACAAATCCTATTATAATAGGTATAGCCGTGGGAATTTTATGGTCGCTTATTAAAATTCCACAGCCTGCCATAATGTCAAAAACTGTTGGCTATATGGCAAATATGGCGACACCCCTTTCGCTTATTGCCTTGGGTGCATCATTCAAAGTTGAGGAAGCAAAGAGCAAAGTAGGCGTAACTGTGGGAATTTGCTTTATAAAGCTGATTTTATTCTGTGGAATTTTCCTGCCAATCGCTATAAATATGGGATTTCGTGGCGAAAAACTGGTGGCAGTTCTTGTAATGCTTGGAAGTGCCACAACAGGCAGCTGTTTTGTAATGGTAAAAAATTTCGGGCATAAGGGAACGATTACAGCCTTTGCGGTAATGCTCACCACCATTTGCTCAGCGTTTACATTAACTTTGTGGCTGTTTTTACTGCGTTCAAAGGGATATATATGATTAATCCTTTATGTTGAGCAATAAATTCTCACAAAAAAACATTGAATTTTTAAAATATATGTGATATAATAAATATATTATGAAAAACACAGAAAAGCTGTTGGCGGAGCGAATAACCGCCTATAATAAATCTGAAAAGCTTGGGAGGGAAATCCACATATTTGAGGAAATTCCCTCCACAAACACATATGCAAAGGAGCTTGCGGCAAAGGGAGCCGCCCACGGCACAACAGTTATTGCCGAAAGCCAGACAGGAGGAAAGGGCAGACTTGGCAGAAAATTCGAATCGCCGTCGGGGGCGGGCATTTATATGAGCGTTATAATCCGCCCTGAATTTGACATCTCCCTTGCCCCATTCATAACCTCAGCCGCAGCCGTAGCAGCTGCCGAATCCGCAGAAAAGCTTTGCGGAGAGAATATCCGCATAAAATGGGTAAACGACCTTTATCTCAACGGCAAAAAAATTTGCGGAATACTTACGGAATCGGCATTGAATACGAAGCTGAAAGCCCTTGATTATGCGGTAATCGGAATTGGTATAAATATCCGCAGATGTGAATTTCCCGAAGAAATAAGGGATATAGCGACATCAATCGAGGGAGAAACTGGAAAAATAATTGACAGAAATGAGCTATGCGGAGAAATTCTCGGCAGGCTTGAATATTATCTTGAAAATATAGAAAATAAGGCACATCTTGGGGAATACCGCCGCCGAGAGCTGTTGACGGGCAATTACATCACAGCAAATACAGGAGGGGAAACGGTAGAGGGATTTGCGGAAGGAATTGACGACAACGCAAATCTAATATTGAGGCTTGCCGACGGCAATGAAAAAAGCCTGTTTTCGGGAGAAGCCAATCTGTGCCGTATAAGGAGGCAGAAATGAATAAATACAAAAAGCTTGCGTCAAATACGCTGATATTTGCCATAGGAACATTTGGCTCGAAAATCCTCGTTATTCTTTTGTCACGACTTTACGCAAAGCATATCAACGCCTATGACAGCGGAATTAAGGACAACCTTGAAACCATAGCGTTATTTTTACAGCCAATATTCACATTTGCATTGCAGGAATATCTCATACGCTTCGGACTTGACCGAAATTATGATAAAAAGAAAGTATTCAGCACGTCGGCTTGTATGACAATTGCAGGAATGATTGCGTTGATAATCATAGTGCCTGGATTGCGGTTTATACCTATTCTCAACTTCATATCGGGATATTCGCTGATGCTTGCCATATACGTCTGCACCTCGTCATTGCGAATGTTATGTGCCCAGTTTGTCCGTTCAAGGGATATGGTCAAACTGTATGCCATTGACGGAATAATCGCAACTCTCACCCTGCTTATATTCAGCTTTATCTTCATAGCAGGAATGAAAATGGGAGTCAAGGGATTTTTGCTTTCCGTTATTCTGTCGGACTTTTTATCTGTATTATTCCTTTATTTTTTCGCAAATCTTGGAATTTTCTTCAGCGTAAGGGATTTTAGCGTAAGCCTTGCAGGAAAGATGATGAAATTCGCCTTACCGCTTATTCCAACAATTGTAATGTGGACAATAACAAGTATGTCAGACAAGCTTTTCCTCACAAATATGAGAAGTTCGAGGGTAGAGCTTGGATTATCGGCAACAGGAATATACGGCTATGCCAACAGAATACCAAACCTTGTATCAATGGTATCAACAATCTTTTTCCAAGCGTGGAATATGTCAGCCATAACTGAAAATGAATCCGCCGACAGAGGAAAATTTTATCAGAGCGTGTATTCAGCATATGAAGCAATGCTGTTTATAGCGGCGGCAGGACTTATAATGATATGCAAGCCGATTACGAATTTCCTTGTACCCGATGATACTTTCTCGGAATACGGCATAGTTTACATTTACACGCCAATTCTTATAGTAGCGGCAATATTTATGGCTCTCAATCAGTTTTTGGGAGGAATATATTCCGCAACGAAGCACACGCAAAACAGCTTTTGGACAAGTCTTACAGCCTGTGCAGCAAATCTTATCCTCAACTGGGCAATGATTCCCGTTATCGGCATACACGGTGCGGCAATTGCAACACTTATGAGTTATTATCTCTGCTTCTGGGCAAGAATAATTGACGCAAGATATTATATACCCTTTAAGTTTGAGGCCTCACGTTCACTTTTAAACACAGGATTAGTAGTTGCAATGAGCATAATCGTAATAAAAGCACCGCCGATGTGGTGGCTGTGGAATGTGCTTATATTTGCAATTGTAACTGTCTACAATTTCAAGCCAATGCTTGCTACCGTGAAAAAGGTATTGAAAAAGTAAAAAAGGCATTTGAAATGCCATAAAAAGGAGGAATATTTATGCCAACGCCACACAACAATGCGAAAAAGGGAGATATAGCCAAAACGGTGCTTATGCCCGGTGACCCCCTAAGAGCGAAATTCATTGCGGAAACATATCTTGAAAATCCCGTATGCTACAACGAGGTACGTGGTATGCTTGGATTTACAGGCACATATAAGGGAGTGTCTGTATCTGTGCAGGGAAGCGGAATGGGTATGCCATCAATGGGAATTTATTCCCATGAACTTTACAATGAATATGACGTAGAAAACATCATACGCATCGGCACAGCAGGTTCAATTGCGGACAAAATCAATCTCCGAGAGGTAATTATCGGAGTAAGTGCAAGCACAAATTCAAACTATGCTGCACAGTATCGCCTCCCGGGAACATACGCACCAACTGCAAGCTGGAAGCTTATAGCCGAGGCTGTAAAGGCAGCAGAGGCAAAGGGCTGCATTTATCACGCAGGAAATATCCTTTCATCTGATACATTCTACGACGACGCAAACAGCCTTGCAGAGTGGAATAAAATGGGAGTTCTTGCAATTGAAATGGAATCAGCGGCACTTTATATGAATGCGGCAAGAGCAGGCAAAAATGCCCTTTGTATTCTTACAGTTTCGGATTGTCCGTTAAAGGGATTATCCACCACAGCTGAGGAGCGACAGACATCATTCCGTGATATGATGGAAATTGCCCTTGAAACAGCAATTAATATATAAAAGCCTTTAGCATAAAAAAGCGGTAGATGAATTTCTACCGCTTTTTTCTAAAGGCTAACAGCTAACGGCTCTAAAACAAAAAAACGGCAGGAAAAAATTCCCGCCGTTATAATAATTTTCAGTTAGAAATTACCGCCATTCCAGCCCCAATCAGAGGTTGCGGAATATTTGACGTAAATCCGTGACGGCTCAATATTCAGCCTGCTGTTGAGAATACCGCAGATTTCCCCTGTAAGCTTATCGAAAGCCGCAGGATTAGCAGAACCAAAAACGCTTACCTCAACCATAGCCGCAGGAGCGTCATCGCCCTTGAAATAGAGGATATGCTCAGGCTCAATTCCCACCATAAGCCACGCCTCGGACTTACCTGGAATAGCGGAAATTGCCTTTCCCAAATCGGTTTTTACTGCAATTTCAGCATCTTTTGAAACAGCTGCATTTGTTTTTACATTGATAAATGGCATAATAATCTCTCCTTAGAATAAGTAATATTTTCCGTCAATCTGATAAATTCTCAGATTTATTGGTGTAGTGTAATTTTTCAGCAAATAGTCGCTATCGCCAGCGGAAAAGCAAGTATAGCCGCCGATTTCAATAACTTTTTTAGATGTGATTTTTCCAAGAACTGAGCTGTCAAGGAGTGCCAATTCAGCATCGGCATACTGGAAGAATTTTTCAGCCTCCTCACCCTCTGTAAGGCAGTTTGAAATGTTTACATAGTCAATCTCAAAATCCTCGCCCAAAGTCTGCTTTAAGGTATTATTCATACCGTCAAGGTATTCATCAGCACTTGAATAGCCGCCGTTTTTGCAAAGCTGCTCCAGATAGCCAGGATAGTAGAGGTTTTTTATTGTTTCGTGGTCATTTTCATTGACAGCAACAATATAATCGTGAATGAGATAAATTTCACTTAAATCATTATTTTCGCCGTCCCAGCCGAAATAACGCTTGTCAAACTCCATAATATACTTTACTCTGCTGTCGTTTTCGGGGCGAAGCTCATAAATTGTAGAACCGTATGGCATATCTTCCTGATTTACATCGCCTTTTTCATCGTCCACATTTCCAACCATATTTGCATGTGAATGTTTATGGTCATCACAGCTTGTCATTCCGCAAATCATAATTGCAGAAAGTACTAAACATAATATTTTTTTCATAGTATCTTCTCCTTAACCGAATGTGTAGTATTTTCCGTCTTTTTCAGCAAGAATAATATTTGCCTCGCTGATGAGTTTATGTTCTGTTCCGTCCTCAGCAGTTACCATTACAAAGAAAGTAATCGGCACAAGCTTATCAACCTCGGCGGAAATTTCCGCATAATAATCGGTACCAAAAATTTCGCTGTATCCATCAAAAAAGCTTTTTATCATGCTTTCCTCGGTCATACCCTCATCATAAACGGGTTGTTCAGCCCTGATACGTGTAATTGTGTAATCTCCGCTGAATTCCTTTTCCTCGGTGCTTTCATAAGTCAGCGTATCTATGAGATTATCACGAAGGTTGTTATAACGCAGTTCAAAGGAATTTTTCAAGCTGTAATCGCTGTCAATGCCCTCACTTTTACTGTAGACTTCACGAAGATATTTTTCATATCGTTCAGCATAAGATGCAAACATTGAAGTCTTATAGCTTTCAAAGTCGTTATTCTGAAAGCTGAGGAAATATTCTTCAAGAGCAAGGAGAATATCGGTAGAAATTGTATCATCTCCGCAGTAAAGCTTAGTTCCGTTTGGGCTGAAATAGTATTCGCCGAGGGAATATTCCTCGCTGTCCGCAGCAGGGGAAATAAGCTCACTGACGCCCTTTTCTGTCATTTCGGGAAGTGAAGCCACAACTTCCTCTTTTTTTTCACAGGATACGCAGCAAAGGGCTAAGGCAAGAGCAGAAATTGCCGCTAATGTATTTTTCAAATTCATACAAACCTCCGTATTATTAATGTTATCTATTTCATTATACTACAATTTTAACTGAAATTCAAGCATATATTATGATTTTAAGGTGATAATTTTTTGAAAGATTATTGCGGAGCAATAAGAGCAGATATGTATACAGGCTGCTGAGTCTTGAAATTTTTCACAAAATGTTATATAATATTATTGATGTGCTAACTCTTGAATTTTTCTGCTTGTATAGATTTTCACGAATTAGCTGCCCTATCAATAAACAGAAGGTGAAATTATGATTTATATGCTTGAAGATGACGGCGGCATAAGGGATTTTGTCCTGTATGCCCTTAATAATTCGGGATTTGAGGCGGTCGGATTTGAACTTCCCTCAGAATTTTTTTCTGCCCTTTCCGAAAATATTCCCGATTTGCTTCTCCTTGACGTTATGCTCCCTGAGGAAGACGGAATTTCCATTCTGAAAAAGCTCCGCAATTCCCCGAAAACCGAGAAACTGCCAGTTATTCTCCTGACCGCAAAGGGTACGGAATTTGACAAGGTAAACGGACTTGACAGCGGTGCTGATGATTACATATCAAAGCCATTCGGCACTATGGAGCTTATTTCACGTATAAAAGCGCTTCTACGCCGTGCGGGAAACAGCAATTCTGCGTCGGATTCAATAACAATCGGCGGACTTTCCATAAAGCCGAATATGCACGAAGTAACGGCACAGGGAACGAAAATTTCACTTACCCTTAAAGAATACGACCTGCTGAGCCTGCTTATGAAAAACAGAGGCAAGGTATTTACCCGTGACGAACTGTTGAACCGCATATGGGGATATGAATTCGCAGGTGAAAGCCGAACTGTTGATGTGCATATCCGTTCTCTCCGTTCAAAGTTAGGCAGCTGTGGAGAACTGATTGAAACAATTCGTGGAGTTGGGTACAAAATAGGGGGAGAAAATGAGTAAGCGGATTTTTATAAGTATTTTTTCAACTGCCCTTATTGCTGTTATAGCCACATCTGCCATGTTTCTGTACAAAGACAGCAATATTAAAAATGATTGGTTATGGTTGGCATTGATTATTATTCTCACAGCGGTTTTTTCCTTAATTGCCGCAGCGAAGATTGTCCGACCAATTAAGGAAATCGACCTTTCACAGCCTAATTTCCACAAATCCTACAAGGAACTCGCACCTTTGCTTGAACAGCTGCACAAGCAGAATGGCAGGGTAAACCGATATATGACAAAGCTGACGGACAGCCGTGAGCAATTCAGCCTTATTACGGAAAATATGAATGACGGAATAGTTATAGCCGACTCAAAAACTACAATTCTTTCCTGCAATTCCGCCGCATATACACTTATGGGGAGTGAGCCTGTTTGCGAGGGGCAAAGCGTTTATGCCCTCAGCAATGATGAGCCGTTCAGACGATGCATACAGGACGCAATGGGCGGCAGACGTTCTGAAATAGTAATAAAATCCGACAATGGCGACAGAAAAATTATTGCCAGCCCTGCCTGTATAACTGAAACTCTCAATGGAGTTGTAGTGTTTATTCTTGACGTTACGGAAGAACAGGCACTTGAAAAAATGCGTCGGGAATTTACTTCAAATGTGTCCCACGAACTGAAAACTCCTCTGACAACCATTTACGGCATATCCGATATGCTTGCGAATAATATGGTAAAAGCGGAAAATGTAGCTGAATTCGGCGGAAATATCCGCAGAGAGGCTGACAGGCTGATTTCCCTTATAAATGACATAGTTTCCCTATCAAGGCTTGATGAAGCAGATGCTCCAAGGCAATGGGAGGAAGTTGAACTATACAGCCTTGCAGAGGAAATAATCGGCAGACTTTCAAGAACGGCGGAGGAAAAATCAGTTACCGCAGAACTTATAGGCGAGCAGGTGACGATTTTCGGGGACAGTACTATTTTAAGCGAAGTGCTGTACAATCTCTGCGAAAATGCCATAAAGTATAACAAAGAGGGCGGAAGATATACTGTCAGAATTTCTCATATACCTATGAAAGCGGTAATAACGGTAACTGATACGGGAATTGGTATTCCCGATGAGCATATTGACCGAATTTTCGAGAGATTTTACAGAGTTGACAAAAGCCGTTCACAGAAAATCAAGGGAACGGGACTTGGCTTGTCAATTGTAAAGCACGGAGTTGCCTATCACAAGGGAAATGTCCGCTGTGTCAATTCCGAAAGCGGAACAGTTTTTATTGTGGAACTGCCTGTTAAATAAAGCCTTTAGCGTTTAGCCGTTAGCCTTTAGCTAATGGAGTTTTATAATACTATTCAAAAAAGAAAATCCAGAGAGGAATTTAAATCTTCTCTGGATTTTTTTATACCAATCCCTAAAATGTTAGTAGACAAAGATGATGAGCAGAAATGCTGTATGTCTAGGCGGACAACGAAAGCATACTGTCTGTATGGTGAGGAAGTCCAACGACGACAGACAGTATTTATGCCATTAGATTTGTCTACTGTTGTTTTAGGGATTGGTATTAGAGGCAGATGGTGGGAATTGAACCCACGAAATCGCCTGATATTTATTTTTCAAATTTAGTCTTGTAAACAAGCCATAAGAATTCCAGAAAACCAATGCCGATGAAAGCGAGCATAGTTTTCAACCCCGGCTTTTTCACCTTAAATTTCGTTACAAAGGCAATTGCCACAAGCAGCATAACTGAGCCGTAAACCTGTGGGAAGTAATCGCCTATATCCTTGTGAAAGCTGTATAGCAGCGGAAAAATCAACGCAACACTTGTAACAGGCAAGCCCTCGTAAGTCTTACGCAGGGCAGTTGTATTTTTCTGCCGAGTTTCCTCCGTAACATTGAAATACGCAAGCCTTATCACCGCACAAAGGGGAAACAGCACAAGCACAGGCAAGTCAATAAAGCTGTTCAATCCCACCGAATAGCCGATAACCGAGGGCAGAACGCCAAAGCATATGACATCACAAAGGGAGTCAATCTGTATGCCGAAATTTTTCTCGTCATCGGTTCGATTTTTCTTTGTCCTTGCAATTTTTCCGTCGAACATATCGCACAAACCCGAAAGCATCAGGCACACAATGGCATATGTAGGACGCTGAACTCCGCCATACATACCGCAGGCAAACATTATACCCGTAATTGCCGATGCAAGGCTGATATATGTAAGTATCACCGTATAGCTGTAAAAACCAATCATTTCTTTTTCCTCAATTTTACAGGAAGTATCATGCTAAAGCAGGATACTTCCCTAAATGTTATATTATATTATATCACATTATTTACTTTTTTTCAATGGTTTTTTCGTGCTTTTTCGGGATTTTTTTGCAGCGGTCTGTTTTTTCTCACGAACTTCTTTCATTCGCTCCTGACGGAGTGCCTTTGCTTCAAGGCGGCGGTATGCCTCATCGTAGAAATATTCCTGTGAATTAAAGGGAGCTTCTCCCTCCTTAGGCTCAACTCGTGTATATCGTCCGTTGGACTGCAATTCCCTTGCCTTAGCCGTATCCGACATCATTGTGTTAAACATATCACGGATACGCTTTTTCAGCTTTTCGTCCTCAATGGGAGCTGCAACCTCCACACGGCGGATAGTGTTTCTGCTCATAAAATCGGCAGAACCGATATAAATTTTCTGCTCCTTGGCATTTTTTCCGAAGATGAAAATTCGGCTGTGTTCAAGGAATCTTCCCACAATACTCCGCACGGTGATATTATCGGTATAACCTGCAACCTTTGGAATAAGACAGCAGATTCCACGTACAAGCAGTTCAATTTTAACTCCTGCCTGTGAAGCCTCAATGAGTTTCTCGATAATTGCAGTATCGTTGAGAGAGTTGATTTTTGCCGCAACATAGCCTTTTCCGCCATTTTTGGCAATTTCAATCTGCTCATCAATCATTTCAAGAATCTGGGGCAAAAGAGCATAGGGCGATACAAGCAGTTTATTCGTCTTTTCCACAAAAGTGCCGTTCATAAGGCAATCGAAAACCTGCTCTGCGTCCTCAGCAATTTCACGGTCAGCAGTCAGAATCATTAAATCGGTGTACAGGGAGGCTGTTTTTTCGTTGTAGTTGCCCGTTCCAACCTGTGTCACATAGTCGAATTTATCGCCTGTGCTTTTGCGTTTAATGAGTAAAAGCTTAGAGTGTGCCTTGAATTCCTTTGGACCGTAAATGACCTTAACTCCCGATTTTTGGAGGATTTTCGACCATTCAATATTATTCGCCTCGTCAAATCTTGCACGAAGTTCAATCATAACCGTAACGTCCTTGCCATTTTCAGCGGCATTGCACAATGCACTTATAACCTTGCTGTTACGTGCAAGGCGGTACAGGGTAATTTTAATTGATACAACTTTAGGGTCTACGGCACATTCCTCTAAAAGTCGTATAAACGACGTTGTAATTGACTCAAAGGGATAGCTTAAAAGTATATCCTTAGCCTTTACCTGTGCGAAAACAGGGCGGTTATCGGCTAACATAGCCGTTTTTCTGGGAAGTCGTTTTTCGAAGTGAAGTTCCTCTGAAAGGTCAAGTTCCTGCAATTGATAAAGATATGACAAATCGAGAGGAATGTTTGAGTTGAAAACACGTACATTGCCGATTTTCAGCTTTTTGCAGATGTAGTCCAACGCTTCACGGCTGAACTGATTTGTAATTTCAAGGCGGACAGCGGCAAGCTTTGTACGCTTAACCACAAGTTCCTCCATACGGTCACGGAAATCCGAACCCTTATTATTTACCATAATATCGGCATTTCTTGTAACTCGGATAATTGCTCTGTCCTGAATTTTACAGCCCTTGAACATAAGATGTGCGAATTGCAGAACTACTTCCTCATGGAGAATAAAACGCTTACCGTCCTTGCCGAGGGGAATTATGCGGTCTGAATGTTCATGGGCAACGGGGATAATTCCCACAACTGTGCCTTTTTTTGACGCAATATTAACGGCGGCATAAAGCTCCTTATTTTTGAGGAATGGGAAAGGCAGAGCGTCATTTACAAGAATACCCGTGATAAACGGCTTTATTTCACGCTTGAAATAAAGCTCTAAGAAATTCTGTTCCTCCGGAGTTGCATTGGCAAATGAAACGTGTTCAAAGCCATAGGGTTCGAGTTCCTCCATATTCTTTCGGAAAATCTCCTCAACTTTTGGCTGGAGTCGGCGTACAGCAGTATAAACGGAATCCAGCTGCTGTGAGGGAGTCATTCCCGATTTACTGTCCTTTTTCTTGTTATTTTCCTTTTCCTTATCGGTGAGAGAACCTACACGCACCATAAAGAATTCGTCAAGATTGCTCTGATAAATAGCGGAAAATGATAGTCTTTCAAGGAGGGGATTATTTATATCCGCCGCCTCCTCGATGACTCGTTTATTGAATTTAAGCCATGAAAGCTCACGATTTTCAAGATGTTCCATAGTTTTCTCCTTTTTTAGGGTGTTATTATAATAATTATATAACATTTCGGCAAATATGTCAAGAGTTATAAGTCAAAATAGATAAAAAATAAGGCGGTTTCAAGGGAAAAAGACAGTTAAAAGGAAAAATTCTCCGATATGCACAAATAGCGTGATATTTTTTTTACGGAAATGCCAAAGTAGCGGAATATCCCTTGATTTATGGGGAAAATTGTGATATAATATTTTTGATAAATTTTTATAAGGAGGTATTCTCAAATGGATATCAAAGAAAAAATTGAAGAACTTGTAAGCAAAATCAAGAACGATAAGGATTTTGGCGAATCTTTCAAGAAAGACCCTGTTAAGGCTGTTGAAAGCGTACTTGGAATCGACCTGCCTGACGAGCAGATTGAAAAGGTAATTGACGGCGTTAAGTCCAAGATTAAGCTTGACGATATCGGCGACAAAATCGGCGATCTTTTTGATAAATTCAAGAAATAATATTTAAAGCGGCGGGACTTTTCCTGCCGCTTTTTTTGCATAAGAACCTTATTTGCTGCACAGATTAACCCCGACGGATTTGCACGAAATATGTGCGGTGCTGCTTTGAATTTCGTTCTGAAATTGCAGACATGGCTGCAAAATAATTCCGCATATTTCCTTGACTTTTTCCCGAAAAATAGTATAATTAATATATAGGAACATTAAAGGAGGAGCGTTATGCCATTAGAATTATATCCGCACCTGTCACCTTTGGAATACAACAAGCTCAATCCCGAAAGGCTGACAGAGGAATTCGTATATTTTGCCAAGGATAAATCCCTGCCCATAGAAACACTTATGGCTTATTACCGCTGTGTAATTATGGAAATTGAAACGAAATTCTACGTTCTCAATGAGGAACTTTCCCTTGAATATGACCGCAACCCAATCGAATCTATCAAGAGCCGTCTAAAATCCTGGGACAGCCTTGTTAAGAAAATGAGTCAGAAAAATCTGCCAATGAATATTAAATCTCTTGAAGAAAATATTTACGATGTGGCAGGAATACGTATTATCTGTGCATTTCAGGAAGATATTTACCGCCTTGCAGAAATTTTTCTCCGTCAGGACGATGTAAAGCTTATCGAGAGAAAGGATTACATCAAAAATCCAAAATCCAACGGCTACAGAAGCCTGCACCTTATTGTTGAAGTACCGATTTTTCTGCAAAATCATACACGCTATATGAAAGCGGAAGTGCAGTTCCGCACAATTGCTATGGATTTTTGGGCAACTCTTGAACATAAACTTCGCTATAAAAAGGACCTTTCCGAGGCTGAATCGGAAATTCTCAGCGAAGAACTGCTCATCTGCTCACAAATGAGTGCGGAGCTTGACAAGCGTATGCAGACGGTGAAAAATAAGATTTCTGCTGAGGAGAAAATGAAATAATTGCAGTTTGAGGGCAAACTTTTGCCCTCAAAAATTTTTTTAAAACTCTGTAACGAAATGTAATTATGAGTTGTCTAATTATCAGAGAAACACAATAATGCATTATTCTCTGAAACTTTTTTACGAATCGAGGTGAATGAATGGAGAACTTTGATAAAATATACGAGCTTTATGCCGCCGATGTCTATCATTATGCCCTCAGTCTTTGTATGAACGAAACTGAGGCAAAGGATATTTTGCAGAATACTATGCTGAAAGCCTTTACCCATTACGATAAATTCCGTGGGGAATCGTCCGTGAAAACGTGGCTTTTCGGCATAGCAAAAAATGAATTTCTCAACAATGCCAAGCGGGCGGATAATAATAATCTGCCTCTTGAAAATGCGTCAAATGCCTTTGAAAACGACATAGAGCATAAATTCGGTGACCGCTTTCAGGCTCTGGAAATACACAAGCTTCTCCATAACCTTGATGACCCCTACAAGGAAATATTCACCCTGCGAGTTTTTGCGGAACTGAAATTTGCCGATATTGGCGATATTTTCGGCAAAAGCGAAAACTGGGCGAGAGTGACTTTCTACAGGGCAAAGGAAAAAATTATACAGCTTATAAAAAGCGAAACGGAGGAATGAAAATGGACTGCAAAATTATAAAAGACCTTATCCCGCTTTCTGAGGAGGGATTGTGCAGCGAGGAAAGCAAGGCAATGATTGAGGAGCATATCAAGGACTGCGAAAGCTGCCGTTTGCTCTGCGAAAAAATGCCTGTGGACAGTAAATCCGCACCTGTTCCTGATGAAAAGGAAACATTCAAAAAAGTCAACCGCAAAATGAAAAAGCTTACTTGGAAATCGGGTATATGCGGTGTTCTATTGCTGGCAATCTTGGGCGTTCTTGGTTATCTCACTTTCGGACAGATTACCAAAATGGAGGGACTTCACAGCTTTGAAACAATAGCGGAATCTTTTGAAGTACGTAAAATGGCGAAATATATAGCCGATAAAGATTTTGACTCCCTTGTTTCAAATCACGGAAACAGCTTAGAGGATTTGATTTTTTTAAGTGGCTTAACTTGTACAGAAGAATTACGTAAACTTGATGTGAAATATCTCAGCGAGTCCTATGAAAAAGTTTACGGCAATTCAAAGGTAAAGGATATTTCCGTAAAATCACAGTATATGCTGGGCGGAAATTTCGGCGAGACATCAATAATAGCTCATTTAGTAACTATAGAATATGATAGCGGACAACAGCTTGAGGCATCTTTTATAAAGGACTCTAACGAATTATATAAATTAATTGATGCATCTGACGAAAATGGAAACTATTCATTGGATTCTGATGTGAAAAAAAGCTATGAAAATCCATTTTTACAGGCTCTGACTTATTTTTCCTATCATTCAAATTACCTTAATACCTATCCTATTGACTTAGCCTTTTTTGAAGATTTTTTCAGACCTGAATACTATGACACCTATATTTACAATCGTAAAGAATTTTATGATGCAGGATACAAAATAGACAATATCTATCAGAATAGTGACTATAAATACGATAATGAAAAAGACCTGCTCTATTATGATGTAGCTGTTCACGCCCATGACGAAAAGGGAAGTGCTGTTATGACAACACGGCTTTATTACGATTATATCGGATTCTACTCACCTGAACGAGATACCATAAATGTAGTTGCCGACAACTGCACACCCGAACTTGAAGAAGCCTTATACAACTTCTTCGGCTGATACAAACAAAAACAACGTCCCCGAGATAATCGGGGACGCCGCTTTATATTGGAAAGTGTGTATGTAATATATCGCCTGTGAAACGCTTTACGGGCATTTATTTTTTTATAGCCCGATTACATTCTTTGGGATTAACCCTTTACACCGCCAAGTGCAACACCTGCAATGATATGCTTTGAAAGGAGGAAGTATATCACAAGTACAGGAAGAACTGTGAGGAACAGTCCAAGATAAATTGCACCGAACTCTGTACGGTAAATATCACCGTTGAGCTGGCTTACCATGATTGGCAATGTGTGCTTGTCATTGTCGATGAGAAGAATCTGAGGGAGGAACAATGCGTTCCAGCTTGTTACAAAGGCAAAGATAGCCTGTGTAGCCATAGCAGGCTTCATCATCGGCAGAGCAATCTGATTGAAAATTCTGATTTCTCCTGCACCGTCAATACGTGCGGACTGGAGAATTTCCATTGGAAGTGCAGGTATCATATACTGTCGCATAAAGAATACTACAGTAGGAGCTGCAATTGATGGAAGAATAAGTGCGAGGAAGTTGTTTGTCAGTCCAATCTTATATATGAACTGATAAAAACCGATACTTGATACCTGTGCAGGAATCATAAGTACGCACATAATAAGTGTGAAGAAAGGCTTTCTTAATTTCCAGTCATAAGCTACAACAGCGTATGCAGTCATTGTTGAGAAATAAACTGTACAGATTGTTGAGCATGAGGAAATTATAAGGGAGTTGAAGAATCCCTTTAAAGGATCGAAAGACTTGTCTAAAAGTACATCAAGGTTCTTGAAGAAGTACGTTGATGGAATAAGTGATACAGCGTGCTGCTGAATCTGAGTTGTACTTCTTGTTGAGTTGATGATCATGATTACAAAAGGAAACAAGCTTATAATGGCAAGGAAAATGCAAAGCGTATAGCCGAATATTTTAAAAGCAACGTTTCCTGAACTTTTACCAGCTACTACTGCCATCTTATTGCCTCCTTCTGCTGTTTCTTCGCCGCACGGCGAGCTGCTTTCTTTTCCTTTTCAATCTTAGCCTCGTCCTTATCACGCATGAGCCAGAAGAGGACAGCAGAAAGAACAGAAATAAGAGCGAAAAGAATCATACTTGCGGCAGCGGCTCTGTTGTAGAGATATCTTCCGCTGAACGCCTGGTTTGCGATAAATACGCTGGTTGTCAGAGTTGCACCGTCAGGACCGCCCTTATTGAACAGCTTAGGAATATCGTACATATTAAGACCACCTACAAGGCTGGTGATAAGTGTGTACAGAAGAACTGTTTTGAGGTTTGGAACTGTAATCTGCCAGAATGTCTGCCAACCGTTGGAACCGTCGATTTCAGCTGCCTCGTAGATGTCAGGGCTGATACCGAGGATACCGGAAATAAGAACTATCATTGTATTTCCGTACCATGTAAGGAACTGAATGAACGCTACAATAAGCTGTGCAGGTGTTTTATACACGAGGAAGTTGTATGGTTCATCACGGAAACCGAATGATACAAGAAGGTCATTGACAGGACCTATAGGGTATGAGAAAAGTGCATTAAAGAGGACAGCAACTGATGCCGCAGTAATGATATTGGGCATATAGAATACTACCTTGAAGAAGCCTTTTCCCTTAATCTCATTTCTGTGAGATGTGAAAATAGCTGAAAGAAGAAGTGCCATTGTAATCTGTGGTGTAAAGTTCAGTACCCAGATAAGAACAGTATTCTTCAAAGATTTCTTAAATGAATTGTTTTCGAAAATTGTCTTGAAGTTATCGAAGGGATGTTCAAGAAATTTCCACTCGGTATTGTTAAGACCGACACAGTCGGTAAAACCGAGAAGTAATGTGTAGAATGTAGGATACAGCGAGAAGATGAGGAATGTAACAATAAAAGGAATACTGAATATATAACCCCACTTAGCGTAGCTGACACCCTTTAATTTAGTTTTCAAGCTTTCGCCACCACCTTATAGTTATGGCAATTCCGCACAAGGCATTACGCCCTGTGCGGTTTGCATATTGGAATTATAATTAATTATTCAGCAGCCTCGATAGCGAGATCATCGCTTACAGCTGTCTTGAAGTCAGCAATTGCCTGTTCCTTTGTCTTCTGACCGGATGTGTACTGACGAACCTGATCTCTCCAGTGAGAGTTGATCTTCTCATCGTAAGGAGTGAGGTTCTTACCGTTTGCAAACTTGTTAGCAGGAACGAATACGTCGAACATATTCTGACCGCCGAGGAAGTCAACTTCACCATTGGACTTAGCCATTACAGTACCTGAAGCAACACAGTCCTTTGTAGGTGAATCAGGATTGTATGTTCCGTTAGCCCACATATACTGAAGACCTGTTTCAGATGAATCAAGAGTTACCCACTCAATGAAGTCGCCAACAGCTTCCTTATGCTGTGTATCCTTGTTAGCGAGGAGCCATGTACCGCCCCAGAAGAAGCCAACTGTAGGCTCACAAACAGCCCAGTCGCCCCATGTGCCTTCACGCTCTTCAGTGTCCTTATCATCGCCGCAGTTGTCAGCCATTGTGTAGTTGATGAGCCAAGCAGGTCCGAAGAAACCGAATGCAGGTGTCTCACCCTCGCCCTTCATATCAGCAAACCAAGCATCTTTCCAGTCCTCTGTGTTGTTGTGGTAGTCGTTGTCCATGAGCTTCTTGGAGTAGTCCATAAATGCTTCACGCTTTTCATCAATAACGAGCATGTCATCTACTACCCAACCTGATTCAGAGCTGTTCTCAACAGCGTGCCACATATCACCGTCACCTGAAACGATAGCGTAGCCCTTAGCCTTGAGTTCCTCAGCTGCATCGAAGAACTTATCCCAGCCCGGTCCGATCTTATCCTTGATTGTTGCAGGATCATCTGTTCCGAATACATCATTAGCGATTGAACGACGGTAGATAAATGCACCACCTGTAGCCTGATATCCAAGACCTACAACCTTACCGTCGGGATTTGTACCGATATCTACAGAGTACTGTGCGATGTCAGCCTCAGAAATCTTGTTAGCTACGTCAATGCCGAGATCCTCGTAAGGAGCAGCATACTTAGCACACTCGCCCTGTGAATACTTGAGGATGAAAGCAGCCTCAGCAGCATAGATGTCAGGAGCGTCGTCGCCGCCAGCGATAAGAGCCTGGTCAAGAGCAGGCTGATATTCACCGTCTGTTGTAGGAATGATTGTCTTCTTGATTTCGTACTTCTCACCGAACTCAGGGTTAAGCTCAATGTACTTGTCTACCATGCCTGGAACTTCGTCTGTGAATGCCCAAACATTGAGAGTTTCCTTCTTGCCGCTGTCGCCCTTATTCTCGTCCTTGTTCTCGTCCTTGCTTTCATCAGCAGTAGAGCTGTTGTTGCCAGCGTCGGGTGTTGCGCCTTCGTCATCCTTTGGACCGCAAGCTGTCATAGCGAGGAGCATGGACATTGCAGCGAGCATAGATAATACCTTTTTCATAGTAAAAACCTCCATTAATACATTTTAATTAAAATTTAATATCAACAGATACGCTCTTGGTACCTGTTAAATTCGTACTGATTTCATCGGGCTGAGCAGTTCCTGCGTAGAGAGTGAATTTATCTCCGCCGCTTACTCTTTCGCCCTCGTTGTTGACAGCTGTAAATGCGCTGTCTGAGAGTCTAATCTCAATTGTTTTTGTTTCGCCTTTAGCAAGGGAAACTCGCTTAAATCCGCAGAGGCTGTAATTCTTCACAGCATTTTCGCTGTAACCCTTGATGTAAAGCTGAACTACATCTTCTGTGTCATTTTCGCCGCTGTTTGTAACGGTAACGGCTGCTGTACCGTCGCTGTATTCAATGTTGGTACACTTAACCTTTGAATATGTAAGACCGTAGCCGAATGGGTAGAGGATATTTTCGTTATCCTTTACATATCTGTATGTACGGTTTTCCATACTGTAATCCTCGAATTCGGGAAGTCCCTCAGCACTCTTGTAGAATGTAACAGGGAGCTTTCCTGACGGTGAAACCTTGCCGAAAAGGATTTCTGCAAGTGCCTTTCCGCCGCTTTGTCCGGGATACCAAGCGTGAATTTCAGCGTCACAGTCAGCGTCAACATTAATTGCACTTCCTGCCGCTGTTACGATGATAACAGGTTTTCCACGCTTCATCACAGCCTTTACAAGCTTACGCTGTGACTCGGGGAGGAACAGGTCATTTTTATCGCCCGAGGAGAATTCGTTTCCTGTATCTCCTTCCTCGCCCTCAATTGTAGCGTCAAGACCAAGACAGAGGATAACCACATCTGAATGGTCAGCAACAATTTCAGCTTCTGCAATACGGTCATCAGCCATTCCAAGTGCCATACATCTGTCCTTGTAGAGGTGACAGCCCTGTGAGTACATCACTCTGCCCTCAAACTCGTCCTGTATTCCCTCAAGGAATGTAATGTATCTGTCAGCTGTGCCGTTGTAGTTGCCCTCAAGGGCTGCACGGCTGTCAGCATTTGGTCCGATTACGCCGATTGTCTTGATTTTGTTCCTGTCGAGAGGAAGTATGCCGTTATTTTTCAGCAGTACCATTGAACGTCTTGCACATTCAAGGGAAAGTGCCTTATGCTTTTCGCAGGCAACGATTTCGCTGTCAAGTGAGTCATACTCCGTTTTCTCATCGAACATTCCGAGGCGGACTCTTGTACGCATAAGCTTTACGCAAGCTTTGCGGATATCCTCCTCTGTAATCAGTCCCTCACGGAGAGCGATAAGCAGGTGAATGTAGGTGTTTCCGCAATTGAGGTCACAGCCTGTTTTCAATGCCAATGCTGCCGATTCGGGAGCAGTTTTTGTAACCATATGGTTGAGGTGGAAATCACGGATTGCCCAGCAGTCTGAAACGAAATGCCCGTCAAAATTCCATTCATCAAGCTTTTTCATAAGCTCTGTGCTGGCACAGGCAGGTTCGCCGTTTACTCTGTTGTAAGCACCCATAACGCTTTCGACTTTAGCCTCTTTTACAAGATATTCAAAAGCGTAAAGATATGTTTCCGCCATATCCTTTTTGTTTGCCTTTGCGTCAAATTCATGACGGCTTGCTTCCGGTCCGCTGTGAACAGCGAAATGCTTTGCACAGGCGGCAGTTTTCAGAACCTTTCCGCTGCCCTGAAGTCCCTTTGTGAAAGCAACTCCAAGTCTTGCGGTGAGATATGGATCTTCTCCATATGTTTCCTGACCTCTGCCCCAGCGTGGATCACGGAATATATTGATATTCGGCGACCAAAGGGTAAGTCCCTTGTAAATATCCCTGTCGCCGTGAGCCGAATACTCATTGTATTTTGCTCTTGCTTCGTCGGAAATAACGTCTGCTGCCTTTTCGAGAAGTTCATCATCGAACATTGCCGCAAGACCTATAGCCTGTGGAAACATGGTTGCCGTTCCTGCTCTTGCAACACCGTGTAAGCCCTCGCTCCACCAGTTGTATGCAGGAATTCCAAGATTTTCCACCGAGGGAGCGTCATATTTAAGCTGTGACGCAGCCTCTGTTACACTGAGCTTGCTGACAATATCTTCTGCTCTCTCCTGTGCGGTTAATGCTTCGTTTTTATATTTCTCCACTCTAACCGTCCTTTCTTTCGGATTCTACAGAATCCTTATTCTTTATAATTGCCCATTTTTCACGGATTACCGCCGATTCACCGGGAGCATAGCTTTTCAGCTCGCCAAGCAGTTCGCATTCAAGAAACAGATGATTTGTATATGTTTCGTAATTGCAGCAGAAATCGGGATATTCCGCTTTACGGTAATTATCAAAGGTCATTCTGAATATGCAGGAATCCTTGCGGTATTCCACATAGCCGTCAGTTACGTTGAAACCAGCCTTGAAAGCTTTTTTGTTCTGTGGGTCCTGACGTAAAACCGCATATTCATTTGTAAGGTCAAATCTCTCGTCCTTTACATCGGAATAACTCCAGAGAGCCATTGTCCTGTTGGGGAGAAATCCGTTATCATCCTTACATAAAGGTATATACTCCGTACCGCCTGCCGCAAGTCCTGTAATTGACCACGGAGCAAAGTAAGCGGGTTTTGCGGAGCAGTTTTCAATTTTGTTCACAATGTCAACTGTGTTGTCGTCATTCATTGTGATTTCCATACTTATCTGCTTGCCAAAAATTGTGACAGGAGCAATAAGTGTAAGTGTGTTATTGCAAAAATTGTACACAACACCTGAGTTGTCGGGGAGGTAAGTTTCGGGCATAACCTCGGGGGCAGTCCATACTCTGTGGCCTCCGTAAGCGTACCAAACACCATATCCACGGTTTATTTCATAGAAGTTACGGTCATTATCCTCAAAGAGCATATTGGTTCCGTCAACAGCTCCGAACCATACAATTCTCGGCCCTGCGTCAGCCGTAGCAATCAGCTTTATTCTGCCATTTTCAAGGCATACACAGTTTCCGAAAGTTCCGTAATTCAACTCCGAAAATTTTACCGCCATTTCCTCACCTGCTTAATGCACATCAATCATTTTCTGAAATTGTGCTTTTTCTATCTTATGAATTAATTATATATCTTTTTCCATTCTATCACTAACCAAAAATTGCGGTACTCTGTTCATCAATTGCTGAATTTACACAAATTATTCAAACAGTATTTACAAATTATATCATTTTGGTGTATAATAATAGCATAGGATAAAAAGAAAACCCCCATGCTTTGGGGATTTTCGTCAAAATCACAAATATTACAAATCAGAACAAGCCAAAATAATGCGAGGTGGCAATTTATGATTAAAAATCTCACAGGAGTTTACGAAACCGTTGAATACGAAAACAAGCGTGTGGTAATGCTTCACGACAACGTGGAAACCGAGGCATATCCCGTTCATTGGCATAATGCCGTGGAAATAATCATTCCGCTTACCAACGATTTTACGGTAGTTTCGGGGGACAAGGAATATGTCCTTAAAGAAAAGGAAATACTTATAATTCCTCCGGGAGAGCTTCATTCCATGCCTGCAAGGGAGGGGCGGAGAATCTTCTTCCAATGCGATAATACGCAGCTTGGCGGCAATGCTATACTTGATTCCCTTTTGCCTGTATTTAGTTCATCGGTGTACATTACTCCCGAACCCGACAAGGAACTGTACCTTATTGCACGTAAGGGAATTCTTGATATTTATTCGGATTATTACTCAAAATCCCCTGTTGCAGACGCTAAGATTTATATGAATTTGCTGAATATTCTCACGGCTGTACGTGAATCACAGCTGCGGCAGGCAGGCACAGGCGAGGACAAGGACAATATCAGTTCCGACGACAGTGCAAAGCTGAAATACGTTATGAATTACATAAACCACAATTTCACAGAGGAGCTTTCCCTCGATACATTGGCAGAAATTGCGGGTTACAGCAAATTCCACTTCTCACGCCTTTTTAAAAAGTATAATAATATGTCCTGTGTTCAGTATATCAGCTGCAAACGTATCAAAATGGCTGAACAGCTGCTCTGTGACCCCACAATTTCCATAACGGAAATTGCGATGCGTTCAGGATTTTTAAGCCTTACTACATTTAACAGAATTTTCAAGGCACACAAAAACTGCACCCCCTCTGAGTTCCGCAGGCTGTATAAAACATCCGATAATTCAGAATAATCCCGATAATACGTGATTTCAAGCTATCTGAAAATTATTTTTTTCATAAATCTTAACAAGTTAGCAAATTTTGTTTTTAATACCGCAAGAATTGATTAGTCGATTTTTACAGAAAGGTATATAATGAGATTAATGAAAAACACTTCTTCATCAGCACAAGAAGTTGTTTAAGGCAATACCGCACAGGGATTGTGCGGTACTGCCAGAGGTTCAGGTTGATTTTTGGGAAAGCGGTGTGGCGAAAGCCGCTTCCCAGCATCTTTTTTAAATTTAAAAATATCAAATTAAACGGAGGTTATTAAAATGAGCGAGTTTTTCAGCAATATAGGTAAAATCCCTTACGAGGGCAAGGATAGTACAAATCCCCTCGCATTCAAATACTACAATCCCGATGAGGTTATCGGCGGCAAGACAATGAAGGAGCAGCTCAAGTTTGCTCTCTCATGGTGGCACACAATGGGCGGCGACGGAACTGATATGTTCGGCTGCGGCACAACAGATAAGACATGGGGCGAAAGCGAGCCTGCTGCACGTGCAAAGGCTAAGGTAGACGCTGCATTCGAGATTATGGATAAGCTTTCCATTGACTATTTCTGCTTCCACGACCGTGACCTTTCACCTGAATATGGCTCACTTGCAGAAACAAATGCTGAATTCGACAAGATTGTTGATTACATTGCTGACAAAATGGCAGCAGACCCTTCAAAGAAGCTTCTCTGGGGTACAGCTAAGTGCTTCGATCACCCACGTTTCATGCACGGTGCAGGAACTTCTCCCTCTGCTGATGTTTTCGCATACGCAGCTGCACAGATTAAAAAGGCTATCGACGCTACAGTAAAGCTTGGCGGTAACGGCTATGTATTCTGGGGCGGTCGTGAGGGTTATGAAACTCTCCTTAATACAAATATGGGACTTGAGCTTGACAATATGGCTCGTCTTATGAAAATGGCTGTTGAGTATGCTCGTTCAATCGGCTACACAGGCGATTTCTACATTGAGCCTAAGCCAAAGGAGCCTACAAAGCACCAGTATGATTTCGATACAGCTACTGTTCTCGGATTCCTCCGCAAGTATGGTCTTGACAAGGATTTCAAGATGAACATTGAGGCTAACCACGCTACACTTGCACAGCACACATTCCAGCACGAACTCCGTGTTGCTCGTGAAAACGGTGCATTCGGTTCAATCGATGCTAACCAGGGCGATACACTTCTCGGCTGGGATACTGACCAGTTCCCAACAAACGTATATGAGGCTGCTCTCTGTATGTACGAAGTACTCAAGGCAGGCGGTTTCACAAACGGCGGTCTTAACTTCGACTCCAAGGCAAGACGTGGAAGCTTCACACCTGAGGATATTTTCCACAGCTATATTGCAGGTATGGATACATTCGCACTCGGTCTGAGAATTGCTGACAAGCTTATTTCTGACGGCAGAATTGACAAGTTTGTTGATGACCGTTATGCTTCATGGAACGAGGGCATCGGTAAGGACATTATCGACGGCAAGGTTGGTCTTGCTGACCTCGAAAAGTATGCTCTTGAAAAGGGTGAAGTTACAGATTCACTTTCAAGCGGCAGACAGGAAATGCTTGAAGCTGTTCTGAACAACATTATGTTCAACCTTTAATTTCAAGTTAATTATACCCTCTCTATTATAGAATTTTATACTATCCCTTCTTAATTATGTTCTCCCTCGTTTGTTGGTTAGCGAGGGAGAAATGCTTTTTTTCAGCCTATAGCTTTTAGCTATTAGCCATTAGCTATTTATAGCGGTAGTTTTTACGACTACCGCTATTTTTATTAAGTTTCTAAAATTGCGGACACGGCACAACCTGTCCCTAATTTGCGTAAATAAAAAAATAAACGGCAGAAAAAATTCCACCGTCTTTTTTATTCTTTATTAATCAGCTGCCCACATAGCTAACAGCTAATGGCTAACGGCTAAAGGCTTTTAAACAATTACGAATTAAACAAAAGGGTGTTCGGGGTGAATAACCGTTTTGAATGTGGGATTTTTCTCACGGATTTTCTCTGCCACAAGTTCAGCCGCTTCGTTGTCGTTGAATTTTGAATCCACAGGAATACACAGGTCAAAAAGCAGAGTTGTGAAACTTTCAGCATTAACAATTCTGAAATCGTGGAGAGTGAAATCCTTATCAACCGAAAGCATACATTCCTCAGCCAGCTTTTTCAGAGAATTTACCTGCTCATTATTCACTGCCACAGGGTCGAGATGAATTGTAACAATTGCCCCGAAATGCTCCTGCATATCCTTTTCGAGAATATCGATAACCTCGTGTGCGTGGAGAAATTCGCAGTCCTCGGAGATTTCAGCGTGGAGGGTAATTATAAGCCGTCCCGGACCGTAATCGTGAATCATAAGGTCATGAGTTCCCACCACATCGGGATATTTTTTGATAAAGCCATAAACGCTTTCCACAAATTCCTGTGAGGGAGCAGTTCCGAGAAGCAGGTCAACTGTTTCTTTAGCCGCCTTTAAGCCTGCCCAAATAATGAGAGCCGACACTATGAGAGCCGCCCAGCCGTCAAGGGGGAAATCCCAGAATTTCGCACAAATCGTAGTGATGAAAACAAGTCCTGTTGCTGCCGTATCGGAAACACTGTCAAGAGCCGCCGCCTTAATAGCCGCAGAATTTATGGTATTTCCGATTTTTCGGTAAAACAGAAACAGCCACAGTTTCACAAGAATTGCAATTCCAAGAAGAATAAGGGTAATGGGGCGAAATTGCGGAATATCGGGATGAATGATTTTATCCACAGCAGTTTTGAAAAGCTCCACTCCCACAATCATAATCATAATATCAACGATAAATGCGGTTATGTATTCCATTCTGCCGTGACCGAGGGGATGTTTTTTATCAGCGTGTTTTGAGGATAGCCGAAATCCCAGCATAGTTACAACAGATGAACCTGCATCGGAGATATTATTGAAAGCGTCAGCGATAATTGCCACAGCACCCGTGAAAATTCCCGTAAAAAGTTTCAGCAGGAAAAGGGCGATATTGGCGATAATTCCAGTAGTTCCCGAAAGCATAGCGTAGTTGTTACGCACATCGTTATTGCCTGTATTTTCATAATCCTTTACAAATGAGCGTATTAAAAAGTTGGTGAGCATTAAATTCCGCCTTTCTACATATGGTCAAATTTTCGGTAGGCATTGGGGCTTAAACCTGTCTGCTGCCTGAATTGCCGCAGGAAATATTTATCGTCCTCATATCCGCATTTCTGAGCAATTCCGGGGAGGCTGAGAGAAGTTGTCATAAGGAGATATTTCGCAAAGAAAATACGGCTTCGAATTAAATCCTGATGAAAGCTTACACCGAAAGTGTTCTTATATGCCGCACGGAAGTGACCGCAGCTGAGGTGCATATCACGGCACTCATTTTCAGCGTCCCACCTTTTTTCGGGGTGCTTATACATTGCCATTCTGATTGAGTTGAATTCATTGAAGTTCTGGGATTTCCGCAGGTAGCTTGCATTGGTAGTCTTTTTGGTTATTTCCTCGGAAAGTGACCGCAGAATATCTTCGGGAACTGCATCAGCCGCAGAAATTGTCATACTGCTTATGAGAATATTCTCCGTTTCCTTTGCGGATTTGTAAACAGGAGAGTGATAAATCAGACTATGGAGCCGGTCGGAGATTTTTTCGTGATAATCCTCATTGTGATTACCTATTATAATATATACGAACTGTTTGTCGGAAAGCTTTGCACAGATTGCGTTTTTGTTAAGGGAAAGCTTACGCATACATTCAGCCGCCTCAATGTCAAGCTTGATTGAACTGCTTTTTTCGTCAATTCTTATTTCATCTTCAAGGATACGTGTTTTAAGCATAACAGCCGATACCATATCTGATTTTTCCGCTTTTGAAAGGGCATTTGACAGCTCACGGATAAGTCCCTCACGGTTATACATACCCGTTGCCGTATCTCTGAATGCGGAAAGATTGTTGTATTCCAGCAGTTCATTGATGTCATTTTTCATACGAAGCACATTGAGGGCATTTACAGCTGAGTTTATCCAGCCTATTGCAACAGTGTCGTAGCCGTCGGGTTTGGTATACTGGAATATAAAATATCCGATTTCAATGCCATTTGAAAACATCGGTACGAAGTAGAGGTATTTTTTATCTCCCGAACCGGGGAGGTCATCGGGAAAAAGCATTCTTCTTGTATAGTAATAGGGGTCAGAGGAAATCTGAACAGGACTTATAATGCGGTATAACGTCATCATTTCATCATTGGAGTTTTTATTCAAATCGGCTTTTTCTTTAAGTTCAGACCAATTTTCATAAAGGCAAAGGTATATGCCGCTTACATCTCTTATAAGATAGGAATAATCCTGCAAAGCACGTATATAGTCGCTCATAGAACGGCACATTGCAAGCTGATGTTCAAAATTTCCGCACATTGTCATATTGTTATAGAACTGAATACGGCGTACAGTCTGCAATTCCGTCATAATAAAGCTTTTATCACTTCCGCATGGACAGCTTTCACCTGCGACCATACAGCCGTCAATGGAAATATCCTCCACAGGTTCGTCGGTTATGAGATTATTGAGGATACTTACAGCCTTTGCACCTACATTGGCACGATTTCGGGAATATGTTGTAAGTATTGGGTGGTGGTAGTATCTTTCGCCCACGTATTCATAACCCACCACAGAGATATCTTTACCGAACTTTATGCCATTTTCAAATAGCTTATCAATAAGACCATAAGCCATAAAGTCATTGGCACAGATAACCGCCTGCGGCATTTTTCTTGTGCCTTTCAGATATTCTTCTGCAAGGGCTTCACCTGTGTTTATCCAATAGTTGCCGTAGATTATTTTTTCATCGGGAAATGATATGCCCTTTTCTTCGAAAATATCCCTTACTCCCTGCACTCTCTCATGAGATGTGGCGAATTCTGATTGTCCCGTAAGCATATCAATATCCGTATAGCCGTGAATCTCTATAAGATGACGTGCAATTCCCCGAAAATCCTCACGTATGTCATTGTTTACGCAGATAAATCCCTCGATATTTTCACCTGCAATCACCACAGGAATATCAAGCTGTCCCAGTCTTTCAAGAATCATAGGGCGTATATCCTTTTCGGAAATTGTTTCCGCCATAAGAATAATTCCGTCAAACCGTGGGGAATACAGCAATTCATAAATCTTGTTTTCAACTTCTATATTTGCGAAATATTCAAGATATGAAAGGTTGTGGATATTTGAAATAACCGATACGTTATAGCCGTATTTTTCCGCCTGTGCAATAATTCCCTCCAGCATTACCTTTTGTACCGACTCATAGGCTCTGCCGACAATAACACCAATCATAGGTTTTTTCTGCATAAAATCACCCCCGTATAAAAAATGAATTTACACCAAAATGTCGGGTAATAGCAATAAATGAACAATGTTTTGTTACTGAAAATTAATAAAAACAATCACTTTTCGTCATTTTTTAGTCATATATTGCTATTAAACCGCTATATATTGCTCTTTTATTATTTTATTATATCACATATTTTGAAAAAAATCAAGGAAAACATCTTCAAAATATCCACCTTTTCTGCAAATTGTGGGTTGTGAATGGTGTGCGAATGGTGTATAATGTAATTAACGAGTACGAAATACACAAAAAAAGTCAGTAATGTGATGTGAATATGACACCATTGCCGACAAGAAGATTTTTTATGAAGGGATGATTTATTTTGAACAGAAAGAAACTGATTGCTGCTGCTGTATCCGCTGCTGTCTTTGTAAGCAACTTCGCAGTAATGTCTCAGCTTGCAGGTATGCAGACTTACACAGTAAAAGCTGTAAGCGACAGCTTTGATGAAAACTATGACGGCTGGCATCACACAGAAATGGAAGAAATACTTGTTCCAACCGATGGTATGAACGGCACAAGAGGTCTTCTCGTAACAGGAAGAAATTCTTCCGCAGAGGGTGCTGCTTCATCTAAGGGATTTTACCTTAAAGGTGGAGAAAAGTACAAGTACAGCGTTAACGTAAAGGCTGATACAGATGAAAAATTCCACCTTTCACTTACTTATTTAGACGGTGAAACTCACGAGGAAACAACAGTTGAACTTGATTCAGCCAATGCAAAGGCTGGCGAGTGGACAAAGCTTTCATCAAGTTTCAAGGCTCCCGAGGGTGCATATGAGTTTGAAATGAAAGTTACAACCGACAGCACAGCTGATTTCGCAATTGATGACTGTGTTGTTACAGCAAAGAACGGTGCTGCTGTACAGGCTGCGGGCAACGGTCTTAAAGAGGCATTTGCAGGCTATGGCTTCCGTGTAGGTAATATCCTCAACTATAAAACTATAAACGATTCTGCTATCAAGGCAAATTACATAAAGGATTTCAATGCAATCGAGGGCGAGAACGAAACAAAGCCCGATGCTACACTTGTTAAAAACGGTTCTACAAATACAGATGTAAAGGTTTCTCTTAACAGCTCAGCTGCAATTGCTGACTTCTGTATAAAGAATAATATGGGATTCCGTGGACACGTTCTTGCATGGCACAGCCAGACTCCACAGTGGTTCTTCAAGGATAACTGGCAGGACGGCGGTAACTGGGTAAGCGAAAGCGTTATGAAACAGCGTCTTGAAAGCTATATCAAGAATATATTTGCTGCATTCAAATCACAGTATCCTACCCTTGACCTTTACGCATATGACGTTGTAAACGAGGCTGTATCAGACGATTCAAACAGAACAAAGAACAACGGCGGTGCAAGAGTTCCCGGTTACGGCAACGGTGCATCACCATGGGTACAGGTTTACGGCGACAACGGCTTTATTGAGGACGCATTCACATTCGCAAGAAAGTATGCTCCTTCAACTTGTAAGCTTTTCTACAACGACTATAACGAATACTGGGATCACAAGCGTGATTGTATCATCAATACAATTCTGAAACCTCTTAAAGCAAAGGGACTTATTGACGGTATGGGAATGCAGTCACACGTTCCCGCAAATGCAACAGGTTTTGCAGGAACCGACTCCTATTTACAGGCAATGGATATGTACCTTGCTCTCGGTCTTGAAGTTCAGGTTACAGAGCTTGATATTTCTGTTGAAAACGGAAAGTACAGCTACACAGACCAGGCAAATAAGTACAAGGCTATTTTCAAGCACGCTATGGAAGTCAACACAAACGGAACTACACCCGGAAAGGTTACACTTATCCAGATGTGGGGACCAAACGACGCTAACTCATGGCTTAGTGCAGGTTCAAACGCTCTCCTCTACGATTCAAACAATAAGCCTAAGGAAGCTTATACAACACTTATGAATCTCGGCGACGGAAACGGACCTATTGAGGGCGTTGGCGGAACAGTTGAACTTGAACCTAATGATTACGGCTGGTGGTATCAGTGCGGATTTGAGGACGGTACAAGCAGCTGGTCAGAGCGTGGCGGAAATACCGTTGCACAGAGTTCTGATGAACACTATACAGAGTGGGGCAGCAATTCACTTTACGTTTCTGACAGATCAGAAACATGGCAGGGTGCAATTTATACCCTCAATCCAGGTGCATTCAAGGCTGGCGAGGCATACAGCTTCAGTGCTCACGTAAAGCAGAAGTCAGGTGAAAACGTCAAGTTCATGATGAAGATTGAGTATACTGACGGCAGCGGCGAAACAGCTTATGATGAAGTTGCAACAGTAATCGCTCCCAACGATACATGGGCTCAGCTTGTAAATACATCATACACAATTCCGTCTGACGCTACAGGCGTAAAAATCTACATTGAAACAGAAGAATCCCTCACAGATTTCTACATTGACGAGGCAATCGGTGCGGTAGATAAAACAGGTATTCAGGGCGAAGGACAGCCTGACATTCCCGATCAGCCAGGCACTTCAGGAAATCCCTCAGGAACATTCATTCTCGGCGATACAGACTTTAGCGGAACAATCACAGTATTCGACTTAATCGTTGAGCGTAAGGTTATTCTCGGCGATGTGACAGACGGTTCTGTTCTCAAGGTTGCAGACGTTGACCAGAGCGGCAAGGTTGAAATAAATGACCTCGTTCTTTTACAGCAGTTCGTTCTCGGTGCAATTGATACATTCCCCAACAACAGACCTCCCGTTGATACAGCAGCTATGGAATCAATTTTCAAGAATCTCTCAATTAACAGCAGTTGGAAGAACGATGGCGAAAACAATGTCCTCTGGACACATCGTTTCGGTGCTGACCCAGGATTTATGGTATACAAGGACAGACTTTATGTATACACAACAAACGACGCTCCCGAATACAGAAGCGACGGAAAAATTCAGGTCAACACATACAACTCAGGAACAATCAACTGTTTTTCATCTGCTGACCTCGTAAACTGGACAGACCACGGTCCAATCCCCGTAGCAGGCAGAAACAGCAGAACAACAAACGGTGCAGCTAAGTGGGCAAGCTTTGCATGGGCTCCCGATGCAGCATGGAAAACAATCAACGGTAAGGATAAGTTCTTCCTTTACTTTGCAGACAGTGCAGGCGGTATCGGCGTTCTTACAGCTGACAGTCCCGAAGGACCTTACACAGATCCAATCGGAAAGGCACTTATCAATAAGAGTACATCAGGTTTCGGCGATGTAACATGGCTCTTTGACCCGGCTGTTCTCGTTGACGACGACGGCACAGGTTATCTCTACGTAGGCGGCGGTGTACCCGACGGCAAGGCTGCTGACCCAGGCACAGCAAGAGCAGTTAAGCTCACAGACAATATGACAGGTCTTGCAGGTTCAGCTGTAAAGATGAATCCTCCATATCTCTTTGAGGATTCAAGCATACTTAAAGTTGGCGATACATACTACTACTCATACTGTACAAACTGGAATACAGGCGGAAATCCCTACGGATTCGGCAATGCAGAAATCGGTGTAATGACTTCAACAAATCCCCTTGGACCATTCACATACAAGGGAATTGCATTAAAGAATCCTGCTTCATATAAGCTTGACGGCGGCGGAAATAACCACCACTCAATCGTTGAGTTCAAGGGCAAGTATTATATGCTTTACCACAGCCGTAACCTTTCAAGAGAGATGAACATTCAGGCTCTCAATTCTGACGGCACAATTGACCTTGGCGGTAACTACCGTTCACCTCACATTGACGAGGCAACATTCTCAAACGGTATGTTCTCAGCAACAGGTACAATGAAGGGCGTATCACAGATTGAAACACTCAATCCCTACACAACTGTACAGGCTGAAACAATGTCTAACCAGTCAAAGGGAATTACCACAAGCGGTCTTTGCGATACAAAGGTTATCGGCAAGAAGGGCGAGTGGACAAAGGTTAGCGGTGTTAACTTCAAGAACGGAACAGATTCTCTTACAATCAGAGCATCATCTTCAAACGGCGGAGCTATTAAAGTGTGTGTAGGCTCTCCCACAGGCGATGTAATCGGATATGCAGAACTTACATCTGCAATGGAGAATGTAACAGTTCCCACAGTAACAAATATGACAGGCACAAAGGACGTTTACTTCGTATTCAGCGGCGATGTTGAATTCGATTCATGGAGCGTCAAGTAAAAACATAGATATCTTATTTATTATCCCTCATAAATTGTTCATCGGGAGGTCACTCCCGATGAACGAAACTCTCTCAATTGGTTATATATTCTCTGCTTTCTGCACAATGGCGGAGAAATATAATATCCCTAAAAAAATAAAATGTAAGGGCAAGACAAATCAGAAAACCGGTCGTTTTGGGTTACGGCCGGCTTTTCACTTTCATAAGTCGGAAAAATTAACTGGTTGCTATCAGCTAAAGGCTAATGGCTGACTGCTATAGGCTTTTTAATCAAGTTTTATTTTTCAAATATGCCCATATATGACTATATTTGAATGATAAATGACAATTCTTCAAAAAATCCACCAAATCTTCAAATTGGTGGTTGTAAAATTTTTGTGAATGTGTTATAATAAAATTGCAAGATATCCGTTTTTTATGCTTAATAAACGAAAGGGATGAATTAGTATGGAATTAAGAAAAACATTAACCAGAACTTTTTCAGCAGTTGCCGCTGCGGCTATGTTGGTCACAGGATTGGCAATTGTACCGATTGAAAACGAAACTCTCGAAACATCGGCAGCTGAAAGAGTAGTAATCGACACTACCACCGAGTACCAGACAATTAGGGGCTTCGGCGGTATCAACCACCCCGAATGGACAGGACAGGACCTCACTGATTCACAGAGAAAAACAGCATTCGGAAACGGCGACAACCAGCTTGGTATGTCAATTCTCCGTGTGTTCGTAAACCCTGACAAGAATCAGTGGTCAAAGGCAGTTGCAACTGCAAAATACGCACAGTCACAGGGTGCAACAATTTTTGCTTCACCTTGGGAGCCGCCCTCAAATCTTGCTGAAAAAGGCACAGGCGGTGCAAGAGGCGGTAAACTTCATCTTCCTAAGTCAAATTATGCAGCTTACGCACAGCATCTTAATGATTTCGGTTCATATATGAAAAGTCAGGGAGTTGAGCTTTACTCAATTTCAGTACAGAATGAGCCTGACTACGCTGACGAGTGGACAGCATGGTCATCGGACGAAACAACCGATTTCCTTGCAAATTATGCGGATAAAATCACAAGTACCCGTGTAATGTCCCCTGAAACTTTCCAGTATACAAACAAGGATTATTATTCTAAAATCCTCAATAACTCAAAGGCTATGGCAAACTGTGACCTTTTCGGTACTCACTTCTACGGCACACAGAGAAGTCAGATGGATTTCCCTGCACTTGAAAACTGCGGTAAGGAAATCTGGATGACAGAGGTGTATGTTCCCAACAGTCAAGCAAATTCAAATAATATCTGGGATCAGGCTATTCAGGTATCTGAAAATATCCACAATGGTCTTGTTGTAGGAAATATGAGTGCTTATGTATGGTGGTACATCAGAAGAAGCTACAGTCCAATGAGTGAGGACGGCTCAATTTCCAAGCGTGGTTACAATATGGCTCATTATTCCAAGTGGGTACGCCCAGGCGATATTCGTATTGCCGCAACTGAACAGCCTGCAAGCGGAGTTCTCGTTTCTGCTTATAAGAACGATAACAAGCAGGTTACTATCGTAGCTATCAATAAGAGTACAACAGGCTATGCACAGGAATTCACAATCGGCAGCGGCGAAAAAATCGTTGACGTTGACCGCTGGAGAACAACTGCAAATGAAAATCTTGCACTTACAGAGGATTTGGAAAATGACGGTTCAAGCTTCTTTGCACAGCTTCCTGCAAGCTCTGTTACAACATTCGTTGTAAGTCTTGAGGGCAGCGGAGTTACTCCCGGTTCACAGCCTGACGAAAACGGCTATTACTACCACGATACATTTGAAGGTGATGTTGCAAGCTGGGCAGGCAGAGGCGACGCAACTGTTATGACAAGCGGCAGAACTTTCTATGACGGTGCAGAGGCACTTCTCGTTCAGGACAGAGCTGCTACATGGAACGGTACTGCAAAATCCCTTAATTCAAAGGTATTCAAGCCTGGCGAAACATACAGTTTCAGCACACTTGCAACATATTTTGACGGTGAAGCTTCAACAAAGTTCTTTATGAAGCTGCAATATGTAGGTTCTGACGGTGAAACACATTATGACTCTATTGCCGAGGGTGAAACAATCCCAGGCACTTGGGTACAGCTTGCAAATGCAAATTATAAAATTCCTGCTGATGCAACAGAAATGCAGATTTATGTTGAAACAGAGGAAGGCACAGAAAATTTCTACATTGACGAGGCAATTGGTGCAGTTGCAGGAACAAAGATTGACGGACCTGCTGCTCCCGTAATTCCCGAGCAGACAAATCCCCCTGAAACAAATCCTCCTGCAACAAATCCCCCTGTCGGAAATGATTTCATCGCAGGCGATGTAAACGGTGACCGCCGTGTTGATGTTTACGACCTTATAGCAATGAGAAAGGGAGTTATAGGAAGTTTCAGCAGCGATACAGCTGCATATGCGGCAGATGTAAACGCTGACGGTGAAAATTCCGTAGCTGACCTTGTACTTTTACAGCAGTTCCTCCTCGGTCAGAAAGTTGAGTTAAAAAAAACTGAACCCGCAAAGGCTGAGTTAAAGACAATTTCCATTTATACTCCCGAAGTTGCAAAGCTTGTTTCAGAGTTTGAGCCTAACGACGCAAAGTCTGAAAAGGCTGGAGTTCAGTATGGTACAATCGTTTCAAAGAGCTATTATTCCGACTTCTGCAAGCGTGAGAAACCATATAATGTACTTCTCCCCGCAGGCTATACAGAGAGCAAGAAATACCCTGTAATGTACGTAATGCACGGTTACTGGGAAAATCAGGATAGAATGATTATCAAGGGCAACGGCACAATGTATACAAAGCAGATTATCGGTAACGCAATTGCCGAGGGTGCAGCTGAGGATATGATTGTTGTATTCCCCTACATCTATTCAAGCCAGTCGCAGGCTGATTGTTCAGCAATGGACGACGCAAACAATATCGCATATGACAACTTCGGAACAGTTCTCACAACTGAGCTTATGCCCCTTATCGAAAAGGAATTCAGCGTAGCAACAGGCAGAGAGAACACAGCTATCACAGGCTTTTCAATGGGCGGCAGAGAGTCACTTCTCATTGGTATGAAGTACCCCGATAAGTTCGGTTATGTTGGTGCAATCTGTGCAGCTCCCGGAGTAAGCGGTTCATTCAAGTTTGCATCTGAGGAAGCAGCTCCCTCACTTATTTTCCTTACAGCAGGAAGCAATGACGAAGTAGTTTACACAACTCCCGAGGGTTATCACAACAACTTCACAAAGAATAATGTTCCTCACATCTGGCATTATGTAAATGGCGGATATCACGGTGATAACAGTATTCACGCACATCTCTACAACTTTGCAAGATTTGCTTTCAAGGCTGATAATTAATTAAGAATTAAGAATTAAGAATTATGGGCGGCAGTCTTAACGATTGCCGTCTATTTTTTAATGCGTAATGATGTTAAAAAGCTGTTAGCTGTTAGCCATTAGCTTTTTTGGAACGGTAGATTAATTTCTGCCGTTTTTTATGTTTGATGATATATGGGCATCTCTAAAAACCCCTTTTGAGAAAAATCAGATATGCACGTCATCTGCTTCGTCAACCTTCCTCGGAGTGCGACAGCACGCCTTCGGAAGGTTTCCTTACAGCTGCCATACCTATCTGTTTTTTCTTTAATCAAACGAGTTTTTAGAGATGCCCATATTTAAAACGGGTGGATATTATCCGCCTGCGGATTGGTTTGCACGGCAATTATGTATTATATTGCTCCCCCAACTAAACCTTGCCATCAAATACTCAACATAAAGAAATTTTCTCTGCGTCAGAAAAACTTGAAATGCGAGAGCATTCCTGCGTTTTTCTTCCTTGATAAATTTCCTTTCTGCCTTCGTCTTTTTGGCAAGGTATAATTGGTGGAGCAATACTTGACATAAAGGAGAAATCCGCTTATAATATAAATGGGTGATATTATGATAAATCAGGCAGAAGAAAGCATTTGCCGTGAATTCAGCAAAAAAATATGGACAAAATTCCGCCGTGGAGTCCGTGATTACCGCCTTATTCAAGAGGGCGACAGGGTTGCCGTATGCATATCGGGCGGCAAGGATTCCCTGCTTATGGCACTTTGTATCAGACGGCTTCAACGCAATGGCGAAATTCCATTTGAAGCGGAATACATCGCAATGAATCCGGGTTACAGCGAAGAAAATCTCAAAAAAATAAAGGAAAACTGCAAGCTGCTTGACCTGCCTGTTTCCTTTTATGATACAAAAATATTTGAATCTGCGGAGAAATCGCCGAAAAACCCCTGCTTTTTATGCTCACGACTTCGCCGTGGCTGGCTGTATAAGCAAGCACAGGCATTGGGCTGCAATAAAATTGCATTGGGACATCATTTTGACGATGTAATTGAAACTATACTTATGGGTATGCTGTACGGCTCGCAGATGCAGACTATGATGCCGAAGCTTCACTCTGAAAACTACGGCGGTATGGAGCTTATCCGCCCGTTATATCTCGTCCGTGAATGGGATATTGTGGATTGGGCAGCGGAAAATAAACTGACATTTATCGGCTGTGCCTGTGCAATGTCGGAGAAGTCGGAAAAAGGCTCGAAAAGGGCGGAAATCAAATCGCTCCTTGCACAGCTCAGGCAGACAAATCCTGCGGTTGATATGAATATTTTCCGAAGTGCGGAAAATGTCAATCTGCAAACGCTGATTTCATATCATATCGGCGAAAATCGCCACCATTTCCTCGATGATTACGATGAGGGAATGACCATAAGAGGGACAAAAAATCCTAACCGTGAATAACTATTTCGTGTAGGGGCGGATTATCCGCCAGCAATTTTGAGAAATTCACAAACAAAAACTCCGAAGAAGAACAATATCTTTTTCGGAGTTTTTTGGTTTTTGGAATAGTATCAGGGAACTCCATTAGCTAACGGCTAATGGCTAAAAGCTAATGGCTTTATTTAACGTATACCCCTACGATTTCCGCAATATAAGCACGGTGGTAAGGGTCAGTTCCAAAGAACTGTGCAGGAATTCCGTCATCCGTCAAAAATCCGCTTTCCTCCATATCGTAGGAATAAAGCTTGCGGCATACGAACACAAGTTCAGCCTGCTCAATTCCAACAGCTCCCTGTAAATCCGCAGGTGTAAGGCCTGTTTCAGCCATTTTATCGCCGTCACGTCCGGAATGTGAGCCGCAGTATGCCAATGCCTTGCGGTATTCCTCACCTAAAAATGAAGCTGTGAAAAGCTCACCCTTTTCCACAAAATCATATGTGTAACGATTGGGTCGAATGTAGCAGGTCAGCACATTTTTATTCCAGAGAACGCCAAGCTGTCCCCATGAAGCAGTCATAGTGTTGCAGTTGTCCATTGTGCCGCCTGTGAGAAGCATCCACTGCTTGCCGATTTTTTCAAAGGGATTGAATGAAAGCTCTGATAATTCGATTTTTTTGAATGACATAAAAATTCCTCCTTATACAGGTCTGATTTGTTGTTGTCTTAAAACAGCCTTGTATCTTAATCTTAATTTATCTGTGATAAGGGCGATAAATTCGGAATTTGTAGGCTTTCCCTTGCAGGTATTCACCGTATACCCGAAGAATGAATTGAGTGTGTCGATATTTCCTCTGTCCCATGCTATTTCAATAGCGTGGCGGATTGCCCTTTCAACTCTTGATGATGTTGTATCATATGTGTTTGCAACGGTGGGATAAAGCATCTTTGTAACGCTTTCAAGAAGTGCCTTATCCTCAATTGAATAAAGTATAGCTGAGCGAAGATAGTGGTAGCCCTTTATATGTGCAGGAACTCCAAGCTGGTGGATAATTTCAGTGATTACCACCTCCATATCGTCGCTTATGCTGTCTGCCCTGTTGCCGAGAGCAGAAGTTATAACATTGAACAGGTCATCTGCGTCATAGGGTTTCAGCAGGAATTTTGCTCCGCCGTTTTCCATAACCTGTCGTTCAATAAATTCGTTATCTATATCAGAAGTGACTATAAATGCAGGATATTTCACCCCAAGATCCCTAACCTTTTTCATAATCATTACCGCATCACCGTCGTGTGCTGTTATATCGAGAACTGCAGCATCGGGCGGGTCATTTTTGATTGACTCCACGATAATTCCGCAATCTTTTCTTCTTGTGTAGGCATAGATGCCTTTTTCTCTGAGTTTGTTTGCGATGCTTACCCCTATTGCTGTGTCATCGCCGATTAATACCTTAACCTTGTTATTCATTGTTTTTTCCTCCATAATAGAAACTTACCACTGAAAAACGCCATTGTATTTCAGCAAGACAATTTTATCATAAAGGAATGGCAATCGTCAACAAAAAAATTAAAAAAAATATGAGACTTTAAAGCAGTAAAGGGCGGATATTGTCACCTACCGCTGAATCGGTCAAAAAATGTAGAATAAAGTCGAAATCTATCGGGAAATAGGGGAAATATTGTCGATTAATGTCTTTTCTTTATATTAAAAATTATGCCGTCGGCAATATTACGCACCTTTGTACCCGGCGGAAACAGTCTGTCTGCCAGTTTTTCAAGCTTGTTTTGCTCCTTATTTTTACGAAAATCGGGGGCTTTCGGGGCATCTGTTATACCCTCCTGCCACTTCTTATGAGCGTCAGCCGACATATTGTTTTTCAGCAGCCCCACATCCATTGAACCGCCGTGTTCAGCTATGAGATTAAGGGGCAGGGTAAATCCCTTATAGTCGAGATTTAACTCAATATCGCCAAAATGACGATGAAATAAACCGATAAAATCATCTCCGCCACGATTTGCGTCGGAATTTTCGGAAATAGCCTCAAAAATAGCACGTTCCGTTTCTCCGAGGTCGGAAATGTCAGCTTTTTTGCCGCAGCCGCCTACGAAAAATCCGAGTATGTAGGGATTTCCGCAGAAATCGCTGAGGGCAGTCTTATTTCTCGGAATATCAAAGATATAGGACGAATAAATGCCGAATGCAAGATGTAATGCGAGAAAATCAGCGGTGTCGTAGTCGTAAATCTGCTTTGACTGCACGTGACTGCGGACTCTGCCCGACTTTATCATATTAGCCACCGTGTCGGAAAGCAAAAGTGCCTTTGAGCCGTTCATTATGGGAGTTTCCACATCTGCGGAAACATCGCCGCCGATGTGAAGATGTGCCGCCGCTGACGCTTTTCCCTTTTTCTGAATTGTGCTGAAAATCGTGGTATTTCTGTTTTCTCCGCAGTCGATTTCGTTGGAAATCAAAATTTTTCCGCTTATACCGCACTTTTCAGCCATTCGCAGAACTACTTCACGGGGATAAATCGTATTTGCAATAAGAACGATATTTTTTCCGCTGTCCACAGCCGTATCATAAAGCTTTTTTCCGAATATTCTGGGAAATACATATTTCTCGGCAAGTTCACATTCCTGACGGATAAGCGACGCTTTTTCTTCTTGGGAAATTTTCTGCTTTTTAGCGTAAATCTCATAAATCTGCTCTACGGTTACATCACATTTTTCCGTGAATTTCCGCTTTGCTTCAACTTCGGCTTCAACACGCAAATCCGCAAAGGATTTTTTGCCGTTGCCCTTTAAGCCGTATGCCCTTTCCATAAGGAAAAACAGGTCATTATCCTCGGAAAATGGGAAAATAAGCAGGCTTTTGAAAAGCTGAAAGCTCACCGCCTTTATGGAGTTTTCACGGATTGCCGCTGTCATCTTATCCATAACCTCACGCTGGTCACGGCTAAGAGGAACGGTTATTTTAAAGTCATTGCTCACAAAATCCCTCCTTACCATACCGCAGCGGTTGTTTCTGTAGTTGTAGAAGTTTCTGATGTATCGGTGGTATCTGTCGCAGTTGCGGTTGTAGTAGTTGTGGTCATTGATTCGTCATACTGGGGAACGAGTTTTTCTCCTTCACGGAGTTTCATATATTCGTCAAGGGATAACGCACCGTCAGAGTTGTAGGTCTTTATAAATGCGTCCTTATTTGTGTAAATATCGGAATATGCACCGTTTTCATCGTGGAGATATTTGCCGTACCACAAGCCGAAGAATGACCATACCGCATTGTCACGGAAAGAAATATCCATATCGGGAATTGTGCTGCATTCGCTAAGGGCAATAAGCTTATCTTTTCCCACAATATTCTGCAATGCAAGGAACTGTTCATATCGGCTGCCGAATTCTTTTTCAGCTGGGAGATAAATGTCAAGGGACGCTATATCAAATGTGTTCTTATCCACAAGAGTCTTGTCATTCTGACCGTTCCATACCCAGATAAGATTGTCAAGTTCGAAATATTCCGTATATCTTGTATACATTAAATTCCACAGCCATTTGTAGTCCCTTACAGAGCCTGCACCCCACCAGAACCAATCTCCCGATGCTTCGTGGAGAGGCCGCCACAGTACAGGAACGCCCTTATTTTTCAAGGACATAAGCTGACCTGCCATATTGTCAAGGTCAAGAATAAGTCCATAACATTGCTCGGAAATTTTGCCCTCGCCGTAAAGTCCTCGGATTTCCTCCTGCGTAAGCTTTGCAATGTCAATATCAGTTACAGCATCGGACAGGCGGAAATCCGTTTCCTTTGTGTATACAGAGGGCTTCGTTTTTGAGGGAGCTTCCCAATACCACATAAGTCCCACAATTCCGCCCTTGTAGTGCCATTCCGCACAAGCGTCAATATCCTTGAATGTGCTGTCAAAGCTGCTGCCCGAATTGTGCATTGCAGAAAAACGGATTACAGGGTATTTTCCCGTAGTCTGATAAATCAGTTCCAGTTCCTTATTTGTTTCATCGGAGGCATACTGACCTGTAATCGTGTACTTTCCGTAATTCTCCGTGAGAAAACTCATAAGTTCCTTTGCCGATTCTCCCGCAGCTTCATTTGAAAGACTGTTTGCCGCATTATATTGTATTGTGCTGAGGGAAGTATTATTCGACAATTTCAGATAGTCAAGCTTTAAATCGCCGTCAAGGGGGCAAATCTCAATTTTCGTCTTGCCCTTTGTGAGGAATACTCCGTAAAGGGTAATAAGGGTAAACTCATTGTCCTCTTTGGTGACAAAAGTTGCAGTTTCCTTGTCATTTACCGATACACGGCAATTTACAAGCTTTTCAGAGGCAATGCTGAATGACAAATCATAATGCTGATTACTTGGTGCATCAACCTCGAAAACCACATAGGAACTGCCGTCTTTTTTGAAGCCTGTCACGTATCCGTCACCGCTGTATGGTGCAACAATTACCGCTGTAGGCTTTTCTGTATCGTTTTCCTCTTTTTTATTTTTCTTTTCAGGAATTGCATCGCTGAATTCAAGTCCCTCGGTCATCAATGAATCTTCCGCCTCGTATACATTGTCCATACGCTTTTTTTCAATTGTAGGGTAGGAAATGGGATAATCGGGAAAGGTTTCCACAGGGATAGTTTCAACAGTTTCTGTGGGAGCAGATGTTTCCTCAACTGTGGTTACAGTTGGAGTTTCAGGTTTGTCATTTTCCACTTTTTTGTCTTTGCAGGCGGTTAATGTTGTCATTGTAACCGCCGCTGTAATTACTGCCGTAATTTTTTTTATGCTCATATACTGCGTCCTCCGCTTACGCTGTAATTGTATATGTTTCTCCCTCGGTTGTATCGAATACAATTGCACCGTCCTCGATACGGGAGTTTACTGTAGTTCCGTCACAAATAACGCTTGCTGTGCCATTTATACGCAGACGGCATACACCGCCGCAATGGGAAATAACAGCCGCTTTTTCAAGTCTGCCGTTTTTCCAGCTCATTTCAAATTCAAATCCGCCTTTTCCACGGATTCCTCTTATGCTGCCCTCGCTCCATTCATCGGGAAGTGCAGGAAGCAGGGTAATTGTGCCTGCGGTACTCTGTAAAAGTGCCTCGGTAATTGCCGCAGTTCCGCCAAAATTTCCGTCAACTCTGAATGAGGGTTCTTTGTTGATAAGGTTCGGATTTGTGGAATGAGTTATAAGCTTTTTGAGGTTTTCATAAACCATATGACCGTCGCCAAGTCTTGCCCACATATTGGTAATCCATGCACAGCTCCAGCCTGTATGACCGCCGCCGTGAACAAGTCTGCGGACGAGGGTTGCACGTGCTGCATCTGCAAGACGTGGAGTTTTTGCAGGTGTAATTATATCCGCAGGGTGAAGTGCAAACAGCTGTGAAACGTGGCGATGACCTGCCTCAACTTCGTCATAATCAGCCGCCCATTCCTTAATCTGTCCGTATTTGCCTGTTTCCGGGGCAGGAATACGCTCTAAAAGCGTTTTCAGCTTATCCGCAAATTTGCTGTCCTTGCCGAGAATTTCAGCCGCCTTTATAACATCATTGAAAAGTACTGTTATAATCTGAGAATCCATTGACGGTCCCATACAAAGACATCCTGTAATTCCCTTTTTGGTTATATAGGTATTTTCAGGTGATACAGAGGGGCAGGTTACAAGTCTGCCCTCGCTGTCCTCAATGAGGAATTCAGCAAAAAATTCCGCAGCAGCTTTAAGTATATGATACTTTTCGTTGAGAAAATCAACGTCAAGGGTATATTCGTAATGCTCGAAAATGTGAAGTGCAAGCCATGCACCGCCTGTTACCCACAAAGTTGAGGGCATCCACAAATCCTGCGGTGCAGTATCGCCCCATATATCGGTATTGTGGTGGCATACAAATCCCTTTTCAATGCCGTACATCTCCTTTGCCGTAACAGAGCCGTTTTCGCATACACGCTCCAGCAAATCAAAGAGAGGGAGGTGACATTCGGGGAGGTTGCAGCTTTCCGCACACCAGTAATTCATTTCCGTATTTATATTAACGCTGTATCGGCTGCCAAGCTTCGGGAGCATATCTTCATTCCAGATACCCTGCATATTCATAGGCTGAGTGCCTGCACGGCTTGCGGAAATCATAAGATATCTGCCGTAGTTGAAATACAGTTCAATAAGCTTGTTATCGTGGATAAGACGCTCACAATCCCTGCTGTCCATAACATCGCCCTGTAAGCGGCTAAGTCGCTCATCAACAGCAAATCCGCTTAAATTTTCGCCGCTGTTGTCATTGAGTGAAAGTTCCACACGGTCAAAAAGTTCCTTATAATCGGAAACGTGGCGGTAATAAAGCTCATCATAGGAGCAGTCAAGTGCCATTTCAACGTCAACTTCAGCGGATTCTATGTAATTTTCCGTGTAAAAGCTTGTTCTTGCAGAAAGAATAAGCATAACGGAATTGGCATTTTTTATGGATATTTTATTGCCGATAGTTTCAACTGTTCCGCCCTCAGCCTTTGCACCAAGGCAAGCCGCAAAGAAAATGCCGTCAGCACTTCCGGTTCCGCCTGTGAAAATAATCATATTATCGCCGCAGGGACGGTTTTCGTCATAGTAATCCTCTCTGCCGCCCAGTCCGCAGGTAAGGCTTACGCTGTTGGGCGTATCGCTGTGAATATCAACTACCATTACCTGGTCGGGAGCAGAGCAGAAAACATTTCTTGTATATAATACTCCGTTAGCCGAAAAGCTTACCCCTGTGACAGCTGTTGAAAGGTCGAGAATTCGGGAATAATCCCTTGCCTTTCCGCCAAATTCCATTGAAATTGTCAAATCTCCCAACGGCATATAGTGACGCATATTTTCGGGAACTCCCTGCATTTTTGTGAAAGCTACTCTTTCAGCCGCAGGAATATCTCCCTCTTTCAGAAGCTCACGGATTTCTGCCAGTCCTTCTTGGGCATTTGGGTTAATTCTGTGACGCAGTCCGCCCGACCACAGGGAATCTTCGTTAAGACGGATAAGTTCGTCAGCAGGTTTGCCGAAAACCATTCCGCCCATTCTGCCGTTGCCTATGGGAAGTGCCTCGCTGAAATCCCTTGCAGAGGTCTTGTATCTGAGTATTGTTTCAGTCATAAAATTCTCCTGAACCGTAGTTCTTCGATTGCCTATAGGGTATTGTGGTTACCCTGAGTATACATTATCTATTATAACACAAATTTTCTGGAATTGCAATATTTTTTAGGCGTTAGCCACGCAAATCAATTTTCCCCAACGACTCTCACAATACAATTGAAATCGATAAGGCAGTCAAGCATAATATTGGAAATGGCACGTTTGGTTTTAGTGCGTTCTTTGAAGAGTTTAATAAGATTAATAGCAGCTTTACGGAA
>JAZQFV010000069.1:0-132324 GCA_045539715.1 Ruminococcus sp. | reverse complement strand
ATTCATCTTCCTTACTGCCAGTCAACAGAATATCCGCTTTAAGCAAATTCAATGACTTATGAAAAAAACGTCCTATTTCTTTTTCGTGTCGTATAATTGCAGCTGTGTCATTATCTACTATCTGTTCCCAATCCGAACCATGCATATACGAATAAAACATTCGTGCATTATTATCTGCTTTAGCGTTGGCTCTATCTGTCAATAAATTTTCGGTAAATATTTTATTCGGTTTCTCACCTTCGAAGCTATCAGCAACTACCTTGCCAACAAGTTCCGAAGCTTCTAACGCAACATTAAGTGCAACCATTGCACCGCCGCTGCTGCCTATTATATTTACATCTGAATAATTTTTCTCCTTTAGGAATGCTATAACCTGCATTGCTTCATAAAACCACAAATCAACAGGAAATTCATTTAATCTTTCTGATTTTCCATGACCTAAAAAATCCAATAATATTACATTGAAATCCTGCTTATATTTGTCCGCAATCTGTGCATACATATTTGAGGAAGCAGTATTTCCATGAAGAAACAGCAACGGGCTGCCTGTACCATGTTCGCTATAATATATCTTTTTATTTTCAAAAGTAAAGTAACTCATTTTAATTCCTCGCAGACATTAGTTTTTATTACATTTTTTGTATTATATGCAAAACTGATTGTTGCTAATAGTAACAAAATCTCATTGATGTTTTGCCATACACCTGATAATTCCCTCTGAATACGTATTTATTTACTATTCTTTACAAACATTATTTCGTTCGTTTGATTATCATTAAAAACGATAACCACATCAACACTATCGGAAAAATATTCTACCAATGATTTCCAGTCACCAACCGATTTGTTATACGGCTCTCCAAGTCGGTCAATCATGGTGTCAATATCAACATCACAGGATGCACCGTCAATTTTCAAATTTGCAAGTTGTTCATCTTCAATAATCAGCACGACCACTTCTTTGTCATTGTTTTGCTCTGTTTTTTCTCCGTCTATCCCGACAGATGCAACTTTATTTCCTTGATATAACAAATCATAAAAAGTATAGTCTGTTTCGCTGAAATAGAAACCATTACCAAGTGTAAAATTGTCACTAAGGTCCTTAAACTTACACGGAAAAGATATTGGCACTTCGTGAAATTTCATTTTTTTAAGAAAATCTAACGATTTATCAAAAGATTGACTTTCAGATAAATCTTCTTTATCTGATACTATTTGTATTTCTGACTTTGATTCATTATCAGATTTTGATACTGTTTTTATCTCGCCTTGATTTTTACATCCTGCCAACATAACCGAGCAGAGAAACAGACTAAGTATTTTTCTTTTCATTTAATCTCCCCTTACAATCAATCGTATTATTAATTAGCATTATATCATCGAAATACCACTTTAATACGTTATCTTATTATACCAAATATTCATATAAAATGCAAGCAGAATATAAAAATAAAACCCAACAGACGAGTTTTTAAAAGCATCGTTGTTGGGTTTTATATATGTGATACTTGCCTGTATCAATTATCTTTTGGATTTAACAAATTTCTGTAAAAGTTCGTGAAAATAATCAGAGTCATGGAATTAATCCCATGTAGGCTTTTTACCTGTAGACACCATTGCGTAGTATGCAAGAATCTTTGAAGCATCTGACGAGTCAACAACATTGTCGTTGTTTACATCAGCAGCTTTATACTGAATATCAGTAAATTCACCTGCTCCGCCTGTCTGAATTTTTGCGTATTCTGCAAGAACAAGGGAAGCATCTGATGAATCAACAGAGCCGTCAGCATTTACATCGCCAAGCAGATATGTCAATTCAGTTGTCGGAGGTGTGGTCGTTGTTGTAACCGTAGTAGTGGGAGCAGTCGTTGTTATGGTAGTTGTTGTTGTAGTTGTGGTAGTAGTGGTTGCATTTGTAGTAGTCGTTGTAGGCTTTTCTGTAGTAGCTGTTGTTGTCGTTGTAGTGGTGGTAGTAGTTGTTGTAGTTATGTGTTCTTCATCTGCTATTGCTATATAACCATCATAACTATTATCAATATAAACAAGTGCAGAACACTTATTTATATCGCTTGGATCAGCTGTGAAATTGTTGTTGTATTCCTTATTGTAAATACCTTCAGTAAACAGATATGCCTGCATAAGTTTTGATTCATTGTCATTTGCATCATTTAAAAATACATCACCCTCGACATATTTCAAATCAAAATAATAAACATCACCAGGTTGTGCATTTTCAGGAATACGGAATTTTAATGTAGATAACACTCCATCCGATCCATAGTTATGATAACCACTATTCACAACTTAAGAAAAAGTCAAAAATAAATTATCACTAAGCACAGCCATAGAACAGCACATAATTGGGGTAGATATACTTTAGCAGATTAAGAATCAACTTAATGTACCATAGTTTCTAAACAAAACACCTGTACATAATCTCCTTAAGTTGTGGATAGTGCAAATAAAATATACCCTTACCGCCCCAAAATATTTAAGGGTACGGTAAGGGTATAAGACTTTTATAATTTCATAAAGGCAAAAAGATAACCTCGATTTTTTGGCTATAAATCGAGGTTTGTTTGGTTGCGGCGGCAGGATTTGAACCTACGACCTTCGGGTTATGAGCCCGACGAGCTACCTAGCTGCTCCACACCGCGATATTCAGATGTCGTATCCCTTACGACTTAGTTATTATATCATAGAATTTTAAAAAAGTCAAGGGGTATTTTTCAAAATCAGTAATATTCATCAATTGAGGATATATAAGCTAAAAATATGTGCAATTTTTAGTTGATTTTGCACATACAATAAACTCACAACACGAAATTATCTTGCTAAAATTTTCACAGCCGAGGTCTTTTTCCCTTCCTCCAAAACATTTTCGCCGTCCTTTTTAAGCCGTTCTGCCGCTTCTTTTTCAGTAAGTCCCATATTGGAACACTCCTTTGTATTTTCTCTGTAAAGGATATACGGACAAATAAAAATGCAGAGCAAGTATTTCTGCTCTGCAAAATATTTATAGGGCATCTTTTCAATTCTGATTGTGGATACTTTATTTTCATCGTGAGAAATAAGGAAGCCAATGCGGTAATTATCACAATTGTAATATTCATATTTTGTTATGCCGTTTACCGATTCTTCCGTAGGTGTTCCCATTTTTTCAATAAGTTCATCATAGGAATCATTGATTTTTGCTCCATTAACAACTAACAGGGAATCAAAAACCGTTTTATGTGGTTTGATTGCAAATAAATCCAAGGGAACATTGTGAAAATCCGACTTATCATCGCAAACTGCCGTTATACCGCCTATGATTTCATTTTCATATTTCAATAATGCTTCCACTTTTTCATCATCCGTTGAAATACTATCCTTATCAATTTCAAATTCATCACTTATATCATTTAATGTAAATGGGATTTCTGCATTTTCGCCATTTACATATACAACATCTTTTAGCAATTTCAAAGTCCAGCCGTCCTTTGGCGGTGCAATGGTTTTGTAATCTATTATTTCCGTCTGTGATGTTTCTATTTTTGTTTCAGTTACGCTGTTTCCGTTATCACAGCTGCAAAGTACTGTTAACATCAGCGAGCAAAGAAACAGACTAATAATCCTTTTCATAATTCCTCCAAAGCTGCACTGTCTACTCACAAATTTCCTTTATCCACCCTGTTACGCCATTGGGAATTCTTTCATCAGCAGGCTTTCCGCTGTCAAACATAAGGTTGTGCTGAACCCAGTTAATCATACAATGCTGCCCCATTTCAAAGCCATAGAAAACAGATGAAACACCGCCGTCACCATTGTACACCCACTCAGGGAAAAAGCAGATACAGTTTTTCAGCTGCTCCAACTTTTCAATTCGGGGAATTATGCACTCGTTAAAATCTGCCATTTCATCATGCCTGCCGTGAGCAATAATAATATTTGTTCCGCTTTCTGAAATTCTGTCAAGTGCTTCATCAGCGGGAACATAAAATGATGAAATCGGAATTGCACCATCAAAATATCCGCAGTAATCCTCCAAAAGCTGCCATGTGAAATATCCTCCCGATGAAGCTCCCATAACGAATTTTTTGCTGATATTGTCCTTGAATTCCTCGCAGACTTTATCGTAAATCGCTTTGATTGGTGCAGAATGTTCCTTTGACCATGTGCCAAGAATTCTGCCGTCCTCCAGTCGCTCCTCATTGGCAAGGGGAACAATTATAAACGCTCCGCCCATTGCCTGCTGATATTTCGGTGAAGCATACTGCTCCGCACCACAGCACATTATACAGCCCTCCTCCATAAGAGAATTGCTTGCACCGTGAAGCCACATAAGCACAGGATATTTCTTGTTTGCGTCTGCACCGTGCTTTATCGGATTATAGACATAGTATCGGATATCCCCTGTTTCCTCGCAGGGGTAAACGTATTTGTCGAACAAATCAAAGTATATCTTGCTTTTGTATGTATTTTCGTAGCTTATGAACTCCCCCTCTTTGAGATATTTCGCCCATTCGGGAACTGCTGTTTTGTTCTGTTCAAGTTTTTTAAAATCAGGTAATGCCATAATTATTTCCTCCGTTGTATTATTTTACTATACGCACATAATATTTATACTCATCCTCGTGATGGATATACCCTTTATTATTGAGCATTACTTTCAATGATGCAATATTATTCTTATCGCATCGAAGATATATTTCATCTTCGGGAATGATTTGTCTTGCTTCTTCCAATATGAGTTTCAGCCCATTTGTTGCATATCCTCTCCCCCGATATTCAGGTGCAATATAATAACCGATATGCCCTGCGCCATTCACAAGAGACTCACAAAGATAATGTCTTAAATGAAATGTCCCGACAATTTTATTATCGTTCCAAAGGTAGAATACAGTCTGCGGCACATATCCTTCGGGAAGATTAATTCCCTTTGACTGTTCTATCATCATATTAAGGGCAGCATTGAAATCTTCTCTGCTGATATCGTAATATTCATTGATAAAACTGTTTTCCTCAATGGGAATATTCCGCTGAAACTGCCATTCTTCTTCTATATCTTCATAATTTGCCGATTTAAGATATAACATAATTATCCACTCACCGTCCCATAACTCCAATCAATAATACCGCCGAACTCCTTAACATTGGTATATCCCATTTTTGCAAGCTGTGCCGATGCCAATTTACTTCTTCTGCCGCTTCTGCAATAGACAAGTATCAGCTGATTTTTGTCTGTGAGAATTTCCTCGGCTTTTTCATTGATTTCATAATCGGGTATGAGAATTGCACCGTCAATATGTGATTCGTTGAATTCCTCAATAGTACGCACATCAAGGATAATATAATCATTCTCGCTATCCATAAGGGATTTTGCTTCATCCTGCGTAATCTGCATATAACCGTCAATGTTTATTGCCGACTCACCCACAGTTACACTTTCAGCTGTTGCAGGCTGTTCAGCTACATTGCTTGTATTTAAAGGTTCGTTACAACTTGTCATACTAAAAACTCCTGTCATTAAAATAATTCCCATAATTATTCGCTTCATCATATCCCCCCCTATTCAAGCCTCCAGCCGTAATCGCCGTGATAAATCATCTGCTTTGTCATTCCACCGTCAATGCAGATATTCTCACCAGTTATAAATCCTGCCTTATCAGAGCAGAGAAACAGTACCATATTGGCTATATCAAGGGGATTTCCAACTCGTCCGCAGGGCTGCTGAACAGCGTCTGCCCCCTCATATACGGTATAAGCTGTATCAATCCAGCCGGGTGAAATTGAATTTACACGGACTTTTCCTGCAAGGCTGACCGCTAAAGCGTGAGTTAATGCCGCAATTCCGCCCTTTGCCGCTGTATAGCTTTCAGTCTGAGATTGGCTCATTCTGTCACGGGATGAGGATATATTGATAATTGACGCACCCTCTCCGAAATATGGCATAAACAGCTTTGACAGGTAAAATGCCGCAGTAACTCCAACGGAAAGAGCATAGCTGAATTCCTCATATGTGCAGTCGCTTATGCCTTTCATCATTGGCGGTGCGTTGTTGATGAGATAATCAACTCTGCCATACTCTGAAATAACCTGCTCCGCAAATTTTTCCAATGTTGCTTTATCTCCGATATCACCAGTAAAATGGTCGCCCTCCACGGTATCAATAACGCAGACGATTGCACCGTTTTTGCGGAATTCCTCGGCTATACATCTGCCGATTCCATTCGCTCCACCTGTTATTACAGCAACTTTATTTTCAAATTCTTTCATAGCCAACCTCCTAAAGAATATACTATAACTATATCATAAAAAGCATATTATGTCAATAAAAAAACACTCCCCTTGCGGAGAGTGTCTGATATGCTGATTTGATTATGAATTCTTATCAACTGTATGGAACTTTTTAAGGTTGCCGATTTTCTCATTACGCTCGTCAAGAATTCTCTCAACATCTGTCCATTCAAGTCCCTGATTTACGCAAAGCACCATAATGTGATATAAAAGGTCGTTGATTTCGTTCATAAGCTCGTCATTGTCGTTATTCTTAGCGGCAATAACAGTTTCAGTAGCTTCCTCGCCTATTTTCTTGCAGATTTTATCCACACCCTTGTCGAAAAGATAGCAGGTATAAGAATTTTCAGCAGCACATCCGTTATCATACTGCTTTTTTCTCTCCTTAATTACTTCAAAAATTTCGTGATATACGTTCATTTTTATTCCTCCGTGTTATATAATTCATTAAAGAAACAGCTGTAGCTTCCTGTATGACAGGCAACTCCCGTCTGCTCCACATTTACAAGCAATGTATCATTATCGCAGTCGCCATAAATTGACATGACTTTCTGCAAATGTCCCGATGTAGCACCCTTATTCCAATACTCCTGACGAGAACGGCTCCAGAACCATGTGTAACCCGTTTCAAGAGTTTTTTTCAGGCTCTCCTTGTTCATATACGCAAGCATAAGAACTGTTTTTGTGTTGACTTCATAACAAATTGCAGGGATTAACTCCCCTTTTTCAAAGAATTTGTCAAGGTCGTTTAAATCAATTTTAATCATTTTACACTCCTATTCCTTAGGTATGCCCTTTTCGTCGAATTTATTTTGAAGTTCCTTTGATACTGAATTGCACGAATAAACAACATTAGCAATAAGAACAACAGAATACACAAGTGATAAAGCTCTTGCAACGTTATCTCCTTTAAAATAGTACATAAGAAATATTGCAGGAATACCAAGCAGAAGATAAACAATTCCTATAATAATCCATTGTTTACCGCAAGCCGTATTTGCATAGTTCCATGCTTCAAAGCTTGATTTTGCTGATTCAGTACGAAATCCGTACTTCATTTCCCTATCATTTGACGAATATTTTTTCATAAAAAATCCGCCCAACAATACAGCAAATGAGATAACAATATTTACAATAAATATTATTTCCATATCTTACCTCACAATAACACCACGTTCTCTGCAATAATCCTTAACCTCGCCTACAGTAAGCTCTCTGAAATGGAACAGAGAAGCCGCAAGAGCCGCAGTTGCTCCTGTTTTCTCAAAGACTTCATAGAAATCATTGATTTTTCCTGCACCGCCGCTGGCAATTACAGGAATTGAGCAGTTGTCACATACGGCTTTCAGCATTTCAATGTCAAAGCCCTCTTTTGTGCCGTCAGCGTCAATGGAGTTCAGGCATATTTCCCCTGCACCAAGCTTTTCAATTGTATGCACCCAGTCGATAAGGTCAATTCCCATATCAACTCGTCCGCCGTTGATGTACACCGTCCACTTGTGGTCTGCTATTTTTTTAGCGTCAATTCCAACGCATATACATTGACTGCCGAAAATATCTGCTCCGTCCTTGATAAGCTGCGGATTTTTTACAGCCTGGGAATTTACAGAAACCTTGTCCGCACCTGCACGGAGAGTTTCACGTATATCGTCAACTGTCTTTATTCCGCCGCCAACTGTCAGAGGAACGAATACTTTTTTTGCAGTTTCACGCACAACATCAAGGAACACTCCACGTCCCTCAAATGACGCTGTTATATCGTAGAATACAATTTCATCTGCACCCTGCTTGTTGTACTCTGCCGCACATTCAACAGGGTCGCCAACATCACGTATTCCCTCAAAATTTACTCCCTTTACTACCTTGCCGTTTCGTACATCAAGACAGGGAATTATTCTTTTTGCAAGCATTTTAAGCCTCCTTTGTTTATTTAATTCGTGATTGAGAGTAAATACAACGCTTTATTGAGGGAGACCCTTTTGAAAAAGGGTCATCCCTCAAACTCCCTCCCTAAAACTTTTATCTTAATTTTCTCAACAGGGATAAATCCCTGTTGAGAAAATTTAAAACTGAAAGTCTTTGGAAAGGGGTCTGGGGAATAACCTTTCCTCAGAAAGGTTTTCCCCAGTAAGTGTTGGACTTACTATCAATCCTGAGTTGCATAAGCTATGGCATCTTTGAGATTTAAAGTGCCTTTGTAAATTGACTTACCGCAGATTGTGCCGTAAAGTCCCATTTCCTTGCAAGCTATAATATCCGCCATTGTGTGAACTCCGCCGCTTGCCACAATGTTTGCACGTCCCTCTGTAGCGTCTGCCAGAGCCTTTAACTGCTCCACATTTACGCCGCTGAGTGTGCCGTCCTTGGAAATGTCTGTAAAGATGAAATACTTTACACCAACTTCAATCATCTTGTTTGCAAGGTCGATATAGTTCACATCGGAGCTTTCAAGCCAACCCTCAGTTGCAACCATACCATTCATTGCGTCAATCCCAACAACGATTTTTTCGCTGCCGAATTTCTCCACAGCATCACTTACAAGCTTAGGATTTTTCAGAGCCACAGAGCCGAGAATTACCCTTGTTATGCCCATTTTGAGATATTCGTCAATTGTTTCAAGTGAGCGAATACCGCCGCCCAGCTCTACTTTTAAATTAGTCTTTTCAGCAACATCTGTGTAAATCTTTGTGTTTACAGGTCTGCCCTCTTTCGCTCCGTCAAGGTCAACCATGTGAATCCATTCGCTGCCTGCCGCCTCAAAGCCTTTCGCTGTTTCAAGGTAATCACTTGCTACCTTTTCAACTGTGGAAAAATCGCCCTTGAATAAGCGTACACAGTTGCCGTCTTTTATATCAATTGCAGGTAAAATAATCATTCTATACCTCCTGTATCACTTGTTACGATATATCGTTTTGTCCTTGATCTGTTCATCAAGCTTAATATCTATTTTGCCTTTAGCGTGCTTAGCTTTGACAGTTACTTCATATCTGCCTTTTTCATCTGCTGTAAAAGCTGTATCAACGCTTTCTATATTGCTTATTCTCTCGCACACTTCCGCATCTTTCAGACCAAATGTGATTTCTGCCTTTCCTTTGTCTATATGTGCATCAACATAGAGCTTTTCGCCCTGTTCAAGCTGAACTTCAAATGCATCATCTCCATTAAACAAATCAAAATCCGCATAATAACCTTCATTGCCTAAAGACTTATCGCCATTGTAATTATAGGCATTGTCCCAAAAAAGAAAGCCTCCTACTCCAATAACTGCAACTATTGCTGAGATAATTGTAATTTTCTTTTTCATTTACTTACTGTTTCCTTTCGTTATATGAGGGTTATTCTAAAAACTCCCTTATGGTAAAATAATCTAATATTTTTCCGTTTGTTGATGTAACCCCTTGCTCTTGTAGTATTTTCATAACTTATTGAGGGAGACCCTTTTGAAAAAGGGTCCTCCCTCAAACTCCCTCCCTAAAACTTTTATCTTAATTTTCTACATAGGGATTAATCCCTATGTAGAAAATTTAAAACTGAAAGTCTTTGGAAAGGGGTCTGGGGAATAACCTTTCCTCAGAAAGGTTTTCCCCAGTAGGTCACAAAGTTACTGCAAGAGAAAGGATTTATATTAATGAACTGAAATTTTTAAGGATTTTTAATCCTGTATCGCCTGATTTTTCTGGGTGGAACTGAGCACCGTAGACGAATTTTCCGTCAAAAACAAGAGCAGGAACTCGTCCGCCGTATTCGCTGTATGCGGCTATATTTTCATCTGCACACTCTGCCTTGTAGGAGTGAACGAAATACACATATTCATCGTCCCCGATATTTTCAAGGAGTTTGCAATCGTTAAGCTTTTCAAGCTTATTCCAACCCATATGTGGAATAATGAGGTCGGGTTCGTCCATATAGCGAACGCTGCCCTTTATAAGTCCAAGACCGTCACATTCCTCAAATTCATAGCCTTTTTCAAAAAGCATCTGCATACCAAGACAAATTCCCAAAAGAGGCTTTTTTGCAGCTTCTTCCTTGATAGTGTCAATAAGTCCGCTTTTTTCAAGCATAGCCATAGCAGCAGGAAAAGCACCAACTCCGGGGAGAATAACAGCGTCAGCCGCCTTTATTTCGTCCTTGTCAGATGTAAGCTTGCAGTCAAGTCCGAGATAGTCAAGGGCATTTTTTACGCTGAAAATATTACCTGCACCGTAATCAACAATAGCAATCATTTACAGTACCCCCTTTGTGGAAAGTGTAGTTCCGTCGGCATTATAAGCCACAGCTGCCTTTAAAGCGTGGGCAACAGCTTTATAAACAGCCTCTGCCTTGTGGTGGTCATTTGTGCCGTACATCAGATTTATGTGCATTGTAATTCCTGCATTGAAAGCAAATGCACGGAAAAATTCCTCAGTCATACAAAGGTCATAACCGCCGCAGGACTGATTTGTAAAATCGCAGTTGAACACGAGAAATGGTCTGTTGCTTAGGTCAAGACTGCACATTGCAAGAGCCTCGTCCATAGGGATATAAGCCGTACCATAGCGGACAATTCCTGATTTACCGCCCAATGCGATATAAAGTGCCTGACCGAGGGCAATTCCCGTATCTTCAATTGTATGGTGGCAGTCCACCTCCAAATCGCCCTTAACCTTGATAGTCATACTTATTCCGCTGTGCTTTGAAAGGGCAGTGAGCATATGGTCGAAAAATCCCACACCTGTATCAATGTCGGAATTTCCCTTTCCGTCAAGTTCTGTGACAATATAAATATCGGTTTCACGGGTTTTTCTCGTGATTTCACCTCGTCTGATATTATCCATTTATGATTTCCTCCAATGCATTGAATAATCTGTCCATTTCCTCATCTGTGCCTATGGATATGCGGAGATAATCACAAATTATGGGCTTATTCCAGTAACGGACAAAAATATTGCGTTTTTTCAGTTCCTCAAATATAACCTGTGCGGATACTTTCTGAGGACTTGCAAAAATAAAGTTTGTCTTTGAATCGGGGAATACAAATCCCAACTCTGCAAGGCGAGCCTTTGAACGCTCTCTTGTGGCAATAATTCTGTCAACGGTTTCACGGAAATATTCCTCGTCAGCCATTGATGCCGCACCGCAAAGCTGTGTAATTGGATTCATTGTATATGAATTTATGGAGAATTTCACATCGTTCATATACTTTATAAGCTTTTCGCTTCCAATTGCAAAACCGATACGCATACCGGCCATTGAACGTGATTTTGAATAAGTCTGCACCACAAGAAGATTTTCGTATTTCTCCACAAGGGGCAGACAGCTTTCACCGCCGAAATCCACATAAGCTTCGTCAATGATAACTACGCTGTCGGGATTGTTTTTCACGATATATTCAATGTTTTCAATTGTTTCCATAACTCCTGTGGGAGCGTTTGGATTGGCGATAACTATACCGCCGTTTTCTGTGATGTAATCCTCTCTGTTAATTGTGAAATCGCTGTTGAGAGGAATCTGCTTGTAAGGGATACGGTAAACATCCGCCCATACATCATAAAAAGAATATGTTATATTTGGGAAAATCACAGGCTTTTCAGAGCCGAAAAATGTCATAAAGGCTATGGCTAAAACATCGTCAGAGCCTACTCCTGCAAATACCTGTGAGGACTTTACATTGTATCTCTTTGCAATTGCGTCAACCAGTACCGATGAATCGGGGTCGGGGTAAAGACGCATTCTGCCGTATTCAAAATCCTCCAGTATCGCCCTTACAGAGGGTGACGGAGGGTATGGATTTTCGTTTGTGTTGAGCTTTACAACGTCCGTTACCTGTGGCTGTTCGCCCGGTGTATATGGCACAACCTTGCGGACATAGCTCTCCCAATTGTTACTCATAATATATCACATCTTTCAGAATCTATTTTTTAGAGATTTCCTTTTATTACAAGATTTCGGGCGGATAATATCCGCCCCTACAAGAAACGATAATAAAAAATTATTCAAATCTTACCTTAATAGCGTTTGCGTGAGCTGTAAGTCCCTCTTTTTCTGCAATGAGAACAATATCATCGTGTGCCTCTGCAAGTGCCTCTCTTGTGTAGTATGTGTAGCTGATACGCTTTGTAAAGCTTGCAACTCCGAGAGGTGAGAAGAAACGTGCTGTTCCGCTTGTGGGAAGTACGTGGTTAGGGCCTGCATAGTAATCGCCAAGAGGCTCTGACGCATAGTTTCCAAGGAAGATTGAGCCTGCATTGTCAAGGCTTCCGAGAAGTTCCATTGGATTTTCCATAAGTACTTCAAGGTGTTCGGGAGCAATTTCATTTGCCAGTTCTACGCACTTTTCACGGCTGTCAGCAATGATAATTGCACCGTAATCTTCAAGGGATTTCTCGATAATTTCCTTACGTGAAAGATATTCTTTCTGACGGTTGATTTCAGCAATTGTTTCATCTGCAAGCTTTTCGCTTGTTGTTACCATAATTGAAGATGCAAGAACATCGTGTTCAGCCTGTGACATAAGGTCAGCCGCTGCAAATTTAGGATCAGCAGTTTCATCGGCAATTACAAGAATTTCACTTGGACCTGCAATCATATCAATGTCAACAACGCCGTAAAGAAGCTTCTTAGCTGTTGCTACATAAATATTTCCGGGGCCTACGATTTTATCGCACTTTGGAATTTCCTCTGTACCGTATGCAAGAGCAGCAATTGCCTGAGCTCCGCCTGACATAAATACTCTGTCAACTCCGCAGATAGCAGCTGCCACAAGTATATCCTTGTTAGGTGTACCGTCCTTTAAGGGAGGTGTAACCATTACAATTTCCTGTACTCCTGCGATTTTTGCGGGAATTGCATTCATAAGAACGCTGGAGGGATATGCAGCTGTACCGCCGGGAACATAAAGACCAACACGGGAAAGTCCACGTACTCTCTGACCGAGAATTACACCGTTTTCCTTTGGATTGATAAATCCCTGCTCTTTCTGGCGGTTGTGGAAATCAGCAATATTTTCCTGTGCATTGAGAAGTGCTGTTACAAATTCGGGATCAGCCTCTGTGAGAGCGTCATTTATAACCTCACGGGGAACTTCATAATACTGGGGAAGATTTCCGTCAAATTTAAGAGTATAATTCTTTACAGCTGTATCGCCGTTTTCACGGACATCATCAATAATTGCGGAAACTGTTTCAGTTACCTTTTTATTTGTTTCACCTGCACGCTTGTTAAGCTCTGCAAGAAATGCCTTTTCATCTGTGCCGTTTGCGTAAATCTTCTTCATTTATAAATTCTCCTCAATAAGTTTGATAAGTCTTTCAATTTCAGCCTGACGCATTTTCAGACTAACTGTATTTACAATAAGTCTTGCGGAAATAGGTGCAACGTCCTCGATTACTTCAAGTCCGTTTTCCTTTAAAGTTGTGCCTGTTTCCACAATATCAACGATACCGTCAGCAAGGTTGAGAATTGGTGCAAGTTCCACAGAACCCTCAATCTTGATAATATCTGTATCCATTCCCTTTTTCTCAAAGAAACTTCTTGCCACATTGGGATACTTCGTAGCAATTGTCTTTACACCGTAACCGCTGTAAAAATCAAATCCCTTTTTAGTTGCAAGGGCAAATTTACATCTGCCGAAACCAAGGTCAACAAGTTCAAAGAACTTGCCTTTCATCTCCATAATTGTATCCTTGCCTACAACGCCCATATCACATACGCCGTGTTCAACATATGTAATAACATCATTTGCCTTTGCAAGTACAACTTCAAGATTTGCATCGGGAACAGGAAGTATAAGCTTTCTGCCCTTTTCACGTACTGCTGTACAGTCAAATCCAAGCTTTTCAAGAAGTCCAACTGTATCTTTTTCAAGTCTGCCCTTTGTAAGTGCTATTCTTATAGGTTTGCTCATATCTCGTCCTCCACGCTGTCGCAGTCAACTACAACAACCTTGCAAATTTTCTTTTCCTTAGCGTACTCACGTACTGATTCAATATCGGTAAACAGTGCATTTTCTACAATAAAGCCCTGTTCACGAAGTTCTCTTGCCTGCTTGATAGCAGCAGCCTCAAAGCCTTCCTCAGCAAATACAATAACATCGGGAGCAGGCTCAGAGGGAAGAATTCCGTTTTTCTCAATTACCTTTGAAATGGCATTTACATTTACAGCAAAGCCGATAGCAGGAATATCATAGCCGAAATCAGCAATAAGCTTATCGTATCTTCCGCCTGTAACAACCTCGTCACCGTGACCTTTAAGGTACCCCTTAATAATGAGGCCTGTGTAGTAGTCGGTTTTGTTTACAAGTCCAAGGTCAACTGTAATATTGCCCTCATTGCCGTAAACCTCAGCAATATCGCAGTAAATTTCACGAAGTTCGTCAAGTATACGCTTTACATTTTCGTCGGGAATAAGTTCCTCAGCCTTTTCAAATACCTCAACTCCGCCGAAAAGTGTGGGGAGTTTCTTCAAAGCGGCTGTAATGCTGTTGTTTCCGAATGTATCAAGGAAATCGTTAAGTGCAGGGAAATTCTTATTCTGAATAAGCTTTCTGATGTAATTCTTATCCTTTTCATCAGCTTCAAGGCGGTCAACAAGGCACCTGAATACGCCGATATGACCAAGTTCAAGAGAAAATTCCAGACCGAATGCGTTAAGCGCATCAACAGCGGCGGAAATTACTTCAAGGTCAGCCATTTTCATTTCAGAACCGATAAGCTCAATACCAGCCTGAACAGTTTCGTCGCTTCTGCCCTTTAACAGGGATTCGTTGCGGTAAATTGTCTGATTGTAGCAAAGCTTCAATGGCAATTCAGCGTCACGAAGTCTTGTAGCCACAACTCTTGCAATAGGCATTGTGGATTCGGGACGCATTACAATAAGTCTGCCCTTGCTGTCAGTCAGCTTATAGAGGTTTTCCTGTGGAAAATAGCGGGATTTCATATTGAATACATCGAAAAATTCAAGTCCGGGTGTAATAATTTCGCTGTAACCTCTGCTCTTGAAAAGCTTTAACAATGTATCTTCAATCTTTCTTCTGACAACGCTCTCACCGAAAAGCAGGTCTTTAGTGCCTTCGGGAGTTATAAGATCATAGTTTTTCATAAAAAACTCCTTTTTCATCAAATTCACTTTAGTGTGCTACTATGATAATATGATACCATAATATATTAATAAAGTCAAGCTAAAAGAAACTCATTTGTGTAGATTCGGGTAAATCACCAAAAGCTTCTATACTTTTCAACATATCAATTGTGTTCTTTGACACACCACTCATCTGCTGAAATTCCTCAATTGAAATAAATCCCCCTGCCTGTGCCGCTTCATAAAGTCCACGTGCGGCATTTTCGCCCACTCCCGACATTGCGGCAAAGGGAATACGCAGTTTTCCGTCCTCTATGAGATAGTCAACAGCGTGGGATTTGAAAAGATTTATAGGCAAAAATTCATATCCCCTTGACATCATTTCATTTGTAATCAACAGAATATCGTATAAGTCGCTTTCCTTTTTGGAACGGTCATTTCCCAGTTCCTTCAACTGCACGATTTTACCACGTACAGCATCAATTCCCTTGACTGCAAGCTCTGCATCAAAGTCCTCTCCACGTACCGAGAAATAGGTGGAATAGTACTCCAATGGCTTATAAAGCTTGAACCAGCCCAGCTTCATTGCGGCTATAACGTATGCGGCAGCGTGAGCCTTAGGGAACATATACTTGATTTTCAGACAGCTTTCAATGTACCATTCGGGGACATTGTGACTTTTCAGCATTTCTATAATTTCAGGGGTAAACTGCTTTGAAGCCTTACCCTTTCGAGTCCACTCCATAATCTGGAAAGCCATTTTCGGCTCAACGTCCTTATAAAGCAGATATGTCATAATACTGTCACGGGTTCCGATAACCTCAGAAATTGTACAAGTACCGTTTTCAATCAAGTCCTTTGCATTTCCAAGCCATACGTCCGTACCGTGAGAAAGTCCCGAAATCTGCAAAAAGTCGCTGAAACGTGAGGGTTTTGCATCAAGGAGCATACCGATTGTGAAATTTGTTCCCATTTCAGGTATGCCAAGACTTCCCGTTTTACAGTAGATTTCCTCCTCTGTAACTCCGAGAACGGAGCAGTCGGTACACATCTGTATAACCTTTTCGTCATATGCAGGGATATTCTTTATTTCAAGTCCCGTCAAATCCTCCAGATGCTTGTACAAAGTCGGTACAACGTGACCGAGTTCGTCAAGCTTGAGAATTGTATCGTGGAGGGAATTGAAGTCGAAGTGAGTTGTAATAACTTCGGAATCCGCAGAATCCGCAGGGTGCTGAACAGGTGTGAAATCGTACACCTCATAATCCGAGGGTACAACAACCATTCCGCCGGGGTGCTGACCTGTGGTACGCTTAATTCCCGTACAGCCGATAGAAAGTCGGGTAAGTTCCGAGTTATTGAGGTTTATACCGTTTTCCTCGCAATATTTTTTAACATAGCCGAATGCGGTTTTATCTGCAACGGCTGAAATTGTTCCCGCCTTGAACACGTTTGATTTGCCGAAAAGTTTTTCCGTGTATCTGTGGGCATAGAACTGATATTCGCCCGAAAAGTTAAGGTCAATATCAGGAGCCTTATCGCCGTCAAATCCAAGGAATGTTTCAAAGGGAATATCGTGTCCCTCTCGGAGCATTTCAGTTCCGCATTTCGGGCATTTCTTCGCAGGAAGGTCAAATCCCGAACCGCATTTACCGTCAAGGATAAATTCGCTGAATTTACACTCTGCATTGGGACAGATGTAATGGGGCGGCAATGGGTTAACCTCGGAAATTCCAGCCATAGAGGCAACGAATGACGAACCTACAGAGCCTCGTGAACCTACGAGATAGCCGTTTTCAACAGAGTTCCACACAAGTTTCTGAGCAATGATATAAAGCACCGAGAAACCGTGCTTTATAATTGAGGAAAGCTCTCTGTCAAGTCGCTTTTCAACAAGTTCGGGCAAGGGATTGCCGTAAATTTCATATGCCTTTTCGTGAGTAATACGTACAAGGTCTTCCTCCGCACCGTCAATGGTAGGGGTAAAAGTTCCCTTTGGAATCGGGCGTACAACTTCAACCATATCCGCAATGGCATTTGTGTTTGTGATTACAACCTCTTTCGCCTTATCCTCGCCAAGATACGCAAACTCTTTCATCATTTCCTCTGTTGTGCGGAAATAGAGCATTGCCTGATTTTCAGCATCCTTAAAGCCCATGCTTGCAAGGATAATTTTACGGTAAATTGCGTCCTTTCGGTCAATGAAATGAACATCGCAGGTAGCACATACGGGGATATTCAGCTTTTCGCCCAAGTCGATTATATAGCGGTTGAAATCACGCAAATCCTCCTCATCGGAGGCAACTCCCTCTCGCACCATAAACTCATTATTGCACAGGGGTTGAATTTCAAGATAATCATAAAATCTTGCCAGTTCCTCGATTTTCTCCTGCGGCTTTTTTTCAAGCATAGCCTGAAAAAGTTCCCCTGCTTCACAGGCACTTCCGAAAATAAGTCCCTCACGATGTTCCATAAGTACTGATTTCGGAATAAGCGGCTTTTTGTAGAAATATTCAAGGTTGCTTATGGAAACAAGGCGGTAGAGGTTTTTCAAGCCTGCCTGATTTCGCACAAGAATAATCTGGTGATATGATTTCAGCTTTTTAACGTCAATTTCGCTGACAATTTCATTAATCTGCCCTAAATTTGTAAATCCTTTTTTGGTTTTAAGGCGATTTATGAGTTCAATATAAATTTTTGACAGAATAAGTGCATCTTCATCTGCACGATGATGCTCAAAGCTGCCAAGCTTCAAAGCCTTTGCCACGTTATTCAGCCTGTGTCGTCCCAGTTCGGGCAGCATAGCCTGACAGAAAATCAGCGTATCAAGCCAGTTATATTCAAAGTTAATATTGTGCCTTTGCAGAACTTCGTTTATCATCGTAATATCGAAGTTTGCATTATGGGCAACAAGTATTGGATTATCACCGCAGAATTCCATAAATTTCCGTACTGCCTCATCCTCTGTGGGAGCATTGGCAACGGTTTCATCGGTAATTCCTGTAAGTTCAGTTATATTTTCGGGAATGTGCATACCCGGATTTACATAGGTTTCAAAGGTATCCACATTCTGCAAATTCTTCACCTTAACAGCAGCAATGCTTGTCAATCTGTCATTTTTAAAACTCAATCCCGTTGTTTCAACGTCAAAAATAATTATTTCATCGTTGAAATCACGGTTATCGGGCTTTTTCAGAATAAGCTGACGGTCAATGTCATTTACTACATATGCCTCCATACCGTAAATGACCTTGAAATTCTTAGGCATATTATACATACAGTCGGGGAATGCCTGTACACAGCCGTGGTCGGTAATCGCCATAGCCTGATGTCCCCATTCCGCTGCCCTTGAAATAAGCTTTACAGGGGCGGTTACAGCGTCCATTGCCGACATATTGCTGTGGCAATGAAGTTCAACACGCTTTTCGGGGTAGTTATCCATTTCGGGAATTCTCTTGACCTTTATAATGGAATTTGCAAGAATACATATATCTCTTGCGTATTCGTCATAGTCGATTTTTCCCGATACAAGGAGAGTTACTCCCGATTTTATACCGCCGAGAGTATCAAGATACTCTTTTTCCTCCGCTTTGATAAAGCATTTTATAAGCAATGAACCGCTGTAATCGGTAATGCTGAATGTTGCAACATTTTTGCCGTTTCGCAGTTCCTTGATTTCCTTTGCAAATACATCACCGACTACCGTAACCTTTGTGCCGAGATTTTGCACAGCCTCGCCAATAGGTCGTGGAGTTTCACGTATTGCCTTTCCGTACAGAATTGATGCGGATTCACGGTCAAAAACAAGGTCGGCAATTGTATTATCTATACATTGACTTGGAACAGCAGCCGCAGCAGCTTCGGAATGAAGTTCCTCCGCCGTTTTTTCGGGAATAAGCTGGTCGCTGTAATCGGGCAGTTCAGCCGCTGCCTTTTCAATTATTTCATCGTATTCAACAGCTGAAACCGCATTTTCGCCCTCAAGATTTACGTTCATACTCAACCCGAACTGGTTGTATATCAGCTGGGAAAGTTCACGTTTGAAACCGCATTTTGCAAGTATATCATTTCCGCCGTGTTTAAGAGAAATGTTGATTTCACTTCCGTTTACAGCTATATCCGCATCATTTAAAAAGCCGTTTACCACCGATACCTGCCGTTTCAGCCGTTCTATCAAATCGGGCATACAAGACAGTTCAAAAAGTTCCTTCGGATAGCGTGGGTTAAGGCTTGCGGATTCAAGTTCCATAGCCTTTGTAACAGCTGCGTTGAATGCAGATATATCGGAATAAGGTACTATACTTCCATATTCCGCAAAGAAGCTGAAATTTTTCAAATCCTCGGAATATGTCAGCTTGTAAATCCGCCCCGCCCGAACACTATCGGGAATATCGGGGCAGAATTCCTTTAAAAATTCAGATAGATTTATATCCATTAAAGTTTTTCAACCTCCGCAAGAAGTTCGGAAACTATTTCCTCCTCCTTGATTTTACGCTGTGTACCGTCTTTCTTGAAGATTACAGCACAGCCGTCACCGCCTGCAATTCCGATGTCGGCTTCACGAGCCTCTCCGGGGCCGTTTACTACACAGCCCATAACAGCTACTGTAATATCCTTTTCAGAATCTGCCAGTGCCGCCTCAACCTTTTTAGCTGTGCCGATAAGGTCAATTCTTGTTCTGCCGCAAGTAGGACAGCTTACAATTGTAACTCCCTTTCTCTTGCCGATACATTTGAGAATATCCTTTGCCGCTGCAATTTCCTTTACAGGTTCATCTGTAAGGGATACACGGATTGTTTCGCCTATCCCGTCACAGAGAAGTGAACCGATACCGATTGCGGATTTTATAAGTCCCATACGCTCTGTGCCAGCCTCGGTAACTCCCAGATGAAGGGGATAATTGCACTTCTCGGCAGCTAAGCGGTATGACGCAAGCATACGGTTTACATCAGAGGATTTTATGGAAATTACAATATCATCAAAGTCAAAACGCTCTAAAAGTGCGGCGTGATTCAACGCACTTTCCACAAGTGCTTCAGGAGTTGGTGAGCCGTATTTCGCCAAAAGCTCCTTTTCAAGTGAGCCTGAATTTACACCTATACGGATTGGCAGATTTCTTGCTCTGCAAGCGTCAACAACTGCCTTTACTCTGTCAAGTCCGCCGATATTCCCTGGATTTATGCGGATTTTATCAACGCCTGCCGCTGCTGCCTCAATTGCAAGGCGATAGTCAAAATGAATATCAGCTACAAGGGGAATATTCACCGCATTTTTAATGGCAGGAATAAGCTTTACCGCCTCCATATCGGGAATTGCGGCACGTACTATTTCACAGCCTGCCTTTTCAAGCTCCACAGCCTGTTTTACGCTGCCCTCAATATCGTCTGAACGGACATTGAGCATTGACTGTATGTAGATATGATTTCCGTCAAGAACACAGTTCCCGACTTTTACAGCTTTGACATTTCTCATAAAATCTACTCCTTTTTTCAGATATGCCGCACAAAGCATTGCTCTGTACGGCATACAATAGCTCTTTATTTTTCAAATAAACGCATAATATCGTTGAATGTGGCAAATCCCATTATACCAAACAGGAGAGCCATTCCTGCAAGGTGTACATATCCCTCATGTTCAGGCTTAATTGGCTTTCTTCTGATAAGCTCAATAAAGCAGAAAATAAGTCGTCCGCCGTCAAGTCCCGGTATGGGAAGAAGATTGAATATGCCGATATTTATTGTTATAAGTGACAGCATATACAGCAGATTGAAGATTGCGTCCTCTGTGGATTCCGCCTGTTCCGTTGTTTCGCTGATAGTTGTCACAACTCCCACAGGGCCTGAAACTTCACTTTTGCTGACTTTTCCCGTGATAAGATATTTCAGCGAAAGTCCCACAACATGGCTCATAGAAGCAAATGTCTGTCCCGAATATTTTATTACAGATGCGGGAGTTTTTTCAAGATAAACAAGACCGAAGTCCATTTTGTTTCCGCTTTTTGTATCTGTGAATTTTACATTGTCAAGCTCGATTTTTTCACCGTTACGCTTAACCACAAGGTCATGCTCCAGATTGTTCGGGTCAAGCATAAGCATAAAATTCAAATCAAGGACGCTGTAAATCTTTGTGTTGTCAACTTCAACAACTATATCATCGTGGCGGAGTCCCGAATGATAGCTCTCGGCATAATATGTCTTTGAACCGTCATCATTCTGAACTCCCGAAAAGCCTAAAATCTGTGTTGTGGGAATGTCGCTCATCATGCAAACCATTATCACAATGGAAATCATACCGAGAACGAAATTCATTGCAGCACCTGCCACAAGAACAATTATTCTTTTCCACACCTTTGCATTGCGGAAACTTCTGGGGTCATCTCCCGAAGTATCCTCCCCCTCCATGGCACAATATCCGCCAACGGGGAGAAGCCGCAGGGAATACAATGTTTCCCCTTTCTGCTTCTGCAAAAGCTTGGGTCCCATTCCGACAGAAAACTCCAGAACTTTTATTCCGCTGAGTTTTGCACATATAAAATGACCGAATTCGTGAACTGTTACTATCAGTCCGAATATCAATAATGCTATTACAATACCCATAATTATCCTTTCAACCTACCCATTAACCGATAATATTTCTGACATATTCTCTTGCCGATTTATCCGCAGCTATTACATCTTCATAGCTGTTTATCTCGGTATATGGGAATTTTTCAAGCACAGAGGAAACAATTTCGCCTATCTGCACAAACTGAATTTCATCGTTGAGGAATGCTTTTACAGCCTCCTCATTGGCTGAATTCACAAGGCAGGGATATGCTCCACCTCTTGAAATAGCTTCAATTGCGGCACTAAGGCACTTGAATGTCTTATAGTCAGGCTCTGCAAATGTAAGCGTTCCGTAATCCGTAAGGGAAAGCTGCTTTGTGGGACATTCCACTCTTTCGGGATAAAGGAGAGAATACTGAATGGGAATTTTCATATCGGGTACGCCAAGCTGTGCAATTACCGCATAGTCGTTGTACTCAACCGCAGAATGGATAACGCTCTGACGATGAACAACAATGTCAATCTGCTCGGGTTCAAGGTCGAAGAGCCATTTTGCCTCGATAAATTCAAGTCCCTTATTCATAAGAGTTGCGGAATCAATAGTAATCTTGTTTCCCATATCCCAGTTGGGATGCTTCAAAGCATCAGCCTTGGTGACATTTTTCAGCTGTTCATAGCTGTAGCCGTAAAAAGGTCCTCCCGATGCTGTGAGGATAATCTTATTCACCTGCTTTGGGTTATTACCCTGCAAACACTGGAATATAGCCGAATGTTCGCTGTCAACGGGATAAATCTTAACTCCCTTTTCCTTTGCAAGAGATGTTACAAGAGTGCCGCCTGCAACAAGGGTTTCCTTATTTGCAAGTGCCACGTCCTTACCTGCGTTAATTGCGGTAAGAGTTGGCAGAAGTCCAACCATTCCCACTACTGAATTGAGAACAATGTCATTTTCTTCAAGTGAAGCAATGCGGCATAAGCCCTCCATTCCGCAAAGTACGGTTATATCCGTATCTGAAAGGCGGTTTTTCAGCTCCTCATACTTGTCATCTCTGAAAATTCCTACATATTTCGGGCGATATTTTCTTGCCTGTTCCTCCAGCATATCAATGCTGCTGTGGGCGGCAATGGCTATTATTTCAAGTCCGTGTTTTTCGCATACCTCTATGGACTGTGTACCGATAGAGCCTGTTGAGCCTAAAATTGAAACCCTTTTCATTAATATTATTTCTCCTTTGTGTATGGATAAACATCTTATCTGAATTATATGAAATTTTATTCCATAAAATACGAAAGGCAACATTCGTCGCCTTTCATACTTATAATATGTTCAGATTATTAGCAATAGTTATAAGGCAATAAAATGTTGGCAATACAAAAAGTACGCTGTCGAAACGGTCCATAAGACCGCCGTGACCGGGCATAATTTTTCCGTAATCCTTGAAGCCTATCTGACGCTTTATCATAGACGCTGACAAATCGCCCACTGTGCCGATAACAGCACAAAGCAGACCTGTAACAGCTACAGCAATATAACTGCTTATGTCCTCTTTCATAGGACTATAGGCAATCATATTGTTATAAACAGCAAAACAAGCTACAAAAACAACGGCTGTGGAAATCATACCGCCTATAAAGCCCTCGATAGTCTTTTTCGGACTTATTTCGGGACAAAGCTTATGCTTTCCTATTGCAACTCCTGTAAAATATGCACCCGAATCGGCAATCCACGCTCCGCAAAGTCCAAGAACAAGGAAAAATACACCATGCTGGATATTTTCCCTGTCAATACGTATCATTGTACTCATAGCATTTGGTACGAAAATCATTGCGGCAAGTGCAAAAAACACCTGTTCATAGCGGATTTTCTTATGCTGATTAAGCCAGATTACAAAAATTCCCATTGAACACAAAAGTGCAACGCCAAAGAGAATTAAACTACGATTTTCTCTGTACTGTGCATATGTGAGAGGCGAATCAATAAAATTGTAATTGAGGCTATACACAACGGGAACTGTAATTCCGTAAGCAAGAACCGAAACGAGTATCGGAATACTCTTTTCAAGTTTTACGGCACGGAGAAGTTCATACAGCATAATTACGGTAATTCCTGCCGTTATAAACGGCAGAATAAAGGTGTCGTGGAAAATCAGCATAGATATCATTATTACTAATCCCACAGCGGCTGAAATAAGACGAGTCCGCAATTCAAACACCTCCGAATCGGCGATTACGTCTGCCAAACTCTATTAATGCCTTATCAAGTTCGGCAGGTGTAAAATCAGGCCATAAAATGTCTGTGAAATAATATTCTGCATATGCACATTGCCAGATAAGGTAATTTGACAAACGCATTTCTCCCGACGGACGAATTACAAGGTCAACATCGGGAATACCCTTGGTGTAAAGTTCATCAGCAATTGACTGTTCATTGATGTCCTCAGGCTTTATTTCGCCATTTACAGCCTTTTGTGCAAGAATTCTTGCAGCGTGGGCAAGTTCATCTCTACCGCCATAGTTTACCGCCATCATCAGCGTCATTTCCGTATAATGGGCAGTATCCTCCTCCAGCTTGATCATTTTCTGCTGAAGATCCTCGTCAAATGCCGATTTATCACCAAGGAAAATCATACGTGTATTTTCACTTAAAAAGTTACGTACATCAACTATATATTCACGGAAAAGTTCCATAATGGTGTTGACCTCGTCATCGGGACGCTGCCAGTTTTCCGTGGAAAAAGCGTAGAATGAAATATTCTTCAAGCCGATATCCTTACAATAACGGACAATCTTCTTGAAATTCTTCGCCCCCTCTTTATGACCGAAAGGACGTGGAAGACCTCTTTTTTTCGCCCATCTTCCGTTGCCGTCCATAATAAATCCGACGTGCTGAGGAAGCTGTTCGGGCAGAGAGGCAATCTCTTTTTTACCGAATATAGCCATACTCCACCATTAAACCGTCATGATTTCCTTTTCCTTGTCAGCTACAGCCTTATCAGCGTCAGCACAGAACTTATCTGTAAGATCCTGCACCTTCTTCTCGCAATCTTTAAGGTCATCCTCTGTAATTTCGGAATTCTTCTTCATAGCCTTGAGCTTATCCATTGTATCACGGCGAATTGAACGAATAGCAACCTTGCAGTCCTCGCCATACTTCTTGATGCTCTTGCAAAGTTCCTTACGTCTTTCCTCTGTAAGCTGTGGGAAAGCAAGACGGATAACATTACCGTCGTTTGTGGGGTTGATGCCGATATCAGATGCCTGAATAGCCTTTTCGATAAGCTTTAATGAGGACTTATCCCATGGCTGAATTACGAGAATTCTTGCCTCTGAAACGGATACAGCAGCCATCTGGTTTACAGGTGTGGGTGCTCCGTAGTAATCTACCATTACCTTGTCAAGTACAGCTGGATTTGCTCTGCCTGCACGTACAGCAGCAAACTCCTTATCAAGAGCGTTAAGGCTCTTAGTCATTTTTTCCTTTGCATTATTAATTGTTTCTTTCATTTGAAATCATTCCTTTCGTATTTATAGTAAGTTATATTAATCTTCTGAAACCACAGTACCGATGTTTTCGCCCATTACAGCGTCATAGATGTTATCGGGACGGCTTAAATCGAATACGAGCATTTTCTTCTTATTGTCACGGCACATTGCAGCAGCTGTTGAATCCATAACAGCAAGACCGTCAGCAATAACCTGTGAGAATGTGAGAGTATCGTACTTCTTGGCATCATCATACTTGTGGGGATCCTTGTCATACACACCGTCAACAAGTGTAGCCTTGAGGAAGATGTCAGCCTCGATTTCGCTTGCACGGAGAGAAGCAGCTGTATCAGTTGAGAAGAAGGGATTACCTGTTCCGCAGCCGAAAATAACTACTCTGCCCTTTTCAAGATGACGAACAGCACGGTTACGGATATATGGCTCAGCTACAGCCTGCATTGAAATAGCTGTCTGAACACGTACTTCACAGCCAAGGGATTCAAGAACATCTGCAACTGCAAGAGCATTCATAGCAGTTGCAAGCATACCGATATGGTCAGCACGTGTTCTGTCCATAGCTCCGCTTGAACGGCCTCTCCAGAAATTTCCGCCGCCTACAACGATTGCAACCTGAGCACCTGCGTCAACTACTTTCTTGATACTTGTACAGATTTCTGTAATAACATCATAATTAAGACCACTTTTCTTATCTCCGGCAAGAGCCTCGCCGCTGAGTTTCAGTAATACTCTTTTGTACTTTGGTTCCATTTTCGCACCTCATTCGATATTATTATTCCATATAATAAGCATCTCTACCAAATCAGCCTAAGGCTATACTTATAAAGATACTCTATATATATTTTACACTAAATTTCCATTTATGTAAAGTCTATTTTTTAATTTTTGCTTAATTTTATTTATTTAACTTATCAGTTCCAAAGGAAATCAGTCTATTTTCTTCAACTTGGTAATATGCAACAAAAATGTTGAATTTTCTTTGTGCAGTATTTTTTATAAAATTCCCTTGACATTTCCTGAAATCCATGATATAATATAAAAGCTGAAACACGAGAGTGATAAAAATTCAGCTAATACAAAAATGGAGAGGTATCGAAGCGGTCATAACGAGGCGGTCTTGAAAACCGTTTGACTTAACGGTCACGTGGGTTCGAATCCCACCCTCTCCGCCAATTTTTTTAACGGCGATTTTTCGTCGGTTTGCGGATTTACCCAAGTGGTGAAGGGGCTCCCCTGCTAAGGGAGTAGGTCGGGAAACCGGCGCGAGAGTTCAAATCTCTCAATCCGCGCCATCTAATTTAATAGGTGAATTGATACTCCTTGAATTTTTCAGGGAGTATCGTTTTATTTTCAGACAAATACAGGCGGTGAAATTATGATAAATGTAACACTAATCGGAACAGGCGGTATGCTCCCTCTCCCTGACCGCTGGCTTACAAGTCTTTGGGTTGAATATAACGGCAATGCCTGCCTTATCGACTGCGGCGAGGGAACACAAATCGCCATTGCACAGCACAAACTGAAACTGAGCCACCTTGACACTATCCTTATAACTCACACTCACGCTGACCACATATCGGGACTTGCAGGACTTCTCCTTTCCCTTGGCAATTGCGGTAAAACAGATACGCTGAAAATCTACGGCTATACAGGAATTTCCGATACTATCCGCCAACTTCTTTGTATCTGCCCTGTTTTGCCCTTCGAATTGGAAATTCACGAACTCCCCCTTGACGGCATAAATTCCTTTGACTGGAATGAGATGAAGATTTCTTCAATCCCCCTCGACCATAGCATTGATTGTCTTGGATATTCCTTTACCCTTTGCCGCAAACCTGTTTTTGCTCCCGAAAAAGCCCAAGCCTTAGGTATTGATGTGAAATTCTGGAAAACTCTCCACAGCGGAAATACCGTCACAATTGACGGAAAAACTTTTACTCCCGATATGGTTACTGCTGAAAAGCGGAGTGATATAAAAATCACCTATATCACCGATACACGATATTTTGACGGTCTTGCGGATTTTGCTGAAAACTCCGATTTGCTCATTTGCGAGGGTATGTACGGCGATGACGAATATATTGAAAAAATGCTTGAAAAAGGTCATATGGTGTTTTCTCAGAGTGCAAAACTTGCCGAAAAATCGGGTTCAAAAAGACTATGGCTTACCCATTACAGCCCTGCACTGACAAATCCAATGGATTATGAGGAATTTATGAAAAAACTTTTCCCCAAAACAACAATCAGTACAGACGGACAGTCAATTGTGCTGAAATAGCTATTGACAAACGCAAAGCATTATGCTATAATCTTTATGGCATATGTCATAAGAAAAAAGGGAAGTCGGGTGAGAATCCCGCACAGTCACGCTACCGTGTTGCGAATTTTTCGCTGAGTCGGATCGCTTTACTTTACCACAGTTTACGAGCGATGAACTGCGGTATTTTGTTGTGCAATATCGCTCTCCTTGTGTATTTTTATACCTCGGAGGGCTATTTTGTTATGCCTTGGCGATGACTGTTTCCCAAATAACCGAAAGGAATTTTTAAAATGGAAAAGAAGTCAAACATCAAAAAAATCGTCATTGGCATTGTGGGAATTCTCGTTCTCGCACTCCTCTGCGTGGGATTGTGGTTTATTAACAACTCATCAAAAAAAGCTCCCACAGAGGGCGAAAAATCAATTACTGTGCAGATTAATTCTCCAAGGGATAACTATTCCTTTGAGCAGAAATACAGCACAGACGAGGAATATTTCGGCAATTTCCTCGAAAGTGAAAAACTCATCGGCTTTGAAACTTCCACCTATGGCAGATTTATTAAATCGGCACAGGGATTTGAAGCAAACGACGAGGAGCAATCATGGTGGTGTGTTCTCGTCAACGGCGAATCCGCTGTTACTGGAGTTGACGAAATCGTTATTGAGGACGGAGCTGTTTATTGCCTTGAATTGAAAATCGGATGGTAAAAAAAGGCTCTGCACAGCGAATTGCCAAAATTGCCCTTATGGGAGCAATGCTCTACACCGTGCAGGTTGTGCTGTCATTTTTACCGAATATTGAACTTGTAACCCTGCTCATTGTGGTTTTCACAAGAAATTTCGGCAAAGACGGCATAACAGCCTGTTTCGTATACGTGGCATTAAACGCTATTTTCAGCGGTTTCGGCTTATGGTGGGCAACTTATCTCGTAGTCTGGCCATTGTTCGCTTTTATGGTTTACAAGCTAAAAAAAATCGACAGCTGGCTCATATGGGCAATTATCAACGGTTTTTTCGGCTTATGCTTCGGGGCATTATTCGCTCTGCCCTATGCGGTTGTATCCCCCTCCTATGCCCTCTCCTACTGGATTGCAGGCATAAATTACGATATAGTCCATTGTATCGGTAATTTTGCAGCTGCAATTCTCCTTGGAAAGCCCATTGAAACCGCTTTGAAACGTGTTATAAAAATTGAAAACAAATAATTTCCCCACTCAAAACGGGAAATCGCCAAAAATCCCAAAGAGAATTAATCTCCTTGGGATTTTTCGTGTGTCAAGGGATTGACCTGTAATAAATCTCAATTTAGTGACAAATAAACCAAAGCTATTGCAAATCAAAAACTAATATGCTATAATATAGAATGGTAAAAAATTCATCTAATACCAATTCCTAAAATGTTAGTAGACAAAAATGATGACAGACAGTATTTATGCCATTAGATTTGTCTACTGTTGTTTTAGGGATTGGTATAAAGGACTATTATGGAAGATTTCTTTTCTTTTTTTAAAAAAATAATATACGGAAATCCCGTATTTCCCGTATTGACTGTCCTGTGTGCCATTTTCGTGGTATTCTTATCAGCTGACAGTTTAATGAAACCTGATGAAATTCAGCCTGTTGCTTCTTATAAAATTGAGGCTCTGATGTGTACAACCACAACTACAACTACGACTACTACCACAACCACAACAACCACTACCACCACGACAACGACTACAACAACCACAACTACTACCGAAACTACCACCGAATCCACACAAAATTCCAAGGAAACAAATGACAGTACACAAACTACCCCCTCATACAACTACGTTCCCGCAGGTGATTCCCCTAACAGTTCGTTCTATCAGGACAGAATGGTAATTATCGGCGACTCTATCGCCTACGGTTTCAACGCATACGGATACATTCCCTATCAGCACAATATTGCCGCTGAATCCCTTGCGGTGTGGAATATGAACAACTACACCTTTGATTTGGGCGGCGGTGCTATGAACGTCTACGATGCGGCAGGATATGTCTACTCCCCTCTTTATTATATTTCTGTGGGAATGAACGACTTGTACAGCTATTCCGCTGATGATTACGCATGGAAAGTCCGTGAAATTGCCGAGGAAATCCTTGCAAGAGTTCCCACCGCAACTGTTGTTGTAGCAGGAATTACACCTGTTTCCGAGGGAAATTATTACACCACAAACGATAAAATAAGAGAATTCAACAGCTCTCTTGAATGGGTTATAAACGATATGCAGTCATTACAGGTAATTTATTTCAACACTCACAATGTTCTGTGCGACTGGAATACAGGTGCTATCGGCTGGGGATATGCAGGCGGTGACGGACTTCATCTGAACAGTTCAGCTTATTCCGCAATGCTAAATTACCTTTTCAATTACCTCGATACCACAAATACATATAATCAGATTATTGCCCATGAACAGCGATAAGGCATAAATATAAGGCAGAACGAAACTTAAATCGTTCTGCCTTTATTTTTAGAGGTCCCCTAGGTTTAACCCCTTACTTTCCTCTTATAGGAATCCATATTTCTCCCTTTTCAGGGCTTTCATAAAATTCAATACTATAATTTCCTGCAAGTTCGTATTCCTTACAATTTGGAACCCATTCACTCCATATTTTTGTATTGACTTCCTGCAAAGCTTCCGGACATTTTCCCGAATAAGGAAATACCGCCCATATTCCCGCAGGAAAAGTATGTACTGCACATTCGTCAGGAATATCAAAACAGGGCAGATAAAGGTCTGCAATATAATAGTCAAAATTCTTACCGTCGCTGTCCACACACGCTCCGAAAACACCCTTTATAAGTTCTCCGCCGCCTGATGCATAATGCTCCTGCCAGAATTTCGGGATTTCCGTATATGAGCTTTCTGTATTGAATTTTCTCATTTTTCCCATAATCGTAAATGCCGCTTTTTCAACAACTCTGTAATCCATAATCGTTCCGCCTTTCAATGTCAGAATAATCTGTATTGGTGCAAAATTTTTCAGCTTTGCACCTTTTTCCTTTGCAGCAGACGGTGTAATTCCATGGAATTTTGTAAATGCTCTTGAAAAACTGTCCTGCGACTCATAACCGTATTTCAACGCAATATCAAGAACTCTCGGAGTTCCTGAGGATAATTCTTCCGCAGCAAGTGTAAGCCGTCTGCTGCGAATATATTCCCCAACCGTAACTCCACAGAGAACACAGAAAATCTTTTGAAAATAAAACGGTGAAAGATATGCTCTTGCAGAAATATCGTTTATATCAAGTTCCGATGTAAGATTATCCTCGATATATTTTACTGAATTCTGAATCCCCTCTGTAAGATTGTTCACATTATCACTCCCTGTTAATTCTTGAATTTTCTGTTTTTAGAGCTACCCTTTTACTTGAAAACATCATTTCCGCTGCTGTAATTATATTATAACATTGATTTTGAATATTTGCCCGACTTTTTATGCTTTCAAATGCAATGCCGCAGAATGAGTTTTATTCAGCTTCTCTTTTAAGTCTGAAATCAACGGCACGGCGAAGATATTCAAGATATTCGTCATCACGGCACATAGATTTTCCGCAATCATCAGATAGCTTTGCAACAGGTCTGCCGTTTACAAATTGCAGCTTTACAACTATATTCAATGCCTTTTCTTCTGTATCGTTGGAGCAGAATGTGCCAATTCCAAAGGAAACCTTAGTCTTATCACAGAAATAATCATACAACTTCTGGGCACGGTCAAAATCAAGGCTGTCGCTGAATAAAAGCAGCTTTGTTTTTGGGTCAACTCCATATTTCTTGTAATGTGCAATCATCTTGTCACCCCATGCAAAGGGGTCACCGCTGTCGTGACGAACTCCTGTGTAATTGTTTACCATAGAACGGTTGAAGTCAAGTAAAAACAGGTCAGTGGTTATTGTATCTGTCAAGGCTGTACCGTTATCGCCCTTGTATTCATCATACCAATCCTGCATAGCGTAGTGATTTGTATATGCCAGCGGAATTGAGTCAATTCCCTGATACATCTGCACAAACTCATGAGCATACGTGCCAATGGGAGTTATGTTGTACTTCATTGCAAGGTAAACATTTGAAGTTCCCACGCACTTGTCGGTTTCAGTTGCAAAACGCTTTACAACAACTTCCTGCCACTCTCTTGAAAGTCGTCTGCGGCAGCCGAATTCCGCAAATTTGAATGTATACGTACCGTCATTCAAAGCCTGTATCTTCTTTTCAAGACGCTCCTCTGCGGATTTTTTCAGCTTATCATAATCATAATTCATTCTGAAATAAACCTCGTTTACAATTTCCAGAAGGTAAATTTCAAACTGCATTGCTGAGAAAATAGGGCCGTCAACTACGATTTGCAGTTCACCGTTTTCGTCAAGATATGCGTTGACATAATCACGGATAGGCTTCCACAAACGAAGAAATTCCACATAATCATTCTTGATAAAACGGATTGAACGGAGATAATTAAGTTCCTCTTTTTTGAATGTAAGGCTGCATAGGTGGTCAATCTGTTCATTTATTTCCTCTGCCATTTCCGCTGTAAAAACGGCATCCTTACTGCGGCACTTGAAATAATACTGTCCGCAAATGTCAGTATGCTTATGGAAAATCACCTGATTCATATTGAACTTGTATAAATCGGTATCAAGGAGAGAAATAATAATCGGATTAAGTTTCATAATATAATTCCTTTCGATAAAAAAGCAGTAGAATCAATCTACCGCCACATCTGCCGTCACCAACGGTCTTTTCAATCTCTTGTATAAACTTTAAAAAAGCTTTGCTATTTAAGGGCATCTCTAAAAACCCCTTTTTAGAGATGCCCTTGATATGATAGTAACATATATTAAATAATAAGTCAAGGAAATAAAGTTATTTTTTTATTTTAACAATTCGTCAGATGAAAAATCAACATCAATTTCCTACATATTCGAACTTTTATTCAAAAATCCATTTACATTTCATTTAAAATATGTTATAATTTAACCAGTATAAAAAAGGAGGTCTGAAAATGACTACATCAACTACAAAACAAACATTATCCCTGAAAGCACAGACAGCAGGTGCAATTTTGGCTATGCTTTCAGCTGTGGCACTCCCACAGCTTGTACATTTACTGGGCGGCTCTATGGGAGTTGGCACAGCTTTGGGCGAAATGCTGCTGCCAATGCATCTGCCCATTATCCTTGCAGGACTTCTCATGGGGCCATATGCCGCAGGAATTGCAGGTTTTCTGAGTCCCCTTATCAGCTTCGCCCTCACAGGTATGCCTATGGCGGCAATGTTACCATTTATGATGATTGAGCTTGCTGTTTACGGCATTTGTGCAGGTGTTCTCAGAAATGTGGAAATGTCCGATGTTCCAAAGGTTCTCATGACTCAGCTTGCAGGAAGAACAATCCGTGGAATTGCGATTATCACAGGTTTCTACTGTTTCAATTCCGTAATCAATCCCGAAATTATTCTTACAAGTATAAAGACAGGTTTAGTGGGAATTATTTTACAGCTTATCCTCATTCCAATTATCGTTTCCCCATTGAGAAAGGCTGACAGAAACTGACAATGGATAATCTTGAAAAAGCTAAAAATGCCCTTTCTGACGGGAATTTCACCTGTGTTGTATGCGACGGTTTCAAGGAATACACAAGCACAATGAGAGGTGTTGCTCCCCTTTTGAAATGGCTTGACGAGGGAATAAATTTACAGGGATTTTCGGCGGCTGATAAAGTTGTGGGAAAGGGTGCGGCATATTTATACATTCTCCTTGAAGTCAAGGAAATTTATGCCAATGTAATAAGCCGACCTGCCCTTGATACGCTGAAAAAACACAATATTCCCACATCATACGCAATTCTGACGGAGGCTGTGAAAAATCGTGACAATACGGGATTATGCCCCATTGAATCGGCAGTTATGAATATTGACAATCCCCATGATGCCCTCACAGCTATCAGAAACAAACTTGAATTATTAAAAAGCAGGTGATACTATGGAAAAAAATGAAATTTTTGATGTTTCAAAATTAGGCTTCGGACTTATGCGGCTTCCCGAAAAGGACGGAGAAATCGACTATGACCACGTTTGCCGTATGATTGATAAATATATGGCGGCAGGACTGAATTATTTCGATACTGCATACGTTTACCACAGCGGAAAATCGGAAGTTGCCGCAAGAGAATGTCTTGTAAAACGCTATCCGAGAGAAAGCTTCAAGCTTGCAACAAAACTCCCTGCGTGGTGTATGAAATCAGCAGAGGACAGGGACAGAATTTTCAACGAACAGCTTGAACGTGCAGGCGTTGACTATTTCGACTTTTATCTCCTCCACTCATTGGAGGACGGCAACAACTACAACGACTATGAAAGATACGACTGCTTCAACTGGGGAATTGAGAAAAAGCGTCAGGGAAAGATCAAGCACTTCGGCTTTTCATATCACGGAACTCCCGAACTTCTTGAAGTTGTTCTTGACAAGCATCCCGAAATTGAATTCGTACAAATTCAGCTGAATTATGCCGATTGGAAAAACCCCATTGTCTATTCGGGAAAGCTGTATGAAATTCTCACAAAACGAAATATTCCAATGATAATTATGGAACCCGTCAAGGGCGGAACTCTTGCAAATCTTCAACCCGAACTTGAACGAAAGCTGAAAGCCGCAAGACCTGAAGCTTCAATCGCATCATGGGCATTGCGATTTGCAGGTTCACTTCCGGGAATTATCACAATTCTTTCAGGAATGTCAAATGACGAGCAAATGCAGGATAATCTGAATACATTCACAAATTTCGAACCTCTTTCCGATGAGGAGAAAAAACTCATTGATGAAGTCAACGAGATTATGTTTAATTCACCCCTTATCGGCTGTACTGCCTGTCGTTACTGCTGTGACGGCTGCCCGTCGGGAATTAATATTCCCGAGGTTTTCCGCATACTCAACACCATAAGGCTTTACGGCGAGGAATGGCGTTCGGGAAATGCATACAGAGGACTTACAGCTAACAGCGGCAAGGCAAACGATTGTATCGGCTGCGGTCAATGTGAAAGCGTCTGCCCTCAGCATCTGTCTATTATTGAGCTTCTTGATGAGGCTTCAAAACATCTCGATAAGTAAAAAGAAATCCTCTTATGGTACGCCATAGGAGGATTTCCTTTTATGTTGAAATATTCAGATTCCAAGCAAATCTGTTGTCTTATCATCTTCAATTCCCATGCAGAATTTGTCCAATACCTGCTGAAAAATCTCCTGTTCCGGTGCTGCGTATTTAAACAGCGTCATACAAGAGCGAAGCTTGAAAGCATCGGGATTGCCGAATACAGCCATAGCATCATCACATTCAAGATTAATCAGCTCAGAGCAGATTTCAACAAGTCTTTTGCCGAGAATGGGGTTGGCATAGTAATCCCGTGCCTCGTCAATATCCTTGATTGAAAATTTTGCTGTTATGCTGCTAAAACCAAGTCCCTTAATCTGCGGAAATATATACCACATCCAATGGGTTAATTTTACGCCGTTTTTTATCTCCGAAAGTGCAGTTTCATAAGTTTCACCCAAGCCATACCCCATATCCTGTGCATCAACGAATTTCTGCAAATCGGTCATATAAAGCTCAATTCCCAATACGCCGTATTTTTCCTGCTTTTCCTTTGGATAATATTCGTCCATATGGTCGGGGTCGAAAATTTCATCGGTAGCATAGCCGATTTTTTCTTTCGGAAGATTTTCATAAAGCTTTGCAAAGGAATCAAAATGATGTAAAGCCGTAACTCTTGCGGTAATCTTCTGAGAAATGTCATCAATAAGTGAAAATTCTATAAAATCCCCTATTTTCACCTGCTGACGCTTTTCGTCATTGAGCCGCAGTTCCACCGTTTTTATGCCGTTTTTAATTTTCTCAAAGGGCGATTTTTTCAGCTTCATTCTATGAAGTACAATTTCATTCTGACATTTCATAAACTATATCTCTCCTTTTCTGCGGATTTTCTGTTGTGTGAATTGAAATTTACGTTTTACAAATATGAACTTCTCCGTCGTTTATACGGATAACATTAACATTATGTTCTTTTTCGTAAAGACAGCACTTTTCTTCAAATTGCTCAAACCTTAAAAGGAACTTACTGTAATTTTGCAGTACTTGAACATTAGTTAATAAGGGTATTTTCCCTCAAGATACATATATTCCTTATTGAAGAAATTTCTGTACACTTCGTCATGTTGCTCCACAAGATTTCCTTCAGGCATCTCGTAACCAAGATCAACATGAAAACTATAGTCATCTTCGATAGTCAAGGAATAGGTGCACCATATTTTTTCTTCCCCATATTTTTCAAGGTATGCGTTAAATAAGTTTCGAGTGAGTTTGTTAAGTTTAACATACGCAGCCATTTCTTCATACGGATAAGATGAGTACCTTTTCCAAAATGATTCCTGGGTGCAGATCGCTCCCGTTTCTTTTTCAACCAACGCAATCCACGTCGTCCGACTTCCTGATGTACATTTGGAATAAAAACAGATTTTTTTCCATTCAACAGGCATAATGCTAATAAGGTATTCACAAAGTTCTTTCTGAGCATTTTCGATTTTATGCATATTACAACTCCTCTTAGATTATTATTTATCAGTCTGTCAGACTACTCATATTATACCACACTCCACATAAGGGGTTCTCTAAAAACCGGAATACGAGATGAATTTCGTACATGATAAATATTTTCAGAAATTCCCTATACTAAATAATTTCAATCTTGCCAATAATATGCCGATTGAAATTTTCTAATTCTTCTGCTGGAATCCAAAGTTCCTGATGATACCTTGCACCAACTGTCTGCACAGGAAATTGAGAAATATATGAATCATCAATTTCAAATGTGGTTACATAACCTGTGTATTTCGAATCGGGGTATCGGCGATTCCACTTTTCTGCAATTTCTCTGGCATATCTTTCATTCAATACAGGGTAGAAAATAGGCTGTTCAGGAAGTCTGGGCGGATATGCTGTGAAATTCAACTGTGCAATCAGCTCATATTCTGCCTTACCTACAGGACGATATAAAACCATAAAAATATCCCCTTTTCAAAATTTTTCTCACATCTAAATGCTTAAAGCTATATTGAATTCATATACAGAAAACACACAAAATACCGTTGTTAGTAACAACTCAATAATATAAATGATTAGAAATCCGATTTTTTTCCTTTTTATTGCTAATACAAGTCCTATAATCTCCGGAATCAGCAATATAAACGGCAGAAAGTAAAATCCCATAATTGCGAGAAATGCAATAAAGTTTGCGTTGTCTGACATCCATGCACCTTGCTCATAGTGCAGACTTGAAAACCACATAATAAGCTCAACTATCGTCAGCATGACAGGAATCAGCGCTAAAGAGATAAACTTGTTCTTTTTCATTTTACTATCCTCTGAATTTTATTTCATACAGACAGATTTTGTGCTGTACAAATTTAAATTTTTTTATTTCGTTACTATAACTATAATCATAAAAATCGTCATTAAGATACTGACAACTCCTGTTGCATTTAAGTAAGGATTTAATTTTTTCCCCAAGTTTTCTACTGTATCATCCTTGCTTTTCTTTAGTAGATATATCATTCTGATAAGCATTGCAATATCTATCATTAGAAATACTACCGCAAAAATAAGAGATATCAATACATTCAATTCCATAAATAATCTCCTTTTTAATTCTTATTTTTCAGTCTGTCAGACTACTCACAAATCCCAATAATAAACAGATTTTCTATGGTATTCTGTTGTGTAAATTGCAATCTTTACTCATTTTCTTCAAGAAACATCTCATTATAAACGCTTAACCAGTTTTCCGTTTCTTCATTACCATCAAGATGTGCTTCAATATCGGAATAGTAAATGTCATCAAGTAAGTCCTCAAAAGAATCGTATTTCTCTGTTCCGAAATCATCATCATAAATATATGACTGCCCTGTTTCAAGATTGATAAAATAGGTTCTGAATGCACAGTCATTACCAAAAACGAGTGACATAAATCCATCCACATGCTTTTCAGCATTGTCAGGCATATAAATATTGATACAAATTGTTCCGGCAGAAATACTGATTCCTTTTGTAATTCTGAGCCAGTCCTTGAAATCTTCAGGAAGAGTGTAGCCGAGTTTCAGCTCATACTCTGTTATTTCTTCTTCAGTAGCTGGTTCTTCAATTGAACAATCTCCGCCAAGTTTTTCGAGTGTTTTCATAATTTTTACAAAGAATTCAAAACTTTCAATAATTCCTTTATTCATTTATATTCCCTCATCTTTACAGAGTTTTACAGTAGGTTCGGCAAATTCTTATTTATTCTATCTAACTACCCATATTATACCACACTCCCCCGATATTTTCAATAGAAAAAGCTAAAAAATTTATCCCATAACATTTTTCTACAAAACCCTTGCAAAACAGCTTCTATTGTGCTATAATATAAGTTGTGTTAAAATCCAAAGACGAAAGGAACATTGTTATGTCCGATAAGAATAAAAAGAATTTTGAAATCCCACGTCCACAGTTTCCGAAAAGAGCTGTTGTCACAGGCGGTATGCCCTACGGCAATAAGGAACTTCACTTCGGTCACGTTGGCGGAATGCTCGTTTTTGCCGATACATATACACGTTTTCTCCGTGACAGAATCGGCAAGGATAACGTAATTTTCGTAACAGGTACTGACTGCTACGGCTCCCCTATCGCTGAGGGCTGGCGTGTCAAGGTTGAAAAGGGCGAATTTGAGGGTTCTCTCGTTGATTTCGTTCAGTCCAACCACGACAAGCAGAAAGCTACTCTCGGTAAATACGGAATTTCTCCCAATCTCTATGCAGCTTCCGGACTTGGACGCTCCAAGGAAATCCACGCAGAAGTGACTGACTGGTTTATCAGCTCCCTCCACAAAAAAGGTCAGCTCAACCAGATTACAACAATGCAGTTCTATGACGAGGAGGCAGGCTGTTTCCTCAACGGCAGACAGGTTATCGGTAAATGTCCTGTTGAGGGATGTACTTCCGAAAAGGGATACGCTGACGAGTGCGACCTCGGTCATCAGTATATGCCTGAAAATCTTCTCAACCCCGTCAGCACACTCACAGGCAAGACTCCCTCAATGAAGCCTGTTACTAACTGGTATTTCAAGCTCCGTGACTATGAGGAACTTATGAAAAACTGGATTGAGGAACTCAAAAAGCGTAAGGATGTACGCCCTGTTGTATGGAAAACAATTGACGAATTCCTCAAAAAGCCTGTTATTTACGTAAAGCGTGAATTTGAGGAAAAATACCTTGAAATCAAGGGAACTATGCCCGAACACAACTACATTGAGGAAAAGAAAAAACCCTCATTTACAATTGAATTTGACAAGCTTTCCGATTGCGATACAGCATGCCGAATTCTCACAGAAAACGGAATCCGCTACAGAACAGGTAAAACCCTCGTTCCTTTCCGCCTTACAGGAAATATCGAATGGGGCGTTCCTGCACCTGTTATGGACGGAGTTGACGGTCTTACAGTATGGGTATGGCCTGAATCACTCTGGGCTCCTATCTCCTTTACTCAGACTTATCTCGAATCCATAGGTCATCAGCGTGACGAGTGGAAGGACTACTGGTGCAGCAAGGACGCTACAGTTTACCAGTTTATCGGTCAGGATAACATTTACTTTTATGGTATTGCTGAGCCTGCAATGTGGATGGCACAGCAGGAATCAGAGGTAAAGACTGCCGATGTTCCCGACGGTGAATTACAGATGCCTATAATCGTGGCAAATCACCACATCCTTTTCCTTGACAAAAAGGCTTCAAGTTCAGGTGCGGTTAAGCCTCCTATGGCTGACGATCTTCTTGATTACTACACTCCCGAACAGCTTCGTATGCATTGGCTTGGACTTGGTCTTGGTCAGCGTTCCGTAAGCTTTATGCCTAAGCCTTTCAATCCCGACGCTAACCCCGATGATGCAGATCCCGTAGTAAAGGACGGATTGCTCCTTTCCAACGTATACAACAGAATGATTCGTACTGCTTTCTACACAACACAGAAAGAATTTGACGGTATACTTCCTGCTGTTGCTCCCGAGGAAAATATTCTTGCAGACGCTAAGAAAGCTATTCTTGAATATGAGCGTTATATGGCTAAATTCGCATTCCACCAGTGTACTTACGTTCTTGACAGCTACATTAGAAACGGCAGTAAGTATATGGCAAAGGCTCTCAACGGTGATACATCGGATAAGGAGCAGACAGCACAGGCTCTTGCAAACCTTTTCCACATTATCCGTACAACTGCCGTACTTCTCCACCCATTAGCTCCATTCGGAACTGAAAAGGTGCGTGAATACTTACAGGTTGACGAGAGAATCTGGTCATGGGATACAATTTTCGAGCCTCTCACATACTTCACAGGTGAAAATCATCAGCTGAAATTCCTCCCACCAAGAACTGACTTCTTCACACGTCACGAATCACAGTTCGCAAAGGCTGACGAGGAATAATACAAATGAAATTTCTGCCAATTTATTTTCTGTTATTTGTTGTATTTATGACATCAATGAGCAGAAAAAGGAATACAATAAGAAGTATAACAGCAACTCAGATTCTAAAGAGAAAGGATTGCACATTTATGTTAGAAGCGGCAAAGAAATTCATTGGCACAAAATGTTACGTAAAGACAATTAACGAGGATTTAAAAACAGGTACTCTTAAAGGAATTTCAGGAAAAACACTTATACTTGAAACTACTGACAACAGAGTTATGGCGATAAACGCTGAATATGTAACATGTATCGAAGAATATCCCACAAGTAAAAAAGAAAAGAAGAACATAATAAAAGATTTCTTCTTTGCAGAATAAACACAAACGGCGGTCATCTGACCGCCGTTTTATATTAAGGGCTCCCTTAGTTCAATTCCTCAATCGCCTGCTTGATACGTCCTATGGATTCTTCCTTGCCGAATACTTCCATAAGCTCAGTAGCACCGCCGGGAGTTATTGCCTGTCTGCCAACAGCTACACGGATTGCCCACATAACTGCACCTGCCTTTTTCTCCTTGGATGCGGCATATTCTTTAAGCACAACAAAAAGTGTGTCATTGTCCCAATTCTCAACTGCTTCAAGAATTGGCAGACAATCCACAAGAACTTCCTTGCAGTTTTCGGGATTTGTCTTATTCTTCTTGTTTGTGTACAAATCGCCCTCCATAGGCAGACGAGATGTAACAAATCCAATCATATCCTTGATTTCGTTGAAATAAGAAATTCTTGTGTGGAGAAGTGCTGCAAGCTTCTTTGTGTTGATGTAGCTTTCGCAAATGCCGTCAAGAATAGGCAGAACCTTTTCAGCGTACACATCTTCGGGAAGCTTCTTGATGTATTCGGAGTTGAACCATTTCAGTTTCTCATAGTCGAATACAGCAGGTGATTTGCTCAATCCCTCAATAGAGAAGTTGGCTTTCAGTTCGTCCATTGTGAAAAATTCCTCATTTGTATCCTTAGGACACCAACCGAGAAGTGCAATATAATTCACAATTGCCTCAGGGAGATAACCGTCATTTACAAGGTCGTGGAAACTTACTGCTCCGTGCCGCTTTGAAAGCTTTGAAACCTTGCCCTCATCGTCCTTACCCATAAGCAATGGCAGGTGAACATATGTCGGTCTGTCCCAGCCGAATGCATCATAGAGCAGGCAGTATTTTGGAGTTGATGTGAGATATTCGTTACCTCTTACAACGTGAGTTACGCCCATAAGATAATCGTCAACAATGTGGCAGAAGTTGTATGTGGGATAACCGTCATCCTTGATAAGAATCTGGTCACGAAGCTCAGTATTGTCAATTTCAACTTCACCGTAAACTACATCAACATATGCTGTCTTGCCCTCTGTAGGCATTTTCTGACGGATTACAACATTGCCGCCCTCAGCCTTATGACGTGCAGCGTCCTCAGTTGTGTAATTCTTATCACGGCAGAAACCGTCATAACCGCCGATTCCGTTTTCATCTTTAAGGGAATCAAGTCGCTCCTTTGAGCAGAAACAGTAATAAGCGTGACCGTCAGCTATGAGTTTCTCAGCATATTCCTTATAAATAGGAAGTCTTTCGCTCTGAATGTAAGGACCGTGACCTCCGTCCTTTGCAGGTCCTTCATCATATTCGATACCTGTTGATTTCAGCGTATCAAGAATTACATCAACAGCACCTTCAACAAGTCGCTCCTGGTCTGTATCTTCAATTCGCAGAATGAAATTTCCGCCCTGTGACTTTGAAAGAAGATAGGAATAAAGAGCAGTTCTCAGATTTCCTATGTGCATAAATCCCGTTGGTGACGGTGCAAAACGTGTAGTTACCTTATTTGACATCTTTTTTCTCCTTTATACAGGAATAATAGGGCTTTTAACCCTATTATCCAATAAATCTCAGTTTTTAAAATAAATATCGTACCATACAAGGAACGTATAAATTGTCCAGATTTTTCTCCAGTTGTCGGAATTTCCGCCGATATAATCAGCAAAAATTGCCTTGATTTCCTCAACATTGAAGAATTCCGCAGCTGTGTCGCTGTCGAATTTTGCTCTTACATCAGCGTTATAACGCTCATCTGCAAGCCATATTCTGATAGGCACGATAAATCCAAGCTTTTTGCGGAATGCGATTTCTTCGGGGAGTACCTTTGCAGCCGCAGTACGGAGAGCAGCTTTATTAGCCTCCTCGTTGATTTTATGCTCAGAGGGCATACGTGAAGCAATATCGAAAATTCGTCTGTCTGTGAGAGGCATACGTACTTCAAGACCTGCCGCTGTACTCATCTTGTCAACATTGAGATAAATGTCGCCCTCAAGCCATATGCGAATGTCAATATCCGACATCTTTGTAAGAGGGTCACAGTTTTCATTTTCAGCATAAATATCCTTAGCAATATTTATGGGGAGAACATCGGGATTGTAGGTTTTGAGGATACGCTGTTTTTCGTCCTCTTTCATTATATTTGTATTGCCCACATAGAATGTTTTCAGATTTTCGCCGTATCTCTCAGCATTGCGGTACATATTGTATCCGCCGAAAAATTCATCAGAACCCTCGCCTGAATAACAAATCTTTGTATGCTCTGCTGTAGCACGACAGCCAAGTGCAAATGCAACTGCCGAAGCGTCTGCCAATGGCTGCTCCATATTTTCCATAACCCATGGTACAATTCCGAAATACATTTCGGGAGTAATACAGCAGCGGTTATTTTCCCTGCCAAGCAAATCGGCTGTCTGTTTTGCAAGAGGTGATTCGTCAAATCTCTCGTCATCATATCCGCAGGAATTTGTTACCTTTACATCGGAAACTGCCAGCACATATGAGGAATCGACTCCCCCTGAAAGGAATGATTCAGCCGTTTCATTTTCGTCAAGCACCTCAGGCATAATGCCGAGCAGCGTGGAGTGTATTTCATCCGCCCAGTCATTAAGTGTCTTTGAATGGTCTGGATTGAATTCAGGCTTCCAGTAGCGGTGGATTTCAAGCTTTCCATTGGAAAATTCAAGGTAATGCCCAGGCATAAGCTTTTTCATACCCTTGAAAAATGTGTCCTCTCCGCCAACGTAGGTAAGTGACATATAAATCTGGAGCATATCTCTGTTAAGCTCCTTTTTGAAGCCCTCCCCAGCAATAATATTGCGGATTGAACCGCTGCAAAGAAGATTTCCCTCATCTGTAACGTAATAGAAAAATGGCTTTGTACCAAAATGGTCACGCATTGCAAAAAGCTTTTCGCCGTCCCAAAGGCAGAATGCAAACATTCCGTAAAGATGTTCGCCCATATCCTTGCCCCATTTTTCATAGGCAGCAATTATAATCGCATTTTCACGGCTTTCCCTGTCGAGATTGCTGTCAATGCCAAGCTCTGTGCAAAGCTCCCTCCAGTTTCTTATATGTCCTCTGTACTCACGAATTTCAGTCATAAATTTCCTCCTCTTAGCCTGAGATAAGTTCCTCACGCTCGTATATCATAGGTCTTGACATAAGCTTTTTCATAGCGTCCTGTACTTTTCCGCCGTTGAACAGAACCTCATTGAGCTGTTCTGTTATGGGCATTTCCACACCAAGCTTTTTTGCCAGTTCATAAGCGGTATGACAGCACCAGTAGCCCTCAACAGTTCCAACCTGACGAACAGCTTCCTCGGGAGCCATACCCTCGCCGATAAGCTTTCCTGCTCTTGCATTTCTGCTGTGGAGACTTGTGCAGGTTACTATCAAATCGCCAAGTCCTGTAAGTCCACCAAAAGTCAGAGGTTCAGCTCCAGCAGCAACTCCAAGACGCATAATCTCGTGGATTCCCCTTGTCATAAGTGCCGCCTTTGTGTTATCGCCGTAACCCATTCCAAGACAGATTCCACAGCAAAGAGCGATGATATTTTTCAACGCACCCCCAAGTTCACAGCCGATTACATCATCATTGAGATAAATTCGCAGTTTATCGCTGCCCAGCTGTTCCTGTATATATCGTGCCGTCTCCTTATCCTCGGAAGCCGCTACAATAGCTGTAGGGATTGAACGGGCAACTTCCTCAGCATGGGACGGTCCCGAAAGAACTACAAGCTTTTCAGTTCCAAGTTCCTCCTTGATAACCTGACTGAGAAGTTTCAAGCTGCCCTCCTCTATTCCCTTGCCTGAATTTACAACTACCATATCCTTTGTAACATATGGCTTTGCAAGCTGTGCAACAGAACGGAGGAAGCTTGAGGGTATACCGAATATGAGAATATCACAGCCGCTTATACAGGAAATATCGCTTGTAAGATGAATTTCAGGGGGAATTGCCACTCCCGGAAGCTTGTGGATATGCTCGCCTTTCAGACGGATTTCATCAATTTCCTCCTGAAATTTTGACCATACCGTAACTTCGTGTTTACCTGTCTTGAAAGCCGTAATGGCAAGACTAAGACCAAATCCTCCCGAACCGAGAATTACTATATTCGCCATTGATATACCACCCTTTCCGTCAAAAATAGTTGATGTTATTTATTGAATTTAAATGTAAACTTTGATTCAGTACCTTCCATATAGCGTTCCATATTTGAACGGTGCATATATACAACCATTACCGCCATAGGTAAGCACAAAAGCAGATAAAGCAGACTTCTGCCGAATTTTTCACCGTCAACCCAAAGTGACATAAGGAATATGGCTATAGGTGAGTAGAATGCTCCAAGAATGGAAGAAACAGAAACGTATTTTGAAATTGAAAGTATTACAATAAATACAATGAGAAGTGCAAAGAATACTCTGGGGTCAATGGGGAGGAATGACGCAACGCCTACAAGAACTCCCTTTCCGCCTTTGAAACCGTAGTAAATGGGGAAAACATGACCGAGAATTGCGAAAAATCCTGCAACAAAGCCGATATATTTCACTTCATTGTCAGGGGCAAACCCAACTTTAAGCATACTTGCAAAAAGCTGTGAAAGAAGAACAGCTACAATACCCTTGGCAAGGTCACCAATAAGAGTTAATGCCGCACACTGAGGACCGAAACAGCGGTAGGTATTTGTAAGGCCTGCATTTCTGCTTCCTACTGTTCTGATATCTCTGCCCTTCATAAGCTTTACAACGATTATGGAAAAATTAAGACTTCCCAAGAAATAGCCAAGTGCAGCGGCTATAAGCAATGCTAATAAAACTTTCATTATTTATCGTTACCTCCTCTTTCACGTACAACAAAACGGACGGGAGTTCCCTCTAAGCCGAATGTTGAACGGATCTGATTTTCAATATATCTTCTGTAAGAAAAATGAAAAAGATCTGCTTTGTTAACAAATGTTACAAAGGTGGGCGGCTTCGTTGAGGGCTGTGTCATATAGTAAATTTTCAGACGCTTACCCTTATCCGAGGGAGGCTGCACCCTTGTAGTAGCATATGCAAGAACATCGTTTAACATTCCTGTTGATATTCTCATACTGTTCTGGTCGTTGGTATATTTTATAAGCTCATACAGCTTATTGATACGCTGACCTGTTTTTGCGGATATAAATACAAAAGGCACGTAGGACATAAAGCTGAAATCATTTTCAAGCTTTGTGCGGAATTCCTGCATTGTCTTGTCGTCCTTTTCAACCAAATCCCACTTATTAACGGCTACAACGCAGGCTTTTCCCTGTTCGTGGGCATATCCCGCAACCTTGGAATCCTGCTCTGTAAAGCCCTCTGTAGCATCAAGCATAATTACGCACACATCTGAACGATCAACCGCCATATATGCTCTCAGAACGCTGTAATGCTCGATTTTTTCAGTTACCTTTGACTTTTTGCGGATTCCTGCTGTGTCGATGAATACGAATTTACCGTATTCATTTTCAATGACAGTATCCGTTGAATCACGGGTTGTTCCTGCAATATCGGAAACGATTACCCTTTCCTCACCTGCAATTTTATTGATAAGTGAAGATTTACCTGCATTGGGCTTTCCGATTACTGCAACCTTGATGTATTCGTCATCATAATCCTCTGTTTCACCGCTTGGAAGAAGCTTGTAAACCTCGTCAAGCATATCACCTGTTCCGTGACCGTGTACGGAGGAAACGGGATAAGGCTCGCCCAGTCCCAAGTTATAGAACTCATAAAGTTCCAGCGGCGGTTCACCGAGATTGTCCACCTTATTTACGCAGAGAACAACAGGTTTTCCGCTTTTCTGAAGCATATCCGCAACGGCATAGTCGTCGGCTGTAACTCCGCAGCGAATATCCGTAACAAGAATAATTACATCAGCCTTGTCAATTGCAAGCTGTGACTGACGACGCATCTGTGCAAGAATTACGTCATTGCTGTCAGGCTCGATACCTCCCGTATCAACAACCATAAACTGCTTGTCACGCCACTCACATTTTGAATATATACGGTCACGAGTTACACCGGGAGTATCCTCCACGATAGACAATCGCTGACCGATAAGCTTGTTGAACAGCGTTGATTTTCCCACATTAGGACGGCCAACAACTGCAACTATAGGTAAAGCCATAAATCAGTATCTCCTTTCAATCCCTTATATTCCCAGAATAGCGTCAAGTAAGTCATAGCCGTCATTCTGAGTTGTCTTTATCTTTATATCAAGCGCATTTTCCACATCCGATACAGTCTTATCGTCAAGGAAAATATCGCTGTTCTGCATAAGCATAGATTGGGAAATAAGCAGCTCTGTGCCGTTATCTCTGCTTTTCAGCTGAGATATAAGGTCGGTAGCTGTTATAAGTCCCGTTACAGTTATAGTATTGCCGAAAAAGTCGTTTCGTATCGGCATAACATCAATTTTTAATCCGCTGAATTTGTTTTCAGCCTTTTCGCAAAGTCCCTTAATCACGGGATAAGGGCAATAACCTGTTGCCACGGTGATATGTCGTTCACCGCCGTCATATTCAGCCCCTTCAAGGGCATTTTCAAATTCATCAATAAGAGAACGGAGCATTCCTACGCCGTTTTCAAATTGCGGAAAGTCCTCATAATACTCCATTTGAGGCAGTTCTCGTTCTGCCGTAAGGAAAAACTCATCAGAGGGAAATACAACACGTGTGCCGTATTTTTCAAGGAATTCATTCTGGAATTCCTCGATAATATCAATGGTTTCCCCTGCCCTTTCCTTGTCAAAGGTTTTAAGGGGAAATAAATTTTCACGGAATTTTGTAACTCCCACGGGAACTACGGCAAGACTGCTGATATTCGGCATAAGTTCCCCTAAATCACGGAGAGTACGCCTTAATTCCTCGCCATCGTTCAAATCGGGACAGCAGACAATCTGGCAGTTAAGGCTTATTCCGTTTTCCGCAAGTCTGCGGATATATTTCAGCTTTTCCCCTGCAAATCTGTTGCCCATCATCTTAACACGGAGTTCCGGATTTGTTGTATGAACCGAAACATTTATGTTAAGCTTCATTTTTATAATGCGGTCAATGTCCTCGTCCTTTAAATTGGTAAGGGTGACATAATTTCCCTGCAAAAAAGAAAGTCTTGCGTCATCGTCCTTGAAATAAAGGGTTTCACGCATATTCGGCGGCATCTGGTCAATAAAGCAGAAAACGCACTTATTGGAGCATCTACGCTTGCTGTCCATAAGAAATGTGTCGAATTCAAGTCCTAAATCGTCATATTCGTCCTTATGGGCGATAAATTTCATCTCCTCGCCATTTCTCAGAACAACGATTTCCACATTGACATCAGCGGAATAATACATATAATCCAGCACATCGTTGATTATCTCGCCGTTGACGGATACAAGAATATCGCCCTCTGCAATGCCGCAATCCGAAGCAGGAGAGCCGCTTATTACTGATTTTATCGGTACCAATTATAACCCTCCTGTAAATAACGTAAAAAGGAGAGAAGACTATGCCTCCTCTCCTCCTCGTATCTGAAATTGATTATTCTTCATCCAGATTTAAAACCTTAACGCCCTTGTAGAATCCACAGTTCTTGCAAACCTTGTGGGGAGCCTTAATAGCACCGCAGTTATCGCACTTGGACATTGCAGGTGTATCGAGCTTCCAAACAGCAGAACGTCTTTTATCACGTCTTGCCTTAGAAGTTTTTCTCTTTGGTACAGCCATGTTGGCACCTCCTTATAAGAGTCTCACGACTCGGATATTTGATGTTCGCAGTCGCCCTCATTCAAATCAGCTCCGCACACCATACACAAACCCTTGCAATCTTCGCTGCAAAGCGTTTTTGTGGGTATCTGAAGCAGCATATCGGTTACTGCAATTTCATTCAGCTCAAGGTTCTCACCGTCAGCCACGATATATTCATCATTATCGCCGCTTACAGAGGGAACAACAATATGGTCACAGTCGAAAGAATAGGGAATATCCATTTCTTTCAGGCATCGGTCACATTGGCTGTTCATAGAAAAGGAGAGGTTGTACTTTAAATAGACAACGCCTGCCTTATTATAAATTCTGCCCTTTACGGAAATCGGCGAACTGAAACTACAGCCCTTGATTCCCGAAAGTTCCTCGCTTCCGATTTCATAGTCAAAATCCTTTGACTCACCTGTGATGCTGAAAAGCTGCTTTAAATTAATTATCATACTAAAAAATCCTTCAAAGCATTACAAAATATATTATACACTATTTTTTTCCGTATGTCAAGAGATAACGGAAAAATTTCATTGAAAATCAGCGATTACTTGATGAACTGCTTTACGTTCTCGGAAAGTTCAGCCTCATCAGCAGAAACTGTAAATGTAATTACAGAATCATCACCTGTGAGCTTGTCAAGCTTTTCGAGCATCTTGCCGAAGCACTCGTAATCTCTGCCAACGATCTTGAAGATACCGTCAACAAAAATGTCCTTTATATCATAGTTGCCAGCGAGCATACCAGCTACGAAGCCATAGAAAGAATCCATACCCTCAACGCCGAACTGCTCAACGTCACACCATCTTACCTTGTAGCTGATAGAACGTCTGATGTTATCGCCTTTTTCGATGCAAACAATATTTCCGTTTGTGGATTTAACTGCCTCGTTGATCTGGTCGATGATTATTTTTGTTTTTCCTGTACCTTTTTTTCCTGTAATAAGCTTAATCATATTTTTTCTCCTTTCCCCGCTTTAAGGCGGAGAGATTTATTGTTTCTTATATCGGGAACTTTCCGCAGAAGAATTGTTTTTCATTTCTCACGGAACTCCCACAAATCAGCAATGCAAAAACTGCACAGCCGATTTTAGCCTAATTTAGCCTCTAATTCAGCCTTTGCACCCTCATAGCCGGGCTTGCCGAGGAGAGCGAACATATTTGACTTGTAGCTCTCAACACCTGGCTGATTGAAAGGATTAACGCCGAGAACATAACCTGAAACAGCGCAAGCCTTCTCGAAGAAGTAAATCATATATCCAACGCTTTCCTCAGTTGTATCAGCAAGCTCAAGAATCATATTGGGAACGCCGCCCTCTGTGTGAGCAAGAACTGTACCCTCGAATGCCTTGCGGTTTACAACGGACATATTCTGGTTTGTGAGGAAGTTAAGACCGTCGAGATTTTCCTCGTCAGCTTCAAGGAAAAGGTCCTGCTTGGGAGTCTTGATATCAACAACGGTTTCAAACATAATTCTTGCACCGTCCTGAATGTACTGTCCCATTGAGTGAAGGTCTGTTGAGAATGTAACGGATGCAGGGAAAATACCCTTGTTATCCTTACCTTCGCTCTCGCCGAAGAGCTGCTTGTACCACTCTGACATCATTACAAAGCTTGGATCGTAGGAAACGAGCATTTCCACAGACTTGCCCTTTCTGTAAAGGATGTTTCTGAGTGCAGCATACTTGTAGCAGTCGTTGTTATCGAAGTCAGCACAGAGTTCCTGCTGAGCCTTTGCAGCACCCTTCATAAGAGCGTCAATGTCACAGCCTGCAACTGCGATAGGAAGAAGACCAACTGCTGTAAGAACAGAGAAACGTCCGCCAACGTCATCGGGAATTACAAATGTTTCGTAACCCTCAGCGTCAGAGAGGTTCTTGAGAGTTCCTCTTGCCTTGTCAGTTGTAGCGAAAATACGGTTCTTAGCTTCTTCCTTGCCGTACTTATCCTCAACCATTTTCTTGAAGATTCTGAAAGCAAGAGCAGGCTCAGTTGTTGTACCTGACTTTGAAATTACGTTTACAGAGAAATCCTTACCCTCGCAGAGAGCGATTACTTCGTTGAGGTATGTGGGATTGATGCTGTTGCCAACATAATAGATGTCAGGTGTATCTTTCTTCATATTATTATAGAAAGGCGATTTGAGAAGCTCGATTGCAGCTCTTGCACCGAGGTATGAACCGCCGATACCGATAACGATGAGAATATCAGAATTTGCCTTAATTTTCTCAGCAGCAGCCTTTATACGAGCAAATTCCTCTTTGTCGTAATCTGTGGGAAGATTTACCCAGCCGAGGAAATCATTGCCAAGACCTGTTTTGTTGTGGAGCATCTCAGCAGCAGTTTCAACCTGTGCCTTAATGCCTGCCATTTCGTCGGCATTTACAAAATCCTGAAGATATTTTGTGTTAAGCTTTAATGACATTTTTTGTACCTCCATTGTGCGAGAAAGCAAATCTAACCGCACTATAAAATTATCTTCTTAATTATAACACGGATTTGAAAATTTTTCAAGTAGATTTAATCATAATTTGTTAATTTTAACCACTTTTGTCAAATTCCAACAAATCCATTCCCCATTATTTCATAATATTGCACAATGTTTTTTTAAGCACATATGCAAAGGAAAGTTTTTCCACACTTTCAGCGGTTATAATGTCGATTTCACAGACGCAGTTCTTGTCGCTGTAAAAAACTGCCGTACCGATTTTCTGACCGCTTTTCACGGGAGCTGTGAGATATTCGGGGAGAACTACCGCTGTGCCAAGCTCCTTGACAGCTTTTGGAACTACAAGTCTGCTCTGCCCTCTTATGCGGATTTCCACCGCTGAATCGCAGCCTCCACGGACTTTTATTGGCATAAGCATTTCATCGGGAAACATTGTAGCTGTCACTTTATAATCCGTAAAACCGCTTCGTATAAGGCTTTTCGCCTGTCTGTACATTTCGTCCTCGCTGTCTGCACCGAGAACAACGGAAATATAACAGGTTCCCGCTTCGTCCATACCGCCCTCGGCTATGTTATATCCCGTTTCCTCGGAATGTGCCGCCTTGAATCCCACGTGCCTTTCATAGGAATTGGCAAGTTTATTTTCGCTTACAAGTTCAGTTTGCCCCGATTTTACAAAATCACGCCATGTTTTGAAAATCGGGCGGAGAAAACCGTATTCCGCAAGCTTTGAGCAAATCACCGCCATATCGTGAGCCGTTGTGTATTCCCTTTCGTCATAATATCCATAAGGGGAATAAAAGGCTGTATTCCGCAATCCAAGGTCAAAAGCCTCGGTATTCATACGCATTACAAAATTTTCAACTGACTGCTCCGATTTCTCCGCAAGAACGGTTACAGCGTCATTGGCATTGCCGATAATTACCGCTTTCAAAAGTTCCTCGACAGTCATTTTATCCCCTGCTTCAAGCCATATGACAGCACCCTTTGTGCCTGTTACCGCCGATGACGCTGTAAGTTCCGTTGACATAAGATATTTTCCTGTTTCAATATCCTCAGCTATGAGCAGAATTGTCATAAGTTTTGACAGATAGCCCACATTCAGCCGTAAATCGGCATTTTCGCTGTCCAGAACGGTCTGTGTGGTAGCTTCCATAAGAACATATGCTTTTGCGGAATTTGTTGTATCATCGGCAATAGTATACAACGGACTAACCATTGTCAATAATACGACAAATGATATAAAAACAGCTATTATTTTTCTCATAACATCACCCGATAAATTTTATTCGGGGAATTTAAAATTTATGAATTCTCGCTGAGATAAATCTCCATTCTGCTCTGTATACGCTCCGCACATTCTTCGGCAGTTACCTCCCCTGCGGCAAAGCTTTTGTATTCATCGTCGAGAATTTCTCCCACTTTTGAACGAAATCCCCCAAGGCTGTTACACTTTTCAATAAATCCGATGATGTACTCATACTGCTCCTCTGTAATAGTTCCGTCATATTCATAGCTCAAACCATTTATACTATTGGAACCTTTACTGTTTGCACTCATTTTCTGACGCTGCTCAGTATATTTATAAAATGTTTCCTTGCGAACAGGGAACATAAACCTACCTACTTCCTCCTGCTGACGCTGACCAAGCAGCCAGCACATATATGCCCAGCCGCCCTCGGTGCAGTTTCCGCTTTTGAGAACAGAATAACATTCACCGCCGTTTATCGTTCCTCCGCCATTTTTTGTGGGATTAGCAACTAATGTCACATCTTCCATACCATAACCATAAAGCTGAGCATACATTGAAAAATTAAGATTGCCTATTGAACCGCCACTCCAACCAAGCAGAGCCTCTTTATTTCTTAACAATGCCGCATTCATTTCCTCCAAAGCAGCGGTTTCTTCCTGAGTCATATTCTGATAATCGGGCATTTCATCAAATACAAGTTTCAAATCACGGCATAATTTAAGCATTTTTATAAAGCTTTCAGAGGTAAAATCACAGGTGTTATTGTCAAAATCCACCCATTGCTCCACGTTATTACGACAGAGATAGGAGAATAATCCGTGTCTGCTGTCAAATGACCATTTATCGCCGATATACATATTTTCGGGCATATTTTCAACAACCTCAAAAAATTCGTCAAGAGTCCAGTTGCTGTACTCTCTGCCAAGCACCTCACTCCACGCTATATTGCAGTTTACAAAGAATGTATTCGACATAAAATAAAGCTTCCCGCCTGTTTCATAGGCTTCAAGGACATTTGGCATAATATCCTCACGGGACAATCCGCCATAGGTGTCCATAAGCTCGTACATATCGGCAAATGCACCTATATTTGTGTAACTCTGAACTGTATCAAGGTCTGAATAACAATAAATATCGGGTGAATTATCCGACAGCACATCAGCTCGCAGTGCATCTGTGCCGTATTCGTAATTTCTGATTTCAACTTCATATTCATCGTTTGATTTATTGAAAGTTCCTGCAAGGTCGTCAATTGTTGTATTTATACCGTCAAGGGCGAGAACAACTTTTTCACGGGTTTCAACGTAATCATCGGGGCGGACAGTCATAAGCAGAATTGCGGTTTCTCCCATATCACCCGAATAAAACGCAGCAAATTTCCCCTCACCCACATAGGCGTAATCATAGAGGGTATTGGAGGTTACTCGTGAGCCTGCAAAATCGAGAAGCTGTAAAACCTGTCCGTCTGCTGTAATGCCGTAAATTCCACGCTGCATAACTGCGAAAAGGCTGTAATCCCCTGCACCTGTGAAGATTTCCCCCGACCTGCGTATATATTCCCCGAATTCTATGGGATTATCGGAATATTTCAGACTTTCATCAACAAAACAGTAATCCTCCCACCTTGAAGCCACAAGCCGCCCCTCGGTGTCAACGGCATAAACCGTATTCATTTCATTTTCAAATTCTGTCATAATTCCGTTTTTGTCAATTACATATTTATTGTCAAAGAAATTGAGAATATATTTCTCATTGCAATAAATCATATCCGTAATGCTGTTCATCAGATTAAAGGAATCGGCAATATCCTCAACATTGAGATATCCGATTTCTTCGCCCTTTGAATTGTAGCTGTAAATCTCAATTTTCGGCTCAGCGTTTGCGTAATATTCCTCATAATCCGTGGCAGCATCTCCGTCATATTCGCCATAAATAGTTACAAGATGAATTGTGCTGTCAGGAGCAACATATGCTCTTGTGCCGTATTCTAATTTCCCCTGCCTAAGTGAAATTTTTTCCGTCGGATTGAGATTTTCGTCGTAATACTGAGCAAGATACTCATAATCCCCATTGTAATAAATCAGCACAGTTCCCTTTTCTGCGGAATAATCCAAGGAAATCAATCCGTTGTAATCATCGGGCATGGGAAATTCTTCTGATTTGTAAATCGTCTGCGATACAATAGGAGTTACGGGGATAACCTCTGATTCCTGCGGCTTTTCGGTGCAGGCTGTCATTGTGCAGATAATTGATAATCCGCAAAGAAATGATGTTAATTTTTTCATAGAAAGTCCTCCTTAAAAATGTTGACTAATATTGTTTATGAATTTTCGCTGAGATAAATCTCCATTCTGCTCTGTATACGCTCTGCACATTCTTCAGCGGTTACCTCCCCTGCGGCAAAGCTTTTGTATTCATCGTCGAGAATTTCTCCCACTTTTGAGCGAAATCCCCCAAGGCTGTTACACTTTTCAATAAATCCGATGATGTACTCATACTGTTCCTCTGTAATAGTCGGGTCATACTCGTAATGATAGCCATTCCACGTAGCCGCCGATGAAGTATTTTCATATGCTGCACGACGCTGTTCATTGATTTTATAAAAAGCATCCTTGCGAACAGGAAACCCCGTAATTCTTTCTCCCTGCTGTTTTTCGCCAAGCACCCAGCAAACGTAATCCCAAGCACCCTCGATGCATTTTCCGCTGTTTAAAACTGAAAAATATGTGCCGCCGTTAATTATTCCGCCGCCGTCTTTCGTAGGAGTTGCCACAAATGTTATATCATCCATTTCAAAGCCGTACATTGCGGCAAATCTTGGACCTTGCAGACTATCTAATGTACCTCCCATAGTACTGCCCAGCAAAGCATCTTTATTTTTCAGCATAACTGTGTTTTGTTCTTCAATAATTCTTAGTTCTTCCTCTGTCAGAGTATCGTATATACCTGGAAAATCCTCAAATACAACCTTTATATCATGGCATAATTCAAGAACATTTATAAAGCTTTCCTCTGTAAAATCACAGGTGTTTGTGTCGTAATCCACCCATTGTTCCACATTGTTATGACAAAGATAGCAAAATATCGCATATCTGCTGTAAAATGACCATTTATCGCCTATGTACATATCTTCGGGCATATTTTCAACAACCTCGAAAAATTCATCCAAAGTCCAGTTGCTATACTCTCTGCCAAGCATCTCACTCCACGCAATATTGCAGTATATCCCGAACAACTCCGACATAAAGTGCAGTTTATCCCCTGTTTCGTAGGCTTCAAGGACATTTGGCATAATGTCCTCACGGGACAATCCGCCGTATTTGTCCATAAGCTCGTACATATCAGCAAATGCACCTATATTCGTGTAACTCTGCACCATATCGAGGTCACTGTAATAACAAATATCGGGTGAATTATCCGTCAGCACATCAGCACGGAGAGCATCGGAATCCGCCCCATAATCTCTTATTTCCAGTTCATATTCATCGCTCTTTTTATTGAATTTGCTCACAAGGCTGTCAATATTTGAACCCGAATTACAATTTCCAACAATAACCTTTTCACGGTTTTCAACGTAGTCATCGGGGCGGACAGTCATAAGTACAAGGGAAATAATTCCCATATCATCGGCACAAATTGCCGAAAATTTCCCCTCACCCACATAGGCATAATCATAGAGGGTATTGGTGCCTATTCGTGAAGCTGCAAAATCGAGAAGCTGTAAAACCTGTCCGTCTGCTGTAATGCCGTAAATTCCACGCTGCATAACTCCGAAAAGGCTGTAATCCCCTGCACCTGTGAAGATTTCCCCCGACCTGCGTATATATTCCCCGAATTCTGTGGGATTATCGGAATATTTCAGACTTTCATCAACAAAACAGTAATCCTCCCACCTTGAAGCCACAAGCCGTCCCTCGGTGTCAACGGCATAAACCGTATTCATTTCATCTTCAAATTCTGTCATAATTCCGTTTTTGTCAATTACATATTTGTTGTCAAAGAAATTGAGAATATATTTCTCATTGCAATACATCATATCTGTAACGCTGTTCATCAGATTAAAGGAATCGGCAATATCCTCGACATTGAGATACCCGATTTCTTCGCCCTTTGAATTGTAGCTGTAAATCTCAATTTTCGGCTCAGCGTTTGCGTAATATTCCTCATAATCCGTGGCAGCATCTCCGTCATATTCGCCATAAATAGTTACAAGATGAATTGTGCTGTCCGGAGCAACATATGCTCTTGTGCCGTATTCTAATTTCCCCTGCCTAAGTAGAAATTTTTCCGTCGGATTGAGATTTTCGTCGTAATACTGAGCAAGATACTCATAATCCCCATTGTAATAAATCAGCACTGTTCCCTTTTCTGCGGAATAATCCAACGAAATCAGTCCGTTGTAATCATCGGGCATAGGAAATTCCTCTGATTTGTAAATCGTCTGCGATACAACAGGAGTAACGGGAATAGCTTCCGATTCCTGCGGCTTTTCGGTGCAGGCTGTCATTGTGCAGATAATTGATAATCCGCAAAGAAATGATGTCAATTTTTTCATAGCAAGTCCTCCTTGGTGATTTTAAATAAATTTTTATGCATTATTTATACATTATACACAAGAGGAGTGCTGTTTTTTCCCCCTCTATATAATAGTGATTTTAAAGGGGTGTTTTCGCCAAATTAACATTTTTAATTTGCAAATTTCGTATGATTGCACAAATTTCGCCTGCACATTTGTGCAAACGCACAAAAAGCACCCTATTTTCATAGAGTGCTTGATTTTACTTTTCAATTGTAATTATATAACCAGTCGAGCCGTCGCCTGAAATCTCGTAATTTCCTGCAAGCGGAACACTTAAATATGTAACATCGCCCATTGACGGAACGCTGTAAATCTCGTAATTTCTGTCGTTTACGCTGCACAAAAACGGATTATCCCTTGTAAAGCTGTGGAGGTATCCGATATACTCCTCAAGGCACCATTTATTGGCATTCATTACAAAAGAATGGGGAAATCCCACATATCTGATATGCCACGGACAATAATGCTCGCCTGTGATTTCCAGCTTATTCTGCGGATATCTCACAATATAGCCGTAATTGTAGCAATTATCCACAACCCATTTTTCAACATCAAGACCGTCATAGGAAAGAACTGAACCAAAGCCCATTACGGCAAGGTCAATTGAATTTCCAGCCTTATTTTCTGAAAAAGGAATAGGACAGGGCGAACCCGGACTTGTATTTGTAGCAATTGTACCATATACGGCGAAATCAGCAAGTTTTGTAACCTTGTTGTAATCAGCCATTAAATCATTGAATCCGTCAGCGGCATCCTTTGTAAGGGGCATATCCTCGCCTAATGTTGTATAAAAATCATTCCTATACTGGGAAAGGTTTACGCTACTTTCGGAAACATCGGGAATAACCTGCATATCCCCACGATAGGGAACAAGTCTTCCCTTAAAAATATCATCCTTTGTGACCGCTTTTGACGTACATCCCGGTTCTGCAACTGCGCCGGCAGATGAGGGAATTTCGCCTTCTTCACCGCTTACAAGTGTCGGCAGATCCTTTTTCACGCCACCGGGTGGAACAAATCGTCCGTCCTCCACAATGACAGATGCAAGATCCCTTGGGTACATCATTCTTACAACAACATTTGATGCAACAACGACAGCCACACACACCAACATACTCAGAAAGAGGTGCTTAGGTCTTATTATTAACTTTTTCATTTTTGTTGTATTCCTCCGAATGTTTGTTCACACTCGTTCTTTCTTTATATCTTTTGCCTGTGTTTTTTTACGGCATCTGAGGAAAAATAAAATATCCACGCACTTTTTTAAAAGTACGTACAATAACCATAATATCCCTGTAATTATTATAATACTTTTTTCAACAAAAGTCAACCCAAAATAACTAAATCCTACCTTTTGCACAAATGTAACAAATATTTATACTGTTTTCAACTTTCGGGTGTTGAAAACTCTGTTGATTCGCTGTTAGTCAACAGTTGATAACAAGTTGAATATTGTTGACTGATTTTTTTGAAATAGTTTATAAACTGCAAAATACTGGTAATTTCAGCAGTTTTACGCAGCACGGTTCTATTTTTATACAAAATAACCAAAAATCCGATAGTAATACCTCTGTTTAATTGATTGACATTCATATAAATTTGATGTATAATATGTATATACCTTTTTATAAGGCATTAAAGGAGTGATTTATTATGAATCTTAATGAAATTTTATACAACAAATACGGAAAAGACGGCTCTCTCTGCACTAATGAGGAGGTTTATGCCGCATTGTTATGCGAAGTAAACCGACTTGCGGCTGAAATGAAAGCCCCCGAAAGCAAAAAGAAACTCTACTACGTTTCCGCTGAATTCCTTATCGGCAAGCTTTTGTCAAACAATCTCATTAACCTCGGCTTATATGATGATGTGAAAAATCAGCTTGCGGAAATGGGCAAAAATATATGCGAAATTGAGGAAATCGAAAATGAGCCTTCCCTGGGAAACGGCGGTCTTGGCAGACTTGCGGCTTGTTTCCTTGACTCAATTGCTACCCTCGGTCTGAATGGCGACGGAATTGGTCTTAACTATCATTTCGGACTTTTCAGACAGGTTTTCAAGGAGAATACACAGACAGCAATTCCCGATAAATGGCTGAATGACGACTGCTGGCTCAACAAAACCGATATAATTTATCCTGTTATGTTCGGCAATGCCGTTGTTGCTGCACGTCTTTATGAAATCAATGTCACAGGCTACGACAGCACTTCAAATAAGCTGCGGCTTTTCGATGTTGAGGGCATTAACGAAAACCTCGTAACATCGGGAATTGACTTTGATAAAACTGCAATTACTCAAAATCTCACCCTGTTCCTCTACCCCGATGACAGCGATGAGGACGGCAGACTTCTCAGAATTTATCAGCAATATTTTATGGTATCGGCAGGGGCACAGCTTATCCTTGATGAATGTACCGCAAAGGGCTGTAATCTCCACGACCTCTGCGACTATGCGGTAATTCAGATAAACGACACTCACCCCACAATGATAATTCCCGAACTTATCCGACTTCTCGTTCAGCGTGGAATTGACTTGGATGAGGCTATTGAAATTGTAACACGTACCTGTGCATATACAAACCACACTATTCTTGCGGAGGCTCTTGAAAAGTGGAATATTACACAGCTTAAAGAGGTTGTTCCCCAGCTTGTGCCGATTATGGAAATCCTCGATGATAAAGTTCGCAGAAAGTTTGATGAGCCTGCCGTTCATATTATTGACAAGGACGACAGAGTTCATATGGCACATATTGACATTCACTACAGCAGCAGCGTAAACGGTGTTGCACAGCTTCACACGGAAATTCTCAAAAACGAGGAACTTAACAGCTTTTATGAGATTTATCCCGAAAAATTCAACAATAAAACTAACGGCATAACTTTCCGCCGCTGGCTTATGCACAGCAATCCCGAACTTTCCGCTTTCATCACAGAACTTATCGGTGACGGTTGGAAAAAGGACGCTGATGAACTTGAAAAACTTCTGGATTTCAAGGACAACAAGGAAGTTCTTCAAAAGCTTCTCTCTATTAAAAAGGAAAAGAAAATTCAGCTTAAAAATTATCTTATGGAAAAGCAGACCCTTGAAATTGACGAAAATTCCATTTACGACTTTCAGATTAAACGTCTGCACGAATACAAACGTCAGCAGCTTAATGCACTTTACGTAATCCACAAATACCTTGAAATCAAGGCAGGAAAAATCCCCACAACGCCTATTACCGTAATTTTCGGTGCAAAGGCTGCCCCTGCATACATCATTGCACAGGATATTATCCACCTCATTCTCTGCCTACAGGAACTTATTGCCGCAGATGACGATGTTAAGCCATATCTCAATGTGATTATGGTGGAAAACTACAATGTAACCCTTGCCGAAAAGCTTATCCCCGCCTGCGATATTTCGGAGCAGATTTCTCTCGCTTCAAAGGAGGCAAGCGGAACAGGAAATATGAAATTCATGCTTAACGGTGCCGTTACTCTCGGCACAGAGGACGGTGCAAATGTGGAAATTCATCAGCTTGTGGGCGATGAAAATATCTACATTTTCGGCGATGACAGCGAAACTGTCGTTGAACGCTATAAAGAGAAAAGCTACGTTTCAAAGGATTACTACACAAAGAATAAGGCTATTAAAGAGGCTGTTGATTTCATTATCGGTGACGAAATGATGAAGCTTGGAGATAAAGTTCGTTTGGAGCGACTTTTCAAGGAACTTACAGGCAAGGACTGGTTTATGACTTTCCCCGATTTTGACGATTATGTTGAAACTCGTGAAAAGACATACGCTGACTATGAAAACTCCCTTGAATGGGCAGAAAAAATGCTTGTAAATATTGCTAAGGCAGGCTATTTCTCCTCCGACAGAACAATTGCACAGTACAACAAGGACATCTGGAAATTATAATTCTATATCATATTAAAGCTTCCGAAAAATTTTCGGGAGCTTTTTTTATAAAACCCCTTGACAAAGGCGAAAATATGTGATATAGTATTAGTGTAATAGCTGTATTACAAATCATAGTACACAAATGACAGAAAGGAGAGCTTATGTTTACAATCGACCTCACAAGCAGAGTCCCGATTTATGAGCAGATTTATCAGAAAATTACTGAACTCGCTCTATCAGGCACTCTGGAAGAAAACTCTCAATTGCCCAGCGTCCGCAGTCTTGCAAAGGATGCAAGGGTAAACCCCAACACAGTTGCCAAAGCCTATCAGGAACTTGAAAGACGTGGTATTATCTACTCCGTTCCGGGCAGAGGAAGTTTTGTCGCCAAACTGGATAACACAATTTTCCACAAGGCAGCACTTGATGAATTTGACGAAGCGGCTGTTTCAGCAAAAAATCGTGGCGTTTCCGCAGATACGCTGAAAGAGCATATTGACGCAATTTACGCAAAGGAGGAAGACAAATGATTGAATTAAAAAATACGCTGAAAAAGTTCGACTCATATACTGCCCTTGACCACGTTGACCTTAAAATCGAAAAGGGTACGGCATTCGGACTTTTAGGCTCAAACGGTGCAGGTAAATCCACTATCCTCCGCCTTTTGTCGGGTATCTACAAGCCTGAGGAGGGCGAAGTTCTCATTGACGGAAAGCCTGTATATGACAATGTGGAAATCAAGGAAAAAGTATTCTTTATAAATGACGAAACTGTTCAGTTCGCAGGATTTACCCTCAAAGAACTGAAAAACTACTACAAAAGCTACTACAGAAACTTCTCTGAGGAAACATTTGAGGAACTGAGAAAGCGTATCAATCTTCCCCTTAACAAGAAAATCAACAAATTTTCAAAGGGTATGAAGCGTCAGGCTATCGTTATTATCGGTCTTGCCTGCAAAACAGATTACCTGCTCCTTGATGAGGCATTTGACGGACTTGACCCAACTATGCGAATTATCGTAAAGAAAATGCTTGTTGACGCAATGCTTGACCGTCAGCTTACAACTGTCATTTCCTCCCACAACCTCCGTGAAATCAACGAAGTCTGCGATACTGCCGCACTTCTCCACGGCGGAAAAATTCTCTTTGCCCGTGAACTTGATGATGTAACTTCAAGTATCCACAAAATTCAGGCTGTATTCCCACCTGATGAAAATGGAAATCCCGTTGAATACACAAAGGAACAGCTTGAAGAATCAGGACTTGAAATTCTCCACTTTGAACGCAGTCAGAGTATCTACTACATTATCGCAAAGGGAGAGGCTGATGTGCTGAAAGCTTATTTCGCTCCCAAAAAGCCTGTTCTTTTTGAGATTATCCCATTGACACTTGAAGAAATTTTCATCTATGAACTGGAGGTGCTTGGATATGACAGCAACGACATCAAGTAAATCGCCAAGTTTTTTCGGCAAACGCTTTAAAAATAATTTCAGAGAAAACAAGAGAAGCTTTATTGTACATTTAATAATGTCAATTCTCGGACTTCCTGCTTTAGCAGTTATCGCAATTATTACATTATATAATGAAACTCAGTATTATAATTTGGATGCTATCAGCGTGGAAGTATACGATTCAATTTCAGCAGGCTGCGGAGCCTTTGCTGTTGTTGGTGTTCTGTGCTTTATAATTTCTCTGTTTTTAGGTATAACATTGGCTCTCACCAATTTCAAATACCTGTACAAAAAATCCATTACGGATATGAACTATGCTCTGCCTTTAAGCGGTACTCAGCGTTTCTTTGCTGATTATCTCTCTGGTTGCATAATGTACATCGCACCTATATTCGGTGCAATTCTCCTTTCCATTGCAATTCTGGGAATCGGTACGCCAATAGTGCCTGAATTAAATGAATTCTGGAAAAATTTTGATTTCGTTCTTAAAGTAATATTCATTGTTTTAATTGCAATTATTCAATTCTATACACTCACCGTTCTTGCAATTGTATTCTGCGGAAATACTTTTGAATCAATTTTCAGCATTTTCGCTTTCAATGTTCTCATTCCTGCGTCAATTGCCTGCGTATGGGTTGCACTTTGTCAGAGTTACGCTTATGGTATTGACCAATCCGCAATTTTCTACAACAACATTTTCACAAGCACATCGCCTATAGGTTCAATTTCATTCTTCTTTATTGTTACTGATTCTATAGATTATACCGATTCTTTCAATGCATTCCTTTACACTAAATGGATAATAATTACCCTTGTTGTAACTGCACTTTATCTTATTGCAGCATATCTCCTCTACCGCCACAGAAAGGCTGAGGACGTTTCAAAGCCCTATGTTTACAAATCTGCTTTCTACGCAATTATGACAATGGGTACATTCTGCGTTCTCTCCCTTTTCATCAACTTCGGCGTTTTCCTTGCGGCAGGTATTGTTCTCTGCGGTATCGTATGGTTCATTATGGAAGTCATTACACGCCGTGGCTTCAAGAAATTCTGGCAGGCAGGTCTTGGATTTGGTGCAGCTGTAATTTCTGTAATAGTTTTATGCAGTCTTTTCAGTTCTACAAAGGGCTTCGGAATTGCTAAAAAAGTTCCCTCCACAGCATCTGTAGAAAGCATTGCAATAAGAACTGGTATAACCGATTATGGAAAAATGATTTTCCGTGATAAAAAGGTTATTGAAGAAGCTGTAAAGCTTCACGAGGAATTAGTTGACCGCCATTTCAATCAGGAAGAATATACATATAATACTGTTAATTTTGATAAATATCATCCCCAAGTCATAGATGACTCTATTTACCTGCAATATTCAACCTACACAGGTTCTACCATATCAAGAGAATACTCCGTTCCGTCAGATATGTCTGCGGAATTGAAAAAGGCAATTGTCCTCTCTGATGATTACGCTGAACAAATATGTAAGGAAATGTTCCGCTATGAGATTGAATACTACAATGAATACGGCCATACAATTGAATTTATGGATAAATCAGGTGATTATCAAATCAAGAAAACAGATAAGCTCTCATTTATCTCTATCCGTGACGCATACAAAAAGGACCTTATGAATATGACAGAGGATGACCTCCTCAATGCAAATTATTGCGGAAAGATTGACAATCAATACTTTGTTCTTGAAACATTTGATAATACTATCTCTATTCTTGAAAGTCTTGGAATTAATTGCGGTGATTTGACAACAGAAGATTTTCCAAGTGTTATAGAAATAGCAATCTCACCTAAATTCTATTCATCAGCGTACTCAATCTTTACAAATGACTATACCAAAAATGAATATTATTACTATGATTACTATGATTATTATGAGAATTTTACAGTTCTTGATTCTATCTCAGGTATGGATATATTTTACAACGGTGATACAAAGACGGTTAAGGTATCGTATGAGATGAGCAAACTTATCAACAAAAGCACATCAATGGTTTGGGGCGAAATGCCAATTGCGGTATTTAGAGTTAATGGCGAATTCCTTTACCTCCTTGACCGTGGTGATAACAAAGAACTTCTTGATTCTCTGGAAATCTCTGACTTACTACTTCCAAGCGATTATAATTATAGAAAATATGACGATTACGATAATTACGGCTGGGATTAATAACAGACTGAAACGCTCTCCTTGTGAGGGCGTTTCTTTTATATGGGCATCTCTAAAAACTCGTTTGATTAAAGAAAAAACAGATAGGTATGACAGCTGCAAGGAAACCTTCCGAAGGCGTGCTGTCGCACTCCAAGGGAGGTTGACGAAGCAGATGTCGTGCATAGCTGTTTTTTCTCAAAAGGGGTTTTTAGAGATGCCCATATGCAAAAACCGCACAGGAAACAATATCCTGTGCGGTAAATTTATATCGTATTATTATTCGTGGAAGAAATATGGCAGACAATCGTAAACGTAATGTCTTACATAGCCCCACCAATGTGTAAGTGACGGTGCTACCATATAATAGAAGTTGCCCTGTGAGAAATCAGATGTGTATTTGAACTGTGAGTACTTCTTCATCGCTTCAATCTGCGGTGTAACATTCGGATATGCAATATCATCGCTTCCTGTTGCACACATAATATAGTATTCGTTTGGTTTAAGTCCCGATTTATCAATAGCATTTGCAATTGAACGTGCCTTGTCATCTCCCGAATTACCCGACCAATGGTCACCGCTTAAAGGCATATAGTAGCCGACAATATCAAGACAATTTTCCATTACTGCCCATGTTGAAACCGCACCCATTGAAAATCCGCCATATGCTCTGTGCATTCTTGATGCCGCAATATCCTCAGCTGATGTGGATTCTGCATATGTGGAATATTTGCCCTCAACAAAAGGAATTACGCTCTGACGGAATTCATTGTAGAAATTCTGTGCAGTACAGTTTCCGCCGTTGAATGTGGGAGTTACTACAATCATAGGTTCGAGTTCGCCATTCTGAATCATATGGTCAAGAATATTTCCAAGCTTTGCACTATCATCAAAGAAAATTGTATTCTCATTTTCTCCGCCGCCGTGCATAATGTAGAAAATATTGTACTTCTTGCTCTCGTCATAACCGTATGGGAGATATACGTGAAGGCTCTTTTGTCCGTTGATGCTTGAATATGTTTCCTTCACAATCTTGCCCTGCTGGCTTGCAGGCTCGTTGATATATTTATCGGGAGCAGCCTTATACTGGAGATTTGCATTATAGTCAAAGGGTGTCTTTTCAGGCTCGGGAGGTGTAATCGGCTCACCCTGCGGAAATTCAGATATCTGACCCATTACAAACTGTGCAATAAGTACGAGGTCATTTACTGCTACTTCACCATTGTTGTCGGCATCGGCATTTTTTGCAGCTTTACCTTTGCCGTAGCCGTCAATATAACCCTTTCGTGCCATAATTATATCATAAACATTAATAACACCGTCACTAAATACATCACCACGGATAAGGGGAATTGCTTCACCTGCACCGACAATTTCAGTACCGCTTGCAGCACCTACAGCGTCATCAATATAGAAATCAGAAGTACCATTTTCAGTTTCAACATAAATTGATAAATCTGACGCACCCGACGGAATTTCAAAACTCTTATTTGACAGCTGAATCCATTCGCCGCCGTAAGCAGTTCCGCTTGCTATTTTGTCGTAATGTGCTTCTCCGTCACTTCCGTTATACTGCAATGTAAGGTGAAATGTGTTTTCCTTGTCCTCATTTGGCCCCATTACATTTACACTAAATGAATAAGACTGTCCGGGAACAAAAGTATCTGTGCTGAGTGCCTTTGTCGCACCGTTCCAGTTTTCGGCTCTGCCCTCAACAAAAAGTGAGCTGCTGCCGTCGTAAGCCTTTGAACTGCTTGCTGATACAGTTGCAGAACCTCTGCCTGTCCAGTCCCCTTCGCCGCTTTCAAAGCTGTCACGATAGTACTCGTTATCAGCCGCACTAATGCTCACAGGTGCAATCGCACTTATGCTCATTACCAAAGCTGAAACCGCCGCCATAATGGATTTAATTCTCATAAGAATTCCCCCTTTTGAAATTTATGCTTGTAAGCATTATATATATCTATTAACATTGTAACAATTCTTCAAATAATTGTCTACGCAAAAATTGCTCAAAAGCATTTCAAATTCACCAATTTTGTGCTTTTTTCAAGGATATTGTCACATAACCATAACAATAAATCGTTATAATATATGAAACGTTTCAAAAATGAGGTGATGCAATGACAAATGCTGAAACGGAAAAACTCAATAAGCTGTATGAAATCTACGAACAGCCAATGTACCGTATTGCTTTTTCCGTTCTTAAAAATTCCTCAGATGCCGAGGATGCCGTTTCTGACGCATTTATGAATATAATAAGGAAAATCGGAAAAATCGGCGATGTCAATTCCCCGAAAACCAAAAGCTATATAGTGAAAACCATAAAAAATTCAGCCATTGACATTTACAGGAAAAACAAGCGGAATTATGACAGATTACAGCCCATGGACGACAGTATAAATTCAATTCCCGACACGGCTTCGGGATTTGAAATCAATATGGGCGAAAATGACGGATTACTTGACATTCTAAACGAAACCGACAGAAAAATCATTTTGCTTCGGTGCAGGGACGAGCTTCAATGGCGTGAAATTGCACAGCAAATGAATATGACAGAATCAAACGTGCGGAAAAGATTTGAACGGGCAAGAAAAAAACTCATATCTCAGAGAGGAGATGCAGGCAATGAATAAAAATGATTTTCCCAATGAAAATGAATGGAAAAAAATTGTTGAGGACGCTTTTTCCTCCGATGAGGAGCATATTTTTTCCGAACATTACAAACTGAACAAGCAGCAGATGCTGAGGAGGGTTACTATGACAAAAAAGACTTTCAATAAAAAGCGTGGATTGGCAGTTATTGCGGCAGCGGTGGTTATTACAGCAGCTATTCCCCTTTCGGTTTTCGCCTATGAAAAGCTGACAGCAAAAATCGAAAAAACGGCAAACTATGAAAATACAATTTCAATTCAGACACCTGTGGCTGATACGGAAAATACTGAGGCTCCAAAGTATATGTTTTATGAATTCGGCTGGGTGCCTGAGGGATATGTTCCCTCTACGGAAAAGGGCGGCTTTACCCTTGACAGCGATGAGATTAAGGGCGGAATTTCTCCGCTGTTTTACAAGCTCCCCGATGATATGACTCTTGAACTGTCCCTGCCCTTTTCAGCAGAATGTGAAACTTATGAAGCAGAGGGAAAAACAGCACTTATAAACTACCGTGAACCTCATGTGTTTTTCGATGAAATTCCTTATACAAGAGAAGTATTTGTAAGCTTTGAGGGAACAAGTTATGTTCTTGATATATCCATAACTAAGGATATTTCTCATGAGGATCTGCTGAAAATCATTGACAATATAACTCTTTATCCCACAGAGGAAAAGCTTCACGGAGATTATATTCCTTGGCTTGATGAGAGTAATTATCAGTCCGATTCTTATTCACCTCAAAAATTCTATGCCTATGAGGAAAATGTAAGAACTATCGGTGACACCGTAAGCAACCCGTACACTGGAAACGGAATTGACGGATATGACGTTACTCTCAACAGCTTTGAACTTACAGACAGCTTTGACGGAATAACAACAGACAGCGGCGGAGATGAAACCGATTTCAGCCACCTTATGGACGAAAACGGAAATATCATTGAAAACATTCGTACAACAATTAAGCTTGGTGACGGTGTTAATACGATTGATGAAATTATATCCGAAGAAGTTGTGCCTATGCACATTCTTAAAATGAATGTAACAATTACAAATACAGCCGATATTGAAAATGATATATGTATCTGTCCGACTATGTTTATTATCGAGGACGGTGAGCCTATTGTGAATTGGGAAGTTCAGGATGAATATTCCTGTTACGATTCCATACTTGGCTTAGAAAGACAGTCTATGTGGTTCTCATTGGCAATGGACAGCGACCAAAAGGGCGGCAAAAACCACTTGATTCTTGCCCCTAACGAATCCGCTGATGTACAGATTGCATTTTTTGTTGATGATAACGTAAAGGATAAGGTTTATGTTTCCTTTGAAGTAAGCGGCAATAATTTCGGCGAATATTTTGATGTGAACGGATAAAATAATAATCCCCGATGAATTTTTTCATCGGGGAATTTTATACAAAAAAATATATCATTGATTGTCTAAAATGCCATAGTGACAAAGATGTGAAAATGTGATATAATAAATATTACTTACGTAAATGTGATTTTTCATTGCTCCGCAAATTAACTCTTGAAGAATTAGTTGGTGAAGCAATATATAAGGAGGTTTTTTCGTGGATTACAAAGTAAATAGCGGAATATGGGGAACTATGTTTGGTGTCCCTTGTATTGTTGCAGATAATCTTCTTAAAATTGCCGACGAAAGTCAGATTAAGGTTCTCCTTTATCTCCTCCGACACAGCGAAAAAAATCTCACAGCAGAGGAAATTTCCGCCAACACAGGAGTTGGCACGGAAAAAGTTGCAGATGCAGTCTTATTCTGGCAGCAGGTAAATGTGCTTTCAACTTCGGCTTCAACTTCGGTATCAGCTCCCGCTGCACAGCCTATAATTGAGCCTGTAAAGGAAATCGCTGCCGATACACCTGCACAGCCAACTGCTCCCCTTGGAAATGCTCCGCTGAAAACTACACAGCTTCACCCCTCGGAAATAGCTGATATTCTTGCGGCTAACGAAAATATTTCCGACCTTTTCAGAATTTCCGAAACACTTCTTGGAACTCTCACCCCTGCTATGCAGAATACTTTAATATGGATGTCAGACTATCTCAGCCTTGGAAATGAAGTAATCCTCACATTGCTGGGATACTGCATTGACGCTGACAAAACAAATCCCAAATATATTGAGAAAATCGCCTCGGATTGGGCAGAAAATGAAATCACTACCCTTGAACTTGCCACAGCCGAGATTGAACGCAGAAATCAGGCACGTGATTTTACAAATGAAATCAAGCGTATATTTGAACTCCGTCAGAATCCCACCACAAATCAGCAGAAAATGATTACAAAATGGCAGGCTGACAGACTTCCCCTTGATATGATTCATCTTGCATATGAAAAAACTGTTGAGCAAATCAACAAGGTTTCCTTTGAATACATAAATAAAATTCTCGAATCCTGGAAACTTTCAGGCTATTCATCTGTCAGCGACGTGAAAAATGCCGAGGAGGAATACAAAAGAAGAAAATCGGGTTCACCTGCCGCTTCCGACGGCTTCGACCCCGACAAATATAAAATGCTTATTAATAATGTATAAGGCGGTGATTTTTTGGACAGCGAAATTTTTGATAAAGCCCACGCCATTCTGTCACAGCGTCGTGCAAAGGCTATTGCCGAAAATGACAGGCGTATTGCGGAAATAAATGAGAAAATTCCCGAAATAAAGGAAATAAACGACGCTCTTTACAATACGGGAAAGGAACTTATCCGCATTATCAGCGAGGCTAAAGGTGCTGATGTAAGCGAAAAAATCGAACAGGTGAAAAGAAATAATCTCGGTGCACAGGAGGTTGCGGAACAGCTTCTTTCAGCCAACGGCTACCCCTCCGACTACCTTGCTATGAATTACAGCTGCCCGAAATGCGGCGATACAGGCTATATCAACGGTATTTTCTGCGACTGTTTCAACCGCCTTACAGCTAAGCTTACAACAGAGGCACTCAATCAGAAAGCCCAGTTAAGCCTTTCAAGTTTCAACACATTCAGCCTTGATTTTTACAAGGGCGGCGACTATGCGGCTATGGAAAGAATTCTCAGTTTCACAAAAAATTATGCCGCACAATTCAGCAGAAATTCAGAAAGTATACTTATTTTCGGCAATACAGGACTTGGAAAAACTCATATTTCCCTTGCAATTGCCAATGAAGTGCTGAAAAAAGGTTACAGCGTAATTTACGATTCAACTATGAATATCCTCCGTGACATCGAAAAGGAGCATTTCAGCCACGAAAAATCAACGGAGATGCTTGATTTAGTCTGCGATGTTGACCTGCTTATCCTTGACGACCTCGGAACTGAGTTCGAATCGAAGTTTTACAACTCAGCAATTTACAATATTATCAACAGCCGACTTGTGAAAAATCTTCCCACTATTATAAATACAAACCTTGATTTTTCTGCCATTTCAGCACGTTACGGCGGTAAAATCGCCTCAAGAATCATCACAATTTATAACTGTCTTGAGTTCAAGGGCGATGATATAAGACTACAGAAAAAGCAAAAGTCAATGCAATAAATTAAAAAATATAACTGCCGAAAACAGGTTTTTTCGGCAGTTGTTTTCATTTTCGCAATAAAATTGCTCTGTATTTTGCGAAAATTCTCGTTTTTATTAAAAATGACCAATAAAAAATCGAATTTTCCTGTTATACCCTTGGTTATCGGTTACAATCTGTAACCTACTGTTGCTATTTATTTATTACGGTATGTATTCTGAAAAATCCCAAAATATGCGTAATACCGTTAAGAAATAAGCATATAAATTTTTTATTAGGGTTATTGTACGAATAATTTTACAGATAGTATTATTTCGATGTTACCTTGTTGTAACTTTTCGAATCGGTAATTTCGGAAATTCGTGTTAATTAATATTCTGTATTCATTTTTAGTTCATATAATTTATGAGCAAACTGCACAAAAAGAAAAATTTCCCGTTCTTCTTATTTGTTCGTAAAATGGAAAAGTTTTGAAAAGTGTTGCTATTTTTTCTCGGATGTGGTAGTATTATCACAGTTGATTGCGATGCGTTTGTATCGACTTTCAATGATACAGTCCCTTTCGGATTGTATAATAACCGAATGCTTTTCGAGGAAAGGATGAGTTGATGAGAAAAGCTAAAATTGCAGCACTAATTATCGGAGGAGTTTCCACTTGCATATTCGGCGGAACTTTCGGTGTAATTGCTACATCACCGATTGTTAAGTCAGTAACTCCGAATAATGATGTTCAAAACATTTATGAAGTCCAAAGCGAAGAATTGGCAAATGTAGCTGCAGTAACTTCTATCAGAACAACACCCAGAACCACAACAAGCAAAATCTCTTATACGGCTGCTACAAGCACCGTAACAACATCAGGAATGAATGGTTCGTCCGCACTTAAAGAACTGCCTTCTATAAGCGTTTCTTTCAATAGTGCAATGGCAAAACCCAACAAGGATAATAAAACAGAAGGAACTACAAAGCCTTCAACAACATCTGCAACTGTTACTACTACAGAAACAGCTGCAACAACTACAACTAAAGTTTCAGCAATTACAACTGCTGCAACTACAACTCCTACAACTGCTACAACTGTCACTACGACAACTACAGCAGTTCCAACAACTACTGTAACAACTCCAATCGTTACAGAAATCACTACCACAACAGTTGTGACTACAACAATTGCCACTACAACTGAGGCTCCTACTTATACAGAGCCTGTTACAGAGGCACCTACAGACGCTCCTGTTGTTGAGGAAATCGTTCCTCCCGCTGATTCAACTGAAACGGTAACTCCCGAAGTTCCCGAAGAATCAGTTTCACTTCCCATCACAGATGAGGAGTACATCATTTTATGTAATGCAGTTGCTCATGAAGCAGGCTGCAATTGGATTAGTACATATGATAAGGCTCTTGTAGTAGAGGTTATTATGAATCGTGTTGAAAGCCCCCTCTACCCCAATACTATTCTTGGAGTTCTTACACAGCCCTATCAGTTCACAGGTTCTTCAAGCTATGTTTACCTTGGAACCTATTCACATCACGTAACTCAGGATGTTAAGGATGCAGTTAACCTTTACTTCACAGAAACAGAATCATTCGGACATGGATATTTTGGTTTCTACGGTGACGGTTACCAGAACTATTTTTATTAATCCTGATTTTCACTCAAATTAGTTATTAATTAAACGGAACCCCTAAATCTGTTAGAATGTTACTTGCTCCCGATCACTCTCGGGAGCATTTTATTTTCACAGGATTATCATAAATATCACAATTTCCCTGTTGCTATTTTCGAAAAAGTATGTTATAATTTTATCAGTCCATGATAAGGAGGATTTTTATGAATAATGAAAAAAATTACAGCAAGCATATTATTGTTTTCATCATTTCAAGCCTTGTGCTTACTATTCTGATGAATATACTGGTTATGCCGCAGCTGACCAAACCAAAGGTAGAGGAAACAAATTACAGCTTTTTCCTCGATAAGCTTGAAGACGGGGAAATTACCCTCGTTCAGGTAAAGGATAATCAAATCAAATTCAAGGTTGAAACCGATGATAAAAAACAGGTATACGTTACAGGCAGAATGTCTGACCCTAACCTCGTTGAACGGCTTCACAAGGATAAAAATGTTGTTTTCACGGAAAATTTTGAGGAAAGAAATATTCTTCTGGAATTCCTTGTAGGCTGGGTTCTCCCCCTCGTTTTCTTCATCGTTCTCTGGAATATTCTGATGAAAGGTATGGCTAAGCGAATGGGCGGCGGAAACGCTATGTCATTCGGAAAAAGCAATGCCAAAATTTACGTAAAGGCACAGACAGGCAAAACTTTTGCCGATGTTGCAGGTCAGGATGAGGCTAAAGAGGCATTGGTGGAAATCGTTGACTTTCTCCACAACCCACAAAAATACGCTGAAATCGGTGCAAACCTCCCCAAGGGTGCGTTGCTTGTCGGCCCTCCCGGAACAGGTAAAACTCTCCTTGCACAGGCTGTTGCAGGTGAGGCAGAAGTGCCGTTTTTCTCAATTTCAGGTTCTGAATTCGTTGAAATGTTCGTTGGTATGGGTGCGGCTAAGGTTCGTGACCTCTTTAAGCAGGCAGCTGAAAAAGCTCCCTGTATCGTATTTATCGACGAAGTTGATACAATCGGTAAAAAGCGTGACGGTAATTTCAGCGGCAATGACGAGCGTGAGCAGACTCTTAACCAGCTTCTCACCGAAATGGACGGATTTGACGGCAAAAAGGGCGTTGTAATCCTTGCAGCTACAAACCGCCCCGAATCCCTTGACCCTGCCCTCCTCCGTCCGGGAAGATTCGACAGACGTATCCCTGCGGAACTCCCCGACCTTAACGGACGTGAGGCAATACTGAAAGTTCACGCTAAAAAAATCAAGACAGAGGAAAATATCGACTACAACGCTATCGCCCGTGCCACAGCAGGTGCGTCGGGTGCTGAGCTTGCAAATATCATCAACGAGGCGGCTCTCCGTGCTGTAAGAAATGACAGAAAGCTTGTAAATCAATCCGACCTTGAAGAAAGCGTAGAAGTTGTAATTGCAGGCTATCAGCGTAAAAATGCCGTTATTTCCCAAAAGGAAAAGGAACTTATTGCTTATCACGAAATCGGTCACGCACTTGTTGCGGCTATGCAGAAAGCCTCCGCACCTGTACATAAAATCACCATTATTCCACGTACAAGCGGCGCTTTAGGCTACACAATGCAGGTTGACGATGACGAAAAATTCCTGCTCACAAAGGAAGAAGCCCTCGCACGTATTGCCACATTCACAGGCGGACGTTCTGCTGAGGAACTTGTATTCAATACCTGCACAAGCGGTGCGTCGAACGACATTGAACAGGCAACAAAAATCGCAAGAGCAATGGTAACACGATTCGGCATGAGCAACACATTCGATATGGTTGCCCTTGAAACCGTGACAAATCAGTACCTTGGCGGCGATACATCTCTCGCTTGCTCTGCTGAAACTGCGGCTAAAATTGATACTGAAGTAAACGATATTGTCCGCAAGGCACATCAGAAAGCTCAGCAGATACTCAAGGATAACATTGATAAACTTCACGAATTGTCAGCATTCCTCCTTGAAAAGGAAACTATTACAGGCGAGGAATTTATGGCTATTCTCAACAAAGAAAGCAACAACACTTTGTAAAATTCGTGCTAAAAATAAAACATTTCTCCAAATGCTTTAAAACTCCTTGACTATTTATCAAAAATATGCAATAATAAGTTTACTGTTTGATTTGAAAGGAAGTATAAATATGAGTGGAATTACAGAAGCAATGACAGGCTGGTTGGCTGAACACGGAATCCCCGACTGGCTTATCCCATTTCTTGTATCAATTCTCCCGATTATTGAGCTGAGAGGCGGTATAATCGCTGCACGTGTTCTTGATATGGAACTTATTCAGGCTATATGGGTTTGTATGCTGGGAAATATTCTCCCTATCCCCTTTATTTTGCTGTTTATTGATAAAATTTTCGATTTTCTCAAAAAGCACAAAGTTCCTCTGCTTACAAAAATGGTTGTATATCTCGAAGATAAGGCTATGAATAAAAGCTCTACTATGGAAAAGGGCGAATTCTGGTTCCTGCTGTTTTTCGTTGGTATACCTCTCCCAGGCACAGGTGCTTGGACAGGCTCACTTATTGCAGCGCTCCGTAAAATTCCGCTGAAAAAGGCTGTACCTGCTATTTTCCTCGGACTTTGCCTTGCATCTGCAATTATGTGTACTCTCTGCTACGGTTTCCCCGAAGTATTCGCAAAAATGTTCGGTTAAAAAGCTATCCCCACAACGATTATCGCTGTGGGGATTTTTCATTTCATTTCAATTTCAGGGAAAATACTACTCTGACTTTCCTTATCATTTTTTCGTCTGCGATATATTAAAAAAGCTGCACCTGCAAAGGCAATATACGGCACTAAAACATAAGGTGCAAATATCCATGACGAGCCAAAATCAAAAAAGTTTTCAAGTGCCACTTTTCCACTTATTGAAGCTTTCACAGCATTGTCATACCTTAGCAGAAGATAAATCGCAAGAGGAATAATCGGTATTCCGAATAATATCAGTGTAAATGGACTTCTTGCAGCCGACACATCCTTCGGCAAGAAAAATACAAGCAGAAGCATTACAGAAACAAACGGCATTCCCCATGCGAACATAAGAGCTATAATCTTAATCGGATTTTCACCGTATTTATTCTTGTAACTCTGGTTTATTTCGTTTGTCATCGGATGATAGATGATACTTCGGTCAATATAGTATTCCTCACTTGACTTAAAGGGAATTTCTTCGGAAATATTGAGTATTTTCCCCTCTTTGTCAAAAACAACAATGCGGAATGTTCCGAAATCATCACACATATTGTAAAAAGCATTTTTGCTGTTCAAAGTTAAAATTGCTTTTTCTTGTAAAAAGCTGTATTCCTGTATCAGATTGGTATGAAAAAACATACTGTTATAATCATTTTCATCTTTATATCTAACAATTTCGCTTTCCTCTGACACAAGACCGTTATGGGAATTAAATTCCATATATGCAGGATTTAATTTCTTTTCAGGAATAAGAATGTCAATCATTTTATCTTCCATGTAGATTGAATTATTTTCATATTCGATATATATACTGTAATGTGGCTGACATCCTCCCATAATAAGCGAAAAAAGCATAACCATAATCAGCAACGCATATTTCAGATACCTTTTCACATCAGCACCTCCGTCAGCTTTATTATCTATATTTTAGCATAATAAATTACGTCCGTCAATGAAATATGCAAATATTAAAAACTTTGTAAATAGACTGTAATAACTCAGATAAAAGCCTGCTTTTTGAGGATTGAAGCTACTAATCTACCTAATATAGCAAAATAATTCATATCCGATACAGACCACTTCTTGAACCGTCCAATATAGCAAAACGAAATTACGCCCTTGATAATGCTCTCATCGGTTATGAGATACTGCACTGTACCGCCGATATTTTCCGCCGTTAGCTGTGAAAAGGCATTGTCGTCACGTCCCTCCAGCTCATTTACATTGTCAATAGCAAATATACCGTCCCCCGAAAACCTGTCCGTATAATTATTTTCAAGGAGATATGACGCATTTCTGCTCGCCGCATTTCCGCAGCTTAGTATAAGGCTCATATCATTGCCTGCAAATACGCATATATCGTCAATTCCAAAGGCTGAACGTATCTGCTCCAGCAAAACGGAAATATCGGGAATTCGTCCGTATACAAGGCTTTCCGACAGATTTGCCGCAAATGTCAGCTTGTCGTTGGAATCCTTATTTCCGCCAAGATACGCAATTTTATTTTCAACGTCACGTTCAACGACTCCGTGCTTTTCAATGTCGTATATAACATACCTGTTTTGTCCCTTTTGCTGGGCGATATACAGGGCTTTATCCGCCTGCATAAACAGTTCGTCAAATTCCCTGCTGTCCTTGGGATATGATGAAATTCCCATTGAACAGGTCAGGCGGAAATTTTCAAATCTGCCGTTGAATACGGATTCCGTATTTGTACGGATTGCACGTAATACTCCTCGCAAATCCTCCTCATCACGGGTATTTTCAAGGACAATTAGAAATCCGCCGCCGCTTATTCGTCCTGCAATTCCCCGTGTGCCAAGCTCTTTTTTAATTATCCCTGCAATGGTATAAACTACCTCGTCACCGAAAAGATGACCGTAATTTGCGTTAACATCGGTAAAATTATCAATATCAACAATTACCAAATTCACGTTGAATGATGGCATTCCCCCAAGCAATTCCTCGGCATATGAAGTCACGGCACGTTTATTCAGAAGTCCCGAAAGTGAATCCCTGCTTGCTTCAAGGGCAAGGTTAATATCCTTGGATTTCTGCCTTGATGTGACAACTGAAATAAGTCCGCTTACCTTTCTCTGCTTAGGGTCAATAAACCGTGTGATTCCCCTGAAAAGGCACATTTCCCTGGTTTTTCCACCTGTGAGGATTGAACATTCAAGTTCATAGTCAAAGCGGTAAATACCGTTTTTTATATCCCTGCACAAGCTGTTGAAAATGTCGATATATCGGGATAAAACCCAGCCGTTATCAATTGATTTTTTCTGCCACAGTTCAAGTTCCTCGTCAATCAGCACATTTTCACGGCAGCAATCCTGCATATATATGCGGATATGACGGGTTTCAAAGCTGTACTCAAAGGCAATATCAGAGGAAAGGCTCATTAAATAGCGGTATTCCGAAACAATCCTTTCCTTTTCCGTGGAACTTCTGTTAAGGGATAAAATATCGCTGAAATCCACGATATACAGCGGTTCAGCCGTTTCATCCTTAATCCGTACAGTTGCCAGTACCCAGCGTAGCTGACCGTTTACTCCCCTCATACGGATTACCGTACTGCTCTCCGTGCCGAACTCCACATTTTCAAGACATTCCGCAAATCTCGGATAGTCCTCGTCGCATATTGTGCGGCGGATTGAGTATGTTACATCATTGCCGAAATATCGGAAAAACGGTTCATTTCCGCTTTGAGTATGCAGGCTCTTGTCTACGATTACCCTGCCTATTCTGTAAACTCCGTTTTCCATTTTTACGCCTCCTTTTAGTCTGTAACCATAATATTATGTTATTATTATACACCTAAAAGCACAAAAGGTCAATAACAGTTTAAGCTAACATTTTTATTTCGTTTTAAATTTATTTACAATTTCAACACCATATAAACACATAAATGAACTATAATAAATCCGTATAGATTATTTTTGGAGGATTTTTATGGAAAAAAAGGAAATCAAACGCTATGCGGTCATATCGCTGTTTATTATCGGCATATGCCTTGCAGTTAAAAACTTCGGATTTTTCGCCAATGTAATAGGGGTAATTTACGGGGCGATTTTTCCGCTTATTCTCGGTGCAGTCATCGCTTACATCTTCAACATAATTTTAAGCGGACTGGAAAAACGATACTTTCCCAACACCCAATCAACTGGAATAATCAAAGCACGGCGGCCTGTTTGCATTGTGCTTTCATTCCTCATTGTATTGGCAATTATCGCACTTATTCTGAAAATTGTAATTCCCGAATTATTCGGTGCTTTCAAGCTGATTTTCGACGAAATACCGCCGTTATTCGATAAAATAAGCAACTATGCTTTCAAAATGCTTGAAGAATATCCCGATATTCAGAAAGAGGCTATGGCTCTTTACAATGAATTCGATGTGAAATCACTTGACTGGGCAAGCATTACCGAAAAGGCAGGAAGTTTCCTCAAAACCGGAGTTATGGGAATTATTACCTCTGCCGTTGGAATTGTGGGAACTGTTACAGGTACGGTTACAAATGTTGTTATTGCCCTGATTTTTGCAATTTATCTCCTTGCCCGCAAGGATAAAATTCATTGCGACCTCAACCGCTTTGAAAATGTCATTTTTAAGGATACAACAACTCAGAAGATTAATAAAGTCTGCAAAACCGCTGATGATACTTTCAAAAGCTTCTTTGTGGGACAGTTTATCGAAGCAATTTTACTGGGCTGCTTCTGCTTCATCGGTATGAAAATTTTGCAGCTCCCCTATGCGGCTATGAGTTCTGTTCTTGTGGGAGTTACCGCACTTATTCCTATTGTCGGAGGATTTCTCGGTGCAGGTATCAGCGCATTTATCATCTGCACTGAAAACCCAATGCAGGCACTGATTTTCGTAGTATTTCTCCTTATTCTCCAGCAGCTTGAGGGTAATATCGTTTACCCGAAGGTTGTGGGAAATTCAATCGGACTTCCCGGAATATGGGTACTTGCAGCTGTAACAGTAGGCGGCGGTTTAGGCGGAATTGTGGGTATGCTCATAAGCGTTCCCGTAACTGCTACCGTTTACAAACTTCTCTTTGAATATCTCGGAAAAAAAGAGGAAGCCATGGGCATTAAGGCAATTGAGGAAAAGCCTGTTGAAAAAGAATCGAAAAAACTTTTCAATTTCAAGAAAAAACAGCCCGAAAAGAAAAAAGAAAAGGCAAAATCAAATAAAAAATAATTCGGATAAGTGTCGTGCCTTAGGGTACGGCACTTTTTATTATGGTGGAGCAATAGATTTGACTGCTGTTGTTTTAGGGATTGGTTTCATATAATTTTATAATCAATACATAAAAATAACACAATAAAAAACATTGAAAATCAGATTGACATATTATCGGCGATATGTTATAATTTAAGTGAGAAAAATATTGAAAAGGAGAACTGATGCTATGCTTCATTTAGTAGACGAATATCCTATGGAATGGGAAGGTTTTAATCAGGGACGCTGGTCTTCAAATATTAATGTCCGTGATTTTATCAAGAAAAATTATACACCCTATGACGGTGACGAAAGCTTCCTCGCTCCACCTACCGAGGCTACAAAAAAGCTTTGGGATACTGTTATGGACCTTACTCGTCAGGAGCGTGAAAAAGGCGGAGTTCTCGATATGGATACTGATATTGTATCAACTATCACTTCCCACGATGCAGGCTATCTTAACAAGGATTTAGAGCAGATTGTGGGAATCCAGACTGACAAGCCTTTCAAGCGTTCTCTCCAGCCTTTCGGCGGAATCCGTATGGCTCAGAATGCCTGCTCACAGTACGGCTATGAGGTAAATCCCGAAATCGTAAAGATTTTCACAAAATACAGAAAAACTCACAATCAGGGCGTATTTGACGCTTACACTCCCGAAATGCGTCTTGCAAGAAAATCCGCTATTATCACGGGACTTCCCGACGCATACGGCAGAGGACGTATTATAGGCGATTACAGACGAGTTGCTCTCTACGGAATTGATATGCTTATCAATGACAAGAAACATCAGATAGACACATCTCTTGTCCGTATGACTTCAAAAAATATCCGACTCCGTGAGGAACTTGCAGAGCAGGTACGTGCTTTGGAGGAACTTAAAGAACTTGGTGCAATCTACGGATTTGATATTTCAAAGCCTGCCGCAAATGCAAAAGAAGCTGTTCAATGGCTCTATTTCGGCTATCTTGCAGCTGTAAAGGAGCAGAATGGTGCGGCTATGTCCCTCGGACGTACTTCAACATTCCTCGATATTTACATTCAGCGTGACCTTGAAAAAGGCATACTCACAGAGGAACAGGCACAGGAACTTATCGACCACTTCATTATGAAGCTCCGTATTGTAAAGTTCGCCCGTACTCCCGAATATAACGAACTTTTCTCAGGTGACCCCACATGGATTACAGAGTCAATCGGCGGTGTTGATGTTGACGGTCATCATCTTGTAACTAAGAACAGTTTCCGTTATCTCCACACTCTGGACAACCTCGGAACTGCTCCCGAACCAAATATGACTGTTCTCTGGTCAAAAAAGCTTCCAAGAAAATTCAAGGAATACTGTGCGAAAATGTCAATCAGAACATCTTCAATTCAGTATGAAAATGACGATATGATGCGTGTTATCCACGGTGATGACTACGCAATTGCCTGCTGTGTATCATCTATGAGAGTGGGCAAGGAAATGCAGTTCTTCGGTGCAAGAGCAAACCTTGCAAAGTGTCTGCTTTACGCTATAAACGGTGGTATTGACGAGCGTATGAAAGTGCAGGTAGGCCCTAAATTCCGTCCCGTTGAGGGAGATTACCTCGATTATGAGGACGTATGGGACAAGTACGTAGCTATGATGGAATGGCTTGCAGGTCTTTATGTAAATACCCTTAATGTTATTCATTTTATGCACGACAAATACAGCTATGAGCGTTTGCAGATGGCTCTCCACGACAGAGATGTAAAGCGTTATTTTGCTACGGGAATTGCAGGACTTTCAGTTGTTGCAGACTCCCTTTCAGCTATAAAATATGCTAAGGTAAAGGTTATCCGTGACGAAAACGGCATTATTACCGATTACGAAGTTGAGGGAGATTTCCCGAAATACGGCAATAATGACGACCGTGTTGATGAAATTGCAGTCAGCGTTGTACGCAAGTTTATGGACTGTATCAGAAAGCACCACACATACCGTGACGGCGTGCCTACTATGTCAATTCTCACCATAACTTCAAATGTTGTATACGGCAAGAAAACAGGAAATACCCCTGACGGAAGAAAAATGGGTATTCCACTTGCTCCGGGTGCTAACCCTATGCACGGCAGAGATACTCACGGTGCAGCGGCATCACTTGCATCAGTTGCAAAGCTTCCATTCAGACAGGCACAGGACGGAATTTCAAATACATTCTCAATTATTCCTGACGCTCTGGGCAAGGATTCACAGATTTTTGTGGGCGATATTGACCTTGACAAGCTGAGAAGTGAGGAATAATATGAATAATCCGAATAATCCACAGGAGCTTGCAGAGCTTATAGATTCCCTTATGTCTGAGGGCAGCGGTCATATCAATGTAATCGTCAATGACGAGGAAGATATGACATTGAATGTTATCAGAAGCAATGAATATTGCGGAAAAGGTGCTTGCTGTCAGCCTACGGAAAATGCAATCGACGATGAACAGGAGGAATAATTATGGATAATCAGAAGCAGATTGACAATCTTATTGATTTACTTGACGGATACGTTGAAAAAGGCGGTCACCACCTCAACGTCAATGTCTTTACAAAAGAAACACTCCTTGACGCACAGGCTCACCCCGAAAAATACCCACAGCTTACTGTGAGAGTTTCGGGATATGCTGTAAACTTTGTAAAGCTTACAAAAGAACAGCAGGACGACGTAATTTCAAGAACATTCCACGATAATTTATAATAGCATAAAAGGCGGACAAAACTGAATTGTCCGCCTTTGTTTTTATAGGAACTGCCGCATATTCTGGGACAGCTTTTCCTCGGCTTTGATAAGCCGCTTTGCAATGTCCTTTGAACGCTCATCCGCCGCCTTATACTGGTTCATATAACGGCTGAGGGACTTGATACCCATATTGCAGCCGTCAGTCATAAGCTCCGCAATTGTGGAATCCGATTCGTTCATTTTCAGCTTTACATTTGTCTTAATCCACGACATTCCCGAAGCAATGGGATTAGGCTCTTTGCCGTTGTCGTTGTAATCCGCAAGCACTTCCTGCAAATCGTTTTTCAGCTTTTCATTTTCCTCTGTACTCTCACGGAGATAATTCCGCATATCTGTACTGTGTGCATATTCCGTCACCTCGTCAAGGGCGGAAATTCCCATTTTAATGCCTGCATCACATTCACGGAGCAGCTTTATAGTATCCTGTTCAACCATAAAAAAATCACATCCTTTCGCCATTATTATAAGCTGAAAAGATGTGATTATTCTTTTATTTACTTTTATTTTTCTTTATGCCAATTGCAGAAAATACAATAATTGCAATTCCCACGGCAACAGCAGCTATTGGAAAAATTCCAAGCTTTGAAGTTAAAAAAATCGCCGTAGGACCGTCAGCACCGCCGATTATTCCAATACTTTCGTTATGAGTTACACCAAAGAATATTCCCGAAATAATCGCACCGCCAACTGCTGTAATTATAATTCCAACAATAAGAAATACAATACCTATACTCTTTTTCATAATTTTAACTTTTCAATTAAAGGAGAGTCGCACGAAGTTCCTCGCCGCTTAAAGGTGAAAGGTAAGCGGGAGCAATATCAAATGCAGTTTTGCAGCCTGTTGCACCCTCTGCACTGAGTCTTGAAATTGCTCTTGCATAGCATACGAGAACGCTTGCTGTAAATTCGGGATTTGATTCAAGCTTGAGAGAATACTCAATCATCTGATGTGTTTTCTCGCCGTTGCCTGTAAGTCCGCTTCTCATAACAAATCCGCCGTGGGGCATTTTGTTGTGAACTGCGTCAAATTCTTCCTCTGTAATAAAGTTTACAGTTGTATCGTATTCGTCAAAGTAATTCTTCATTGTCTTGATTGATTCCTCAATCTTAGCAAGGTCAGCACCCTCCTCAGCAACTACCCAACACTCACGGAGATGCTTCTGACGAGTTGTAAGTTCAGGCTGACTGCCGCTTCTTACAGCGTCCATAGCAGCTTCAATCGGCACAGTATACTGAATACCACGCTTTACACCCTCGACACGGCGAATAGCATCGGAATGTCCCTGACTAACGCCCTTGCCCCAGAATGTATAAGTCTTGCCCTTTGGAAGTATGGATTCCGCATAAAGTCTGTTAAGAGAGAAAAGACCGGGATCCCAGCCGAGGGAAATAAATGCAAGCTTTCCGCTTTCCTTGGCAGCCTTGTCAACATTTGCAAAATGCTCGGGAATGCGAGCGTGAGTATCAAAGCTGTCAATTACATTGAAATACTTTGCAAGTTCGGGAGTCTGCTTTGGAAGGTCAGTTGCACTGCCGCCGCAGATAATCATTACGTCAATATCGCCTGCCATTTTTACGGCATCGTCCATAGTGTAAGCCTTAACGCCTGTAATTGTGGATACTGTTGATGGGTCACGTCTTGTGAATACACCCACAAGCTCCATATCATCATTCTGTGCAACGGCAAGTTCTACTCCCCTGCCCAGATTGCCATAGCCTGCGATACCAATTCTGATTTTGCTCATTTAAATCAATCCTTTCATCTCTTTTGTGTTGCTTATGCCTTATTTGGTTCCCTTATATAAGTCCCTGCATATCGTAAAGTCCTGCGGGTTTATCCTTGAGGAAAATAGCCGCCTTTATTGAACCCTCCGCAAAAACGGTCTTTGAAGACGCAGAGTGGGATAATGTTATAACTTCGTCATTTCCTGCGAATATTACATCGTGTTCGCCCACAATAGTGCCGCCTCTGATAGCGTGCATACCGATTTCGCACTTTTCACGCTTCTGACGGCGTGAATGGCGGTCATAAACATACTGCTTTGAATTGTCAAAAGCTTCGTTTACGGCATTGGCAAGCATAATCGCAGTACCGCTTGGAGCGTCAATTTTCTGATTGTGGTGCTTTTCTACAATTTCAATATCAAATCTGTCACCAAGCACCTCAGCCGCTTTCTTTGCAAGATTTACAAGAAGATTTATTCCAAGCGACATATTGAATGTGAAGAATACTGCAATCTGCTCTGCGGCAGCCTTAATCTTAGCAATCTGCTCATCGCTGTAGCCTGTTGAAGCTACGACAATGGGAGTACCTGTGGAAAGGCAGTATTCAAGAAGTGCGTCAAGGCAGGCAGGATTTGAAAAATCAATAATAACATCGGGCTTGACAGGGAGCTTTGAGGGAGCGTCTACGATTGGAAAATCCGCATACTGCTCTGTATACAGGTCGATTCCTGCAACTACTCTGCAATCCTCTCTGTCCTTGATGCAGCTGTAAATGGTCTTGCCCATTTTGCCGTTTGCACCGCATATTGCCACATTTGTCATAATTTCACATCCTTTGGATTTTATATAAGATTGTGCTTTTCAAGTGAAGCACGGAGAGCAGCCTTATGCTCCTCTGTCATATCAACGAGAGGAAGTCTGCACTTGCCAACATTTACGCCCATCATATTCATTGCTTCCTTGACAGGAATAGGATTAACCTCAATGAAAAGATTGTTGATAAGGTCAAGATAATCTATCTGGAGCTTTGTAGCCTCAGCATAGTTATTGTCAAGACAATACTGAACCATATCGTGTGTCTGCTTTGGAATTACGTGTGAAAGTACGGAAATAACGCCCTTTGCACCAAGTGACATAAGGGGAACAATCATATCATCGTTTCCGCTGTAAACATCAATATCATCGCCGCACTCAGCAATAAGCTTTGCGGCATAGCTGATATTTCCGCTTGCTTCCTTGACAGCTACGATATTCTTATGATTAGCAAGCTCCTTGATTGTGGAAACTTCCATATTCATACCTGTTCTGCCAGGGATATTGTAAAGGATAATCGGAATATTTACAGCGTCTGCAATAGCTGTGAAGTGTGCAATAAGTCCCTTTTGTGTAGTCTTGTTATAGTAAGGAGTAACAAGGAGAAGTCCGTCTGCTCCAAGTTCCTCAGCTTCCTTTGAAAGCTTAATTGCATATGATGTGTCGTTGCTGCCTGTTCCTGCAATTACGGGAACTCTCTTTGCTGTCTTTTCAACTGCAAATCTGATACATTCGAGATGCTCCTCATCAGACATTGTGGAAGCCTCGCCTGTAGTACCGCAGATAACGATAGCATCTGTGCCGTTAGCAATCTGGTCATCAATCATCTCTCCGAGAACGCTGAAATTAATAGAACCGTCCTCGTTCATAGGTGTGATTATAGCAATAGCCGCACCTGTAAAAATAGTGTTCTTCATACACTCAACCCCTTTCATTTAATGCGTAATTCGTAATTCGTAATGCGTAATTATAGAGCCTTTAGCCATTAGCACAAGAAAAAATTATTTAATAGAATTTGCAGGGACAGGTTGTGCCGTGTCCGCCACAAAATACCAATTTAATGTCTACCCATTACGAATTAATCAAAGTAGCCATTTGCTGCAAGAAGTTCAGCAAGGAGAACTGCACCGCCTGCTGCACCTCTTAATGTATTGTGTGAAAGGCATACAAACTTATAATCGTACTGTGTATCCTCTCTTAATCTGCCTGCTGAAACAGCCATACCATTTTCAAGATTTCTGTCAAGCTTAGCCTGTGGACGGTTATCCTCCTCAAAATAGTGGATAAACTGCTTAGGAGCGCTTGGGAGTTCAAGTTCCTGAGGAACGCCCTTGAAATCAGCCCAGAGCTGGAGGATTTCTTCCTTAGAGGGCTTATTCTCAAAACTTACAAATACAGCTGCTGTGTGACCGTCTGAAACAGGTACACGGAGGCACTGTGTTGTAATTGAAGGTGTTGAAGCCTTTACAATCTCGCCATTCTCGATTGTACCCCAAACCTTTAATGGCTCCTGCTCAGACTTTTCTTCCTCGCCGCCAATGAAAGGAATAAGGTTATCAACCATTTCAGGCCATGTTTCGAAATTCTTTCCTGCTCCTGAAATTGCCTGATATGTACAAGCAAGAACATTCTTGATACCGAACTTTCTGAGTGGGTGAAGTGCAGGAACATAGCTCTGGATTGAGCAGTTGGACTTAACTGCAATAAATCCTCTCTTTGTGCCAAGACGCTCTCTCTGTGACTTGATGATTTCGATATGCTCAGGGTTAATCTCAGGCACTACCATAGGAACGTCAGCTGTAAATCTGTGTGCGGAGTTGTTGGAAACGATAGGACACTCAGCCTTTGCGTATGCTTCTTCAAGAGCCTTGATTTCGTCCTTCTTCATATCAACTGCACAGAAACAGAAGTCAACCATAGAAGCAATCTTCTCAATATCAGCTGTTGCATCCATGAGAATCATATTCTTCATAGCCTCAGGCATGGGAACTGCCATCTTCCAACGCTCACCTGCAACCTCCTCATATGTCTTGCCTGCACTTCTTGGTGAAGCTGCAAGAACCTTTACATTGAACCATGGGTGGTTTTCGAGAAGTGTTGCAAATCTCTGTCCAACCATACCTGTAGCTCCGATTATACCTACATTAAACTGCTTCATAAATAATCTCCTTTTAAAAAAATTTTTGAAAAAATAAGAAAACCGGTTGCAAACCGGTTCATCATGAGTTATAATAGAAGTATTGGCATTGATAATTTTTTATGCCGATAGCACTCCACCATAAACATGATGACAGCCGCAAGCCTGTTGAACTTACAGCCGAAATGATATTCACCACATATCATTCCTCGGCGGTATTGCCTTTCATCTCACTTCACAGGATCAGGTCATCCTCCGTGGGGTTACTCATCTCAACCGCACCTCTACCTTAATATCTATAATATCACGTTATCGGTGATATGTCAATATCTTTTTAAAAAAATATTTTTTGAATTATTAGAGCAAAACTATGAAAAATGTTGAACTGCCCTGTAATTCAGATTCATGAAGGAGCTTTTTGAATATGCAGCTTTTAAAATCAGATTTTTATTACGACCTCCCCGAGGAACTTATCGCTCAGACTCCCATTGAGCCGAGAAATGCCTCACGTATGATGTGCATTGACAGGAACTCGGGAGAAGTTTCCCACGACCACTTCTATAATTTATGCAGCCGCCTTAAAAAAGGTGACTTGCTTGTAATGAACGATTCGAGAGTTATTCCTGCACGACTTTACGGTGAAAAAATCGGCAACGAAACATTTATCGAATTCCTGCTCCTTGAACAAAAGGGCGATAAGCTTTGGGAAATCATATGCCGTCCCGGTAAAAAGGCTAAAGTCGGCACTAAATTTTCCTTTGGCAATGGCAGACTTATTGCGGAAGTTGTAGAAGTCAAGGACGACGGCAACAGAATTGTTCAGTTTGAATGTGAGGGCAATTTCTTTACTGCCCTTGAAGATGTGGGACAAATGCCTCTGCCGCCATATATCACGAAAAAACTTGAAGATAAAGAACGCTATCAGACGGTTTATTCCAACGAGGCAGGCTCCGCCGCTGCTCCCACAGCGGGACTTCATTTCACAGAAGAAATGCTTGACGAACTTCGTGCAAAGGGCATTAAAACAGCGTTTGTAACGCTTCACGTCGGACTTGGAACATTCCGTCCCGTAAAGGAGGACAACGTCCTTGACCATAAAATGCACAGCGAGCATTATTATCTCCCAAAAGAAACAGCTGACCTGATAAATCAGACTAAAGCTGAGGGCGGACGTGTTATTGCAGTAGGAACTACAACCTGCCGTACTCTTGAAAGCGTCGCAAGCTTTTTCGGGGATATTTCCGAGCGTGAGGGATATACCGATATTTTCATTTATCCCGGGTACGAGTTCAAGTGCATTGACGGACTTATCACAAATTTCCACCTGCCAGAAAGTACGCTTATTATGCTTGTTTCCGCATTTACAGGCTATGACAATACTATGAACGCATATAAAACTGCCGTTGAAGAAAAATACAGATTTTTCAGTTTCGGCGATTCTATGTGTATTCTGTAAGGAGGAAATATGGATATTTCAATCTTTTTAAAAAGCCTTGCGGAATCCGATATTGCTCCAATTGTAATTTGCGATATTGAGCATAACATAGTTTATATGAACTCCACCGCCATTTCCCGCTATGAAAAATGGGGCGGTGAAAGTCTTGTGGGGAAATCAATTTTCTGCTGTCACAACGATGACTCCAACAAAAAAATTGTAAAAGTTGTGGAGTGGTTTGCGGAAAGCGAAAATAACAACAGATTTTTCACTCACCACAATCCCCATGAAAACAAAGATGTCTATATGGTAGCTCTCCGCAATGATTCAGGAGAATTAATCGGTTATTATGAAAAACACGAATACCGAAATGCAGAAACAGCGAATTTATACCCACAATATAACACAAAGAAAGGATGATTAAAATGAGTCCGGACACTACTGATGTGATAATAGGCACCGCTATGGCAATTGATCTTTTGCTTATTCCTATTACTCTTACAGCTTCTATAATCTTTTTTGTGCTGTTTAAAACTACTCCCAAGGAAAAAGAAAAACAGCGAAAAATATTACGTATTTTTCTTATAATTTCATTATGTTTATTCGGAATTACAGCACTTATTTTTGGCAGCTTTGTAATATGGAGTAATTCACAAAATCCGAAATAACATATCTGCTTTTCAACCGTTTATTTACGGAAATTACCATTGCAGGCTGTGCCCCTGTAAATACAAATTAAGGAGAATTTATGTATACTTTACTTAAAACAGATAATAAAGCCCGCCGTGGACAGGTAGAAACAGTTCACGGAACATTCCAGACTCCCTGCTTTATGAACGTGGGAACTTCTGCCGCAATAAAGGGCGGTATATCCTCAATTGACCTTAAAGGACTGAAAACACAGGTTGAACTGTGCAACACATACCACCTACACCTCCGCCCCGGCGATAAAATTGTAAAGGAAATGGGCGGACTTCACAAGTTTATGAACTGGGATAAGCCTATTCTCACAGACAGCGGCGGATTTCAGGTATTTTCCCTTGCAAAGCTGAGAAAGATAAAGGAGGAGGGCGTTTATTTCGCTTCCCATATTGACGGTCACAGAATTTTTATGGGACCTGAGGAAAGTATGCAGATTCAGTCAAATCTCGGTTCAACTATTGCTATGGCTTTTGATGAGTGCATTGAAAATCCCTCCACATACAAATACACAGCGGATTCAATTGAGCGTACAACCCGCTGGCTTTACCGCTGCAAGGAGGAAATGGAGCGTCTTAACAGCTTGCCCGATACAATCAACAAAAAGCAGATGCTTTTCGGTATAAATCAGGGTTCAACATATGATGACCTGCGTATTAAGCATATGGAAGATATTGCAAAACTCGACCTTGACGGTTACGCTATCGGCGGTCTTGCAGTTGGTGAATCCACCGATGAAATGTACAGAATAATTGACGTTGTAGAGCCGTTTATGCCTGTAAATAAGCCACGTTATCTCATGGGTGTAGGTACTCCATCAAATATTATTGAGGCTGTTGCAAGAGGCGTTGATATGTTCGACTGCGTAATGCCAAGCAGAAATGCCCGTCACGCAACTGTTTTCACATGGAGCGGAATAATGCACCTTGGCAATAAATGTTATGAAACCGACCCACGACCTGTTGATGAGGAATGTGACTGCCCAACCTGCCGCAATTTCAGCCGTGCATATATCCGCCACCTTTTCAAGGCAAATGAGCAGCTTGCAGGCAGACTTGCAGTTCAGCACAATCTCTATTTCTACAACACTCTCACAGAAAAAATCCGTGACGCTATTGACGAGGGACGCTTTGAGCAGTTCCGTCAGAAATACTCCGTACTTTTAGCAACAAGAATTTAAGGTGATATAATGATAACAGCTATTTTTGACCTTGACGGTACAATTGCAGATACTATTGAAGATTTGGCTGATGCGGTAAATTACGGACTCCGACAGCTTGACTTACCCGAACACAATATTGAAAGCTACAAGCAATTTGTGGGAAATGGTGCAATGAAGCTGTGTTACCGTGCTTTGCCCGATGATAAAAAGGATATGACGGAAACTCTCCATAACCTTTTCGCTGAATATTACAATGTTCACTATCTCGACAAAACAAAACTTTACGAGGGTATAAAAAATACTCTTGATACCCTTGAGGCAAACGGTGTAACTCTTGCAATTGCCACAAATAAGCCACAGGATGCCGCACGGAAAATCATTGAAAAGCTGCTCCCCGATGTGCCGTTCACAAAGGTTTTAGGCGGCTGTGATGAGCGTCCGAAAAAACCCAATCCCCTTGTAATTGAGGAAATCCTCAACGAACTTCCAAAAGAAAATACCGTTTATATGATAGGCGACAGCAATGTTGACATTCAGACGGCTAAAAACTGCGGACTTATTTCAATCGGCTGTTTATGGGGATTTCGTGGCAAAGCAGAACTTGAAGCTGAGGGAGCAGACTTTCTTGCCGAAACTTCCTCGGACATTGAAAATATAATTTTGAGGTGAAATTTATGGTATACGATTCAGATTCATTCATCAGAAATATAATCGAACATTCCCAGCGAATTACCGCAATAATCGAGGCTACGGATTTTAACAATCACGGGCTTAACCCCAATATTATCCTCATTCCCTCTTTGTGGAATAATATCAATGACGCTCTTGTGGTGTGGGCAATGGATACAAAGCCTGCCTATGAGGAAGAATGCCGCAAAATGGCTGAAATGATACTCCGCCGTGCAGGAAAGCTTACAGATGAAGCTGAAACATATCTTGCTTCAATGAAAAGTCTGAGAACGGTTTACACCTCGGATTTCCCCGAAATGGAATTCAATCAGAAAGACTGCATGGTGTTCCTCAATGCCTACGACAACTTTATGTATATCTTTTACACATCTTGTCCGAGAGTTCAGCGTACCCTTGACCACCTCGGTTCGGATTATAAGGAAATCTGCTCTATGCGTGAAAATTTCCTGAAAAATATATCGGGGGGAACTGCACCTGCTGTAGAAAAATCATATGCCGCACCTAAAACAGCAGTTTCCGAAAATCAGCCCCAAACAGCTGATATACTGCCGAATACTGACGATACAAACGAGCTTCTCCGCCAAATTTTAGCGGAAACAAAAAAGACAAATGAGCTTCTGACAAAGCTGCTTTACAAATAGGAGAAATATAATGGCTAAGAAAAAAGAAGAAAAAAAAGAACCGATTGTCTATTCCTATGAAAATCTTCAGAAAATTGAGGATCACATAGAAAAGAATTTCGGCGTTATAGAAAATTATTTGCAGGAAACTGACACAGACGACATAAAGCTGAATATTTACGCTATCCCCCCTACGGTAGAACATCGCTGTCTTACTCTTGTTACCGCAGGTATGGGTGCGTGCAGTATGGACGTTCCCGAAGAATTTGAGGATAACAAGCTTAACCGCTGTGAACTTGTTATGATGCTGCCCCCCGACTGGAATATTCACGGCGATGAACTGGAGGACTGCTGGCCGCTGCACCTGCTGAAAATCCTCTCCCGTCTGCCCTTCAAGGAAAAATCATGGCTGGGCTGTTATCACACCGTTGATTACGGTACAAATTTCGCCTCAAATACAGGTTTCAGCGCTGTTATGATTATGCCTGCTTCAAGGGATATTGACGTTTGCAGATGCGAACTCCCCGACGGTGAAATCATAAACTTCTATCGTGTTTTCCCCCTCTACAACAGCGAACTTGAATTCAAATGCCTTAACGGTTCAGGGGCGCTTCTTGACAGATTTGATGCAGATTTCGACTTTATAGCTGACATTGACCGTTCACCTGTTATTGAGGAAGATTTCCGCAATGTCATTGATACCGTTGAATCCCATTCCTCAAAAATTGAGAAAAAAGAGCTTGACACGCCTATGATAAGCGGTGCAAATCATATTGCCGCTTTCTTCCGCTGGATTATGGAGCATAATATGCTCAATGATGATTTCGTTGACTTTTTCGAGGAAGAAATTGCCGCTATAAAACAGGGAAAAACGGATATAAGAAAGTTTATAATCAACTCCCTCGGCGGCGAATTCCTTATGGATATGCTCAATGACGAGGGTGCGGCATTTGCCGATTATTACTACAATTTCTATCACGGCGAGGACGAACCTTGCTTCCCCGGCGATGTGGATAATGTGGCTATGGATTTCTTCGGCAAGGAAAAATACAACTGCGAGGAATTCGGCGATGAGGCATACCTTTTTGTTCCCTATGATGAAAATTATTACAAGGCAATGTGCAAATATATCAACAAGAATTACAAGAAATTTCTCAAAGAAAAGGAGCGGAAATAATGTATAACATCGGTATTTTAGGTGCAGGAATTATTGCAGGAGTTATGGCTGAAACTGTAGCAAAAATGGAAAATGCACAAATTCTTGCAATTGGTTCAAGGTCTGACGAAAAGGCACGTCAGTTTGCGGAAAAGTACGATATTCCCACATATTACGGCAGCTATGAGGAACTTGCCGCAGATGACCGCCTTGACCTTATTTACATTGCAACTCCCCATTCCCGCCATTATGACGACTGTATGCTCTGCATTGAAAAAGGCAGAAATATCCTCTGCGAAAAGGCATTTACCGCAAATAAAAAGCAGGCTGAGGAACTTTTCAAAGCCGCAAAGGAGAAAAATGTATTTATCACCGAGGCTATCTGGACAAGATATATCCCTATGAGAAAAACTCTTGACGATATTATTGAAAGCGGAGTTATTGGCGATATTATGTCACTTACTGCAAATCTCGGATACCCCCTTTCCCATATGGAAAGACTTATAAAGCCTGAACTTGCAGGGGGTGCATTGCTTGACCTTGGTGTATACGCTCTGAATTTCGCTGTTATGGCTTTTGGCGAGGATATTGCGGATATAAAATCCAACTGCACTAAAAACGAATATGGCGTTGATATGCATAACTCCATAATTCTCACATATGCAGACGGAAAATCTGCTGTACTTCACAGCAACTGCTACTGTCCCCTTGACAGAAAAGGCATAATCTACGGCACAAAGGGCAGAATTGAATTCCACAACATCAACAATTGTGAGGGAATTGACGTAATTCTCCACGACGGCACACAGAAACATTATCCCACTCCTCCACAGATAAGCGGCTATGAGTACGAGGTAATTGCATCACTTAAGGCAATTTCCGAGGGCAAAAAGGAATGTTCAGAAATGACTCACAGGGAAACTCTTTTCATTATGGAGCTTATGGACAAACTCCGCAATGATTGGGGAATAGTTTACCCATTTGAGTAATAATGGCGATAAACAAAAAATCCGAAGAAGATTTCGTTTCTTCTTCGGATTTTTTTAGAGGTGTCCCTCATATTGTTCAGATTGCATTTCCAATAAAAGCAATATAATAAAAACATTCTCCCAAATGAAAAACGTCTGAAACAGCGGTTTAAATCTCATAAAATAAAGCACTATAAATGTCACCGCATATAATATCGACAGTAAGGAAATTATTCGCTGTTTTTTACTTTTTGAAGATACAGCTGTCAGAATAAAAGAAACAGCAGTCACAAGCATCAGGAATATTGCAAAATAATTATGAAGATTAATAGTTATAGGAGTTGGTGCTTCGCTGAAAAAGTTATACGGAAAAAACGCTGTTCCGAATATACACAGTAACACAACTGAATAAACAATCTTTTTAATTACGCTCATTTTCGTTTTTACTAAATAATAAATAAGCATCACAATGATGAAAACAGCTACAACAAACCATACCACAGAAGTCATATGGCTCAATCCAACATAAGCCGAAAATGAAATTCCGAAGTCATATCGGTGATTATCGGACATCCAAGCTGATAATACAGCAAAAATATTTGCCAAAAGAAATAATATTCCTGCAATAATTGGAATTTTATTTTTTAACTTATCCATTTATAATTTCTCCGTTAGTTCTTATTGTTACTAAATTAATTGTAGGATATAAAGGGCAACTCTAAAAATCGTCGTTTATTTATAATTCAAGTGTAATATTTTTCGCTGTTGGTATATATTCCTCACATTCAACACCGCATTTTCTGAATAAAAACGCTGACGCTTTTGTGCTTTCGGAATCGGCATATTTATTGCTCTTGTACACCACTTTTTTAATTCCCGACTGAATTATTGCCTTTGCACATTCGTTGCAGGGGAAAAGGGTTACATAAAGTGTACAGCCCTTTAAATTAGCGGAATTTCTGTTGAGAATTGCGTTAAGCTCCGCATGGCACACAAAGGGATATTTCGTGTCAAGAGTGGTTTCCCCCTCTCTCTCCCATGGCATTTCGTCATCATTACAGCCTGTGGGCATTCCGTTATATCCCACCGCTACAATTTTTCTTTCGTCATTGACAATACAAGCACCAACCTGTGTGTTGTTGTCCTTGCTTCGCTGTGCCGAAAACATGGCAATTCCCATAAAATATTCGTCCCAGCCTATATAATCTGTTCTTTTCATTTTCCCACCTCGGAATTTGTTTTTTAAGGCAATACCGCACAGAGCTTGTGCGGATTGCCTTTATTATATCACAGATTCCCCCTTTAGTCAACCTTTTTAAACACGAAAATCCCCTGTTTGCATTGGAATACGATGTTTCGCTTTAAATATTTTATGTAATTTACAGTTTGTTTAATATCACCTTGAAATACCCTTAAAGTAACCTTAAATCAATGTAATTCTGCACATATTTATGCGGCAACCTTTGTTTATAACCACGTTTTTTTATTTTTGAAAAATAAAAGCATTTTTTGAATTGATTTTTCTTTTTTAGCAGTTTATAATTAATATATAGAAATAACTTCGGGGATTATCCAAATTTTATATATGGAGTGATTTATATGAAATCAAGAAAAAGAAAATTCCTTTCTCCCCTTTCCATGGCAATTGCGGCAGCTCTGGCAATTCCCTGTATGCCTATCAATGCTTTTAATGCAAATGCCATTGGTGAAAGCCTTTGTATCAACGAAATATGTGCAAAAAACAGCACTCATACTGCTCCCGACGGTCAATGCTATGACTGGATTGAGATTTACAACAGCGGCTCATCTGCTGTTGATTTAAGCGGCTTCGGATTATCCGACAAGGAAACCGAACTTTTCAAGTTCACTTTCCCCGCAGGTTCATCAATCGGTGCAGGTCAACGACTTATCGTTTATTGCGATTCCGTAATACCTGAAATCAGCGGAGCATATACTGCTGCTTTCGGTCTTTCCACAAGCGGTGAAACTGTTTATCTCACAGCTCCCGATTCTACTATTTGCGATACTGTGGAATTCCCCGCTCTTGCCAGCGACCAATCTTTCGGCAGATATCCCGACGGTTCTGATTCATTCGCTACAATGAGTATTTCCCCCAACACGGCAAACAGCGAAAGCGGAGTGCTGAAAAAAGACGTTGCAGAACCGATTTTCTCACAGGAAGGCGGATTCTACGACAGCGGATTTAACCTTAACATCACCGTTCCCGACGGTACAACTGTTTATTATACAACTGACGGCAGCGTTCCCGACAGCAGTTCACAGCGTTACAGCTCCCCTATTGCAATTTCCGATATTACATCACAGCCCAATTATCTCAGTGCAAGAACTGATATAAGAGGCGGCACTGTAACTGCTCCAACCGAGCCTGTTGATAAGGCTATGGTAATAAACGCTGTTGCTATCGACCAGAACGGAAATGTCAGCGATACTGTTTCTGCCGCATATTTCATCGGCTACGGCAACCGTGCTTCATATTATCAGAATGTAAAGGTAATTTCCCTTACAACCGACGAGGATAACCTTTTCGACCACGACAAGGGAATTTATGTTCTCGGTGCTACATATGACGAATGGAAAAAAACCAACGGCGGCGGTGCATTTGCTCAGGACTGGCAGATTCCCGGAAACTACTCCAATAAGGGCAGAGAGTGGGAGCGTCCTGCAATTATGCAGATTTACGAGGACGGACAGGTTAAGCATACACAGAGTATCGGTATCCGTATCCACGGCGGTGCTTCAAGAAGCCATATGCAGAAAAGTTTCAACATCTATGCCCGTGCTGATTACGGCGTTTCAAAATTCGATTTCAACCTCTTTGACGGCGATTTAAGAAGTGAATACACAGGAAAGAAAATCAAGGAATTCGACAGCTTTATGATAAGAAACGGCGGTAATGACGCAAGTGCAACCCGTTTCCGTGATAAGCTCAATCAGGCTCTTGTGGCTGACCGTGATATGCTCCAACAAGCTATGAAACCCTGCATCGTATTCATCAACGGCGAATACTGGGGACATTACGAAATCACCGAAAAATTAAGCGATGACTACGTTGAGGCTCACTACGGCATTGACAAAAACGATGTTTGCTTAATCAAAAACGGCGAACTCGAAGAAGGCACAGAGGCTGATTTTGCAGAGTGGGAAAGCTTGCAGAACTGGTTCAACTCCAACGATTTATCACAGGAGTCGAATTATAATCAGCTTTGCGAAAAGGTGGATATGCAGTCATTTATCGACTATATGTGTGCTGAAATCTACTATGCAAATATGGACTTCTCACCCAACAATACCGCTATCTGGAAAGCTACTTCTGTTTACCCCGACAACGAATGGGGCGACGGAAAATGGCGTTTTATCCTCTTTGATACGGAATACAGCACAGGTCTTTACGGTTTCTCAGGTCCGACAGCTTCACATAATACTTTCAATATGGTGCTTCAGAACAGAGGATTTTTCTCAGAGCTTTTCAAAAATGCCCTGAAAAATAATACTTTCAAGCGTCAGTTTGCAACTACATTTATGGATATGGCAAACGAGAATTTCAACACCGACAGAGTTATGGCAATGATTGAGGAACTTACAAATGAGTACCGTGATATGACGATTGATACTCTTGACCGTTTTGAACCTAAGAATGTAACTCAGACAGAAACTCCAACAGAGCCACAGAACCCACAAAATCCTGGCGGATTCCCTGGATTTGGCGGCAACTGGGGCGGCGGTAACTGGGGCGGAAATACTACACAGCAGGATAACCCCACAATTTTCAACAACGAGGTTGACGCTGTTAAGTCCTTCTACCGTGACAGAAATCAGAATGTTACACAGCAGCTTCGCAACACCTGCGGATTAACAGGAAATAAGGTAAATGTTACTCTCAGCAACAATTCCGCACAGGGTACAGTAATTCTCAACACAATTACTCCTACATTCAAGGATAACAAGTGGACAGGTGCTTATTACACCGATTATCCAATTACTGTTACAGCTAAACCCGAATCAGGCTATCAGTTCTCCCATTGGGAAACATCTGACGGCAAGACAATTAACTCCGCAACAGCTGAAATCACCCTCACTTCCGATATGACAATTACAGCTGTTTACAGCCAGTCACAGGGCGGAGCTATAGGCGATGTCAACTCCGACGGAAATATTTCTGCCGCTGACCTTGTACTCCTTTCAAAATTCCTCCTTGGAACTGAAAAGAATATCAACAATAGTCAGGCTGATGTTATTACCGACAACAGAATTGACGTTTACGATATGATTAAACTCAGAAAAATTGTAATCGGATAATACAGCAATAAAAATTACAGCACATCACAGCGGAAATAAAGTTGTGATGTGCTGTTTTGTTTACGGAAACCTCTAAAAACCGCAATATTTCAGTTGACAGAATGTTGAAAAATATGGTATAATAAAATGAATGTAAAATATCGTATAACGGATAATATAGGTGAAGTTATGAATCTCAATTATAAAACTTTCAAGGGCAATGAATCGGAAGAATTCGCCCATGCCGCAGATATAAGAGGAATTGTCTTTATTGACGAACAGGAATTTTCCTATGACCTTGATGAGGTGGACGCATATGCTCATCATGCCGTGGTTTATGACAATTCCACTCCCATTGCCGCAGGAAGATTTTTCTTCGATGAAAATAATATTCCCCACATAGGACGGGTTGCCGTTCTGAAAAAATACCGCCGCTATGGTGTTGGACGATATCTTATGGACGTCTTAGAAAAGCTTGCTAAGGAAATCGGTGCGGAATACGTAACTCTCGGTGCTCAGCTGCGTGCATCGGGATTTTATGAAAAGCTGGGCTACATTACCTACGGCGATTTGTACTATGAGGAATACTGCGAACACATCAATATGAAAAAAATTTTGTGAGAATTATCGAATATTGCAGTTTTTGACTTGACGTTCTGTTAATAATATGTTAAAATTAGATGATAGTAAAATGAGGAGATAAATCCAAAATATTATGAGAGGAGTTTTACTATGTTAAAGAAATTCATTTCAGGAGCTATGTCAGCTGTTATGCTGGCAGCTTCAGTCGGAAGCAACGCAATTCCGTCAGTTTACGCAGCCGACACTCCCAACTATGCAGAGGCTTTGCAGAAATCTCTGTTCTTCTATGAGTGTCAGCAGGCAGGCCCACTTCCCGAATGGAACAGAGTTGAGTGGCGTTCCGATTCAACTATGATTGACGAAATCAAGGGCGGTTGGTACGATGCAGGTGACCACGTTAAATTCAATATGCCTATGGCATATACTGCATCTGTTCTTGCATGGGGACTTTATCAGTATCCCGACGGCGTTGAAAGCTGCGGCGAAATGCAGAACTATGTCAACAACCTTGAATTTGTTCTCGACTACTTTGTAGACTGCGACCTTGGCGACGAAATCGTTTTCCAGGTTGGTAACGGTACTATCGACCATACATGGTGGGGACCTGTTGAAATGTACCAGTACGGTATGGAGGATTCAGGAACTTCCTACGAGGAGGCTCGTCAGACATACAAGGCTTCTGAGGGATGCTCCGCTGTATTCGGTGGAATGTCTGCTGCTCTTGCCGCAGGTTACTGTGCTCTTGACGGCAGAGTTGATGACAGCAAACGTGCTGAGTATCTTGAACACGCTGAAAATATCTTCAAGATTGCATCTACAAATCCCGGAAATGATACATATAACGACAGTAATGCATCAGGCTTCTATCGTTCAAGCCACTTCTATGATGAACTTTTCTATGCTGCAAACTGGCTCTATATGGCTACAGGCGACAAGGCATATCTTGACAAAGCTGCAAGCTATATCCCCAACCTTGACAAGGAGCTTGGACAGGATGTTCTGAAATACACATGGTGTATGTGCTGGGATGACGTAATGCAGGGCGGTATGCTCCTTTACGCTATCAACAGCGGCGACCAGACTTATGTTAATCACGTTAAAAAGCACGTTGAGTATCTCACTCACGATACAGAAAAGGTAAACGGCAAGCTTGCATATATCAGCAACTGGGGTTGTGCAAGATACGCAACTGCTGCGGGATTTATTGCTGCTGTTGCTTGTGATACAGTTCTTGCTGATACAGATACATCTGCATATGAACAGTTCTACGAGGATCAGATCAACTACGTTCTCGGCGATAATCCCGACGGTCAGAGTTTCGTTGTAGGCTATGGTGACAAGCCTGCTCACAACGCTCACCACAGAACTGCTCACGGCTCATGGAAGAATGACATCTATATGCCCGAACAGAACAGACACGTCCTCTACGGTGCCCTTGCAGGAGGTCCTAATCAGGACGGTTCTTACGAGGACGACAGAAACAACTACATCAACAACGAGGTTGCTACCGACTATAACGCAGGTTTCACAGGTCTTCTCTGTAAAATGGTTGACAAGTACGGCGGCAAGGGCGATCCTACATTCCCTCAGCCAGAGGCACATGACGGCCCCGAATTCTTCATCGAGTGCCTTTCAAAGGGCGGCGATTCCTCAGGTGTTACAATCAGCTTCAAATTTGTAAACCATTCAGCTTGGCCTGCAAGAATTCAGGATAACCTTTCATTCAGATACTATATGGACCTCAGCGAAGTAATTGCAGCAGGTCATAATCCTGAAAATCTCGTTATCCGCTGCGACCGTGACCAGTCTGCAATGTACGCTTCAAGAGGGGTAAAGCCTGCTGAAATTTCAAAGCCTATCCAGTATGACGGCAATATCTACTACATTGAAGTAACTCTCCCCGACGGCCGTGCAGTTATGCCTGTTTCCGAGGGTATGCAGAAGTGTGAAATCCTTCTTGCTCTTGTAATGCCCGACTACGCAAGCGGCTGGGATTCTTCAAACGATTTCTCTTATGAGGAAATTGCAAATGCTAAGGGTACAACCGATGCAGCAGGAACTGTAAACGGAATCGTTTCAAAATATGTTCCTGTATACATCAACGGCGAACTTTACTACGGTGAAGAACCTGACGGCACATCTGCTGACGGAAATGCTTCCGTAGTTACAAAGCCTGTTGTAACAACAGTACCTACAACTAAGCCTACAACAACTACCACAACAAAGCCTACTACAGCACCCACTACAGAGCCTACAACTGCTCCCGATGATACTGAGCCATCAGCTCCAATCGTTGATGAGGACGTACTCTGCGGTGACGCTAATGTTGACGGCAAGGTTACAATTGCCGATGCTGCTACAATTTATCAGTATATGGCCAACTCCGACAAATACAAACTTTCCGCTAAAGGAATGGCTAACGCTGACTGCTTTAACACCGGTGACGGTATTACAGCAAGTGACGGACTTGCAATTCAGAAATATGACGCAAAGCTTATTACAAAGCTTCCCGAAACAGTATAAATCTTTCAAACCGCATAAAGCCTTGTGCTTTATGCGGTTTTTTCTGTTCCCCTATTGACAAGAGGGAATTTTTATGATATAATATGCAATATATTGCATATTAGGAGTTGATTATAATAAATAACGCTGATGTATTTGAAATGATTGAGCATAAATATGCCCTTTTCGGTTTGTTTTTTGCATTTCACAACCGCTTGCAGGCTACAGGCGATTCCTTTTACGAAGAAATTACCTGTAAACAGTTTTTTCTTATGGCTTGTATGAATTTATTTTCCGATGAACCGCCCACTATGAACGATTTAGCGAAAACTATGGGCTGCTCACGGCAGAATGTTAAACAGATAGTGAAAAGCCTTGAAAATAAGGGATTTTTGCAGATTTCCCGGAATGAAAATGACAAGAGGAAACAGCAGATTTTTATGACGGAAAAAGCATTTTCTATGGCTGAAAAATATCGTAAAAAAGAAACTGAATTTATGGATATGCTGTTCAGCGGAATTTCAGATGAAGAAATCGACAGCACATATTCGGTAATTTCAAAAATTGAAAATAATCTGAAATCATATGGAGGTAATAAAAATGAGTAAAACGGCAGTTATTTACAATTCACAGACAGGCTTTACAAAACGTTATGCAGGTTGGATTAGCGAGGCACTTTCCTGCGACTGTTTCGAACTGAAAGCGGTAAAAAACAAGGATTTCAAAGATTACGACAGAATTATTTTCGGCGGCTGGGCTTGTGCAGGAAGTATCAGCAAAATCAAATGGTTCAAGGGAAAAATGAAAAATTGGGAGAATAAAAAGCTTGCGGTATTCTGTGTTGGCGGAAGTCCGAATGATAATCCCGAACTGGAAAAGGCTATGAAATCGTGGTTTACCGAGGAAGAACATAAGAATGTTGCAGTTTTTTATTGTCAGGGCGGCTTTGACTATGACAAAATGTCTTTAGCGTCACGACTGATGATGAAAGCCTTTGTTTCGGCTCTGAAAGCAAAAAAAGACCAGTCAGAAGAAGAAAAGGTAATGGCGGAAATGATTTCAAAATCCTATGATATTTCAGACAAAAAATATATTCAGCCTATTCTGGACTGGGCTGAAAAATAGCGTTTATCTGTAATTTTTTCCATTTCTGTGTAATTTATTTGATATTTATATTACATAACAATTACATCTTTGTTAAAATACAACATTTTATATTGACTTTATGGGATTAATATGCTATCATATACACAACAAATATAACTCACAGGAGGGAATTCATATGAAAAATAAATCAAAATTACTTATACCCATACTTATAAGCTCACTTCTTTTTACAGGCTGTGGTGCAAACGAAAAAGCCTCTGTAAATGAAAGTATAAGATATGACGATACAGCACAGGAATATTACGAAACTCCCCAAGAAAATTTTGAAGATGAGGAATTTGTTCAAAGCGAATCTGCGGAGATTTCGGGCGATTCTTCAAGCAGCGAGGAGAAACCTGTCAACACTTCAAAAATGGTAATCCGCAAGGAAATGCTTGTCTATTCCTGCAATATGACAGTTGACGTTCTCGACTTTGACACCGCTATAGATAATCTGAGAGAAAGCCTTGATACCTACGGTGCTTTCCCCGAACACGAAAACTATACCGACGGAAAATCCTCTGACAAATGGGTTTACGACGATGTTAAAAGCTGGAAAACCTACAACGCTACTCTCCGTGTCCCAAGTGAGGATTATGATGAATTCTGCGATTATATTGCAAATCTCGGCGATTTAAGAAGTAAAAAAGCAAGCGTAGATAACCTCACAAGAGAATACAACGACTTATCCACAACTCTTGAAATTTATCAGGCTAAAGAGCAGAGATATATTGAATTGCTAGCGGAAATTGATGATAAAGCAACTGCAATTGCCGTTGAAAATGAACTTACAAATATTCAGATTGAAATTTCAAAGCTGACAACCCGTATGAATGAAATTCAGACAGATGTTGCCTATTCCTACGTTCATCTCACAATTAACGAAGTCCGTGAATATGTAGAAGATGAACCTGTTGAGGAAGAACCCGACACATTTTTTACACGTCTGAAAAATACTGTTTCTTCATCGGCAAAGGGATTTCTTTCCGTTATGGAATCTCTGCTTTTTGCATTGATTTATCTTCTCCCTCACGCAATTGTAATCGGACTTTTTGTTTTTGCAATTGTTTCAATTGTGAAGTTTTTCGGTAAACGCAAAATGAAGAAATATCAGAATTATAATCCCACACCACAGACAACAGCTCCCGTAAATAATCCAACTCCCACAACAAAAACAACTCCGACAAAAAATTCAACTGAAACAAAAACTACAGCAGTTGATGAAAATACCGATAAATAGCCAAAAAGCTGTGCAGAAAATTCTGCACAGCTTTTTTATATTCCGTTTCCTATTCTTTCAACCTTCATAAGATTTGTAGTTCCCGAAACTCCAAGAGGTACGCCTGCGGTAATTGCCACAAGGTCGCCGTCCTCCACAAGACGATGTTCCTCTGCCGCTTCTACAGCTGCCGCAAAAAGCTCATCTGTGCTGTTCTTTTCGTCAATGATATAAGGCACTACACCCCAGCTCATATTCATCTGGCGGCATACAACCTCGCTCATTGTACAGCTGATAATAGGACAGCATGGGCGGTATTTCGAAATAAGTCTTGCAGTCTGACCGCCAAGGGATACAGTTATAATTGCACTTGCGTCAAGGTCATGGGCAGTTGTAACTGTAGCGTGTGCAATTGCCTCCGCAATACTTCCCTCAGGATTAGAACGACGCTCCGCAAAACGTCCCTTATAGTCAATGTGATTTTCTGTATTTTCTGCAATAAGTGCCATTGTCTTTACAGCTTCAACAGGATATGCACCTGCGGCAGTTTCTCCCGAAAGCATAATTGCACTTGTTCCGTCATAAATAGCATTTGCCACATCGGTGATTTCTGCACGTGTTGGACGGGGATTTGTAATCATCGACTCAAGCATCTGTGTAGCTGTAACCACCTGTTTTCCTGCGTGATAACCCTTTTTAATGAGGGTTTTCTGAATTGCGGGAATCTGCTCAAATGGAATTTCTACACCCATATCACCACGGGCAACCATTATTCCGTCAGCGGCTTCAAGGATTTCGTCAATATTCTCAACACCGTCGCTATTCTCGATTTTCGCAATAATACGCACATCAAACCAACCAAGGCTGCGTGTGAATTTTCTGAGATAATTTATATCTGCGGCTGTTCTTACAAAGCTTGCCGCAATGAAATCAAAGCCCATTTTGGAGCCGAATTCCAAGTCGTCCATATCACGCTCGCTGAGGTATGGCATTGAAAGCTTTACTCCGGGTACGTTGATACCCTTATTATTTGAAAGAACTCCTCCGTGAATAACACGGCATACAATATCGGTCTGTGTTACCTTTTCAGCAACAAGCTCCACCACACCGTCATTTATGAGGATTTTTGTACCGATACTCACATCTCTGGGAAGCTTTTTGAAGCTTATACTTCCGATTTCAGCTGTACATGGTACATCATTTGTGGTGAGAGTATAAGTATCGCCGTCGAAAATCTCCACAGGCTTATTATCCACAAATTTTCCAAGACGAACTTCAGGACCTTTTGTGTCAAGAAGTGTAGCAATGGGTAAATCCAGTTCCTTGCGAAGCTTTTCTATCTGGCGGAAACGCTTTTCATGAGTTTCATAATCGCCGTGGGAAAAGTTAAATCTTGCTACGTTCATACCTGCAAGCATAAGCTCACGCATGATATTTTCGTCATCTGTTGCAGGTCCGATAGTGCATACAATCTTAGTCTTTCTCATAATGTCCTCCGTTAGTTAAGCTTTGTAATCTTTGCAAAATTCGCCATAATCTTCTTTGTGCCAACTTTATCAAAGGCAATTTCAAGCATATAGTCATTTGACGCAGGTGTTGCGGAAATTATAGTTCCCTCGCCGAAAATCTTATGGGAAACTCTCTCCCCTGCCTCATATGTGGTATTTGTTGCCTTTACAGCAGTCTGTCTTTTTGCCATTGCAATCTGCTGCTGCAAGCTGAGGGACTGCACTTCCGTTACGGAATTGTCGTGCATATCCTTATTTTTTGTATAGTTATCCTGCTTTATGTAATGCTCCTTGCCGATTTCACGGATAAAGCGTGATGTGACATTATGCTGTGTCTGTCCGAAAATCATTCTTCTTCCTGCACTTGTCACATAAAGCTGCTTTTTCGCACGGGTAACCGCAACATATGCAAGACGGCGTTCCTCCTCCATATCGTCCTCATTGTCAAGAGAGCGTGAGCCTGGGAAAATTCCGTCCTCCATACCGATAAGGAATACATTGTCAAATTCAAGTCCCTTTGCGGAATGGATTGTCATAAGCATAACCTTGTCACGTCCGCCGTCATCTTCGTCGGCATCGGTAAACAATGCAGTTTCTTCAAGAAATCCGCCTAAAGTAGGTTCGGTTGATTCTTCCATATAGCGGAGAATTGATGTGCGGAGTTCCTCTACGTTTTCAACCTTGTTATCGCCGTTTTCCTGATTTTTCAGATATGTGAGATAACCTGTTTTTGTGAGAACTGCGTCAAAAATCTCGTCAAGAGGAGAAGTTTCAACCATATCAATAAGTTCGCCGAACATTTCAGCCGCAGCCTTTAAAGCTGTAACCTTTTTAGACAATGGTGCAAACTGGTCGCAATCTCTCATAACCTCATAGGGAGAAATTTTCAAATCACGGCTTATATCGTCAATAAGCGCAACCGTTGAATCACCTATTCCCCTTTTCGGCTCGCTGATAATTCTTCTGAAACGAAGCATATCATTGGGGTTATTTATAAATGCAAGATATGAAGTAATATCCTTAATTTCCTTGCGGTCATAGAAACGCATACCGCCGTAAACTCTGTAAGGAATATCAGCCTTTACCAATGCTCTTTCAACAATATTTGACTGGGCATTCATTCGGTAAAGTATGGCATTTCTGCTGTATGAGCCGTGCTTTTCATAGTCGGCTTTAACTGTTTTCACGATGAAATTAGCCTCATCATTTTCATCAGCCGCTTTGTACCATATAATTTTTTCGCCCTGCTCACCATTTGTCCAAAGGGATTTTTCCTTACGTCCCATATTGTTTGAAATAATGGAATTTGCGGCATCAAGTACAGTTTTGGTTGAACGGTAATTCTGTTCAAGGCGGATTACCGCCGCACCCTCAAACTGCTCCTCAAAACCGAGAATATTCTCAATATTCGCACCTCTGAAACGGTAAATACTCTGGTCGTCATCACCTACAACACAGAGATTTTTATGACCTGCGGAAAGCTGTGAAACAAGTCTGAACTGAACGTGGTTTGTATCCTGATACTCGTCAACCATTATGTATTTATAACGGCTGCGGTATTTTTCAAGCACCTCAGGGAACTTATCAAAAAGCTCCACAGTTTTGCAGAGAATATCGTCAAAATCAAGAGCGTTTGCAGTTCTAAGACGCTCCATATAAAGCTTGTAGATACGTGCAACAACCTTTTTGCGGTAGTCAATTCCTGCATCTTCAAGCATCTGTTCGGGAGTAATCATCTTATCCTTTGCAAAGCTGATTTCGCTGAGAACAGTTCTTGGAACAAACTGTTTTTCGCTTACATCAAGTTCCGCCATAACATTTTTGATAAGACGCTGGCTGTCTGATGAATCGTAAATTGTAAAGTCGCTTCCGAAACCTAAATTCTCAATTTCACTTCTTAAAATTCTCATACACGCTGAATGGAAAGTGGAGGCATTTACACTTCCGCCCTCATCACCCAGCATTGATGAAAGACGCTCTTTAAGCTCCCCTGCAGCCTTATTGGTAAAGGTAATTGCAAGGATATTCCATGGCTTCACGGGATTAACCGCTACAATGTCACGGAGGGTGTCGAAATCATCTGTTTTTCCCTGTGCATAGTCGTTGAGAAACTGCATTTCATCGTCAGAATAAACAGCCGTGTCATCGTTATAGGCATTTCCGAAATTAATAAGATTTGCAATACGATTGACAATAACGGTGGTTTTACCGCTGCCTGCTCCTGCAAGTACAAGAACAGGTCCGTTGACTGTAAATACAGCCTTTTGCTGCATATCATTCATACGGCTGAAATAGTGTTTCAAGGCTGCTTGTTTAGCAGAAATAAAAGAATTTTCAGACATAATTATCTACTCCGATTTTTTATAGTTTTCTAAAGGGATTTCCTAAAGGGGTTCTCTAAAAACCGGAACACGAGCGAAATTTCGTATGTGACAAATATCAGTTACAAGGCGACAAACCGCAGTAATACTTGATGTATTGCAAGGTTTGACAACGCAGTAAATGATATTTGTCATAGAAAGTTCGCCGTGAGGGAGGTTTTTAGAGGTTCCCTAAATACAAAAAATGTTTTTCTAATCTCTACCACTATTATACCATACTTTTTCAGATTTGAAAAGTCCTAAATCAATAAAAGAAAAATTTGTGGAAATTTAATATTTTTCTATTGACTATATCACGGTTTTGGTGTATAATAATAACATACAACTATATTTTTAAAAGGAGTTTTACTATGAAAAATATTTTATTTGCCGCATCAGAATGTGTCCCATTTATAAAAACAGGCGGACTTGCTGACGTTTGCGGTGCATTGCCCTCTTATATCAACAAGGACGAATTCGACGTCAGAGTCATTCTCCCCTACTACACTTGTATTCCTGCGAAATTCAGGGATAATTTCAAATATATCACTCATTTCTATATGGATTACGGTATAAACGGAAACAGCGTTCACGTTGGTATTATGGAATACGAATACAACGGAATCAAGTTCTATTTTGTGGATAACGAGTACTATTTCAAGTGCGATTCTCCATATTCCAGCGACCTCAAATGGGATATTGAGCGTTTCACTTTCTTCTGCAAGGCTGTTCTTGCAATTCTTCCCGTTATCGGATTCCGCCCCGACATTATCCATTGTCACGACTGGCAGGCATCGCTTATCCCTGTATTCCTCCATTCCACATTTGCAACAAATCCATTCTACAGCGGAACAAAGTCAATTATGACTATCCACAATCTGAAATTCCAGGGCGTATGGGATATTGAAACATTCCAGTACAATACAGGTCTGCCCGGCTATATGTTTACCCCCGACAAGCTTGAATTCAAAAAGGACGCAAATATGCTCAAGGGCGGTCTTGTCTATGCGGATTATATCACTACCGTTTCCGAAACTTACGCTGAGGAAATAAAATATCCTTTCTACGGCGAACAGCTTGACGGACTTCTCCGTGCAAGATCCGCATCTCTCCGTGGAATTGTAAACGGCATTGACTATGCGGTTTATAACCCTGCTGAGGACAATCAGATTTTTGCTAAGTATACAACTAAGAATTTCAAGAAACAGAAAGCTGTCAACAAGAAAAATTTGCAGGCTGAACTTGGACTTCCAGTTGACGAAAACAAGTATATGATTGCTATTATTTCACGTCTTACCGACCAGAAAGGTCTTGACCTTGTGAATTATGCTATTGAGCGTATCTGTGATGAAAATACACAGTTTGTAATTATCGGCACAGGCGATCCGCAGTATGAGAATATGTTCAGACACTATCAGTGGAAATATCCCGACAGAGTTTCTGCAAATATCCTTTACTCCGACCAGCTTGCCCATAAGCTTTATGCTGCGGCTGATACAATGCTTATGCCCTCACTTTTCGAACCATGCGGTCTTACACAGCTTATTGCTCTCCGCTATGGTACAGTTCCGATAGTTCGTGAAACAGGCGGATTAAAGGATACTGTTGTGCCTTACAATGAATTTGACGGCACAGGAACAGGTTTCTCCTTTGCTAATTATAACGGCGAGGAAATGCTTGGTGCAATTAACTATTCCAAGAGCGTTTATTTCGACCACCGCAAGGAATGGGATGCTATGGTTAAGCGTGGAATGATGGCTGACTTCTCATGGAACAGCTCTGCCCGTCAGTATGAGGGTATGTATTCATGGATGATTAACTGGTAATCCGACTATGGAAAACACAAAAATAAAAGGTGCAATTTTCGATATGGACGGACTTATGATAGATACGGAAAAACTTTACCTCCGCTACTGGAAAAAAGCGGCGGAGGATTTCGGCTATCCCATGGAGGACAGCCACGTTTACGCTATCAGAAGTCTTGCGAGGAAATTTTCCAATCCCCTGCTGAAAAGCTTTTTCGGTGAGGATTTCCCCGTTGATGATGTACGTCAAAGACGGACGGAACTTATAAATGCACATATCGAAGAAAACGGCATTGATTTAAAAAAGGGACTTTTTGAACTTTTCGGATTTTTAAGAGAAAAGGGCATAAAAATTGCTGTTGCTACTGCAACCCCCAGAGAAAGAACCCTGAAATATCTTGAAAAAATCCAAATTCTCAGCTATATTGACGCTATTGTATGCGGCGATATGGTCACTACAGGCAAACCTGCTCCCGATATTTATCTTACAGCCGCAAAAGAACTCGGCCTGCCGCCACAGGAATGTGCTGCCTTTGAGGATTCCCCAAACGGCATAAAATCGGCATATTCCGCAGGCTGTCACGCTGTAATGATTCCCGATATGACTCCCCCCGATGAGGAGATTATGCCTATGCTAAGCGGTGTTTACGATAATTTAGAAGATGCCGTGGAATTTTTCACAGGGAGGATATAGTATGTCAACTGCCACAAGTTCATCACAGCTGCTTGATATTCCGAAATATTACTATTTCAGCAGCGGAAATGATTATTCGGGAAGCAAAGGAGATTTTTCCTATAAAATCAAAAACGGCGATATGCTGAAAGCTCTCACATGGCACGGCAGACTCTGTTCGGAAAAGGCTGAAATCGAAAACGAAGCGGAGTTTGAGAAATCCGAAAACGGCTTTATGGAGCTTATAAAATGGCTTGAAGAAAGAGTATCCGAATAAAGGGCATCTCTAAAAATTTAAAGCACCTCTGAACAAAAAAATTCAGAGGTGCTTTTTCTCAAAAGGGGTTATTAATTAACGCCATACGTTTATATAATCCAGATATTTGCATTTTCTTTTTTTCTCGCCATTTTCTTCTACGGTTGTAAAACCTCTTGCAAATATAACTGAGGGAACTAAAACTTCATCTTCCTTTTTACAGGAAATAGATATATTTGTAATCAACCCGACTTTACACATCGTTTTCAGCCTTTGTATATCTTCAAGAAGTATTTTTTCCGCAGCAGGAGTAATATATATGCATTTATCCTTATTTTCCTCGTCCATAGCAACCATTTCATCTAATTCCATTTTAAATGAAACAAGTTTTCCTGCGGAAATATACTCGTCAACTGCCCCCTGCTCCGTGAGAGAAAGAAAATCAATATCATTGTTTCCAAGGGCATATAAATCCTTTTCCTTGCGGCTGTATGGAGTGCATAAATCAGCGGCATAACCTACAGAAAGCACGATTCCGTTGAGTATGGAAAAGCCTATTCCGTGTTCACATTCGAATTCCGCCTCACCGCTTACAAAGCAGTAAACATCATTTTCATTTGCCTTGAAAATATGTACTGTTTTCGGCTGAAACATCTTCTCAAAATCAATCTTGAATTCATCATTTTCATAGTCATTTGAGATTATTCGTTTCAGCTTGCTGTATTCCTTTTCAGACAGATTATTAAGCATTTCACAGCAGCGTTTAATCTGCTCCTGTGAATTTTCGTCATATGTATATACTTCAAGTTCAACATTGAAACGCTGCCAAGAGAATTCAGCAGAAACCCTGTTATACTGCGGATTACTGCTGCCCCAAAGCTCCTTGAATCTGCTGTAACGCTTGTCGAAAATCGCCTTGAATTCCCTGTAAATATCATAGTGATAGTCACAGCAGAAAAAATGCGCACCATTCCTCTGAATTACATCACAGTAATCAAAGAAATAATTGTCATCATCACGTACAAACAAATCAGCTCCTATAAATCTTCCGTAATAATATATGAGAAACGGTCTGATTTCCCTGCTTATGTCTTTATTGTTAAATATGCACTTCATATCTTCCCTGAAAAATTTTGTAACAGGGAAGTATCCGTTCAACAAATTCTGCACATTTTCGGGATTATAACGCTGTAAAAAATCCTCTGAAATATAGCGGTTTTCAACAATCCATTGAACAAGATAAATTATGGGATTGCAGGCATATTCGGATATTTTATCCTTATCCGCCTGTGTCAGCCCCTCATACTCTGTTTCCTCAAAATCCTGTACAAGCATATATTTCTGTTTGGGATTTTTCGGTTGAAGTTCCGACAAATCACGGTTATTCGAACGCAGATATTCAACAGCTGCATTGTACCACACACCACCTGCATTATATCCCAAAAATTCACGGGGAATAACATTAGTCTGCGGATTTTCCTGTGGCAAATTTGTCATCACAAAACCAGTACCTGCACAAACCAAGCCTATAAAAATAAATAAAATTGCAGCATATATTCCATTCTCTATAAAGAAATATGAAATACCCATTACAGTAAGTAATGCGAATAATTTCAAATTAATCGAAACAGCTACTGTTTTTTTCTTTTCATTTAAACATAATTTCAAAGAAATCACGGAAATAATAAACCACATAACAGGCACAGTAACCAACCCGATGAAAAATGAACGTGCCGAATCATCCCCCGATTGAGTATCTACTATAAGAAGCAGAACCGCAAACAAAAATGCCAGCACATCAAATACTATACACGAAATAAAATATGCTATTGATAATTTTTTCTTCATAAGTATTTCTTCCCCCTGTATTCCGATATTTTTTCATTGATTATTTCGTAAAAAATAAATCCCATTGCCCCTCCAACTGTATTGTGCATTATATCGTCCAATTCCAATAATCCACGGCCTGTTACATACTGTGTAAGCTCTATGAAAAGAGAAAATCCAAGGCAAACTCCCGTTGTCAGTCTGAAACTCTTAAATTTTCTGAAAATAATAGGCAGCACAAATCCAAAGGGCATAAGCATAAAAATATTGCCGAAAATCTGTATAATCCAGTATGTATACTGCTTTGTTTCCAGAAACTGCGATATTTCCCAGAAAGGCTCCAACATTTTCCGCCGCTGCCCAACACTTCTGTCAATAAGCGTTATATCAAGAACTATAAACAGATACACCAAAGCTATACACATAAGAATTACTGTTTTTTTATCCCGAAAAAGACTTGATTTTTTGTTGTATTTTTTCATATGCGTCCTTTCTGCATTTTTTAAGTGGTATATTATATTATAGCACATTTATTATATTTATTCAATGATAGTTTTATGAAAATCCCCTCTATTCCTGCGAATAAAGGGGAATTAAAAATATTCTTGGGGTTCCCTGTTGTCACATCAGCTGTTAAGCACCGCATTTACAATGCCCTGATAAATTGAAGCTGATTCGCTGGCAAAGCTGAAACCGAAATATTCGGGATTTCTTATCTGCATTGCAATAATATATGAGCCGTTGTAGTCGTTGTAATCAGTATATACCCCTGTGCCGTCGTCATTTATGTTTTTCACAGCACCTGTTATGTAGAGGAAATCGTTCTCCCAGGTTTCAGCAGTTCCTGTCTTTGCGTAAAACTCATAACCCTCAGGAACGTAAACTCCCAATCCGCTGGCAACTCCTCTCATACCATCAAGGAGATTTTGTCTGCACTCTGCGGGAATTGTTCCGATTACATCATTTGGCTCAGAACCCTTTTCAATTTTATTGTTGAAATCATTTGTATCAACTATATTCTTTACGACAAATGGACGTACCATATCGCCATAAATAGCCTCTCTGCCCAATGCTGCAAGGTAAATGGGACAAGTAAGAGTATAGGACTGACCAAAAGCTGTTCTTCTCAGGTCATCATTACAATAAATTTCAATGTTATTGCCGATTACTCCGAAATCACATTCAATATCAGTTCCGAAGTGGAATATTGTATCCAAATCCTCTAATACTGCCTGCTGTCCTATCTGGTCAAATGCTCTTGCAAAAAAGATATTGCTTGAATTTACAAATGCGGAATAAAGACTTCTCTGCATAGGATAGCCGCCGTTTGTATCGTGGTCCCAGTTTACAATTGATACGCCGTCAAATTTCCATTCGCCCTCGTCCTGCAATGAGTATACACCGTGCTTATCCGCAATAACCTCGGACATAATCTTGAAACATGAACCGGGAGGGAAATTCTGGAAAGCCTTGTTTCCGTAAGTTCCCCATGCAAGGTCCTCCTCTGTTTCAACTCCGTAATAAACATCGGGGTCATAGGAGGGATATGAAACCTGTGCCATAATCGAACCGTCGCTTCGCATTACAACTGCCGCACCCTTGACATTTTTTTCAGCCATATAATTGTAAACTGCATTCTGTGCGTCAGCGTCAAAGGTAAGCTGAATACTCTGTCCGTAATCGCCGCCCTCTGTAGCTGTAGGATTCTGCACACGGAGAGTTTTATCGAGAGTAAGGTCAATTCCCTCTGACATTTCGTTAAGCACATTGGCAAATGCAACCTTGTTGCTGTCATTTGTCATACGCACTTCCTTGCCGCTTTCGTCAAGCTGGCTGAACATAAGCAAATCGCCGTCGGCATCGTAGAGATTTCCACGCATAACCTTTACGGAAGAAACATTATTTTTAGTTGTTGTTTCCGTAGTTTCTGTTACTGCGGTAGTTTCTGTATTTTCAACTGTAACTGCTGTAGTTGAAACTGTACTTCCCTTTTGTGCAATTCCCGTATTTACAGCAGGAGAATCCAGTTTCTGCACAACTGTTCCGCAAGAGGTCATTGCTGTTAAGGAAAGAACGGCAGCTGCAAATGAAATATATCTTTTTTTCTTAAACTTCATATTTATCACTCCATAAAAATTGTATATTTCTTTCTATATTATACATCAAAGTACGTTTTATGTCAATATACGACAGATTATTTGTAATAATCTCTAACATTAGACACATATAATTAGACAACTACGTTATAGAGGTGCTTTATGAAGAAATTTATCGCTTTAATTGCAGGAATTACTGTTTTTTTAAGTGGCTGCGGAGAATTTTTGCCTGCCGCTGAAAATTCAGAAATAATCGAGCAGGAAAATATCCCGCATGAGGAAAATGAGTACATTCCCCTGAATTACGAAAATCAAAAGGGGCAATGGTTTCCCTATGTGAATTTTCCCGATTATATGAAAGGAAAATCCGAGGAGGAATACAGGGCAGAAGTTACAAAAATGCTTTCCGAGGCATTGAATGAGGAAATTAACACGGTGTATTTTCACGTTCATCCCCAAGGTGACGCTTACTATAATTCCGAAATTTATCCAAAGGGAAATTTCAACGATATGGGATATGACCCATTTGAGATTTTTCTCGATATTGCCCATTCTATGAACATTTCCGTCCACGGCTGGCTCAATCCTTATCGTATGCAGACAGCGGAGGAAATGGAACTTCTCCCCGACAGCTTTATTGTAAAGCAATGGATAAACAGCAACAGCCCAATGGTAAGACTTGTGGGAAACCGCTGGTATCTCAATCCTGCATATTCTTCCGTAACAACGCTTATAACCGATACCGTAAGTGAACTTATGGAAAATTATAACCTTGACGGAATACATATTGACGACTATTTTTATCCCGATACTTCCGAGGATTTTGACCGTGAGGCATTTGAAAATTCCTCTGCTGACGATTTAAGCCAATGGCGGAGGGAGAATATCACAAATATGGTGAAATCCATTTTTGATACGGTAAAAGGCAGAGATGAACGGGTTTTATTCGGCATAAGTCCGCAGGGAAATATCAATGCCGATTATAATACGCAATTTGCCGATGTTGAACTGTGGACGAGAAATAAAGGCTATGCGGATTATATTGTACCGCAAATTTACTACGGATTTGAAAATGAAGTATGTCCCTTTGAGGAAACTTTGCGGCAATGGGAAAAATTCGCCGAAAGTGATAATGTGTCGCTTATAATCGGGCTTGCGGAATACAAGGAAAACAAATACGACAAGTGGGCAGGTGTATCGGGTGAAACGGAATGGCTTGAAAATGACGATATAATAAAGCGGCAGATTGAACTTGTAAATACCTCCAATATTGCTGACGGATATGCACTATATAAATGAAAAACTCCCCTTTCGGGGAGCTTTTATTTATGGGGTTCTCTAAAAACCGGAACACGAGCGAAATTTCGTATATGACAAATATTAGTTACAAGGCGACAAACCGCAGTAATACTTGATGTATTGCAAGGTTTGTCAACGCAGGAAATGATATTTGTCATAGAAAGTTCGCCGTGAGGGAGGTTTTTAGAGGTTCCCTTATGTTAAATTATTCATTTGAAAGTTCAAGCTTGAATGGCTCGTATCTTCTGAATGCTGCTGTATTCTTTTCAGGTGTAAGAGCATTTGTCTTTTCATCAATAAACTTGATGTACTCGTCATAGTACTTTACAGACTGAATTTCTGTGATGTAGTCCTCACTCCAAAGGTCGTCCTCTTTCATACGCTCTCTGAGGTCTGCTCTGAATACAACATAAATTGTATCTTCGCTGAAATCATAAACCTGAGCCTTGCCAGCCTTGAGGTCGTTGAAAATAAACTCATTGAAAAGACGTGTATTCTTATCTGATTCACTTTCCTCAGCAGGTGTTGTTGTAGTTTCTGTGCTTGTGGAATCAGCAGCTGTTGTTGATGTCAGCTTCTGGATAAGTCTTTCATTTGCGTATGGGTCAGTTGTTGTAGTTGTAGTATTCTCAGCTGTTGTAGTTGTTGTGGTAGTTGTAGTTGTTGTAGTTGCACCGACAGCAGTTGTTGTATTCTTAGCAACATACTCATCATAATCTTCCTGAACTGCATCCATTTCATGCATCTTGTTAAGGTCGCCTGACTTTGCATTTACCTGCTTTACGTAATCATTAGCCATATTGCGGAGTTTCTTCTCCTGTGCAGCGTCAACCTTTTCGCCTGCTTCATCTTTAAGGCTGATTGACACATACTTGACTCTTGCATAGTTTTCGTCGAAGAAATCTTTAAGCTCGTCCTCTGAGCAGCCCTTTTCACCCTCAAAGTCATAGTAGTGCTTGAAAATCTCTGTTTCCATATATGTAGTTTCTGCAATGGATTTCATAGATTCAAGGCTTACACCGTTTTCTGCAAGTCTGGGATCCATAGAATAATAATACTCAGCCATTTCAGCAGCAGAATCCTTATCTTCCTTTGAAAGCTGTCCGCCGATAGCTTCAAATTCTGAAATAAGACCTGCATAATCAAGGCAATATTCTGTTGCCTTATTCTGAATCCAGCTTGTGGAATCAATTTCGTCAATGTTGGCATTTCTTACATCTTCAATGGCAGGAGCAGTTGTACCTTCGCCCTGAATAATAGCTGAAGCCTCGCTGTATGCCTGAATTGTGTAGTAAATAAACACGCCGGCAGGAATTTCTCTGCCGTTGATTGTCATTGCATTCTGTGTATTACCTCCGATTGAGGGTGAACAACCTGCAACTGATGATGCAGCTACTGCTAATGTTGCTGTTGCAGCTGCGATTTTCTTCAATGTTTTCATTATAATTTGCCTCCGATATATAATTGATTTAAGGTCTGATACCTCATAATTATCATATGCTTTTTTATTATACTACATTTTTTCCGTTTTGTCCATAGCAAAATGAAAATTTTTTCAAATCTTTCACATTTTCAGCAAATCCGCACATTTTTTCCTTTGATATTTCCTAATACAAACCCTGTTTTTTCGTGTTTTTGCACAAATTCAAACTATTATTTTCTACGCTTAGACTTTATCAAAACTCCTGCACGGATTTAGGTTTTATATTACTCCGCCTTGCCATTTCAAACCATACCTAATAATTTGTCATAATTATACCCCATTTCCGCTGAAAAGTCAACTATTCCGCTGCTGCACAGATTCAACGCAAAACTACATTATTATTCGTGTTTTTGCACAAAATTCCCTTGACAAGCCTTGCTATCTATGATATAATTATAAAGGTAAACTATAAACTAAACTAATCAACGGAGCGTGATTTCTTTGAAAAATATCAGAATCGGAACAAGCCGCCCTTATGATGTACATATCGAAAGAGGCAGCCTGAAAAAAAGCGGCGAGCTTATTTCTGCCGTTTTGAACTCGAAAAAAACTGTGATTATTACTGATGATACAGTGGACAAACTGTATAGTGATACTCTCAGAGAAAGCCTTGAAAAATCGGGTATTTCCTTTGATATTTTCGTTTTCCCCCATGGTGAACAGTCAAAGAATATTAAAACTCTCAGTGCAATTTATGATTGCCTTTGCGAAAACGGTATCACAAGAAGCGATTTCCTCATTGCCCTTGGCGGCGGAGTTGTTGGCGATATTACAGGATTTGCCGCAGCTACTTTTTTAAGGGGAATCGAATTTGTTCAAATTCCCACTACTCTGCTGGCACAGGTAGATTCCTCAGTTGGCGGAAAAACTGCCATTGACATCACAGGAGGAAAAAATCTTGTAGGTGCTTTCAAACAGCCTGCCCTCGTTATCTGCGACAGCGACACTCTCACCACTCTCCCCGAAGATGAACTGGGATGCGGTATGGCGGAGGTTATTAAGTACGGTATGATTCGTGACGAAAACCTCTTTGAGATTTGCGAAAACCACAATATCGGCAATATCCACGAAGTTATGGACGAAATCGTTTCTACCTGCGTTGACATTAAACGACAGGTTGTGGAAAATGACGAATTTGACAGGGGCGAGCGTATGCTCCTCAATTTCGGACATACTCTCGGACACGCTATCGAAGGCTGGCACAACTACACCAACTACACCCACGGTATGGGAGTAGCCGCAGGTATGTGTATGATTACACGCCGTTTCTGTGACGAAAAATTAGCTGAAAAGCTTGAAAAATGCGTAGAAGCGTACAAGCTTCCCATTTCTTCCGAAGCACCAATGAGCGAACTTCTGCCTTTCTGTGCAATGGACAAAAAGTGCGAATCCTCGTCAATCAGCTACATTGTATGCCCTGAAATCGGCAAGGGCGAAATCAGAAAAACATCAACTGCGGAATTTTTCCGTCTTATGGAGGGTTAAGCAATGGATATAAAAATCAGCCCCTCCGTACTCAGAGGAAATCTCAGTATACCTGCTTCAAAAAGCTGTGCTCACAGAGCAGTAATCTGTGCGGCTCTTGCTGACGGAGTTTCCACACTTTCAGGAATTACTATGTCAAAGGATATTGAGGCTACAATTTCCTCTATGACAGCCCTCGGTGCGTCATTTGAAATCAATGGTGATATTGTAACTGTAAAGGGTATAAGCGGCGGTATAGACGGTACTGCTGAAATCGACTGCAACGAAAGCGGCTCTACCCTTCGCTTCATTATGCCTGTTGCCGCCGCATTAGGCGTAAAATCGGTATTTATCGGCAAAGGCAGACTTCCGCAACGTCCCATTGATATTTACAAGCGTGAACTGAAAAATCACGGAATCACTTTCCACACAGAGGAAATGCCCTACGAAATCAGCGGTATTCTCACAGGCGGAAAGTACGAAATTGAGGGAAATGTTTCATCTCAATTCATTACAGGACTTCTTTTTGCACTCCCTCTTGCAAAAGAGGATTCGGAAATTATTATGACTTCCCACCTCGAATCACGTCCATATGTGGATATTACAATTGACATTCTCCACCGCTACGGCATTGAAATCAGCGAAACAGAAAACAGCTTCCTTATTAAGGGAAATCAGAAATACACTCCCTACGACGAACATATTGAGGGAGATTATTCACAGGCGGCTTTCTTTTTCGTGGCAAATGCCCTCGGCTCTGATGTCAATATCCTCAACCTTAAAGAGGACAGCGTACAGGGCGATAAAGCCATAACCGATATTATTGCCGATACCCTGAAAAATGGCTCTGTTACGGGATATAAAGCGGATTGCTCTGATATTCCCGACCTTGTGCCGATTTTGTCAGTTCTCGGTGCATACGGAAATATGCCGTCAACTATTTACAATGCGGAAAGACTTCGCATAAAGGAAAGTGACCGTCTTGCCGCTTGTGCGGATATGCTCAACAATTTAGGCGGAAATGTGACCGTAACTTCCGACGGTCTTGAAATTCTGCCCACAAACGGTTTGAACGGCGGTACAATTGACAGCTATGGCGACCACCGAATTGTTATGGCAGCTGCAATTGCGGCTCTAAACTGCAAAGGTGATGTGATTATTAAAGGTGCAGAGGCGGCAGAAAAGTCATACCCCACATTTTTCGAGGATTACGTAAAACTCGGAGGTAAAGCTGATGTCATTGATTTGGAACAATAAAATTTCTGTTTCCTGCTTTGGCGAGGAAAGCGGCGGAATTGTGGGAATTACCATAAGCGGCCTGCCTGCGGGAGAATATATAAATTCCGAAGAAACCGAGCGTTATCTCCGCAGACTTTCCCCGAAATCTCTGGGAAATGTGAGAATTTCAATGCCCCGAATTATGTCGGGTATCGAAAATGAACGCACAACAGGGGGTGCATTATGTGCTGTTATGAAAATTGATGCACCTGCAAAAAAAGCCGAAGATTCCCCGAAAAATTATCGTTTCGGTCACGCTGATTATACAGGTGCGGTTTGTAACAGAGGTTACTGCGATACCCTCGAAAAATCCCGTACTGCCGAGATATTCGCCCCTCCCATATGCTTTGCGGGAGCAATATGCGGACAAATTCTCGAAAGACGTGGAATTTACACAGCGGCTCATGCCCTGCGAATCCACAATGTAAAGGACAACCCCTTTGATGCTGTAAGACTTGACAGAGACGGCGTAATATGCGTCCGTTCAAAGGATTTCCCCGTCATCAACGATAAAAACGGCTGGAAAATGCTGGAAACCATTTCCGCCGCCGCTGATGCCGATGAAACCCTGGGCGGTATTGTTGAATGTGCGTCAATCAACGTCCCCTCTGGTGTAGGTTCACCTGTTTTCAACGGTCTTACAAATAATATTGCACAGCTTCTTTTCGGAATTCCCGATATTTCGGGTGTTGAATTCGGTGCGGGATTTTCCTCCGCTGAAATGGCAGGAAGTCAGTATGCCGACAATTCCTACACAACCGAGCAGGGATATTCCGCTACTCATACAAACAGCCACGGCGGCATAATAAACGGAATTACATCGGGTATGCCTGTTGTTTTAAGGGCGGCATTCCACCCTCCGAAAAATGGAAGTATCCCCTGCTGTAATATTCCCAAAGCCGTTGTATATGTGGAATCGGCAGTCAATACGGCACTTCTCTCCGCCATGCTTGACTACCCTAACTTCTGTTGACAGAAAGGAAAGGTGATATTTTTGACTGATAACAATATTTATAAAATGGCTGAAATGGCTGACACTGTCATTAAAGATGTGCCGACTCTGAATATTCTTATTTGCTATCTGATGAAGAAAATCGACAAGCCCGTCAACACGGAGCATCTGTATGATATTCTCATTGCCACAGGTCTTGTTAACTATTTTTATTATCAGGATTCTATTGCCTTTCTCCTTGAAAATGGCCATATTACCATAGAAAAGGACAAGGAGGGCAACGAGTGTTATGTCCTTATGCAAAAAGGAAAAATCTGTGCAAGGGAACTGAAAAAATACGCTCCCAAGTCATACCGTGACAACCTCGTTCTTGCGGCTCTTAAATATTTTGCAAGACTAAAAACAGAACAGGAAGTCAAGCTTGAATACATCGAAAAAGACAACGGCTGCTATGTCTGCGTTACCTGCCACGATGTAAGCTGTGACCTTATGGAACTGAAACTTTTCACTCCCGACAGGACGCAAGCGGAATTCCTCGGAGAGAAAATTATGCTTAATCCCGCAGTTTTCTATAGCAAGGTAATTGAACTTGCTTTGGGTAATGAGGAGATTTCCTATGACCTTACTGACAATTGATGCTTCAACACAACCCTCTATGACGGCTGTTGTAGTCATTGCAGCAGTTGTTTTCATAGTTTCAACAGTTGTCAGCAGTTTTATATCATATAAAATCAAACTCCGTAATTTACAGCGATTAGATAAAAATGACGATGAACAAGCATCTGTTGATAACGAGGAATAACGCATAACAGGAGGTGTACCAATGCTGCCCTTTCGTGAACGCCAATATCGCAGAGATATTTATCTGTACGTCGATTCATTCTGTGTTGGTTTCCACAAATTGGAAACCATCGAGGAATTTTTTGATGAATACAGCCGCAACGCAGAAAAGCTTGCTGAGGATATTTCCGACAGCAGCGTAATTCTCTATGCAATTATGGAATACGATGAGCAGGTATTCGTTTCCGCCAACTTTATGCTCCTTGAAATGCCTTATCATCTATATCTTGAAACAGTACACAGGCTTCTGAGCGAAACAAGGGTGTTTTTCGTCAGAGGCAGAAAGGAATATAATGACCAGAGCTAAGAAAATTATTGCCGCCGCAGCTTCACTTGTGCTGGCATTAACTGCACAGCCTTCAAAGGCTTTATGTGCCGAAACTCATACTGTCACAATTATTGACTTTAACGGAAAGGTTATGACTACCCTTACCGTTCCCCACGGAAGTCCTGTGGATTTCAGCAAAATTGATATTTCCTCTCTTGAATACCACATTGACGAATACACTCAGGTAGGCTTCAACGGCTGGAGTATGTATCCTTCAAGTGTAACCGAGGACCTTGCAATTTATGCCCTTTTTATCCGTATGAATATTGAATGTAAGGAATCTCCCAAAAAGACTGAATATTTTTCAGACAGCGGAAATATCAACACAAACGGGCTGAATGTTACAATTACCAAATATACTCAACTGCCCCAAAAGGACGAAAACGGTGCGTTTATTACAAAAAAAGATGAAATCAATATCAGCGAAACCTGTACCGCATCCCCTGCAACAATTGAGGAGGCATTTGCAAAAAGTGATAAAGCAGAAGTGAAAATCACTCCCCCCGGAAGCAATAAGCCTATTTTAAAGTATAATATCACAAAAACAAAAGGTTTTGGAGATATTAATTCCGACGAAACCGTCAGCTCCTCCGATGCCTCTGCTGTTCTTGAATTGTATGCAAAAACAGCTACAGGAATTATAGAAAGCATTGATGACAAAAAAATGCTGATATGCGACATAAACCGTGATACGTCGCTTGACGCTTCTGATGCTTCAATTATTCTTGATTATTATGCAACTTCTTCAACTACAGCAAAGGAATTGAACTGGGACGTTTTTTTCTCTGATTATTCAGCTGAAACATAATAACATCTTGTAAATTTTTTATAACATCATGTAAATTTTTTATAAACGCTATTGACTTTTATGCACGTTTGAGCTATAATTATAAATGAAATATAGTTGCTAAGAAAACACATAATGAAAGGAATTAAAACTATGAAGAAAAAAAGTAGTTATTTCAATCCGACTATCGTGCGTACCATAGGTATTCTCCTGTTTATCGCCACATTTGCTGCACAAGGACGAGTAGCAAGAATGATTACAGGCGGTATGCTCCCTCCTCAGGCATCAGGTGGTATTAACGGTATTGTTTCACAGATTCAGGTACTCATTTCCGTTGCAATGGTTGTTATGATTCCTAAAAAGGGAATTTATACTTCTATCGTAATGTGTATTGTTAACTCCGTTTACATTCTCATCTTCGGTGTTATCGTAAGCCACAATCCCGGTGCTGCACCAGGTGTTGTTTCTCCCCTTATCAACTTAATTGTTTGTACGCTTATTCATTATTATTCAATGAAATCCATTAAAGCTCAGGAAGAACTTGAAATGCAGAACGAGGATCTCATTGATACAAATGATATAATTTCAAAAGAGGGCGAACGTCTTTCACGTATTGTATACAACGACAAGCTTACAGGTCTTTACAATAAGGAAATGTTCACAATCAAAATTGATGAACTTCTTAAAAAGGAAGACAAATCACCATTTACTGTTGTTTATCTCAAAGTAAACGAATATGATGAAGTTGTAAAAACAAGCGGTCAGGAAAGCGGCGATATGATTCTTACAACATTTGCTTACCGTCTCCACAATTTCTGTGGAAACTCCGGTATTTCGGCAAGAATCGATGACGCTGTATTCGCAATGATTATCACAGGTCAGAGAAGCCGTGAATCCGTTATAAGCTATATCAGCGACCTTACAGCAGAGGTTTGCGAGCCGGTTGCTCTCGGTGCTTCTCTCAAGGAAATCAGCATCAGTTCAGGTGTTACTCATTTCCCAAGAGATGGAAAGAATGCCGAGGATCTTATGGCTAATGCTTACAGTGCAGTTCAGTACGCAGCAGAAAAGAACACAGGTTCTCCCTACTTCTTTAGTTAAATAATATTCAGGCTATTGAAAAAGTTTTTCAATAGCCTGTTTTTTTATTTTTACCATAATTTTTTGTGAAATTTATTTTATAAATTGTTAAAAAGCCCTTGCAATTTTATATAGGATATGGTATAATTAATATAGAGTTTTTGTATATAATCGACGAATTTATTTATTTATCTTTTTACTGTGCTTTATTTAATCAAAATGTATGGTTGATAAAAAAACAGGCAATATAACAAGTTTTTTTATATAATTTCTACATTGTAATTTTTATCAAAATATGTTATAATGGTGAGAGGCATATTTTACGAAATTATAAATGTCTGTTTCTTTTGTTTTTCATATCATTTTTATGTGAATCATAAGCCGTAATTATGCATTTTTCAGACTTTATACTTACAAAAACGCCTTTAGAATATCATTAGTTGGTACATAAGGAAATTCATATTAGGAATACCTTTGATTGAGGATAATTAAAAGGAGAATTAAAATGGCTGATACACTCTTTATTAAAGCAGCCGCTTTCGGCGGTTATGACAAAACCGATGTTGACAAAAGACTTGACACCCTTTACACATTGATTTATAATCTCAAAAACGAAATCCGTGAAAATAAGCAGATTATCAAAAAATACGAGGAAGGCTGCAGTCAGGATAAGGCTTACGAAAATGCCATTGCTGTTGAAAGAGCTCAGCTCACTCAGCTTCAGGTTAAAAATGAAAACCTTATCGAAAAAAATAAGTCCCGCCAGGAAGAACTTAAATCCAAGGAACTTGAAAACGCAAAGCTTACCGAGGAAATCGCTGCTCTTAAAGAAGAAGTTGAAGTGCTTCGCCTTGAACAGCTTACCCTCAAAAACAATAATACCGAAGATTTGGGAATTATTTTCATTGAAGCTAAAAAATCAAGAGATTTAATCGTTAATAAGGCAAAAGAAGAAGCTAACGAGATTACGGATGAGGCTCGTAAATTCTGCGAAGACCTTGTTGCCGAAACAAATGAAAAAATCCGCAAACTCATTGAAAATGCAGAGAAAAAAGCTTCTGATGTAATTAAAGAATCCGAAATCAGAAGAAAAGCTCTCGTAGATGAGGAAGCTGCTATGAAAACGGCTTTCCTTGAAAAAATTATGACTTACACCGAAGAATTGAACAATATCAAGACTTCTGTAGATGCCTTCACAGCAGCGTCAGATGCTTTCTTCGGCGAATCAAAGACACTTCTTGATGAGTCTGAAATGAGGGCTATGGAACCACCAAAGGCAGCAGAACCTGCCAAAGAACCCGTAAATACCCAGCCTGCCGCTGATAATAACAAAACTTCCCCTGAAGAATCTGTAACCGCTGATTCAGCAGAAACCAATAACGACAGCGATGACAATAAAAATAAGAACGACGGCGGCATCAATCTCGATGACCTGCTTAAACAGGCAAAGGAATTGAACAACGTATAATTCCGCTTAAAACATTGGAGGGAGTTATATTTTCTGCAATTGCAGAAATATCCGGAGCAGTTAATTAATTTTATTTTGAGGAGATCAGGTAAATGAATGATATAATTGTTGTAAAACCCGAAAAATGCGTCGGCTGTAACGCTTGTGTACGCAGCTGCCCTGCCCCTGAAGCTAATATTACTAAAATGCTTGAGGACGGCAGATATATCACTAATGTAAATACCGACAAGTGTATCGCCTGCGGTCAATGTATCAAGGTCTGCACTCACGGTGCAAGAGATTACATTGATGATACAAGAATATGTATGCAGCGTCTTGAAAAGGATAAGACAATCATCCTCGTATCCCCTGCTATCAGAACTGCACTCCCCAATCATTGGGTAGGTATACTCGACTGGTTCAAAAGTAAGGGCTGCGTAATTTATGATATTGCTTTAGGTGCCGACATCTGCACTTGGGCTCATCTCAAAGTTATGCAGGATCAGCGCAGAATCAAGTATATTTCCCAGCAATGTGCGGCTGTTGTAAAATACATCGAAGCATATCAGCCCAGCATTTTAAAAAATCTCTCTCCAATTCATAGCCCAATAGGCTGTACTGTTGCATATATCAAAAAATATCTGAGAAGAACAAACCCAATTGCTGTTCTTACTCCCTGCCTCGCTCAGAAAAATGAATTTATTGAAACAGGTCTTGTTGAATACAGCGTAACTTTCAAAAAGCTTATGGAGTATTTCGACGCAAACGGCATTGTTTTACATACAAATTCAGAAGATGAATATGAATACCGTTTCGATGATATGCAGGGACAGCTGGGTGCTGCTTATATCCGTCCCGACGGATTCAAGGACAATCTCCATCTTCACGACCCTGAACTTAATATCTATACATCAGAGGGTGTAAACAAGGTTTACAGCGATATTGACGCATACGCAAACACTAAGGATTCCAACCGTCCCGAAATTATGGACGTTATCTCCTGTGAATACGGCTGCGCAATGGGTCCCGCTGCTGAAATCAAATCTTCACCATTTACTGTTATGGGATTGATAAGAAATCTTGAAACAGAAGCTAAAAAACGCCGTAAAACTAGCGTTTTCCGTCAGGCAGATGATAAGCTCTTCAAAAAGTTTGACGAGGAACTCCAGGTTGAGGACTTTATGAGAACAAATAAGGCTCAGACTCCTTCTCCTATCCCCTCAGACGCTCAGCTTGATACCGTTTTCAAGATGATGGGCAAGGAAACTGATGCGGATAAGTGCTACGACTGCCGTGCCTGCGGTTATAATTCCTGCCGTGAAATGGCTACAGCTATCTGCCGCGGTCTGAATTCCCCTAACAACTGCATTATCCGTTCAAAGGATATTCTTGTTGAACTCCAGAAGAATATCAATGAACAGGAAGAAAAATATACTGAGATTACAAATAAATGCCGTGATTTCTTTGAGGATTTACAGGAAAAAATTGAAGATGTCAACACAAATACATCCTCAATTGAACAAACTTCCTCCAAGACAAGCGAAAAAACCAAGATACTTAACGACCTCGTTACTAATATCATTATATTCTGCAAGAACAATGACTCTCTCGATAAAGAGGGTATCAATCAGATGATCGTTATTCTTGAAACAACTCTCAAATCTTTAAAATCTCTTGACGAAAGCGTCAACGATACAAACGGCAATTCCGATAAAATTTCCGCTTCACTCAAGGAAATCAAGTCTATTATTGAGAATATCCACAAAACTCTCAATGAAACTGTCAATGTCGGAGCTTAAATTAAATTACAAGGAGAATTAATATGCAGTGCGAAATCTGCTTTTCAGAGCTTAATGAAAATGATCTTTCCTGTCCAAGCTGCGGTGCTCCGGTTCCACAGCAGATTGAAGGATTTGATAATACCCTTGAAATACAGCGTATCCTCTACAATCTCATTGTTGAGAATTTCAGCATAAAACCTGTAAATATCAGATCCCTCAAGGCTCTGTTAATGGACTATCTTGCTGATTATAAAGCTGAATGTCGGCTTCTCATTTATACAATTAATGCGGGCGTACTTCAGAATATGTTCAACGAGGAAGACAGGAGCATTGCCATTATGAGAGCGAGAAACTTCCTTCTTAACGAGTGTTTCCTCTCAGACAGGGCTGCTGAATTTGTCCTTGCCTGCATTACCTATATGATGAAATGGGAATTCGAGCCTCTTAAAGAAACTGAGAATCCAGTTCCCCTTCAGGCTGCTCCTACTGTTGAAGAACAGCAGCCGAAAATCCCGAAATCAGTTAATATTGATTCCTGCGTATTACGTCCTATTGACGCTTTGAAATATAAGCTTCTTAAAAATATTGTTATCAATAAGGAATATACAAAAATTGAGGCTTTTGCTTTTGACAGATATACTTCTATGAAAAGCATTAAGCTGCCCCCCACTCTCGTTGCTATTGAAGAATACGCATTTTCAGGCTGTAAGCATCTTCGTTCAATTGAGCTTCCCCCTTCTCTGCGTATTATCCGCCACGGTGCTTTTGACCAATGCTCCGAACTTGAATCAATAAAAATTCCCCACGGAGTACTTGAAATTGAGGAAAATACATTCCTCGGCTGTACATCTCTTTCTATGGCTGATATTCCGCCAACTGTTACAAGTATCGGTGTACAGGCTTTCTCCAATTGCGAAAACCTTTCAATGGTTTATATTCCCGACAGCGTAAAATTCATTGACGAAAATGCTTTTATGTTCTGTCCTAACCTTACAATAAAATGCTATGAAAATTCTTATGCACACAAGTATTGCATTAATCACAAAATAAGCTGGAAAACTGTGCCTATGGGTATGGATTTGTATAACAGCGTTATAATCTAAAGAGAGGAGCAGATATATATGATAGACCTCAAATTCGGCCAACAGATTGAAATGGAATTCGGCGGCAGAGCCAAAGTTCTCAAGAAAATCGGCAGCGGCGGTCAGGGAAGCGTTTATCTCGTTGAATTCAACGGTATGGAATGGGCGCTTAAATGGTACGATGTGGATAAAATCAAAAGACCAAAGGATTTCCGTGAAAATCTAAGAAATAACATTGCTGATGGTGCTCCAAGCAACCGTTTCCTCTGGCCTAAATATCTGACTAAAGAAACTGCTGACGGCGGATTCGGATACATTATGGACTTAAAGCCCGAAAGCTTCGATTCTTTTGTTGATATCCTCAATACATACAAGCTTGTTATTGACCCCCTTACAGGTAAGGCTGTAAAGAAATCAGTTCGTTTTGCTAACCTCTATGCAATGGTTACTGCTGTTATCAATATTGTAAATTCATTCCGTCAGCTCCACCGTGCAGGTAAAAGCTATCAGGACCTTAATGACGGCGGTTTCTTCATCAATGTTGAAACCGGTGCTGTTCTGGTCTGCGACTGTGATAACATCGCTCCCGAGGGAAGTAACTTCGGTATTGGCGGTAAACCGGGCTATATGGCTCCCGAAATTGTCCGTGGAGTTGCAAAGCCCGATGTTCAGACAGATAAATATTCCCTTGCTGTAGTTCTGTTCAAGCTCCTTTTCCGTGGCGATCCCATGGAAGGTGAAAAGGTTGTCAAGGATATTTGCCTTACAGAATCCTCTGAACTTAAACACTACGGTCAGGAAGCTGTTTTCGTATATGACCCCGATAACGATTCTAACCGCCCTGTACGTGGAATTCACGACAATGTTATCAAATTCTGGCGGCTTTATCCCGATTACATCAAGGACGCTTTCCTCCGTTCATTTACAGAGGGCGTTCACGATTCCAATAAGCGTATCATCGAAAACGAGTGGCAGAACCTTTTCCTCAGACTCCGTTCTGAAATCATTATGTGCGGCTGCGGAAGAACTAATTTCACTTCTATGTTTGAAAAGCCCGATGATGTCACCTACAGATGTCCTAAGTGTGGAATGACTTTCTCCACAATTGCTTTCTCAAACAGCGATTTCCGTGTTCCACTCTATCTCGGCCGTCAGTTCTATCAATGCGATGTTTATCCCGATTACGACGATTTCCTCAGCATTGCAGGGGAACTTGTTGAAAATAAGCTTCGTCCCGGCATTCTGGGTATTAAAAATCTTTCCGATAAAAAGTGGAATGTTAAAATGCCCGACGGTCAATTCTATGATATTGCTCCCGGCAGCGGTTTCCCAATCTGGAAAGGTCTGGAAATCGACTTCGGTGAAGTTAAAGCAAAAATATAGTTTGAAAGGATGTACTCATTATGAGCGAAAATATGAATGTAAAGCCAAATACAACAGCAGATAATGCTTTTGATTTTGACGATGACGATCCGCTGGGTGCAACAAGCGTTTCAAAAAAGAGCCTTGTTATATTCTTTGTGATTGATACTTCTGCAAGTATGAGAGGTAAGAAAATCGGTGAGCTTAATACCGTTATGGAGGAGCTTATCCCCGAAATCCGTAAGGTCGGCGAGGCTGATACCGATGTAAAGGTTGCCGTTCTCACTTTCTCAACTGATATTAAATGGATGTACTCTGCTCCTATCTCTATCGAGGATTTCCAGTGGAGCAGACTCAATGCCTCAGGCGTTACAAGTATGGGTGCTGCTTTCGAGGAACTTTCTGCAAGAATGTCACGTAACAGCTTCCTCAGCTCCCCCTCCCTTTCATTTGCTCCCGTTATCTTCCTGATGACAGACGGCTATCCCTCTGACGATTACAAAAAGGGACTCCGTGAGCTTTACTCAAACAGCTGGTACAAGTTCGGTCTTAAAGCTGCTCTTGGTATCGGTAATGAGGCAAATGACGATATGCTGGCTGAATTTACAGGTTCTAAGGATACTGTAGTTCACGCTTATACAGGCAGCCAGCTTGCACAGATGATTAAAATTGTAGCCGTAACAGCTTCACAGATCGGAAGTAAGAGTATGACTCTCTCCGAGGACAACGGCAAAGAACTTAACGCTGACGATGTTTTTGCTTCAAAGCAGAAGCTTCTCGGTCAGCAGATTCAGGAGCTTGTTTCACAGGAAGATTCCGACGATATCTCCTTCGATACAGGCTGGTAAAAATGATTCCAAAAGGGAGTGTAAACAATGTATAAGGGTTTCAGCTATTCAATGACCGGAGCAAGTCATATCACTAAAAATATGGTATGTCAGGACAGCTCGGCTCACTATGCCGCTGAGGATTTTTCCGTTGCAGTTGTTGCTGACGGTCACGGCAGTAAAAAGCACTTCAGAAGTAATATCGGTTCAGAAATTGCAGTAAACTGTACTTTAGATGTTGTCAAAAGATTTTATGCCGATGCCGCTGAGTTCAACAAGGAGTTTCCGAAAAATCATAAGAGGATTATAAGAAATATCCAACGGCAGATTATCTCCGAATGGAATAACAGGGTTAATGAGCATTTTAATCAGAATCCTGTTACTGAAGAAGAAAAAAGTATGTTTACTCCCGAAGAATTAGCTGAAATTTCTGTTGAATCCTTTTACGGTACAACTCTTGTTGCTTCCGTTATGAGCAAGGATTTTACATTCGGCTTTCAGATAGGTGACGGAAGCCTTATTGCCGTTTTTGAGGACGGCTTCACATCAATGATTATTGATTACGAGGAATCCAATCCTGCAAATATTACTGCTTCTATGTGCAATTCAAACGCAATTTCAATGTTCAACAGCTATTATGTGGATAACAAGAAAATAGGAGCGATTTTTGTTTCAACCGACGGTCTTTATACCTCATTCGGAAGTGATTTAGAGTTCCTTAATTACCATACAATCATTGCTGACCAGCTTGTTGAATCACCTAATTTTGCCGAAACAGTAAGCAAAAATATTCAGAAACGTACTAATTACGGTACACAGGACGATATTTCGATTTCCTGTGTATATGATGAGGAAATCCTCAGAGCAAATTCAGAAACAATTAAGAACAGAATCGAAGAAAACAAGCGTCGCCTTCTTGCACGTAAACCAAAACCTAAAAATTGAAAGGGTAATCGGTGATTTTTTATGGCTTTAAATGTTTTTTACAGTATGGTCAGAGAGGCTGCGGAGCAGATTGTCCGCAGAGAGCCTAAGCTTGCTTTTTCTGCCAATGCCCATATATGTGCAATTCTTGCTAAAAACTATGATATTATATCAGGCGTTTCTTCGTTGTATATGATTAACCAGACCGCAGGTATTATCCCTGCTGAATATATGGCTGTCGTAGCTATGAACAATGCGGATATGACACGTGCTTTGCAGATGATAACGCTTTCTCTTGCGGATTTCAGCGTTATTGTGCCTAATGCCGCTGAACTTATGATTGTTCAGTCATTGGATCCTGCAAACACAAAGTGTAATGTGTATATATCCCCTTCTGAGTACGTTCCCATTACTTCTCTTATCGGTGAGGAAGAAGCTGAAAATGAGGAAGTAAAGGAGGATTTCAGCGAGAAAGCTCCTGCACCTGCTGACAGCGGATTTTCAGTTCCCGATATAACCGAAACTCCAGCTTCTGTAGCTGTTGCTCCTCAGCCTGCTGTTTCTTCCGATGCTATGTCAGGATTTTTCAGCGGATTCGGCGATGATGACGATAATGGAGATTATACTCCAAACGAGTCAGACCTTGAAAAAATGGGCTTTATTACAAATACTGCCCCTGATGAGTATAAATCTGATTTCTCTGAAAAGTTCAAAGCTTCAAATGAGCAGTATTCCACAGGTGTTCAGCTTGATGAAAACAATCCGTTTATGGAATCTGCCCCGAATTCCGGCGATAACAACGATATAGTTTACTTTGCAGAGCTTTCTGATAATGACAATCAGCAGACAGAGAATGGCAATACTAATTCTGTTCCCTCTGAAAGAACAGCTCAGACTCAGCCTATGTCAAAAGAGGACCTTATGAAACAGGCTAAGCAAAGAAAAAAGGTTGCCAAAGCCAATTTCAATATACGCAGAAAATAATCTTTCAGCGTAAAATGCAGATTATTTACAGGCTTGCATTATAAAGCCTTTAATGATAATTTTACATATGCCGATTTTTGGCTGTGTGTTCTAATTTATAAATGGAAGGAAGAAAATTATGGCACAATATCTTTTAGAATTCGATGAAGCCATTGATAGAAACTTCATCGTTTCCAAAAATTTAAGTGGTCAGGCAAAACCGGGCACAATGATTCACGTTCTCGATTGTATCCCTAAGGGCAACGGTGCATATACAGTCTGGTACAGAGTGAACGAAACAGGTCAGGATTTCAGTCAGGGATTTACTTCTATCAAGGAATTCTGCAACTGGGCAAGAACAGATAAAATCCTTATTCGTCACTACGACTGCCTCTCCCGTCACGATGTAATGCAGTATATGAAAATTACAAATGGCGGTTTTACTAGGATTTATCTCCCAATTCTTGCTGTATTACTCATTATTATCTGGGCAGCACTCCTTGCAACTTTAGGCGGTGCAATAGGAATTGTTCTCGCTGTTGTTTTGTCACTTCTCGCTTTTGTTGGTGCTTTATTCCTCTATAAGGCACAGCGTAAAAAGGCTATTATGTCCATTTACAGTAAGGTCAGCAAGAATAACTGGAATGTTATTCTGAAATAATTGAAATTGCGGGCAATACCGTCATCCCCTGCGGCAGTCTGTCGTATGGATTTGAGGTATTGCCCTGTGATATAAATTAATTATTTTATTCATTTTTACCTATTGACTTTTTCTGCTATTTGTAGTATAATATTATAGTGATTTAGTCGAGGTGTGGCTCAGTTTGGTAGAGTACTACGTTCGGGACGTAGGGGCCGCAGGTTCAAATCCTGTCACCTCGACCATGTTTAAACCGCTATTTATCGTTGTTTATGCGATATTAGCGGTTTTTTTATTCAATTAAGCTGTCAATTAGTGAAAGGAAATTTTCACCAACGGCTGCTATAATAACGGCGAATACGGCATTGTTGATATGTACGGTATAAACTACTATTCACCGCTGGAAACCGCAAATATCATTGAAAAACTAAAGGGCATCTCTAAAAACCGCTTTTGAGAAAAAACAGCTATGCTCGACATCTGCTTCGTCAACCTCCCTTGGAGTGCGTCAGCACGCCTGCGGAAGGTTTCTTTGTAGCTGCCATACTATCTGCTTTTCCTTTAACCAAACGGGTTTTTAGAGATGCCCTTAATAATATAGCAATATA
>JAZQFV010000068.1:0-4787 GCA_045539715.1 Ruminococcus sp. | reverse complement strand
TGACGAATTAAGAATGTTCATTGATGATGCTGAAAAAAGGTCCGGAGATGTAACAGCTTTTATTGATTTAGTGCGTAAATATGAGCATATTGAAGAACTTACACCCGAAATCGTTCATGAGTTGATTGAAAAAATTGTTGTCCACGAGGCTGACAAGTCAAGCGGAAAGCGAATTCAACAAATAGATATTTACTTTCGCTTTGATGTGGCGGTATCGAGCATCGAAACGGAAACAGGCAAATACGGAAAAAAGGCTGCATAACGCTATGTTATGCGGTCTACATTAAAACCGAAAAAACTTCTATATCGCTATGGTTCTTTATGGCAAGGATTGAAGCGGTTTTTCGCCGTTTCGGTAAGGATTCACAGAGCGATATTTCGGTAGGTCTGCTTTCTGTCAACGCCGCAACCCGAACTGTATATCTCGAAAATGACGAACTTGCACTTACAAGACGTGAATATGATCTGCTTTATTATCTGATCGTCAACCGAGGGCTTACTTTTTCGAGAGAGCAGCTGCTCAACAATGTGTGGGGCTATGATTTTGAGGGCGGAAACAGAACTGTTGACACGCACATAAGGCAGCTGCGCGGAAAACTTAGCAGATGTGCCGATTATATAAAGACCATCCATTGCGTAGGCTATCAGTTTGAGGTGCAGAATGAAAATGCGGATTCGTAACAAAATTCTGATAACAATATGCTCGCTGATACTGCTGTCATTGGTCGGGCAGATCGTATTCAATCTTTTTTTTCAAGAGAATTCTTTATGAACCGACAAAAAACGATCATTGCAGAAGCCTATGAGGAAATCAAAAACGGCTATGATGACGAGCTTGATGCCATAAACGGAATCGCTGAAAATTTACAGGATACCTATGGTGTGAAAACTGTCATTTTCAAACAAGATGAAATCATCTATTCTTCTGGATATTCTTTTATGATGCAGGGACAGCGTCCGAAAATGAATCCTATGCTTCAGCACGCAGAATTCACAATACATCCTACGGTCAATCTGATTGAAGGAAAGGCGATACTTGGAGATGCGGAACGTTTGCAGCTGGCAGGAAAATTCTATGCCGATAGCGACGAAGTGAATGTGCTGCTGACTTTGCCGATTGCTTCGATTGATAACAGCATTTCTGTGTTTACGGAATCGAATATCTACATTTCTCTTGCAGTTCTTTCTATTGGCATTATAATCGCTATGATCGTAGCAAAGAATATTTCAAAACCTATTACCGACATAGAAGCCGTATCAAAGAAAATAGCAGCTCTTGATTTCTCCTATGTTGCTGATGAAAACTGTTCCTCTGCAGAGCTTGCAAGTCTTGCCAAAAGTATAAATCAGATGTCAGAACAGCTTAGTTTTAATATGCAGCAGCTTACAAAAGCCAACGAACAATTGCAGAAGGATATTGAATACCGAAAGCAGATTGAACATTACCGCCGTGAGTTTATCGCAGGCGTTTCCCACGAGATGAAAACTCCCCTTGCACTCTTGCAGATTTATACGGAAAATCTGAAAAGCAATATTTCTGGTATAGACAAGGATTATTACTGCGATACCATTGTTGAGGAAACCGAAAATCTCAGCAGAATGGTGTCCGATATGCTTGAAATATCCTCTGTTGACAGCGGATTTATAACGCTTAATTCTGAAGAAATTGACGTTGCTGAACTGTGCCGTAATATTTTAAAGGAGTATCAGCTTGTACTTGGAGAATACCAAACAATCGCAGATCTGCCGCAAAACGCTGTGGTATCGGGTGACAGAAAATATCTTGAACAGGTAATTAAAAATCTCCTCAACAATGCCGCTGAGCATTCCGAAATCGGTAATGAAATAGCTATTAACCTTCGCTGTGATAAACAGGTAATTCTTGAAATCACAAATGAGGGCGAGCATATTCCCGAAGAACATTTAGAACACATCTGGGACGCATTCTACCGCACGGACAAGGCTCGTACACAAAACGAAAATAACAACGTAGGACTGGGACTTTACATTGTAAAAACGGTAATTGATAAAATGGGAGGCAGCTGCAAAATCAGAAATACCGATAACGGCGTTGCTGTCACCATAATTCTAAACAGCAGATAATATTTATTTTCAGCAGAGAATTTATTTTTCTGCTGATTTTTTATTTCCCCTGACAAAAATATAAAATCTCACTGCTATACTATGGATGTTGCAACAAATCAACAGAACAGAGGAAAGTAAAATGTATATTATCAAAAATGCTTACAAAAGCATTAACCGTGCCAAAAGGCGAAATATACTGATATTCATTCTTGTGTTTCTCATTGCATTATCAGCGTGTGTTGCTCTGAGTGTACGAAACAGTGCGGAATCTGCAAAAGAGACAGCCTACAACGCCTTGAGCATTACGGCACAGATCAGCACTAACAGACAGGGAATTATGGGCGGTGGAAATACAGACCGTGAAGCTATGATGGACAGGCTTTCACAGTCACTCACACTCGATGAACTCAACTACTACGCAAAAAGTGATTATGTGGATAATTTTTATTATTCTATGTCCGCAGGTCTGAATGTCACGGAAGATTTCACGGTTTATGAAACAAGCTCATCAGGAGGCTTTGCAGGCGGTTTCGGCGGTATGCGAGGCGGCAGAAGTATGACTGACCTTACCGTTATCGGATACAGTTCTCATGACGCTATGACAAGCTTCATAAGCGGTGAAAATGTGATTTATGAGGGCAGCGTCTTTGAACAGGATTCTTCCGATAATTCCTGTGTCATCAGCTACGAGCTTGCTGTACTGAATGAACTTGCTGTCGGTGATGCCATTACTGTATGCAATCCTTCCAAGGAGGAACAGACCTACACGCTGACCGTCTGCGGAATTTTCCAGAATGAAACAACGGATTCTTATTCCAACACGATTTTCACAACTTACGCTTCTCTGGATGCTATTGTGGAGAATACGAAAAAGAATGCCGAGGAAATCACAAACGATCGTGACATGACTTCAAGTACAGAGTTGAAAGCAACACCAAACGGTACCTATGTATTTTTTGATGTAGAAAGCTATGACGGTTTCTGTGCAGATGCCCTTAATTACTGAAGCAACCTTTTTGTTTGCATTTTTCATCAAAAAACCTCCATTCGTATTTTTTGGAATGTTGCAACAATAACCAAAAGTGAAATTAGTACCAGAGTATATAGAAATATAACTCCGACATCATATGATAATACTTGTGAAATCACTCCAATAGAACCATAGAGCAATCCAAGTATTACAGACAAATTTTTATTTCGTTTTTTCTGAATGTCGGATAATGGTTTGTTATTATGCTCAATCGGACATTCAGATGCGAAAGTAACTATTGAAAAAACAAGCATTAAAGCATCAGCGTGATATGTAAGCTGCTTTATAGTTAAATCGTAAGCAATCAATAACGCTATGTATAATATTGAAAACAGAAAATTACATTTGAAATATGTGTTTGCATGATATCCGCCTGTAAATTGCCGCAATGGAACAAAACAGATTAAAAATGCAATACTCTCATAGAAGTGATGAGAGCATATTCCGATTAAAAGAATAAGAATTATATTCACAATAGATGAAATAGTAATTTCTAAACCGTATCTATAATACGCTAATACATCTTCATCTTTATCTATGGTTCCTGTTTTTACAAGATATTGGAGAAGTTTGTTGCTGAAAGATTTTATCATTGTCATCACCCTTGTACTATCTCTTGATTATAATATACACTACGTTTTGCGGATAGTCAAGCAATCTGGCACAGAATCGTTTTTTTAGGCACGAAATATTTGAAACTCCTATCTCGGATACATTTAGTCTCATACGAGGATTGAGGATAGATGTACTATCTCAATTCGGATAATTAGTGTCATATTACTGGTGATTATGCTATTGAAATCGACAGAAAACTCTAATTTATGTGATGGTTTTGCACGTTTCATCGTTTTTGCTATAAAAAATGAGGCTTGCCTATATGGCAAACCTCGTTTTTGTGTTTAAATGTCAGTATTGATAATGACGGAACAGCAGAACAGCTTATCTTTTTCGTAAAAATCGCATTTCCCGTTGTATTTATCAGCAATATCTCGAATTATCTTTGTTCCTAATCCGCTTGTATCTTTGTTTTTCTTTGTTGAAAGCAATTTTGGATTGTTTTTAAGAACAGACTTTTCTATGGAATTGCATACAAGAAATGTGTATGTTCCTACATCTTCCGAGATATTTACAGATAGCTTCTTTTCTGATTTGTCCAGGACAGAAGTTGCGGTGATAGCGTTATCAAGCATATTTGATAACAGACGGCATAAATCAATATCATCTATGCCTGTAAAGTTGTTTACTGTCATGCAAACAGCTTGTATTCCGAAAGATTTTGCCATTGTTAATTTTGCATTGATAATTGAGTTTGCAAAATCGTTATCGGTTTTAACAAATATCAATCTATCATCGGCAATATCTGTCATTTTTTTTAGATGTTTTCGTGCTTTGTCAATTTCGCCCTTTGATAAAAAATCGTCAAGAACCTGGTACATGGCTTTGTTATCATGACGCAATTTTCTTATGAGATTATATTCCGTATCGGCATTTTCTATATATTGTTCGTTATATGCTGCCTGGATTTTCAACTTTTCATTTTCGATTACTGCGATGTTTTTCTTGCTCAGATCAATTATAAAATAAAAAGTGACAATGTTTATAATAATCAATGCTACCATACCAATCAGAGAGTAGGTCATGCCACGTGGAGAATGAGAATCGAATGAAATCA
>JAZQFV010000067.1:0-4780 GCA_045539715.1 Ruminococcus sp. | reverse complement strand
GAAAGCAGGAGTGCGGCAGGTACGTTGGAGAAAACCTGACTTGCCGCAACGCCGACAAGCACCTCTCTGCCGGAAACAATTGATTTGAGGAAGCTGCTTACCGCCTCAATTTCGCCGAGGTTGCCTATAAAAACGAACAGGAAAACAAAGGTTAAAAGCAGGCTGTAATCCGCTTTTATAAGCGTTCTTCTGTCTGCAATAATTACAGCCGCAAGTGTTATACCGAGCGTTACAGGGTAGGGGATAACACGGAAAACCGTCAGCAGTGAAGCAGCAAACAGACCTGCGTAAAGCAGCAACTTTACCTTGTTTATTTTCGGTGTGTTTTCGTCTGCTTTAACTGTAATTCTTTCATTGCCGAGCAAAAACGAGCTTATTACAATAAGCACAAGCGACAGTATGGCGTACGGTGCAACTGCGCTGACAAATTCGCCTATATCCATATTAAATGCAGAAAAAAGGTAGAGATTCTGCGGATTGCCTATGGGTGTGAGCATACTGCCGAGGTTTGCAGCAACCGTTTCAAGAACAACGAGCAGTATGGCCTTATTCATCTTGTCCGATAATTTCAGCACTATCAGCGTGAAGGGCACAAAGGTTATCAGCGCTACATCGTTTGTTATAAGCATTGAGGAGAAAAAGCACAGCAGATTGAGCGTTAGCCCTAACGTGCGAGTGCTGTTTGTTTTGCTTAAAAGCTTATCCGCAAGCAGCTTGAATACCCCCAGAGCGTTCAGCCCTGCCATAACCAGCATCAGGCACAGCAAAAGCGACAGCGTGCGAAAATCAATATAGCCAAGGTATCCTGCATTCGGAGCTACAAAAAACATTGAAGCAACGGCAAGCACAAACGAAATTGCAAGCACGGCTTCTTTTTTCAGAAATTCTTTTACTTTTACCATATATGATAAAGCACCTTTGTTTTGTGAATTAATCATATATTATCACAAACAAACCATACAGTAAAGATATTGCAATTATTTTAGTTAATATGTTATAATAGCTGTAATACATAGGAGGTCAATCTTTATGGAAGCGTTTTTTGCAAAAATTGTTTCTTTTATCACCGCAATTTTTACTATGCTCAGCCTTATTTTTGTACCTGCCGCACCCGTCGAGGGCGAGTTTGACGATGTGGCACCGGTAGCAAAACAGGCTTTTGACGAAGGAGAATTTGTTATGGGCGAATACGATATAGTTGTTTCCCCGAGCGGTAACGACCAAAACGACGGCTCGCTTGAAAATCCGTTAAGAACGGTTGAAGCGGCAAAGGAAAGGGCAAAGTCAAGCTCTGCCGACTCTCTCACCGTATGGTTCAGAGAGGGTACATACAATATAACATCAGCTGTTGAATTTACCGCAGAGGATAAAAGCGGCGTTCTTTACCGCTCATATCCGGGTGAAAAGGTTGTCTTTTCCGGCGCAAAGGAAATAAGCGGTAACTGGAGTGAAACCACGATAAACGGCGTAAAGGCTTTCGTTACCGATGTCGAGGTCAACTACGATGAGGATTATTTCCGCTCCCTCTTCAAGGGCAATAAACGCCTTTCTCGCTCAACCTACCCGAAGGAGGGTGTGTTTAAGGTTGCTGATCCGAGCGAAGCTGAGGCTGTTGAAAATCCTCACGATCCTTATTTCTTTACACACTTTTTGGCTTTCTATGCTCATAAGGACAATATCCTTGATTTTGCGAATGCAAGTGATGTTGAGGTTGAGGTTATGCATTATTGGTGCGATGAGCATCTTCCCGTACATTCTGTTGATGCGGCAACGGGCAGAGTTGAGGTTTCAAAGCCTACATCAATGCGCATAAGGGTTGACGATAACTTTGTTTTCAGAAACGTTAAGGAAACGCTGTCGCTTCCCGGTGAATGGTATCTTGACCGCACAGAGGATAAGCTTTACTACATCCCGGAGGATGGCGATACAGTTGAAAACACTGTTCTTAATACGGGTGTCAATGATCAGCTGTTTACGTTTAACGGCGTAAAGAATATCTCTTTCCAAGGCATTGATTTTATTAATACAGATTGGGATTTTACAGGCAAAAACGGTGCATTCTGGGACAAACAGTTTGACGCTACACATCCCTTGTATGAGAATATCGAATACTGCATAGATCATCCTCAGGCAGCCTTTGAGGTGCCGGCAGCGATTTGTATTGAAAACTCATCGGGTATTGATTTCACAAACTGCCGCTTTGAAAATCTTTCCTACACGGCTCTGAAATTTGATAAGGGTACGCAGGATTGCAATATCACAAGCTGTAGGTTCAACGAAATCGGTGCAAATGCAATCTTCATTCACGGCGATTTCGTTATTCCCGCTACAACAAGAAACATCAACATAAGGGATTGTCATATCAGCTATTACGGCAGAATTTTCAGCAATGCAATCGGAATTCTTCTGACCCATGCCTACGACTGTGACATTACGAATAACGAAATTCACGATGGCTGGTATACGGGCGTTTCCGTCGGCTGGAACTGGGGCTATTCGGATAATCCGACAAACGCAATAAATATCAGCAATAACCTTATTTATAATATCGGCAACGGCTGGCTTTCCGATATGGGCGGCATCTATACCCTTGGTATTCAGCCCGATTCGGTAGTAAGCGGCAACGTAATTTACAACGTCGGCTGTGACGAGGGCGCTTATGGCTACGGTGGCTGGGGCATATACCTTGACGAGGGCTCGAGCGGAATGCTTGTTGAAAACAACCTTGTTTACGATTGTTCATCCCAGACCTTCCACCAGCACTATGGTAAGGATAATGTTGTAAGAAATAATATCTTTGCTTTTGGCGGCGAAGGAGCATTTATAATTTCAAAGCACGAGGAGCATAACTCACTCACCCTTACCAACAACATTCTTGTAACCGATAACCAGCCTATATACGCACGCACAATCGAAAGCAACTGGTTTATCGATGACAGTAACCTTTATTGGGACTATACCAACGGCGGCAATGTCACCTCCGGCTATTCAATGAAGCTTGCTGACAAAAAGAGTATTCCTCTTATGGTGGCAAGAGGCTATTATAATAACGCTGTGTTTGCTGACCCGATTTTCAAGGATGCTGCAAACCGTGATTTTACCCTTGCCAAGAATTCTCCCGCACTCGAAGCAGGCTTCACCCCGTGGGAGTACAGCGCAGGTACGAAGACGCTGTTTGAATAATAACGCTTGGCTTATAATGATTAATTGCATAGTTCAGAACGCAGAACGTTGGGAGGGCTTTTGCCCTCCCACTTTTGTAATAGCAGAATAAAAAAGCAACGTCATTCTTAGCGCAAGTGAAGAATCTTTTAACAGCTGCCAAAAGCTTCTTCACTTCGTTCGGGATGACACCCCGTAAGGATTTATTATGAAATAGTCAGCGTAGGTGCGGGTTCAGCACATCGGTAAGTGGAAAGGCTCAGCAGATAGGTAAGCCGAGGTTCAGCACATAGGTAAGCCTTCAGGTATAATGGACACGAAAGAGGTGGAAATTATGCCATGGAAGGAAACAGATAAAATGGAACAAAAAGAACTATTTATCAAAGAAATGCTGAAAGCAGAAAAACCGTTCAAACACCTTTGTGCTGAGTTCGGAATATCCGAAAAAACAGGACACAAATGGAAAAACCGTTTTTATGAGCAAGGAAAAATCGGACTGATTGAACAATCCCGAGCAACACAAACTCACTCGAACGAAATTGACGGAGATACAGCAGCTGAACTTATCTGCATAAAGAATGCTCATTTAGCTTGGGGTCCTAAAAAAATAAGAGAAATATATTCCCGTAAGCACCCCGAAAAAGCAACACCGTCTTTGTCGAGCGTAAAACGAATCCTGGATAAAGCAGGCTTGGTTAAACCGAGAAAAGTCAGACCTTCTGCATATTCGGATTGTCCGAGACTGCAACAACAGATACAAGCTAACGCACCCAATGATGTGTGGTGTATAGACTTCAAAGGCTGGTGGAAATCCGATGGGGAAATCTGTGAGCCTTTTACTGTAAGAGACAGATATAGCCGAAAAATACTTTGTGTTCAGTTGGTTTCATCTAAATCCACTGAAACTGTCAGAACGATTATGACAGGCTTGTTCAAAGAATACGGTCTGCCTAAATGTATTCACAGTGATAACGGTACACCGTTCTCTGCACCGAATGGTTTGCTGAACCTTACAAATCTTTCTGCGTGGTGGATTACTCTCGGTATTTTACCCGACAGATCATTGAAAGGGCGACCTGACCAAAACGGTTCATTGGAGCGTATGCACGGTGACATCGCTCGGGAAATTGAAAGAAAGATTCCCGGCGGAATAAAAGCTAACCAAATCGTTCTGGATGCATGGGTTGAAGAGTACAATTCCGAAAGACCCAATGAAGCAATAGGAATGAAAATGCCGGATGAAGTTTATGAAAAATCACCGAGAAAATATGACGGTGATTTCGATGAACTTGAATACCCTATGGGATTTCTTGTCAGGAAAGTTTTAGGCAGCGGTGAAATCATCATAAACGGAATCCGAGTAACAATAGGATATGCATTAAGAGGTTGGCACATAGGTTTAAAGCCTGTTGCAAACAGTGATAAATACCATGTGTTTTTAGCCGATTTTTTGCTTGGCACTCTCGATATGGATTCCTGTTGTTTTTATCCTCTTGATGAGTTAAAATCTGATTGATAGCAATTAAGGGTGGTAAGCCCTATCGTGCTTACACCTTTTTCACCATTATATCTGTTAAGTGCCGTCAAGGTAGTATTGAAACAATTTTATTGCAAAATT
>JAZQFV010000066.1:0-31208 GCA_045539715.1 Ruminococcus sp. | reverse complement strand
CTTTTTAGAAAAAACAGCTAAGCACGACATCTGCTGCGTCAACCTCCCTTGGAGTGCGACAGCACGCCTTCGGAAGGTTTCCTTACAGCTGCCGTACCTATCTGCTTTTTCTTTAATCAAACGGGTTTTTAGAGATGCCCTCAAAATACACAAAAGACCAATGTAATTTTTGGTATAAAAGTATATTGAAAATGCACAAAAAATGTGTTATAATATTATTAGCAATAGTATATTTGTACATAATATTTATAAATCAAAACATTTACCAATTAAGACGAATTATAGACATAAAAAATAATTTGTCGCAGACTCAACAGATGGTGGTGATTCTTGTGCAGAAAAACAACACAAAAAAATTAGATAATCTATTCAACGCTTTAAGCATCTCGTCTGAGGGCTCTTATGTCTATGTCGTGGATGTAAAAAATAATATCTCCCGTTGGTCTGATACCGCCGTTAATTACTACGGACTCCCCGACAGATATATCGTGGATACCGATAAAATCTGGCTGGAGCGTATTCACCCCGACTACGTGGAAGCCTATGTGCAGAGTATCAATGACGTTTTTGCAGGAGTAATTGCAGAACACAACATTCAGTATAAGGTCAAGGACGCAAGCGGTGCTTATTCCATTTGCACCTGCAAAGGTTCTATAATCTGGGATGAAAATAACCAGCCTGAATACTTCTGCGGTGTAATTCGTAATCACAACGACCTCAACTGTATCGACCAGGTTACAGGATTGCGTAATTTATACGGATTCCTCGAAGACGTAAAAGGCGTAAGTTTCTCAGGTCATCCGCAGCTTATTATTATGGTCGGACTTTCAGCATTTTCAAATATCAACGACTTATACGGATATTCTTTCGGAAATCGTGCTTTACAGATACTTTCAAGAAAAATTATTGAAATGTATCCTCAGGATAGCATTATCTATAAAATGGACGGCACAAGATTTGCTATTATATCCGAAAATCTCACTATTGAAGAAGCTGAAAAAATCTACGTCGAGCTGAATACATACCTCAGAACTGAGTTTTTCGTTGACGGTCAGAGAGTTGTTCTCTCCCTCAACGGCGGTGCAATTCTTTCAGAGGAATTCGATATCAGTTCGCAGGCATATTATTCATGCCTCAGATACGCTTATTACCAGTCTAAGCATAAGAAGTGCGGAAGCTTTGTTGTTTTCGACAATATTGTTAATGCTGACAATCGTGACTTCATCCGTCGCATTAATGTTATCCGCAACAGCATTGCCGAAGGTTGCAAAGGTTTCTACTTATGCTATCAGCCTATTGTTAACTCCAAAAATGAGAAAATCAACGGCGTTGAGGCTCTTATCCGCTGGAAGAATGAGGAATTGGGTATTATCTCCCCTGCTGATTTCATTCCCGTACTTGAACAGGACGCTCTTTTCCCTGAACTTGGCAAGTGGATTCTCCGTCAGGCTATGACAGACGGAAAGAAGTTCCTTGAAAAGAATCCGGATATGACTGTCAGCGTAAATCTCTCATATACACAGCTTGAAAAGAACGGTTTTGTCAATGACCTTTACGAAATTATTCAGCAGACGGGCTTCCCAAGCAGTAATCTCTGCCTTGAAATTACCGAAAGATGCAGAACTCTCGATATGGGACTTCTCAGAAATATGTTCGCTAATTTCCGTCAGAATGGCATTAAAATTGCAGTTGACGATTTCGGAACAGGTTTCGCTTCTCTTGATTTCCTCCGTGCTGTTCCTGTTGATGTTGTAAAAATTGACAGAGAATACGTTAAGAATATCAAGACTGATAATACCGATAAGAGTTCAGTTCAGTTTATCTCTGATTTGGCAGGTGCTTTTTCAGCAGATGTCTGTGCAGAGGGAATTGAAAATGACGAAATCCGTCTTTGTGTAAAAGAATACAACAAGATTGGCAGCTTACAGGGTTATTTCTATTCAAAACCTGTTACAGCTGATGAAATTCTTGAAAAGCTTGGATAATGTTAAAGGGTATCATTTAGCACTTCTAAATGATACCCTTAATTTATAGTTTGTCAGGAATTGGCATTAAGTATTGCTGTACCTACGGCAAGATAAGATGCAAATATACTCCACGCTAAATACGGAAGATTTAAATATCCTGCTTTTTTCTTTATGCGGAAAAATTTTACAACCATAATTCCTACAAGAACGGCAAGTATTACTGCTATAACAGCCGCAGCTGTAAACTGCTCAAATCTGAAAAATATGATACTCCACGAAAAGTTGACAGCAAGCTGTAAAAAATAAATTTTCAGAGCAGTTTTGCTCTTGTAACTATCATCGAGAGAAACCATATATGAAGTAATTCCCATTATTGCGTACAAAACAGCCCATACAACGGGAAATACCCAAGCAGGCGGCGAAAATGGCGGACGCTGTATTTCTGCATACAAACCGCCAAAACCACCTACAAACAGAGCTGATAAAGCACCAACCAGCTCTGCAAAAACTATGGAAATTATGAGTTCCGTGACATTGAATTTTTTCATAAACTACACCTGCCATACGAATTATACTTCTTCAAAATTTTGAAGTAATACATTCTATGGCGTTTTACCGTAAAATATTACTTGTAAGTGGTGTTACATTATTGAAAATTGCATAAAATTTAACGGGAATATGCTTGTCAATGTGGCACTTGCCGAAGAACCACTTGTTATAATCGCAAGCCTTTGTGATTTCCTCGAATAAAGCATGAACCTCTATTCTCTGGAAAACATCAACTCCAAGGCAATCCTTTACCGATGCAGGCGGCTCGTGAGTTATAACATAATCCACAGCATGATTATTTGCTTCAAGGTTTCTGACAGCCTCCATAATTTCCTCGTGGGTAGGCTGCTCACGCTCCCACCAGTCACCGTCACGTCTGAATTCTATATCCTGACTGTGTCCGCCGCCGAATGTGAAAATTTTCTTTCCCTCAATGGTGAAAACCTGACCACGCATAAGGTGTATGAGATTTGGAGCAATAACTCTTGCCATTCCTCCATTCCACGTACTTTCGGGATATTTTTCAAGCAAATCAAAATTTTCGTGACAACCGTCAATAAAGCAGATTGTGTATTCAAGGGACATAAGCTTTTTCAGAATGGCATTTTCCTTTTTGGAGCCGTCCCAGATAAAGCCAAAATCACCGCATATAATCAAGGTATCCCCTGCACCCAGCTTTTTAAACTGCGGATCTTTGAATCGTGAAAAATCACCGTGAGTATCTCCTGTTACGTAAATCATTTAATCGCCTCCGTTCTATTAAGGGCAGCTCTAAAAACCCGTTTGATTAAAGAAAAAAACAGATAGGTATGGCAGCTGCAAGGAAACCTTCCGAAGGCGTGCTGCCGCACTCCGAGGGAGGTTGACGAAGCAGATGATATGCATAGCTGCTTTTTCTCAAAAGGGGTTTTTAGAGATGCCCTTCAGTATTTTATAGCAAACGACAAAATCTTTGGCGTTTGCTATGCCGATTCGCACGGAGCAAACTAAAGTTTGCGGATGTGCGGGGCACTTTAAATATAATTATACCACATTTAAACCGATATTTCAATATGAAAAACAAAAAAACTTTAGGGATGCCCTTTAATTATTCACAACTTATAGTAAATATATTTGTGCAGATGTACACTTGAAATAATGACTATTTTGTGATACAATATTAAGAGCAACTCTAAAATCCCCTTTTAAAAAAGCAGCTATTCACGTAATCTGCTTAATTGTTTGTTAGGACACATACTTGAACACAAGGAGGAAGAAATATGAAAATATATACAATAATCGGCGGAGTGAATGGAGTAGGCAAAAGCAGCCTATCGGGAGTTCTTTCAGCTGAAAATACTGATTTGGGTATTATAATTGATACTGATAAGCTTACAGCTGAGCTGGGCGGTGACAGAATCAAGGGCGGTAAACTTGCAATTGAACGGATTGAGGATTGTCTTAAAAAAGGCATAAACTTCACTCAGGAAACAACTCTCTCGGGAGTACGCACGCTGAAAACAATTCAGAAAGCCCGTGAACTTAACTATTTTATTCGTCTATATTATGTTGGTGTAAATTCCTCTGAAGAAAGCATAAAACGTATTAAAAACCGTGTAGAAAAAGGCGGACACAATATTGCTCCACAGGATGTTGAAAGACGTTACAGCAAACGCTTTGAGGATTTGGCTAAAATTTTGCCTTACTGCAATGAAGTACGCTTCTTTGACAATGAGAACGGCTTCACCGAGAAGGCGGAGTACAAGAACGGTTCACTTATTACAAAAGGCGGCTATATTCCTGATTGGATTAAAGAACTTGCTGATTACCTTAAGGGCATCTCTTAAAACCCCTTTTGAGAAAAAAGCAGCTATGCACGACATCTACTGCGTCAACCTCCCTCGGAGTGCGAAAGCACACCGAGGGAGGTTTCCTTGTATCCGTCATACCTAACTGTTTTTTCTTTAATCAAACGAGTTTTTAGAGATGCCCTTTATTGTATTACTCCACTAACTACTTCATCAATAAGGCAATCTAAATTGTCCAACTTTCCACGAACCGTCAGGCTGAACAATTACAGAGAAAATTTCCTTTTTAACTGTTATGTCGTTTTCATTATAAGTCATATCATTGTAATAGCTGTTTTCTACTGTAAAGAAAATCTCGTCGCCCTCAATCCGCTGAAATTCGGATACACGGGAATCTTTATAAGAAATATTATATCCTCTGTTGCCGCTGAACAAGTAGACGTTTCCGTTATATTCAATGTAGGCATCTCTTATATCATTCGGGTAGCGGTCACTGAAAGTTTTATAATATTCTTCAAGCACATCGTCAATTGATTTAATTTCAGGATTTTTAATAAGATAGCCAAGATCTTCTCCGTTTTCCTTTACTTTCCAGTTATACTCCTTCCCAATTACATTTCCGTTTTCATCGTATTTATCGTCAGCGATATCAAAGGGAGGGGTGTATCTGTACATCCAGTATGTTTCGCAGGCAGTTTCAAAAAAATCCTGTGCTTTGTCAATGAGTTCCCTTTCTTCGGCTGAAATGGTAGTTTCGGGAACGACGGTAGTTTCGGTTACAGAGTCCGTAGTAGTTTCTGAAATTTCAAATGTGTCAAGGACGGTTGTAGTTTCCGTTGCAGACTGTGTAGTGGTTTCCGAGGCAGCGGAAGTAGTGGAAACAGATGTTTCAGTTACAATATCAGCAGCGGTGGTTGTTGCAGAAGTTGTTGAAATTGTTGTTTCAGTTATGGCGGAATTCTCAGTTGTTTGCGTTGAAAGAACAACAGGGTCATTTACAGCTGGGTTTTTGTCGTTATTATTTTTCATTAAAAAGGCAGTAACGGCAATTCCTGCAACCAGCACCACACAAGCCGCAGTTGTCATATAAGATAAATACAATTTCGGACGATTAATTTTCTCAACGCCCTCCACACTATCACCGTAAGCCGTTTCCTTAACATCTGAGTTACCTTTATCCATAGTATTAAATCTTTCCATACTCATTTTGAACATTCTCTCCTTTTCAGAATTACTGATTTTAGGAGTGTCTGACAGCTTTTCAATAAAATCATCATCAGCGTTTTCAAAGCATCTGAATTTATCATTTTTATTCATAATTTCCGCCTCCTCAGATTGTTATGCCTACCGCTTCGAGCATTGAACGAAGTCGTGTCATTGCCCGTTTACATCGCATTCTGACATTTGCCGCACTCATTGAAACTATTTCAGCTATTTCGGACGAAGAACGATTGTAATAAAATTTCTGGATAATTATAGTGGAATCAGGTTCGCCAAGTTCATTAATTTTACAGAGCATAATATTCCTCAGTTCACTCATATCCGAGTCCTTTTCCATATCGGAATCGGAGGCTATAAGTGACATATTTTCCTCCTCCATATCGGCAATGTGTCGTTTTTCTGACATAATACTGTGATAGCGGTTAATTGCTTTGCGTTTGGCTACAGTACCGATATAGCTTTTAAGTTCGCCGCTGAATACATTTTCGGTATCATATTTCATATAAATATCAGCAAAGGTATCACCCACACATTCCTCGATATCTTCTGCCGTACCGCAGCTTCTGAGTTTATTGTATATAATTGTATAGACATAGTTCAGATATTCGTCAAATATCGCTCTGAACGCAATATCAGGTGATTTTTTATAGAGCGAGCAATATTTCTCTCCTGTCATAAACATTCCTCCCGAAAATTTTTCCATGGATAACTTTCACTTATACATTCAATCAAAAACTACAGAGTGTAACACAAAAATAAAAAATTTTTTAAAGATGCACTAAAATAAAAAAACCTCCGATATTTCTATCGAAGGTTTTGGAGCTGATGATCGGACTTGAACCGACGACCTACGCCTTACCAAGGCGTTGCGCTACCGACTGTGCCACATCAGCATTACTATAATATTATACATCATTTTTTATTAGTTGTCAATAGTTAGATATATATTTTTATAATTTAATCAAAAAAGCACTTGACTTTTTTCATAGGATGTGTTATTATTGATGTAGCAGCTGACTTGCGAGTATTCAAAAGTTGGTTTGCATATCAATATAAAACGGTGAACGAATAAAACCTGTGGAAACGGCTGTCCAGAGAGCTTTCGGACGGTGGGAGAAAGTCAGCTGTCACAGAGAATTACATTCGGGAGTTGCCCTGTTGAAACTAAGTAGGCAGGGACGGTTAGGCACGTTATAGCCTTTTGAGGTCGGGAGTATTCCCGATAAACCGAGGTGGTACCACGAGTAATTTCGTCCTCGTACAGTTTTAGCTGTACGGGGATTTTTGTTTGTTCAGGATAAGCGGTGAATATATGAAAACAGTACCTGCAAAGACTATTCTGCAAAAGAATAAAACATCGGATTGGTTCGGCAACGATTATAATATGAATTTATATCGTGGCTGTTGTCACGGCTGTATTTACTGCGACAGCCGTTCTGAATGTTATCACGTTGAGGATTTTGACACAGTTCACGCAAAAGAAAATGCCCTTGAAATACTGCGTAACGAATTGCGGAGAAAGGTGAAATCGGGAATTATAGGTACGGGAGCAATGAGCGACCCATATAATCCTTTTGAGAAAACAGAACTGCTTACACGTCACTCTCTGGAGCTGATTTCTGCTTACGGTTTTGGTTTAACGGTAATCACCAAAAGCGACCTTATAACACGGGATATTGATGTATATAAGGAAATTGCGGAAAATTCCCCTGTGCTGTGTAAAATGACAATTACTACTGCTGATGATGATTTGTGCAGGATAATTGAGCCGAATGTTTCTGTTGCTTCGGAGCGATTTGAAGCATTGGCGAAAATGGCTGACAGCGGACTTTTCACTGGGATTACTCTTATGCCTGTACTCCCCTTTATTGAGGACAGCGTGGAGAATATCAGAAATATTGTCCGTACTGCACACCAATGCGGAGTGCGGTGCATTTACCCATTTTTCGGGGTAACTCTGCGGACAAATCAGCGTGAGCATTTTCTCAATGAACTGGACAAGCGGTTCCCTGACAGCAACCTCCGACAGCAGTATATAAGCTATTACGGAAACAGATACGAATGTGTCAGTCCGAATATGAAAAAGCTGTGGAAAGTATTTACCGAGGACTGCGACAGATACGGAATAATCTACAATATGAAAAGCATTATTTCCGCCTATAAAATGGGGTATGGTGATAATCAGCTTTCGTTTTTCTGAGGTGACAGGGATATGAAATCATATTATGTAGTTATAAAGTGGATATTTGTTTTAATTGTATCATTGATAATTATACCTATAAACTTTTATTTAATGGATATTCCTGTATTTCTTGCTTTTATTGTAGCTGCAATCATAATTCTATTTATGATTTTGACGCATTTTAAAGAGAAAAGAAATGATAAAAAAGCCTCAGAAATAAAAAGACAGATTATTGACGAAAGCTATTTCAATAGTGCAGAATGGCGTGAGATTTACCTTAATCGCATTAATCAGGATTTTTTTGAAATTCCTGACACAAGAGGAATGATAACTGATTTAAAAAAGCGATATCGCCGAATGGTTTCAATTCCGTTTATGCTTTTCGGACTTTTTATGATGTGCGGTTCGGTTTGCATCGCAATTGTTGATACATCAAATATCTTATATTCTTTTTTTGCATTGTCAATTGGCATTTCTCTTTTTTACTATAATGGTGTGAAATTCCTCATTGCATCACCCTTAAAAAAATTCTATAAGAACAATCCTGATTTTGAAGATATTGAAAATTCCTATTTAAGTGGTGTTATTCTTTCAAATAGAATTGATTCCCAGCATTTTCAAGGGATAAATATAGGTGCTAAATATACTGTTATTTTCAATAATGATGCAGTATATTCAATTAACAACAGTCAGATTTCAAATATTTCAAGAGAGGTTGTAAGGGTAAAAGAATATCAAGATACGATATATGTAGATGAAAACTACAAGTTCAAGCTGAATATAACAGCTGATATGGCATACTCAGTTGAACTTGACGCATATCAGGTTGAAGCGGCAATTTCAGAACTCAGAGCATTGGCAGGAGATGCCGACAAAACAGCATACAAGGAAAAAATTGAAAATGAGATAGTAGTTTGAGGAGCTGATACTATGAAAATTCTTGTAACAGGCGGAACAGTATTTGTAAGCCGATACACAGCGGAATATTTTGTGCAAAAGGGACACGAGGTGTATGTTCTCAACAGAAACAGCCGTCCTCAATCCAACGGTGTGCATCTTATTGAAGCTGACCGCCGACAACTGGGTGATAAGCTGAAAAATATCCCCTTTGACCTTGTTGTTGATGTTACTTCATATAATAAGGAAGATGTAAAGGATTTATTAAACGCTCTTGGTGATTTCGGCGAATATATTATGGTTAGTTCAAGTGCGGTTTACCCCGAAACTCTCCCACAACCATTCACGGAGGATATGAAAACAGGCTATAACACTCATTGGGAGGCTTATGGCACAAATAAAATTGATGCCGAGGAATATCTCCTTGAAAATCTGCCCAAAGCTTACATAATCCGTCCCCCATATCTCTACGGCAAGATGAATAATCTCTACCGTGAGGCATTTGTTTTTGAATGTGCTGAAAAAAATCTCCCCTTTTATATGCCAAAAGACGGCTCACTTAAACTTCAATTTTTTGATGTTGAGGATTTGTGCAGGCTTATTGAGGCTATTGTTGAGAAAAAGCCCGATTATCACTTTATAAATACTGGAAATGTACAGGCGATTAATGCGGCTGAATGGGTAAAGCTTTGTTATGGTGTACTGGGAAAAACTCCAGATATACGCTATGTTTCGGCTGAATACGAACAGCGGCAGTATTTCCCTTTCAGAGATTATGAATATTATCTTGATGTTACAAGACAAACAGAATTACTGCCCGATTTGAAGCCCCTTGAAATCGGCTTGAAAGAATCATATGAGTGGTTCAAGAATAATCGTGAACTGATAGTCCGCAAGGATTATTTCAGATATATTGAGGAAAATTTTTGAAAGGCGGTGGTATCCGTGAAATCTGCAATAGATTTCATCGCATATGATTCACTTTTGTAAGAATACTTATGAAAGTGAGGAAATTTAAATGATTAGAAAAGCAAAAATATCCGATATTCCGCAGCTTGCAGAAATATATAAGCAGCTGCATAGTATTCATTGTGAAATAAGAAGTGATTACTATAAAATGCCTGATATTGATTTCTTTGAAAAGCAAATGAAAAAATTTATGGAAAATGAAGAACTGACGGTTTTTGTCTATGATAATAATTCCGAAATTATGGGATACGCAATTATCCTTTATGTAGAAATGACTGAACCTCTTAATTGTCCTTTCAGAAAATGCCTTATAGAGCAGTTTGCTGTCAATGAAAAATTCAGGCGAAAAGGCATTGGCAAAAAGCTTATGAATTACGTTAAAAAGCTTGCCGCTGAAAATAATTGTCAGTCGGTTGAGCTTGGAGTGTGGTGCGAAAACTATAACGCAGTTGAATTTTACTCAGAAATGGGATTTGTTCCACGCACATATAAAATGGAAATAAAAATTTAAAGGAGAATAAAAATTATGACTACTTTTGAAGAACTCAGACGCAGAGGTCTGCTTGCACAGCTGACCGACGAAAAGGAAATCGAGGAACTTGTAAACGCAGGAAAGGCTACTTTCTACATCGGTTTTGACCCCACAGCTGACTCCCTCCACGTTGGACACTTTATGGCACTTTGCCTTATGAAGCGTCTGCAAATGGCAGGCAATAAGCCTATCGTTCTTATCGGCGGCGGTACAGCTATGATTGGCGACCCCTCAGGTAAGACAGATATGAGAAAGATGATGACTCCCGAAACAATTCAGCACAATGTAGATTGTTTCAAGAAGCAGATGAGCCGTTTTATCGACTTTTCCGAGGATAAGGCAATTGTCGTAAATAACGCTGACTGGCTTATGAATCTCAATTATGTTGAACTTCTCCGTGATGTCGGTGCTCATTTCAGCGTAAACCGTATGCTCTCCCACGAGTGCTACAAGCAGAGAATGGAGAGAGGTCTTACTTTCCTTGAATTCAACTATATGATTATGCAGAGTTACGACTTTATGGAACTTTTCCAGAAATACGGCTGTAATATGCAGTTTGGCGGCGATGACCAGTGGGCTAATATGCTTGGCGGTACAGAACTTATCCGCCGTAAGCTTGGCAAGGACGCTTACGCTATGACAATCACTCTCCTCCTCAACTCCGAGGGTAAGAAAATGGGTAAAACTGAAAAGGGTGCTGTATGGCTTGACCCTGAAAAGACAACTCCTTACGAGTTCTTCCAGTACTGGAGAAATGTAGCTGACGCTGACGTTATCAAGTGCCTCAAAATGCTCACATTCGTTCCTGTTGAGGAAATTGAAGAAATGGAAAAGTCAATGGAAGGTGCTCAGTTCAACGCTGCAAAGGAACTTCTTGCATACGAACTTACAAAGCTTGTTCACGGTGAGGAAGAAGCTGAAAAGGCTAAGGCAGCTGCAAAGGCACTTTTCGGCGGCGGCGGAAATGACGAGAATATGCCTACAGTTGAGATTGATTCCGAAGAGCTTACTGACGGTGCTATGGGACTTCTCACACTTGTTGTCAAGGCTGGACTTGCTCCTTCAATTTCAGAGGCAAGACGACTTGTACAGCAGGGCGGTATCACAGTAAACGACGAGAAAATGACTGACGGAAAGGCTCAGATTAAGCTTGAGGGCGATGTAATTATCCGTAAGGGTAAAAAGGCATTCAAGAAAATCATTGTTAAGTAAGCTGCTGTAGTATATACCGAAATTGGTATTGCTTCACTTGCCCATTAAAAATGTTATTTAATATAACAAAAGCTGATGCCATTTTGACATCAGCTTTTTTATACATACCAATGATACTTTAGAGATGCCCTTTAATCAAACAATTCTAAATATTCAAATCCCTGTTCAAAAATATCATATACAAAATCGCCCTCTTCTAAATCTCCGTCGTCAGTCACCACAACTAACTCGCTTGTTTCAGGGTCTAATAAAAGATAATCAGAAGAAAGTGAAAGACTTGCAATTATAATATAATCTTTGCCTTCGTCAGTATCAATAGTCAGATTTTCTATATACAGATTTTCCAGACTATAAATCCATTTGTCAGCAAATCTTCCTCCGTCCGAAAGAGCTAACCAATCTTTATACTCCTGAGGCAATTGTATATTATGTTTCTTTTCCCAATCTGATATTTCCTCTTTTGTTAAAGGTTCATAAAGGTCAAATCCTGTGTTGATGTTATCGCTATTGCCCCTTAATTCAAGCAATTTTTCATACATTTCAAGCATAGGATTATTCTTTTTATTTTCTTCCAAAAGTCTTTCCTTGCGTTCAAAGCGGATTACCTTTTTTTCAAGATAACTTATTACCTTGTCTAATATTTCTTTTTCGAAATCTTCTATTAAAGTATATTTATATCTTTCCTTTTCAATAAAAATTTCTCCTGTGTAGGGATTATAATACAGACATTGATGATTCAGCCAACCAAAACAACCGTGGCAATTTTTATAATAATCATATTCCCTTGCCAGCATCTCTTCCTTTGTTCTTGAATACAATGATTTTGTAGTTGATTCAACATCGAATCTATTGATATTAAAATAACCTACAGTCGAAGAATAATCAACGCAAAAGCCATTTGTACGAGTCAAAATCGTTACAAAGCTTTCAGGCAAAGAAACTCCATTGCTTTTGCACCACTTTCTGATGTCCTTTTTATTTAAAGGTTCGTTAGTCTTAAAATACCAAAATTTGTCAATACCTGCCAATTTCTCCGATAAGGAAATAATATATTCAAATTTATTCTTCATAGATTTTACTTTGTCACGTGGAAGTTTAGCTACAGGTTTCGGTACTGTAGGAGTATCAGACTGTTCTTCTTCTATACCAAGACTTTTTTTATAAGCTTTATATTTCTTTTCATTTTTCTTGCTATAACCGATAAGCGTGTCGGGATTAGACTTTATTATTAACTTGAAAATACTCTTTATATCTTGCTTATCCCTGACAGTAATAACAGCCTCCTGTCCGTCATAAAAATATATCACAACACAATAATCGCCATTTGACTTTTCAGCACCAGAAATCCAGAATATTTCTGAGTAATCAATAAACAACGGCTCTGCTACTACTCTCATTAAACCATAATTAAGTCCAAAACTGACTATTCCGTAATATTCAATTTCAAAACTTATGCCTGCATCTACATCCTTTTTTATTGCTTCAAAATCCAAACATCTATCTTCAACCTGTTTTTTCAGTTTTTCCTCGACGCTCTCCATTTTTTCGGGATATTTTACACTAAAAAACATTTTTTACCTCCTCTATAAATTCAAATTAATATTTTTCTATTATACTACTTTAATTCAAATTTGTCAAGACTCAAAAAAGCTGATGCCATTTCTGACATCAGCTTTTTCAGTTTATTCTGTTCTGAGAGCCTCAACGGGATCTTTTCTTGCGGCAACTCCTGATGGGATAAGACCTGCAATAAATGTGAGGAACATACTGATTCCTACAAGAATTACAGCAGCCACAGGAGGAAGTGTTGCGTTAAGTGTGTCAAGGCTTGTAAGTGAGTGAATTATAAGATTTATTGGAATATTTATGAGAAGTGTTGCTCCGATACCAATCAGACCTGCTGTAAGTCCCACAAGGAGAGTTTCAGCGTTAAATACAGTTGATACATCGTGCTTTGATGCACCGATTGCACGGAGAATACCGATTTCTCTTGTTCTTTCAAGAACTGAAATATATGTGATAATTCCTATCATAATTGAAGATACTACAAGAGAAATTCCAACGAATGCAATAAGGAGATATGCAATACCGCTGATAATATTTGTAATTGATGACATAAGAATTGCTACAACGTCTGTATAGTGAATTACGTCCTTTTCTTCCTTGCCCTTGTTGTAATCCTTGATTAATGCGGAAATGTCGTCCTTATCCTCAAATGTATCTGCAAAAATTCTGATAATTGAAGGATCTTCAAGGTCAGCCTGACCAAGCTGTTTCATAACCTCATCGTGGCTGTATTTGGAGATTTCTTCTGGTGTGAATTCGTCACAGATAAGGGCATATTTCTCTGTTGTAAGCTTTTCAGCATTCAATGCCTTTGCTAAATCCTTATCAGTAAGAGCTGCAAGCTGTGCCTGTACCTGTGCGGCATACTGCTCTGTGAACTGAGTTCTCATTGCTTCCTCTGCAAATTTCTTCATATCTTCATCAGACATTGAAGCTGCATAGGATTCAACCTGCTCGCCGCTTACGCCGATTTCAGCTGCATATGTTGCCTTAATCTGCTCAATGAAAGCTTCTCTGTCAAAGTCTTTCATCATTGCTTCAACCTGTGCGTCAAGCTGCTTGGCATCAGGCTGTGACATAATGAAACGGTATACATCTGCCTTGCCCTTTTCATCGGCAGCTTTTATATACGCCTTTGCTTCCTCTGCTTTTTCAGCAAGTGTAGGCTCTTTATAGTCATCTGTCATGAACTTTGTACCTGTGATAAGATCATTTTCTTCGTCTTCAAGCTGTGCCTTTACAAGTTCAGACTCGTTTGTCTTTTTTATAGCGTGCTGTGTAAGTTCTGCTGTGTATGCCATATAGCTTTTAATCATTGCATTGTCCACATCTTCCTTAGGACGGATAAAACCAACGATTTTAATTTCTGTACCAATATCGTCTGATGTGAAAAGTAAATCCATTCCTGTATCAGTTTCAGCTATATTTGCAACATTTCCTGTTTTTGCGTCATACTGGTAATTTTCAAAGGGAAGAATCATTTTGAACTTCTTGTTCATTACCTCGTCAAGTGTCCATTCTGTCTGACCGTAATCCTCGATTTCTTCCTCATTCATAACAGCTTTGATATGTGACTGGAACTGGTCGGGGTCTTTAAGTCCCATTGCATAGAGAATAAAGTCGGGAATTTCATTATTCTTAGTAAGAACTACAACAACTTCATTGTAATTTTCAGGCCAGTTACCCTTGACAACCTCGTACTGTTTTTTTACAATGTCGTTTACGCCCTTTCCGTCCTCGTTGGGGAGCATTTCCTCCATAACATTCATACCCATCATTGACATTTCAGCTGAAGCCATAGAGCTGCCCATCATAGATGAAACCATATCGCTTTTGCCCATATCAAAAGCATCGGTATACAGTTCCATGAAATCTACCTTTAAGATATCGCCGTTAGGTTCTTCTGTGTAGATATTCATAGGAATGTCATAGGTATATGCAATAGCAGTGGATTTTTCTTCAATTTCCTCGCTTGTTTCAAGGAATGTTCTGAAATCCTTCATATTGTTTATCTGCTTTGCAGCGGAGTTCATTGAGTTGAACATATCATAAACCATTGTATTGGAATAGAGTTTGTCATCCTCAAAAACTCTGTTGTTATATTCATTCTGATTGTCAATCATAGCTGACAGCATACTTGCGGTATCAGCATTTTCCCTGTTAATCTGCAACGGATAGGAAGAAAGTGTTTCCTCCTGAATATCGTTAATATAATTATTGATACCCGTTGAAAGTGAAAGAATTGTAGCAATACCGATTATACCGATTGAACCTGCAAATGCCGTAAGGAAAGTTCTTCCTTTTTTCGTCATAAGGTTATTAAGTGAAAGGGAAACGGCTGTTCCAAAGGACATTGAAACACGCTTTTTCTTTTCATCTTTTTTCTCATCCTTTTTCTTAGGCTTATAAGGATTTGTGTCACCTATAATCTTACCGTCCTTAACCTTTACAATACGGTTTGCGTATTCCTCGGCAAGTTCAGGGTTATGAGTTACCATAATTACAAGCTTATCTTTTGCAATTTCTTTCAGAAGCTCCATAACCTGTACCGATGTTTCGCTGTCCAATGCTCCTGTAGGCTCATCGGCAAGAAGAATATCGGGGTTATTTATCAATGCACGGGCAATTGCAACTCGCTGCATCTGACCGCCTGACATCTGATTTGGCTTTTTATGAAGCTGGTTTCCAAGTCCAACTTTTTCAAGTGCCTCTTTTGCACGTTTCTTTCGCTCAGCTTTTGAAACTCCCGAAATAGTGAGAGCAAGCTCAACATTGGCGAGAACTGTCTGGTGAGGAATGAGATTGTAACTCTGGAATACAAATCCGATTGAATGATTTCTGTATGCGTCCCAATCCCTGTCCTTATACTGCTTTGTAGATACTCCGTTGATTATAAGGTCACCGGAAGTATAGTGGTCAAGTCCACCAATAATATTCAGCATTGTGGTTTTACCACAGCCTGAATGACCTAAAATGGCCACAAATTCATTTTCACGGAATGTAATGCTGACTCCGTTAAGAGCTTTTACAACGTTATCCCCGCTTCCATAAGTTTTTACTACATCTTTTAATTGAAGCATAAATAATCCTCCTTAATCTTTTACTGCATGGCATACCCCTTGCCATTTTGCTTTTTTATTATAGCACATTGACGAAATATTGTCAATCAAATTGGCAAAGTTTCACAAAATTTTCACATAAACATTCTACGTGGTCGTCCGACCATATTTTGAATAATCAATATTACTTGATTTTATATAAAATTTAGTATATAATATAAATGGTGATTATTTATGATGTATAAAAATATTGTTCCTGCTAAATTCCTTTCCCGCCCCAACAGATTTGTTACCAATGTGAAAATCAAGGGCATTGAAACTGCTGCTCATGTAAAAAATACAGGAAGATGCCGTGAACTGCTTCTCCCCGATTCTAATGTTTATCTCGAAGATTTCTCCGAAAATCCCCGAAACCGCAAGCTGATGTATGACCTTATTGCCGTTGAAAAGGGCGATTTGCTTATAAATATGGATTCTCAGGCACCTAATAAAGTTGTCCGTGAGGCTCTTGAAAATGGTGTAATTCAACTTCCCGAAATGGGCAGATTAACTCTTATCCGCCCCGAAACCGTATTCGGCGATTCACGATTTGATTTTTACATTGAGGACGAAAATGGCAAAAAGGGATTTATTGAAGTCAAAGGGGTAACTCTTGAAAATGACGGTATAGCCGCATTTCCCGATGTTCCCACGGAAAGAGGAGTAAAGCATATAAATGAGCTGATTGCCGCAAAAAATTCGGGATATTCCGCATATATCCTCTTTGTGGTGCAGATGTCGGGTATGAAATATCTTATTCCCAACGATGATACACACAAGGCTTTCGGTGATGCCCTCCGCCTTGCTCATTCCTGCGGTGTGAATGTCCTTGCATATGAATGTGAGGTTGAACCGAACAGGCTTGAAGTTACTTGTGAAATTTCTGTAAAACTGTAAAAACCCGTAAGGATTAAATCCCTACGGGTTGCTTTTATTTATTTGTGTTTGTATCTTTCGTTTTTTTCTCCCTCTCAACCCTTGGTACGGCATACATGGGTTTTAAAGGCTTTGAATGGCTCTTGAAAAGCACATAAGAATAAATGCAAAGAATTATATACAGCGCTGAAATTATACCTGCAACTGTAAGTGCCTTTGAAACCCAGCTTGATTTCAAAAACAGCTTTGCGGCATACAGATTATACTTCAATGTAGAACGCTCAACGCTTGAAACTGCAACAAGTTCCACATCTGCAAGTTTTTCACCTGAAAATTCAAGAGTAACTCTGCCCAAAGGATCGCCCTTTTTAACAGGTGCCTGAAGTTCCTTTTTGTACCATGTGATATTATCCATACTGATAAGGGAAATGTCGTTTTCATCATTCCACAAAAGTGATACTTCCTCGGCAGGCTTTGCAAGTACGTATGAACTGCCGTCTGCAAGGGCTACGGGAAGTTCGCCTAATTCAGCAGTTTCCGCAAGTATTACTTCATAGGAAAAATGATTGAATGCCCAGTCAAACATCTGCTTTGCATCGTCAAGGTGATAGAACTTTGTTGTTCCTTCTTCGTCATTTATAGGTGCTCTCAATCCGATAATAAGGTAATTATGACCATCTTTTCCTGCGGCTGCCACGATATTTCTTCCGCCAAGTTCAAGATTTCCCGTTTTGATACCCTTAACACCCTTGTAATAATACTTTTCATTTTCTGAGTCCATCATCAGATTTGAGTTGAACCAACGCCATTTCTGGTCAAGAGGGTGAGAGTCAAAATTCGGAACAGAGGGAGTATACATATAAGTAGAGCAAATGTCTGCAAAATGGGATTTTTCCAAGGCATATTTGGTAAGCTTCATCATATCCCTTGCCGTTGTATACTGTTCCGCATTATACATACCTGTTGCATTGGTGAAATTCGTATTCTCCATTCCAAGTTCATCGGCTTTTTTATTCATCATCTCAACAAATACAGAAACATCACCGCCGCTGATATTATAGGCGATAGTTTCTGACGCCTCGATTGATGAAGTAAGCATCATAGCATAAAGCAGGTCGTTATATGTGAGAACGTCACCGTCAAGAATATCCGCATATCTCAAATCATCGGGATATTCCGTATTGTAAAGATATGAATAAACATCCTCATCAATTGTAATTTCCTGTGACAAATCTTCGCAGTTTTCCATACAAACTACAGCTGTCATAATATTTACAAGAGGTCCGGGAAGCTGTTTTGTATCCGCATTTTTTTCGTGAATTATAGTGTCACAGTCAAGATTCATTACAAGTGCAGAATCGCTGTACAATGTACCACGCATTGTAAAATTAACCGCACTTGATTCATATGTTTTTATTAACGGCAAAGTCGCCGTTGCAGCTGTCAAAAAAGCAAGAATTTTGTTTCTCATAAGAAAAATCCTTTCCGATTACATATTGCTCCCCCAATTAACTCTTGAATTCTCTATTTTGCTTGGAGAGCAAAATTAAGCGTCAGAAAACCTCACAATACGGCAGTATTCTTTCGGCTTTCTTCCTTGCCTTTTACTCCCCAAGCTTCATATAATTTTTCAAGAGTTAGTTGGCGGAGCAATAGATATATTTATTATAACATATATTTCGGCAAAAATAAAGGGTTTTTTCAAAAAAAAATTTATAATTATTAAATGCTATTGAAATATTATTGAAAATATAGTATAATAATTAGAGTTATTGCTCCATTAAATGACGTAAATGACGTTTAAAGAAGTATATGAGCCTTTTTGAGCAATATTAAAAAAAGGAGGCTATTCCTATGAAACACCTCAACGGTATAAAGTTAAAACATCGGAAAAATACAGAGGATTTTTCCACAATAGATTTTCCCCTGCCCTCTAAAATAATCCTCCCTATGTCAATGCATATGGGTGTGCCGTGTACTCCCCTTGTAAAAGTGGGAGATTGCGTAAAAGTCGGTGAAAAAATCGGTGATTGTGACGCACCTTTCAGCGTTCCCATTCATTCATCTGTATCGGGTAAAGTTACTGCAATAAGCGATTACAGAAACGCTATGGGTGCTGTATGCAAGGCGGTTGAAATTGAAACTGACGGCAAACAGGAAATTCACGAAAATATCGCTCCCCCTGTGATTACCGACAGGGAAAGCTTTATAAAGGCTGTCCGTGAAAGCGGCGTTTGCGGTCTTGGCGGTGCAGGATTTCCAACTCACATAAAGCTTAATCCAAAAAATGAAATTGATACTTTGATTATTAATGCCGCTGAATGTGAACCGTACATAACTTCGGATTACCGTGAAATGCTGGAGAACACAAATGATATTCTCAGCGGAATTGAGTTTATAAAAAATATCCTCGGTATCAAAAATGTAAAAATTGCCGTTGAGGGAAATAAACCAAAGGCAATTGAAATTTTCGAGGAACTTACAAAACACGATAATGACGTGGAAATTCACACTCTCCCCTCTGTGTATCCACAGGGTGCGGAAAAAGTTATCATTTACAACACAACAGGACGTATTGTCAAAGAGGGAACTATCCCTGCGGAAGTAGGCGTAATTGTTATAAATGTTTCAACTGTGGGATTTATTTACAGATATTCACAGACGGGTATGCCCTTTATTACAAGACGAATTACAGTTGACGGAAATGCCGTAAAAGAGGCAAAAAATATTTTCGCTCCCGTCGGTACGCCTATTGTGGATATTCTCAATTTCTGCAAAACTGATATTGACAGCTTAAAAGCCGTTATTTCAGGCGGCCCTATGATGGGTATGTGTATTCCCGATATTAATATGCCCATTTCAAAAACTACCAACGCACTTCTTGCATTCAATAAATACGACAACAGAAAAACTTCTACTTGTATACGCTGCGGAAGATGTGCCGATGTATGCCCTTTCAACCTTGTTCCTGCTGAAATCGACAAGGCATACAAAATAAGAGATGTTGACGATTTACTGTCGCTGAAAGTCAACCTCTGTATGAACTGCGGCAGCTGCACTTATGTATGCCCTGCCAATCGAAAGCTTGCCGAAACAAATCAGCTTGCAAAAACTATTTTACCTAAAATGTGAGGTAGATTATGAACAGACTTATTGTATCACCGTCACCCCATGACGAAAACTACACAAAGACTTCGGATATTATGCTCAATGTCTGCATTGCCCTGCTCCCTGCCCTAATTGCAGGCTGCATATTCTTCGGAATCCGTGCCGCTGTTGTTACTGCTGTTTGCGTAATTTCAGCCGTTGTTTCCGAATATATCTGCCGCAGACTTATGAAGCGTGACAATACCATAAAGGATTTGTCAGCGGTTGTAACAGGCATAATTCTTGCCTTTAACCTTCCCGTTTCAATTCCGCTTTGGATGGCGGCTCTCGGTTCATTTATCGCAATTGTTGTTGTAAAACAGCTTTTCGGCGGTCTTGGTCAGAATTTCGCCAATCCTGCTGTAACTGCAAGAATTGCCCTTATGGTAAGCTTCCCCACAGCTATGACAAATTGGGTTCTTCCTTTTGAATGGAAAAACGGTGCAGATGCTATAACAGGTGCTACTCCCCTCGTTCTTCGTGATATGACACCTGAAAAGCTTGCTGAAATCAATCAGGAAATCCCCTCCTGCCTTGACCTTTTCCTCGGAAATACCGGTGGATGTATCGGTGAAACCAGCGCTCTTGCACTTCTTTTAGGCGGTCTTTATCTCATTGCAAGAAAGATTATCAATCCTGCCGCACCTGCCGCATTTATCGGAAGTCTTGCTCTTATTTCCCTTATTGCAGGCGAAAATCCCCTTTATGAAATACTGGCAGGCGGCGTTTTCCTCGGTGCTTTCTTTATGATTACCGATTACGCTACAACTCCCATTACCACAAAGGGAAAAATTGTATTCGGTATCGGCTGCGGAATTATTACCTTTGTAATCCGCCACTATGCTTCATTGCCCGAGGGTGTATCATTCTCAATTCTCCTTATGAATATCCTCACGCCATACATTGAACAGCACACACGCCCTAAGGTTTTCGGAGCAAAGGAGGCTGTTAAAAATGAAAAATAATATTTTGCCCTCAGTTGCTCTTACTATTATCTGTGCTGTAGCCGCATTTCTCCTTGTTTTTGCCTATGAACTTACAAAAGAACGAATTGCTGAACAGAAAGTAATCCGCTTTAATAAAAGCGTTGAGGCACTTTTCGGAGAAACCGACTGTACTTTATTGAACGACAATTTCGGTGAATCTGCAATTTCCGCCATTGCCGTAACTCCCGACGGAAAAACAGCTGTACAGGTTGTGGCTGACGGTTATTCAAAAGGCGGAATTAACGTACTTGTTGGCATTGATGAAAACGGCTCTGTCTGCGGAATTGAATTTGTTTCCCTTGGCGAAACTCCCGGACTTGGCACAAAAATCCGTGATAATGAAGATTTCAGAACACAGTTTTACGGAATTTCAACTCCTGTGGAAGAAGCCGATGCAATAAGCGGTGCAACTTTTTCATCAGCAGGTCTGAAATCCGCTGTAAATACTGCACTTGAAGTTTATAACGAAAATAAGGAGGCGATATTGAATGGCAAATAAAACTCCCCTTTTCAAAGAACTGACAAAGGGTATTATCAAAGAAAATCCCACTCTTATCACTCTCCTTGGTATGTGTCCTACCCTTGCCGTAACTACACAGGCGGCAAACGGAATCGGTATGGGACTTGCTACAACATTTGTTCTCCTTGGCTCAAATATCGTAATATCGGCACTTCGCAAGGTTATTCCCGATAAAGTGCGTATCCCTGCATTTATCGTAATTATTGCAAGTTTCGTTACTTTAATCGGTTTTCTTCTTGAAGGCTTTTTGCCTGAGCTTTACGACAGCCTTGGTATCTACCTTTCACTTATTACCGTTAACTGCATTATTTTCGGCAGAGCTGAAATGTTTGCAAGCAAAAACGGAGTTGTTTCTTCTGCATTTGACGCAATCGGTATGGGTATCGGCTTTACAATTGCCCTTTTCCTTATGGGTTCAATCCGTGAAATCCTCGGTGCAGGTCAATGGATGGGTATGAATATTCCTGTAATTCACGACAATCCTATGCTTCTGTTTATTATGCCCGCAGGCGGATTTTTTACACTCGGTGTTATCATTGCTGTGGTGAATAAAATCGCCAACAGAAAACCTCCCCTTGAAATTGAATGCGGCAGCTGTGACAACTGCCCTATGTCGGGAAAATGTGATAAAAAGGAGGTGGCGGCTGAATGAAAACTCTTATTGTAATTCTTCTTTCGGCTATGCTGACTGATAACTTCGTTCTCGCAAAGTTTATGGGAATTTGCCCATTCTTAGGGGTTTCTAAAAAGCTTGACAGTGCATCGGGAATGGGTATCGCCGTAACCTTTGTAATGATTTGTGCTACTATCGTTACATATCCCATTCACCATTTTATCCTTGTGCCGAATAATCTTGCGTATCTCGACACTCTCGTATTTATTCTTGTTATTGCACTTTTCGTTCAGCTTGTGGAAACGGCTATGAAAAAGCTTCTGCCGCCCCTTTATAAATCCCTCGGCGTTTATCTGCCGCTGATTACCACAAACTGTGCTGTACTTGGTGTAACTGTTCTCAACATCGACAACGGTTTTACATTTGTTCAGTCAATCGGAAATTCTCTCGGTGCAGGTCTTGGGTTTCTCCTTGCTCTCGTTATTTTCTCGGGAGTACGCAGAAAAATGGAATATGCAGATATTCCTGAAACATTCAAGGGAGTTCCTGCAACTCTCATTGCCGCTTCTATCGTATCCCTCAGCTTTATGGGCTTTTCGGGATTATTCAGCTAAGGAGGGAATGCTATGACTTATATAATCCCCATACTTATCCTTGGTATTTGCGGCTTGGGTGCAGGTATTCTCCTCACCATTGCTTCAAAGGTATTTCACATTGAAGTTGACGAGCGTATTGAAAAAATCAGCGAAACTCTCCCACAGGCAAACTGCGGTGCTTGCGGGTTTGCAGGCTGTGCTGACTATGCCGACGCTATTGTAAATAAAGATGCAGCTACTAATCTATGCCGCCCGGGCGGTGCTGAATGTGCTGGGAAAATTGCTGATATACTTGGAAAATCCGCAGAAGATGTTATTCCCATGACTGCTGTTGTGAAGTGTAACGGCGATTGCAATTCCGCTAAGGTTCAATTTGATTTTGACGGTGTTCAGTCCTGCAAGGCTGTGAAACGCTTTTACGGCGGAAACGGAGTCTGCAAATACGGCTGTATCGGTTTAGGAGATTGTGCGGATATTTGCGAACACGGTGCAATTAAAATTGAAAATTCCCTTGCAAAAGTAATCCCCTCTCTTTGCGGTGCCTGCGGTCAATGTATTTCAGTTTGCCCAAATCAGTTGATTTCCCTTAAACCAAAGGCAAAGACAGTTGATGTTCTCTGTTCTTCACAGGATAACGGAAAGGCTACAAAGCTTGCCTGTTCAAATGGCTGTATCGGCTGTAAAATCTGTGAGAAAAAATGCCCTGAGGGTGCAATTAAGATTGAAAATTCCCATGCTGTCATTGACTATGACAAATGTATTTCCTGCGGTGTCTGCAAGGATGCCTGCCCCGTTAAGGCTATAAATTGATATTTTATATTGCTCCACCAATTATACCTTGCCAAAAAGACGAAAGCAGAAAGGGAATTTATCAAGGAAGAAAAATGCAGGAATGCTGTCGCATTTCAAGTTTTTCTGACGCAGAGAAATTTTCTTTATGCCGAGTATTTGACGGCAAGGTTTAGTTGGTGGAGCAATAATTCAAAAAAGGCTGTGCAGCGATACTGCACAGCCTTTCTTATTTAGTTTAGATATAATTATTTGAAATAAGCTACGCCGCTTTCAAATATCTTCTGATCCTTGTTACCCTCTACGTTCTTGCAGATAAATCCGCCCTTACGCTCGGAGTGTCCCATTTTACCGAATACTCTGCCGTCGGGAGATGTGATACCCTCGATAGCTTCAATTGAAGTATTTGGATTATAACGGATATCCATTGTAGGATTGCCCTCAAGGTCAACATACTGTGTAGCAATCTGACCGTTGTTAGCAAGCTGCTGGATAAGGCTTGCAGGAGCTACGAAACGTCCTTCACCGTGTGAAATCGGTACACAATGGATGTCGCCAACCTCTGTGCCATAGAGCCATGGGCTCTTGTTTGACGCAATACGTGTATTTACCATCATTGACTGGTGACGGTTAATTGTATTGAATGTAAGTGTAGGTGAATCATCATTCATATCAACAATCTCACCGAAAGGCACAAGACCAAGCTTTACAAGTGCCTGGAAGCCATTACAGATACCAAGCATAAGACCGTCACGGTTTTTGAGAAGCCCGTGAACTGCGTCCTTAATCTTAGGATTACGGAAGAATGCTGTAATGAACTTACCGCTTCCCTCAGGCTCGTCACCGCCGCTGAATCCACCAGGAATCATAATAATCTGTGACTCCTTGATTGCCTTTTCAAAGTAATCAACTGACTGCTCAATGTCACCTGCAAACATATTGCGGATAATTACAGTTTCAGCTACAGCGCCTGCCTTTTCAAATGCTCTTGCTGTATCGTATTCGCAGTTTGTACCTGGGAATACAGGAATAAGAACTCTTGGCTTTGCAAACTTTTCAGCTGATGCAAGCTTTTCAGTTCCCTTAAAGCTGTACTTAGCAGGTGTAACGTCAGTTGTCTTAATTCTGCATGGGAATACAGGTTCAAGCTTGCCCTCCCATACTCGCTGGAGACTGTCAAGACCAACAATATAGTCAATTGTGCAAATCTTGTAGCTGTCGATTACCTTACCGATTACGATTTCATCATCAGATGCCTCGCCAGTAAGCTCGATAATAAATGCACCATATGTAGGCTTGAATAATGTTTCGGGAGCAAGACGCTCTGTAAACTCAAATCCAAGCTTGTTACCGAAGCACATCTTAGCAATACCCTCTGCAACACCGCCATAGCCGATTGTCCAGATTGATGCTGCTCTGCCTGCGGAAATAATTTCCTCAACCTTGTCAAATACGCTCTTTACGCTGTCAAATACGGGAAGTCCGTTTTCGTCGTACTTAGGAGCAATGTAAATAACCTTGTTTCCTGCTTTCTTGAATTCAGTTGAAACAACCTTGTCAGCCTTAGCTGTAGAAACCGCAAATGAAACAAGTGTAGGAGGAACGTCAATATTCTCGAATGTTCCTGACATTGAGTCCTTACCGCCGATTGAGCCGCAGCCCATTTCAAGCTGTGCCTTGAATGCACCGAGAAGTGCAGCCATAGGCTTGCCCCAACGCTTAGGATCATTCTGTGTTCTCTCGAAATATTCCTGGAATGTGAGCCAGCACTTCTTATATGTACCGCCTGCTGCAACTACCTTAGCGATAGACTCAATAACAGCCATCATAGCACCGTGGTATGGGCTTACTACTGACAAATCGGGATTGTAACCCCAACCCATAAGTGAGCAGGTATTTGTTTCGCCCTTGAGTACGGGAATCTTAGCAGCCATAGCCTGTGAAGGTGACATCTGATATACACCGCCGTAAGGCATAAGAACTGTGCCTGCACCGATTGTGGAGTCGAACTTCTCAACAAGTCCCTTCTGTGAGCATACATTAAGGCTGCCCATAAGCTTTGTCCATTCCTCAGCGTTGTCGGAAAGTTCATCATCACGAACCTGATCGGGATCATCAATTACAATATTTGTATGCTTTGCAGCACCGTTGGAGTTAAGGAAATCTCTTGAAAGGTCAACGATTGTCTTGCCGTTCCAGTTCATCTTGAGGCGAGGCTCGTCCACAACATCAGCTACAAGAGTAGCTTCAAGATTCTCCTTCTTAGCCTCCTCCATAAACTTCTCAACGTCCTCGGGAGCAACAACTACTGCCATACGCTCCTGTGACTCGGAAATAGCAATTTCAGTACCGTCAAGACCATCATACTTCTTAGGAACTGCATTGAGGTTGATGATAAGACCGTCAGTCAGCTCACCAATAGCAACGGATACACCGCCTGCACCGAAGTCGTTACATCTCTTGATAAGCTTTGTAACCTCGGGATTGCGGAAAAGACGCTGGAGTTTTCTCTCCTCAGGAGGATTACCCTTCTGTACCTCTGCACCGCAGTTTTCGAGAGATTCAAGTGTGTGTGACTTTGAAGAACCTGTAGCACCGCCGCAGCCGTCACGGCCTGTCTTACCACCAAGGAGAATTACAACATCTCCTGCAACAGGTCTTTCACGTCTGATATTTTCAGCAGGAGCAGCACCGAGAACAGCACCGATTTCCATACGCTTTGCAACATAGCCCGGGTGATATACCTCGGAAACGTGGCCTGTAGCAAGACCAATCTGGTTACCGTAGGAGCTGTAACCGTTAGCAGCACCAACTGTAATCTTTCTCTGTGGAAGTTTACCTGCAATTGTGTCCTCAACAGGAACAAGAGGATTAGCCGCACCTGTTACACGCATTGCCTGATATACATAGCTTCTTCCTGAAAGCGGGTCACGGATTGCACCGCCAAGGCAGGTAGCCGCACCGCCGAAAGGCTCGATTTCTGTGGGGTGGTTGTGAGTTTCGTTCTTGAACATAAGAATCCAGTCCTCAATCTCACCGTCAACATCAACCTTGATTTTTACGGAGCAGGCATTGATTTCCTCACTCTCGTCAAGGTCGGGAAGAAGTCCGTCAGCTTTAAGCTTCTTAGCTGCAATTGTACCTAAATCCATAAGAGTAATTGGCTTGTCAGTTCTGCCAAGTTCCTCACGGACATTGAGATACATCTCATATGTGTCCTTGATATAAGGAGTAATTACACTTACATCTTCAACATTTGTAAGGAATGTTGTGTGACGGCAATGGTCTGACCAGTATGTATCAATCATACGGATTTCTGTAATTGTAGGGTCACGATGCTCTGTATTGCGGAAATAATCCTGACAGAACTTAATATCGTCATAATCCATAGCAAGTCCGAACTCGCTTACAAATGCACGAAGTCCCTTTTCATTGAGGTTGATAAAGCCTTCAAGAGTTTCGACTGTTGTGGGAATTTCATAATTTGTATCGAGAGAATCAACTGTATCAAGGGAAGCCTCACGACTTTCAACAGGGTTGATGATGTAGGATTTGAGCTTTGCAAATTCCTCATCTGTAATATTGCCGTCAACAATGTAAACTCTTGCATTTCTTACACGGCATCTTTCGCCCTGACGAAGAATCTGAATACACTGCTCACAGCTGTCTGCACGCTGGTCGAACTGACCGGGCAGATACTCAACAGCGAATACTCTTTCGCCCTCTGCAAGTACGGGGAGTTCGCTGTAAACAACGTCAACAGCAGGCTCGGAGAAAACTGTGCTGATTGCAGCATTGAAATCCTCCTCTGTAAGTCTGTCAGCGTCATAGCGGTTCAGCACTCTGATATTCTTGATATCAAGTCTGAGTGCAGTTTTGATGTCGCTGAGAACTGACTTAGCCTCAACGGCAAACTCTGGTTTCTTTTCGGAATAAATTCTGAATACGGACATAATTACTTCTATCTCCATTCTCCCTATCGGGATATTTTTGCACGTAATTTCTTACGTGTAATTATCGTCGGCAATTCTGCCAATGCAGTATCCATTACTGCACTCTTCTATTATAACATAAAAAATCGAATTACGCAAACATTTTTTTGAATTTTCTCGAAAAACTTTTATAATTGTATGGTCAGGTGCGTGTCCTTGGTGAAATTCTGTGGAATTTTCACGTTCAAACAGCACGGAAACGGTTTTTCCCACAAGATTTTCAAGATATTTTCGGGATAATCTCTCCCCTGCCGCTTTCATTCTGTCGGCACGTTCCTCCTTGATTTTCTTGGGGAACTGTTTCATAGCTGCGGCTGGTGTACCTTTTCTTGGGGAATACTGGAAAACATGAATTGCAGAAAATCCTACTTTTTCAACAAAAGCAAGAGATTCGGCAAATTCCTCCTCCGTTTCTTCGGGGAATCCCACCATTACATCGGTTGTGAATGCGGCATCGGGGAAATAACTGCGAATTTTCTCGACAATTTCATAGTATTCGTCGGGTGTATACTTTCTGTTCATTCGTTTGAGAACTGTCGCACTTCCGCTTTGCAATGACAAATGGAACTGTGGGCAGAATTGCGGCAACGCTGAAAGACGCTTCAAATCCTCATCGGTAAGCATTTCAGGCTCAATTGAACCAAGTCTTACACGGTCAATGCCCTCGGTGTTACAACAGATTTCAACGGCATCTACAAGCCGCAAGCCAAACTCCATTCCGTAAAATGCAAGGTTAATTCCCACAAGAACGATTTCCCTGTGACCTGCTTCCGCAAGGGATTGGGCTTCGGTTTTTACAGATTCTATGGGCTTGCTGCGGCATCTTCCACGGGCATAGGGAATTATGCAGTATGAGCAGAAACAGTTGCAGCCGTCCTGAATTTTCATAAATGCCCTTGTCTGGCTGAATGTGCTTTCATAGGGAATTTCTTCGAATTCTTCTCCCCTAACAAAATCGGGAACGTGAATAATCCTCGATTTTTCAGCCAATGCCTGCTGTGTAAAAGCAACGATTTTATCCCTGTCCTTTGTGCCTGTAATAATATCGGCTTCGGGGCAGATTTCGTCGATTTTCTCATTGCTCTGAGGCAGACAACCTGTGAGAATTATGACAGAATCGGGATAAACTCGCCTTAACCGCCTTACGGTATAGAGAGATTTTTTATCTCCGCTTCCCGTAACGGTGCAGGAATTGATAAAAAACACATCAGCCTCGAACTCGGATTGTGCAACTTCAAATCCGTGAGAGATAAAATCGCTCCTTAGACACTCTGTTTCATACTGGCTGACTTTGCAGCCAAAAGTTATAAAATAAACTTTATACATATTTCACACCATTTTCTATCATATAGTCAATGTTTAATCTGCACAAAAATCAATATCTGCTTTTGTGCAGGGTGAATAATTATTCTTTATTCCCAAAAATACAAATGAGAATAAGCACATTAATTGCCAAAATGCCGAATTTGTAAAAAACCCCTTGACATAGCGGAATTTTAATGTTATTATATATGTGCGGAAGGGAAATCCGCAAAGGAAAAAGGCATAAACAATAAAAAACATCTATTCACACTCAGGAGGTAATGATTATGACAAAGACAATGGTATCACTTCAGCAGATTAACGACGTTAAGGAGTTCGTTAACACAGTTATGAAGTATGAATTCGACATCGACCTCGTATCAGGCAGATACGCTGTTGACGCTAAGTCAATTATGGGTATTTTCAGCCTCGACCTCTCAAAGCCAATCGAGCTTAACATCCACACAGATGACGCTGAAAAGTTCATGGCTGACATCGACAGATTCATCGTTAAGTAATCTGTCATTTCTGACGACTATACATAAAACACCTTTCGGGGTGTTTTATTTTTTTGCAAAAATTCCCAGAAATCACCTGTATATATCATCTCATTTCTGCAATAATAATTTCAGGCGTTAAAAATCACAACGCTTGAAAAGAGGTGTACACAAAATGTGGGACAAAATAGCACTTATCCTCCTCATCGTAGGAGGCATCAACTGGGGACTTGTGGGAATCTTTGACCTCGACTTAGTTGCATGGATGCTTGGTGGTGCAGGCAGTCTTGCCGCAAGAGCAGTTTATATTCTCGTGGCAATTTCAGCAGTATGGTGCATTTCCCTCCTGTTCAGAAAGAACGAGGAATTTGCAGTAAGCACAGCACACCAGTAAAATCGGTATCCCTGTGATGCCGTGGGATACAAATAAGAGGCAGGAGATAAGCGACGCTTTTCTCTTGCCTCGAATTTTTATTAGTCGCTAACGTAAGGAAGAAGTGCAATCTGTCTTGCCTTCTTTACAGCAACTGTAAGCTCACGCTGGTGGAATGCACAAGTGCCTGTAACTCTTCTGGGAAGAATCTTAGCTCTCTCAGTCATGCACTTTCTCAGCTTAGCGAGATCCTTATAGTCAATTCTCTCAATTCTGTCCGCACAGAACATACAAACCTTCTTGCGGGGCTTCTTTGAGGGACGAGAATTTCTCTCTCTTTCCATGACAATTTCTCCTTTCGTAATATTGATTCAGCTTAAATTTTCGATTAGAATGGTACATCGCCGTCGCTGAGGATTTCTTCAAAATCCCCTGCATTTCCGTAAGACATACTTTCATTAGCGGGTGCAGACTGCTGTGGAGCTGCCTGCATTGGTGGTGCCTGATAATTATTATAGTTATTGTTGTAACCGCCGCCATAATTGTTATTATAGCCGTTGTTACCGTCATTGTAGCTATTACCGTTTGTTCCGCTTTCCTGCTTAGAGCCGGTGAACTCAACATTATCTACGAAAACTTCAGTTGTGTAATGAGTTACATCCTGATATTTTCTGTCCTGATAGCTGCCTGTTCTCAGCGAACCTTCAACGCAGATCATACTTCCCTTACGGAAATAACGTGAAACAAACTCAGCTGTCTGTCGCCACGCTACACAAGTGATGAAATCAGCCTGTCTTTGACCTGAATTCTTATCAACAAAGTTTCTATTGATTGCTACAGTGAATCTACAAGAAGAAATACCGCTCTGAGTTTGTCTTAACTCAGGATCAGCAGTAAGTCTGCCCATCAAAATAACTTTGTTCATCTGACATCCCCCTTTTTAATGAAATACGGATTATTCAACAACTGTTACCAATGAACGAAGAACGCCGTCTGTGATGTTAAGACGTCTTGAAAGCTCAGCAGGATACTCAGGCTTTGACTCGAATGTGTAAATTACGTAGTAGCCCTCTGTTTCGTCCTCGATAGGATATGCAAGCTTACGCTTACCCCAATCCTCGTTGACTTCAACAGCTTCAGCATGACGCTCAATTCTCTCCTTGAACTTCTGAACGAGAGCCTTCATAGGCTCCTCTCCGTTCTTGAGGCTGAATACAACCATTACCTCATATTTTGCGGATACCTTTGCCATTTCTGTACACCTCCTTCTGGATTCCGCCCGACAACTTTCTGTGGGCAAGGATAATATGACCATGCTTACGCACGATACTCAAATAGTATACCACATTTTTCTCAGCTTGTCAAGGGTTTTTTCAAAAAATTTCCGAAAAAAATTTAGGGCATCTCTAAAAACCCGTTTGATTAAAGAAAAAGCAGATAGGTATGACAGCTACAAGGAAACCTCCCGAAGGCGTGCTTTCGCACTCCGAGGGAGGTTGACGAAATAGATGTCGTGCATAGCTGTTTTTTCTCAAAA
>JAZQFV010000065.1:0-1745 GCA_045539715.1 Ruminococcus sp. | reverse complement strand
GTTCAAGCTGTTCATCTTGGAAATGAAATTCTGCGGGTTATGCGACAGTGGGTCTATAAACCTCTTTTTGCCATAGATGAACTTTCTGTGATGATGAACGATTTGATTGAAGCATTGAAAAAACTTGAGGACGGATCGCAGAATGTGGATTTGACGGTTGATCTGGATCGCTGGGATAATTCGTATCATGATCCGGAAGTAAAGAATTCTGTTCAGCGTTTTTATGCCACTATAACCTCACGCAATTCACTGATCGATCTGCTGCGCCGTCATCAGCTGGTTTCCTGGCTTAAAGGCAAGCAGGAGAGAAGAGCGGTGTACAGCTCCGGCGGCAGTGACTGCTCTGACACTGATGCCTGTCAGATTGAGAATTCTCTTGAAGATCTGGATTGCAGATTTCCGGTAACTCAGGATGAGTCCTGCTTCTTCAAGGCAAATGTACTGATTGACAGGATGGCGGATATGCGTCCGGTTCCGGCATACGCGGTACAGCGTCTGTATTACCTTAATGAACAGTTCCCTGAAATGGTCAATGACTGCATCAAAAATAATACACTGGTAGAACATCTCATGGAGGCACAGCGGCAGGGCTGGACACTAGATCCTCTTTACGGTCTTGAAGAGGAGTAAACGATCCATAATAACCTTTAAGGTAATTATGGCTTTTGCTTAGTCTAAGTGATTTCACTGAAAAGTGAATGAACTACGTTATGAGAGAATGAATTTATGCAAATAAATTCAAATAGTTACCTTCGGATGTTCATCTAGTCTGAAGCTCTAAGGTGTATGATTAAACAGTCGGTAACGCTGACAGTGTTGTACACGGCAAACCTCTCAATAACATTGACGAAGGTGCATTTACGGTTTTGCAGAGTTCCGGCTGTTAACAGCATAAACTGCAACTCATTAAGGGATTTTATATGATATACGTTCTGAACAGCAAAGGTGAACCGCTTATGCCGACCGTGCGTCACGGCAGGGTAAGGCATCTGCTTCGTGATAAAAAGGCATTCATTGTCAATTATCATCCTTTTACTGTTCAATTAACAAAGGAGTGAAATATTTAAATTCAGGAAGTAGCGTTAGGTATTGATATAGGTTATGAGAATGTAGGGTTATCAGCAACAACAAAGGATCAAGTTCTTTTTGAATGCAAAGCGGAACTGAGAACGGATTTAGTTGAAAATTTATCAACCCGAAGGGAAACGAGACGAACCCGACGTTCAAGGAAATTACGATATAGAAAAGCAAGATTTTCGAATCGGAAACGTACGGAAAAATGGCTGCCTCCGTCAATAAAATCAAAACTGGAATGCCATTTAACACTCGTAGCAAAACTGCACAGGTTTTTGCCGATAGAAAAAATTGTTGTTGAGGTTGCGAGCTTCGATATTCAGAAAATAAAAAATCCTGAGATAAAAGGAGCTGAATATCAGCAGGGTGTTCAGTCAGACTTCTGGAATGTACGTGAATACGTTTTGTATAGAGATAATCATAAATGCAGATATTGCAAAGGTAAATCAAAAGACATGGTTTTAAATGTTCATCATTTGGAATCACGGAAAACCGGCGGCAACTCGCCTGACAATTTAATTACCTTATGTGAAACCTGCCATAACATGTATCACCGTGGTTTAATAAGTCTGGATAATGTAACTAAAGGCAATTCCTATAAACCCGAAACATTTATGAGCATATTGAGGAAATATCTGATTGAAAACCTCAGGAAAACATATAACAATGTA
>JAZQFV010000064.1:0-27015 GCA_045539715.1 Ruminococcus sp. | reverse complement strand
CACTACAAAGCCTGAAGTAATGAGAATAGGCTATGCATTGTATAAGAAGATGGGATTTGAAGAACTTGAAAATAACGAAGGAACGGTATTAATGAGAATGATACTTCATTAAGTATGAGATTATACGCACTATTTCTGATTTATAAAATAAAATACCGTCACCAACCGCCATGGTTCACTCCACAGGCGGTATTTTTATAATCATTTTAAGAAAGGACTGATAAAAATTGAAAGAATTCTGGACGTTGACAAGAGTCTGCTTTTCAGCAATCGGAGGCTGGCTCGGCTATTTTCTAGGAGGATGTGACAACTTGATGATTGCATTAATTGTGTTTGTTGTTGCTGATTACGTCACAGGAGTGATGTGTGCGATTATCGACAAGAAATTATCCAGCGAAGTTGGATTTGGGAGTTTGCCAGAATATTTTATGATTTCGGTATTACAGGAACAAAAGCAGAAGTCCGAGATGGTTTACAGGCACTTCTGTATGAATGTCGCATTGCTCGGATTGATTATGTGCTGACAAAATCTGTGAGCCGTTTTGCTCGAAACACAGTTGACTGCCTATCTATTGTTCGTGAATTGATTTCTTACGGTATTCCGATATATTTTGAGAAAGAAAACCTTGACACAGGCAGTATGGAAAGTGAGTTGGTTCTTTCTATTCTCAGCAGCATGGCACAAGATGAATCGGAGTCAATATCAAAAAATATGAAGTGGGCAATAAAGCAGAGAATTGAGGCGGGAACATTTATCTTTGGAAGTTTGCCGTATGGCTATACTAGAAACGATGAGGGAAGAACGATAATAAATAAAAAAGAAGCAGACGTGGTTCGTCTGATTTTTTCGTCAACCTTAAATGGTATGGGAACATACAAGATTGCACAAATGCTGAATAAAATGAAAGTGCCTGCCCGTAAAGGCGGAGAATGGTCTGGTTCCACAATTAAAGGCATACTCATCAATGAAAAATATTATGGTGCTGCCATATTTCAGAAAACGTATACAGATAGCAACTTTAAACGACATCATAATCACGGTGAAGTCGATAGTTATTATGCTGAAGAACATCATGAACCGATTATCAGTAAAGAAGAATTTGATAAGGCACAGATAATGATACAAAAGCATTGTGATGAACGCAACATTGTAAGGGACACGGGTAAATATCATAATAAATATCCGTTTTCCGGCATTATTATATGCGGGGAGTGTGGTGATAAGTTTAAGCGTCAAACACAGTCAGTTGGAATTGCATGGACTTGTACAAAACATCTGTACAATAAAACGGAATGTTCAATGAAGTTTATTAAAGATGAAGCGATAAAGGCAGCCTTTGTTACGATGATTAACAAGCTGATATTCGGCTGCAAGCAGGTGCTCTTACCGTATTATGATTCTATCCGTATTGCCGATAAAGATAGAAATCTGCAAGAGATAATACAAATGAAGAATAAGTTGCAATCCAATGTTGACAGAAAGAATGATTTGCGTAAATTACGAGTAAATGGTTTCCTTGACGGTGCTTTATACAATCAGGAATTAATGCGTATAGAAAAGGAAAATGAGGAAATCCGTGCAGCATTACAAAATTTCGATAAGTCTGGAGAACATCGTGGGATAAAGGAAACTGAAAAGCTTTTGCACTTTATAGAAACTACAGAGATGCTTACGGAATTTAGAGATGAGGTATTCACTGATTTTGTAGAAAATATTTATGTGTACACAAGAACCTGCATCGGTTTTCGGTTGAAATGCGGTCTGACTTTAAAGGAGGAAGTATGTACGGGTACAAAATAGTAAACGGTGAAGCTGTTGTATATGAGTCAGAAGCGGAAGTTATCATAAAAATCTTTAACGGTTATCTTTCTGGAATGAGTTTGCGTGATGCTTCTGTAAATGCAGGCAAACCAATGGTACACAGTATGGTGAAACGCATTATACGAAATAGCTGTTATGTTGGTGATGAGTTTTATCCTGCAATTATCAGTAGGCAGACATTTGCGAGAGCCAATGCAGAACTGATACGCAGGGCAGAAAAGCATCCTCAAGAAAAACGTTTGCAAGCTCCGCCATTCTATACGGAGTTCAGCATTTCTGAATCGAAGATGCATTACGACGACCCTGTCAAGCAAGCTGAATACATCTACAGTCTTATCGAGGTGATAAAATGAATGTAATAAAAATACCTGCCAAACCGCAGAAAGGAAATAATGCAGCTAAAATTGAAGTTCAGAAACTTCGTGTAGCAGCCTATTGCAGAGTTTCAACTGACAATGAGGAACAGGCATCAAGTTATGAAACACAGATTGCACATTACCGTGAATTCATTTCTGCAAATCCCGAATGGGAACTTGTCAATGTGTATGCTGATGAAGGAATCAGTGCAACTTCAACAAAAGGCAGAGAACAGTTCAACGCTATGATTGAGGATTGCAAAAAGGGAAAAATTGATATGATATTTACCAAATCAATCAGCCGTTTTGCTCGAAATACTGTTGACTGCTTAAACTACATCCGAATGCTGAAAGAAATAAATATTCCTGTTTTCTTTGAAAAAGAATCAATAAATACAATGGACGATGCTGCACAGAAAGAACACACGAAACGCATCAAGGAACTTCAAAAATTCATCCGTTCTCAATCGAGTGAGATCACGGAGTTTGAAGAGGCTTTGGTTAGAAAACTGCTTGAAAAAGTTACCGTACACAGCGAATACTTGGAAATTCGGTTTAAGTCGGGAGTGACGATTTGTGTTGAAAAGTGAATAGATAGAGCAAACCCCGCATCACTGGTATCCAGTGGTGCGGAGCTTATAATGTAATACGGTATGATATTGCGATTAAATTGTCTTATTTAAGAAGATTAACGTACCAATTATTACACATACAAGAATCAAATGTGGTTGTACAGCTTTCCAACACTCCTTTTACTTCTCCACGATAGACATTTTCTATAACTGTTTTAGTAGTTATTGCCGAGATACCAATAAATAGACCGATGGTGCCACGTAGATAGTCTTCTGAAACAATGATTTTTTGATTTTCCTTTAGCGAAGATGAGGGGTTTTCCCTTAAATACTTTTTATCTACTCTACCTGAATTATGTACTATCAGATTTCGTCTACCAATGATTTCTGCAAAAAGGGAAATTGCATCCTTATATTTATCCTTAAACAGGTTTCCAAATTCAAATTTGCATTTGTCTCCTGTAAATATTTCAACAGGATTACCGTAAAAAATACTTCTAATCTTCTCTTCAATAATATGATCAATTATTGTTTCTTTATCAGGACTTTTTATAATTAAGTCATAGAGTTTTTGAACATCCATTTTACTCCCATTTGCTTTATATGGATAATCATGAAATATAATTGAAGCTAAAGAGTTAATGTAGTCTTCAAACCTACAAACAGTTTCAATAAAGTGAGTTCTTGAATTTGCACCATTTAATAGTCTTGCTTGCAATCCGCCAACATTGCTCTTATTCATTAATTTGCTTGTGTTTGAATGTAAATTTAAAGAGTGATATTCTTCTTTTGTTGTTTGTCTAAGAATGTACATTAAATAGTAGTATTCCTTCCAGATATTAGCCATATCTCCACGGAACACATGAAACATGGTGTGTATATTCTTTATTGATTTGAGTTTTTCCTCCATTTTATACTCCTCTTATCTATTATTTGCGAAAGCAGTTTATCATTTTGAAAAATGCTTTGTTAGAGTTTAAACTTTATGCGATATATTGATTATCAAGCTGAATGAGATACCATCGTAGTAAGTAGTTCACGACAACCAACCCCCACACTCTCACACCCGTGTTATCCAATCCCACACAAATATGAGTGTGCGTGTATTTGTTGTCAAAGTTCATTTTTCCATGCTTTCTTCTCACGCACACCCAAAATGCCTGTACCGAGGAAGAAATCAGCAGGTTGATTTTTGAAAAAGTGCGTAAACTCGGGATATTATTTCTTATCCCTTGACATCAAAACTACGCACTCAACATGAGTATCATTGTCCAGACAAACACTGATATCTTCCTCAATGATCGGAAGCTTGAATTTGATGGATTTCAGCCATTGTCCGTTGGGCTGGCGTTCTTCATAAACCTGTATTTCAGAGACAAGCGACTCCATAAGCTGTCGTCTTTCGATTTCGCTCATGACAGCATACAACTTCTCAAAATATACTAACACCCTGTAAATGTTATCGCTTGTCATCTTTTCTGCCTCAATAGCCTGTTTCTTTGCTCTTGCAGCAATAAGCAGATTTTCAATCTCCTCAATCTTATCGTACATGCTGTAGAGGCGGTCATCAAGGTCTGCCTTGCGTTTAATGTAATGCTTATCATCGGGGTCAAGGGAGTCAATCTCTTCCATCAGCTTTGATTTAGTCGCATATGCTTGACGCAGTTGCTTTTCGTAGTTCTGCAACTCCTGTTCAATAACGCTTGTATCGACCTCCATATTGATTTTCTTCTGCATCATAGCAGCAAATTTTGGAGTTCTCACCAGCTTTGTAATGACTTCGGCAACAGCGTTGTCCAGCAGTTCCTCATTAATCTGCTTTTTGTAGTCGCATTTATGTCCACGAGTCAGAGTACGATGCTTGCATCCGTAGTAAAAGAAATCCTTGTATTTCGTGCCATCACTTTTACGCTTACTGCATTTGTTACCATACATTCCAGCACCGCATATTGGGCATTTCACGATGCCTGAAAGCAAATGTACTCTTGTGTCTTTTCCACGATTAATATGCTCATATTTTTTCGCCATGGCGAGTAGCTTCACTTGTGCAGCCTGCCACAGTTCTTCTGTTACAATCGACTTATGGATACCCTTCACAAGCAGGAAATTCTCCTGCTCAACAAGGTGATAATCGTTTCTCGTGCCTTGCTTCTTTTCTGTTTTTCTTCGACCATAAGCAATTTTACCGCAGTACACAGGATTCTTGATAATCTTTCGTATAAGTGCAGCACCAAACAGCGGATTCTTGCCATTCTGTCGCTGGATTTTGTGTATACCGTGATTTTCAAGGTGCTTGGCAAGTCCGTTTGCACCCATATCACTATTAACATACTGGTCAAATATCAAGCGGATTGCCTTTGCTTCTTCCTCATTGATTTCCAGACAGCCTTTGACAAGCTTGTAACCGTAGGGTGCAAAACCGCCGTTCCACTTGCCCTCACGAGCCTTCTGAATGCGTCCTTCCATTGTTTGGACACGGATATTCTCTCTTTCGATTTCAGCAACAGCAGATAAAACCGAAATCATCAGTTTTCCTGCGTCCTTTGAGGAGTCGATACCATCCTCAACGCAGATGAGATTCACGCCAAAGTCCTGCATGACCTGTAAGGTTGACAGCACATCGGCAGCATTTCTTCCAAAACGGGAAAGCTTGAATACAAGCACAAAAGATACTCCATCCTTGCCAGATTTAATATCCTCCATCATCTGATTGAATTGTACTCTTCCTTCAATGGATTTTCCTGATTTACCTGCATCCTCGTACTCGCCGACAATCTCATAATCATAGCATTCTGCATAGTTTTTCAGTTTTGATTTTTGTGCATCCAAAGAGTAGCCCTCCACCTGCATTGCGGTAGATACTCTCGTGTATGTGTAAACCTTTTTCCTGTCGCCCATCTTATTTCTCCTGAAAACAGAATATCGTGAGAAGCGTGTTAAACGGTTTGGACACATATTCTCACGATTATTATATCATGTTATTTTGTTTATGTCAATTACTATGCGACTTTTTCATCATCTTCCGTATGTATTTTTTCACCGGTCTCTTTTCTCGGCAGCGGCATGTCGTCAAAATCAAGTTCAGATGCATGCCTCTCGATTATTTCTGCCAACAATTTTGCGAAGCCTGTCCATTCATCGTGCATAAAGCATGCACCTCCCTTCAAACTGCAAAGCTATTTAGTCAATCCTCAATATCATCCACAATCAATGCCTCAACCTCTGTCAAAGTGAGGGCTACTACATCTGTGCCAATCTGAAAGCTGCTGTCATTGGTGTAATCCCATGGATAATTTTCAAGATTACTTTCTGAAAAGTCACCACCAAGATGCTGTACCGACCATCTGACTTCCGCTGCGTAGGCAGCCTCTGTGAGGTCTGCTTTATCACCGATGGCAGTGAAACGCACAGCGTACTGTCCAGACGGTATGTCAAGCGACAGTTCCATATCCTTGACGGCATCAAGGGCAAGCCCCATACTTTCTGTAAGGCATTCCACAACGACATCATATAAGACGTCCCAGTCCATATCATTATGTTTGATATTCGTGATAAAGCTGTATGTAAAGCCGTCTATACGCTTCTGCTGTCCCTTTGATTTGCGTTGTGGCTGTCCCACAATATGGGTGTGCATCTGCTTAGTAAATCCAATAATCATCGTTCAAAATCTCCTTTTCCTTTTGTGGATTTATGTTTCACTTTTTCAAGCATCTCCTGTGTCCGTTGCTGCTCTGCCTTGCCCTGTTCCTGTACCTGTTCAAGCTCCACGGCAAAGGCGGTTCGGCGGCGTTGCAGATAGCGTTCATCTTCTTCTCGCTGCCGTATCGGAAATGTGATAGGTGACATTCTCCGCTGCACTTCCGCTTCGGCGGTAATAATCAGATTGGCGGTCGCACCTTTGAGCTGCTGCACCCGCTCTCTGAACAACGCTTTCTTTCGTAAGAGAGCTTCTACTCCTGCAATGGTTTTGGCTTCACGAGCATCCGCAGCTTTTTCTTTGCGTACTGCTTCACCAATCCTCCTATTCGCTGCCTTCATTCTGCGTTCGGCTTCTGCACGAATTGATTTTACAACAGCTTCGGCATTTGTGATAATCTCCTCGGCAGCTCTCACCCTTGCCTTACCCTCACCTGTCACAAAAGCTTTGAATGCCGCAAGACCTTTCTGCTCTGTACGATGCTCCCAAGTTTCCTGATGCGGCTTTGAAGAATGCTCCGAGGGCTGAATAGAAATTATATCTTTTCCAAGAATCGAATCTGCCATTTTCTGAAAATCGGATTCTAATTTTTCACGCCTATCACGCAGCCATTGTTTATATGGAGTGTTGTCGTATTTTTCTTTTTTGTCACGATTGAAACCGAGATGTTTCAATGCACCGTCAAGTGAAACTTTGGTTGTCAGACCTCTGGTACTCTCCGCAACTGGCAGGAAGTCAATGTGCAGGTGTGGCGTTCCGTTTTCTACTTCATCCATGTGTATTGAAGCGTGAAAAATTCTCAATGACGGGTTTTCTTTTTGCCATTTTTCAAAAGTCTGAATCAAGGCATTTTTGAAAAACGCATCTGCTCTTTCCTGTCCGAGTTGCTCCACCAATTTTACATAAATCTCATGGTCGCCAAGCTGCAAAATCGCTTCTTGCACTTTGCCTTTTTGCTCCTCAAAATAGTCTTGCAGCGTTGTCATTCGGTCGGAGTGTTTCTCACGATTCTTGTCATTGTACTGCAAAATCGCATCTGCAAAAATATCATAAAACCATTTGCGTAAATCCTCGTTGACAAGCGTTACATTCATTGGTGTTCTGGTTGGGTCGATATGCCCATCTTTATTCCAACCCTTGTAGTCACGAGTGTTATGCTTGATGCTGTACTTCTTTCCGAGGTGCATACTTGCCTTGCATTCAATCATAATTCTGCTCCTTTCAATCATCGTCATATTTTGATTTCTGTGCTACTTGCAGTATCGTTGCTCTGGGTGACGGTGACTCCGTGACGCAACTGTCCCATAGCTGCCGCCACTGCTTCGGCACGGTTACGCTCTGCCATCTGCATGATATAATGACTACATAAAATGAGGCGAGCGTAACTCAATGGCACTTCGGGGAATCCCCAAAGTACATTTCGCTCTCCGAGGGGTAGCCGTTCCCTCTACACTCCCTTAAACACCTTCCTCAATAAGTTCTCGCTTGTACTTGTAGTAGGTGTTCCGAGCAATGCAACACAGCTTAATGCATTCGCTGTCGGAGAGTGTTCCGCCGAATGTAATTGCATGTTGCAGGATTTTTTCTTTTGCTTCAACTGCCTTTTTTACATTCAGTTTTCGTCCCTCAACTTGACCAATTTGCTTGCCGTTTCTGCGAGCTGTTTCAATGCCTTCTGATGTTCTGCGGCGTAAGTCATCCACTTCTTTTTGCGATTGTTCAAACGCCAATCGTACTTGTTCAGTTGCGATAATTTTAAGCACCTTACGAGTAGCATTTATGTATTCATCTGCAATCTGATTTCCAGTTTCGGACAAGCCATCTGCGTTATGTAAAGCATTCCTGTAAACAGCCGTGTTGATATGCGGCTCTTTTAGAAATACAAGTTCCACACCTTCATCAAACAACTGCAAATAAAGCTGTATTCCCTCGTCAGCATTTCGGCTCATACGACTTACGGAATCAAATACAACAGTATCTCCCGACCGAACCAATTTCAGCATCCGCTGAAATTCTGCACGTCCAGTTGTCTTCGTTCCTGTGTAAATATCTCTGAAAATTTTCACATCGGGATATGCGGAAGTGATATTTCGCACCTGTCGTTCGATGTTCTGTTTTCTTGTGCTGATACGGCAGTAACCAAAAATCATTTTGTTTCACTCCTTAATTTTCAAATTTAACGACCGTTACTTTTGCCCTTTTGGAAAATCGCAGTTTTCCGATAAAGCACAACGTATTTTTAATACATTCTTTGATAATGTCACATTTAATACTTTACCTTTAATACAACGTCAGAATTAACATAGTATTTTATTCGCACCACGAATGAACATCAGCACTTGTCATTTAGGTTTTTCTACTGCCTTCGTCAAATGGAGAATTTTTACGAATCAGTTCGATTTCAAAATGCCATCGACCGATAAAATTCTGATACAGATGAACTTGACTCAATGGAAATTTTATGTACTCTGGAAACAATTTTTCTACCATCTCATCAAGAGAACCATATTCTTTTGCATGGCGTAATTTTTTCATCATCATTGTGGGGGAGACTGGCAGTACATCCGCTTCATTGAATTTATCGCTCAGACGGTCATCCAACGGTCTTGAAACGCTGTTGGATTTGTACCACCTACGCTTGATAATTCGTTCATCTTCAGGGAGAAGGGTACTCCAATGCTTAATGAGATAATAAGAGGTTGCTTTCATCGTGTCGATTTTGCTTCCACGACCGTATTTACTACCAATTTTCTGGATATGAAAGTGGTGTTCTGTCTGTTTAGTTTTGTAATTGTACTTATTCACAGCAGCCCAGAGATCAGTATAAATGATGTCTGGATGACTGTTGACAAGGATGTGGCAGTGAAGCATATTGTTCATTTCTCCACGACCCCAAACTAAAATGAACTTCATAGTAACATCGTGCTTATTGTAAAGATAGCGAATTCGTTCGATGCATTTTTTCATTTCGCTGTATCGAATATCATCAACAGTAGTTGTCGGAAAAGTCAAAGTAACGCAGTAATCCTCGGGCATAAAGTTTTCGACAACATAGCAAATGAAATTCTTCTGTGCTAATTTGCTGTTGTTCTTTGCGATAGCTGCAAGCTGCTCAGGTGAAGTGGTGTTCTTCCGATGTCTGCCTTTATACCTCCGTGGTGTTGGATAGATACTGAATCGTGTATAACCTGAGTTTCTGCAATTAATTCTCCGTAGTGTATGAACCATAAAAATAACCTTCCTTTACTTATGAATATGATAAATCCTCATGCAAAACGGCTTGATGCCGTCATTTTTGAAGCGGTTCACTGCTTCTGTTTTGAAATACTATTGATAGCCGCTAAAAATTTTTCTCGGTCTTCATCGGAAAGTTCGCCTCTTAGTTTCTGATTGAAGCAGCTTTCGCTGATGCCCAGATGCTGAGCAATCTGGTAGAGGCGAACACCGTGACGCAATGCCTCTGATTTGATTTCATAATTCGTTTCTGTCATAAAATCTCTCCTTCTTGATGAAAAATGTTTTTGTGAAAGCCATTCACTTGCATATGTAACGAGAAGTGTTGGAATAGGCAAAACGGATATGATATAAAACAAAGAAGCCACCAAAACAGACCCGTTATCAGGTCTAATTTAGTGGCTTTTGGTGTAAGTTGCATAATTTTAATTCAGTCTTACTCGCTTGTTTTCATTCAAAACAGAGAAATGAAAGATTTTCAAAAATAAAAAAAAGAGATGCCGTAATGACATCTCTTATGGTATGTATTATTTAGATTTCTTCAAGATATTCAGCTTTCTTAGCGTTATATTCTTCCTCGGTTATTGCCCCTTCTGCTCTAAGCATATTCAGATTTCTTAATCTTTCAGTGGCGACTTCTCTTCTGTTTGCTTCAACAGATTGCAGGTATCTATCCTCCTCAGACACTTTCTCAGGCTTCTCCATTCTCAGAAGGTATTTGTGTTCCCATCGATAAACAAGCGGTTTTTTTATGAGAAAACGAATTGTGTCAATGATTACAAAAACAAATCCGTATGCACAAAAAAATGAAAAAATGACACCTTCTACAAAGTATGCAATCAAAAGTAATAAAATAGATAATCCGTACAACTTGTCACATAACCATTTCCAGACGGATCTAAAAATAAATGTACCATGCATAAATCCATGTATCACACTAGCCAGCATTAAACTGATATGAAATGTGTTAAAAACCGAAGCTTCGGTAGAACGTTTTCTTAAAGCCAGAAAGATTATTATTGCTAAAACCCAACTCAGAATCATTGTGAGCTTTCTTAGTGTGTTGTTAAATCTGTATATTTTCTGTACCGATTTTGGCATTTCATCGTAGGTAACATTCATTGGATATGCCTCCTTATAAATGTGAAATAAAAAGCACTTTTCTTATGATTAATCATTCTTCAGAATGAATACTCTGTTCACTCTCTGAACAGTATCGTGAGTGAGAGTTTCCATATCCTCATACATAATTACCATTGTAGTGGTTTCGCTCTTGTAGATAACAGGATAATATGTGATAGCTCCGTCTGTGTATTCTACGGTGAAGTCTGTACCAACAGTTCCTACGCCACCCATAGCCGTTTCTGCTTCTTCTCTGAGCATACCGAGCTTAACATCATTATAGAAGATAATGTGTTCATAATCCCATCGCTCGTGGTCTGCTTCCAGAATACTCCACTCCAAACCCTTAAGCTCTGCGTCCCAGAGTCTGTCTTTTTCGCTTTGGTCTACAAGCAAAACCATATCATCTTCCAGATATTCAAGGTGAACACCCTTACCGTAGATATTGCTGTAGAACGAAAAGTCAGGGAAATCAAACTTTGCATAGGACATATTTTTCATAGGACGATAGGTGGGCGTCCATGGAGTTTCTTCAACAAGCTCCGTTCTGTTCAGTGCAAAAATGTCAAGTTCTTTTCCATTTACTGAGACAAGACCGAAATTCACACCAGCGTGTGTCAGTTCTCCGTCGGGAACAAGCTTTACACTGTTCATATAGACATCATCACCGTCTGCATCACCATTAGGATTAGACTTATTCGGCTCATAGGTTTCTTTAGGTTCTGTTTCTGAGTCAATACCAGCGATTTTATCAGAAGTAGAATTAGTGGTTGTAACATCAGACACACTACTATTATCGGTATTATCTACAACTGATGAATCTGTTTTCTGACCACACCCAGTCATACATCCCAGCAGCATCGCAGTCAGAACTGCAATACCAATCAATCTTCGCTTCATTTTCTTTTTCCTCCTATGTGATAAAAATAAAAAAGTGCGCAGCATAGAGCTACGCACCGAAAAATGCATAACTCCGATTGCTGCGACACAACTCCGATGGCTCCACATAGGCAAAGCATACGAAAATAGAGTATGCACTTTTACCAGATAGTAAAAGTGTATACCTCGCCTTTGACAGCAAAACCATCATCGTTATTATGTTGTGTCGCACTTCATATTATACCACAACAGTGTACAAAAGTCAATCAAAATGCAAAAAAAGTTGCAATTCACCTGAAAAAGTGCTTTCATAAAAAAGAAAAGCACCGTCACTCACATTTCATGAGCAACAGTGCTTCGTATTTTATGCTTATTTCTTGTTTATAGGTTAATACCACATAGATGTAATTACCTCGGGTAAAGACCTGCCTTTGTATCTGCGTAAGGCTGTCTTCGCTTGTCGCTCATATATCTTGTATTCTGACGGAATATCGCTGTTTACCACGGAATACCTTTCTGATTTGATGTCCACAGACATCTGATACGCTCTATTAGCATCGCCCTCAATCAGAACTGTCATCGTCAAAATATGTCCATTCAAAGATAAATCAATCAGTTTCAGCATATTATTATCCTTTCCAAGAGCAACAACACTCCACATTAAGTAATAATCAGAGATTTATCTCTTCACTGTAGATAAAGCCGCAGTCGCAAGATACGATAGTTCGTTCACCTTTCGCAGTTGTTGTGATGCTTGGTTTTCTTTTGCAATTGGGGCAAACAGTTGTTATTTGTCCATGCCTTGCTTTTTCCAATCGTGCCTGCCCTGCCAAAGTAACGGATAGGCGTAATTCCGAGGGAGATGTTCTTTTCAGAGTTTGAATGTCCATAATTGAGTATCTTTCTTTCATTTTATTCCTCAATTTCAATATAAGGACTATATTTCTCACAAAGTCTATCCCACTCTTCGTCGGTAATCACACCTTCGGTTGCAAGAAGTTTTCCTGCAATGTCGATGTTGTCGCAAATCTCATAATACGCAAACTCCTCGCCTTTACGTTCGGCTTCTTCTGCTTCTTCAAAAAGCTCAAAGACAGAACGAGGCAGTCTATCGGCGAAATCAGAAATATCAACACTGTCGTTTATCCATCTTTTCATAATATCGCTCCTCCTTGCTATCCCACTCATATCATCTTGAAATGTCGTAAAGCCGCAACAATTGCCTCTTTCTTTTCCTTCGGACACTTCGGCTGTCTGGAGTTATTAGACTTCGCCTTGTTGTAATTCTCACGCTTTTCCAGACCGCATTTCTGCTTCACCTGAGCAATGTTCAGAGAAGATACGGTCAAGCCTGTATGTTCCTTGACATAAGCCTTGATTTCATCGTAGGTAGCCTTGCTCTCCGCAGATGTCAAATCAAGCTCATCTGTATTCAGTTCAACCTCGATATGATGGTCTGCTTTTAGTTTGGATAATAATACTACCGCCTCAACGTGCTTAGTTCCAGGGAAGAAATCTCCGCCGCATACCCTGTCCACGGAGTAGCCGTTTTCGGAGAGATATTTGGCATCACGGGCAGCAGTAGCAGGATTGCAGGAAATCATAACAATTTTTTGTGGAGCAGCGGAGAGTATCACATCAAGGGACTGCTGAGAGCAGCCCTTTCTCGGCGGGTCAACCACAATAATATCGGGATTACAGCCGTTTTTGTGGAGCTGAGAAAAAATTTCCCCTGCATCGCCGCAATGGAATTCCGCATTTGCCACATTGTTATCAGCGGCATTTTTTCTTGCATTTTCCACAGCTTCGGGAACAATTTCAATGCCCACGATTTTCTTTGCTTTGTGAGCCATTGACAAACCGATAGTACCTGCACCGCAGTACAAATCCGCAATAATTTCATCTCCCGAGGGATTGGCATATTCCAAAGCCTTAGCGTAAAGCCGTTCAGCCTGGGGAGTATTAATCTGATAAAAGGAAAGGGGCGAAATTTCAATTTTATTTCCGCACATTGTATCGGAAATTGTATCGCTTCCCCACAGAGTAACGCAGTTTTCACCGAGGATAACATTTGTTTTTGTGGGGTTAATATTCATCACAATGCTCTTTATATCGGGATATTTCTCTGCCAGCCGCACACACAGGGAATTCAGCTGACGGCACATATCCTTACGCACCACAAGGCATACCATAATTTCATCCGAATACGCACCTTTACGCAGGTAAATGTGACGCATTATGCCTGTTCCCTTGGATTCGTCATAGACAGGCAGTTTCTTTTTGTTGATAAATTCAAGAATATCCGCTGTAATACTGCTGAAAATCTGCGGCTGTAAGGGGCAGTCCTCAACGGCAATTACACGGTGACTTCTTGGAGCAAAAAATCCGCATATTGCCTTTCCGTCAACTACAGCAAGGGGATACTGTGCTTTATTGCGGTACCTGTCAGAATTATGGCTTGGAATGAATTCGTCATATTCGGGAGAAAGTCCGCCTATTCGTTCAAATGCATTCCGTACCGTTTCATCTTTGGCACGACATTCTGCCTCATAGCTTATATGGCGGTAAACACAGCCGCCGCATTTCTTGTAAACTCCGCAATTCCTCATTTCACGGTCGGGGGAAGGTGTAATCAGCTTATCCACAATGCCGAAGCAATAACTGCTTAAAACCTTGACAATTTTAATATCAGCCACATCGCCTACAGCGGTTTCAGGAACAAATACAGCCATATTTTCAATACGGCAGACACCGCTGCCCTCGGAGGTAAGCCCCGTTATTTCTGCGGTGTAGATTTGATTTTTCTCAGGCATTGAGTAACCTCCTGTTTTTTCTCCATAAGTTCATCAAAGCGGTTGATGTATTCGTATGGGAATTTATAGTTGTGAATTCTGTTGATAAGTCCGTCGGGATATACGAGTTTTGTAGATGCGGCACAGCCTGCACCGAGAATTGTCTGTGTTTCGTCCATAATGAAAATGTTGTACTGGCTTTCATAGCCTTTTTTTGCGTAACCCACATTTTCAAGGTTGTCCACAGTATTTTTCTGACGGTACATATAGTAGGGGAGATAACCCTCCGCCATAAGCTTTTCAATGCTGTAATCCACCATTTCAGCGGCAGGATTAGCCATATTCACATTTCCTTCACGGAAAAGAGCCGCCGAGCGTTTTACTGTCAGCGTGTGAACAGTTATGCTTTCGGGGGAAAGTTCCGTTATTTTATCAAGGGTATACTTGAAACTTTCAGCGGATTCCGTAGGAAGTCCTGCAATAAGGTCTGTATTTATATTGTCGAAACCGATTTTTCTTGCCAGTTCAAAAGCTTCAAGAGCCTCTTTTCCCGTATGCTGTCTGCCGATAACTTTGAGTACATCGTCATTGAGCGTCTGAGGATTTACTGAAATTCTGTCAGCACCAAGTTCCTTTATAACACGGAGTTTTTCCTCTGTTATGGTATCAGGTCTGCCTGCTTCAAAGCTGTATTCCCTTATTCTGTCAAGGTCGAAATTAGCGGCAACAGCCTCCATAACTCTGCGTATATCTTCAGCGGAAATTGAAGTGGGAGTTCCGCCGCCGAAATAAATCGTATCAATTTTTGTGTCACATTCCTTTACAAGTTTGCCGATAATTTCAAGTTCACGGCAAAGAGCGTCTATGTACTGGGGCATAAGCTTCATAGCTGATGCCATACTGTGTGACACGAATGAACAATAACTGCATCTTGTAGGGCAGAAAGGAATTGAAACATAAAGGCTTGCAGCAGATGTATCAATGCTGTCAAGTATAGGCTGCTGATTTACGGCAGTTTCATAGGCAAGGGAAAGCTTGCTGTCTGAAAGTTCATATCTTTTCCGCAGAGTATTTTCAATTTCCTCACGGGAAAGCCCTTTCGCCATAAGTTCTGTGACTTTTTTGACAGGGCGGATACCCGTCATAAGTCCCCAAGGGGGAGTAATGCCTGTTTTGCGGCAGAGTATGTGATAAATCAATCTGCAAAGTTCCTGTTCCGCAATGCTTTTTTCAGTATTTTCGGGGAGCAAGATTTCCTCCTTTTCGGGAGTATCGCCATTGAGCCGCACTTCTGCCTGCAATTTCATTTCATTGCCTGCAACACTTTTTTCGGTTATAATATAGCTGTCACCCTGTGCTTCGGAAATATCTTCGGTGAAATTAAATCTTGCAGTATGGAAAAAAAGCTTGCAAATGGACTCAATTTCATATTTAAAAGAATTGCCGATCAGCACGATCGGCATTTTATAATCATCATTTTTATTTATCATTTTTTATCCTCTGAATGGCTTCATATATGGATTATTGCGACGTTCATAGTCGAGGTCGGTGAACTCGTTATGACCGGGGTATACCTTATAGTTGCCCTCTAATTCGTTAAGCATCTGTAAGGATTGCATCATATAGTGGGGGTCACTGCCGGGGAAATCAGTTCTTCCCACAGAACAGCAGAAAAGAGTATCTCCCGAAAAGATAACACGCTCCTCATCGCAGATATAGCACACGCTTCCGTGGGAATGCCCGGGGGTATGAAGTACACGGAAAGTATAATCTCCGTCACGGAGAATACAGCCGTCACGTATTATCTCGTATTTCATAACAGGCTTAAAGGGCATAATTGAAATCATTGAATGAAGTGAAAGGGCAGAGCTTTCAAGCATAGGAGAGTCGGTTTCGTGAATGAAAACCTCTGCACCTGTAGCCTGACGCACTTCCTCAACTCCTGCTGTATGGTCAAAATGACCGTGGGTTAGGAGAATTTTAGTAAGCTTCAGACTGTTCATTTTAAGGTATTCTATAAGAAGCCGTGGAGAGCCTCCCACATCAATGGCAACGCATTGATGCGGGGCAGTTACAGCGATATAGCAGTTGGCTTTAAGCTCTCCAAGCTGTAATGTTTTAATATTCATAGCTGCCTCCTATATAGTAGAACGCTCCACGGAAAGGACGTTCTTGATTTTCTTGATTTTGTCAAAAATACCTTTAAGCTGTTCCATACTTGAAATAACAACGGTACATTCAAAAATGGCATCGCCGTTTTTCAGCACTCTTGACGATGAATGAACAATGGGAATACGTGATTCCATAAGCACCGCCGTAATGTCATAGACAAGACCGATACGGTTGCTTGCAATAACTTCAAAGCTTGTCTGGAACTGTGAACCTGTATGCTCTGACCATTGAATATCAAACCAGCGCTTGATTTCTTCATCGTCATTTCGCTGCATTGCTGCACGGTAATTTGTGCATTTTGTGGTATGAACCGAAAGACCGAAACCTCTTGTAATAAATCCCACAATGTCATCTCCGGGGAGAGGGTTGCAGCATTGTGCAAACTTAATGGCAATATCGTTAATCTGGTCAAGAATGATACTGTTTCTGCCGTCGGGCTTTGCCTTAATCATTGAAGTGCTGCCCGATTCCTGTACAGTTTCGCCGTAGAGCTTGTTATAACGCTCTTTCAGCCTTGGTATCATCTTTTCAAGGGAAGTTCCTTTGTAGCCTACGGAAGCAAAGAAGTCATCGAGATTTTCGCAGTTGTGCTTTGAAAAATCGTCTTTGAGGAAATTTGCAAGTTCCTTGTCGGGAACATTTATGTGATGTCTGCGGAAAAGACGTTCAACCTCAGCCTTACCCTCGGCGATATTCTCCTCACGGCGTTCCTTTTTGAACCATGAACGGATTTTTGAACGTGCATCTGTGGTGAACACAGTGTTGAGCCATGCTCTGTTAGGACCTTTTTCAGGGTCCTTGGAAGTGAGAATTTCGCAGATTTGTCCCGTTTCAAGCTTGAAATCAAGGGGAACAATTCTGCCGTCAACCTTTGCACCTACTGTCTTATGACCGATTTCGGTATGAATTCTGTAGGCGAAGTCGATTACATTTGAACCCATGGGAAGAATAATTGACCTGCCCTTGGGAGTCATTACTACAACATCTTCGGGAGCAATATCTGTTTTGATTATGCGGACGATTTCTTCAACATCATCAGAGGTCTGCTGGGCTTCAATAACTTGTCTTACCCATGCAAGACGCTGCTCCATTTTATCACGGGAACGAATTCCCTCCTTGTATTTCCAATGGGCAGCAATACCGTATTCAGCGGTTTCGTGCATATCCCATGTACGAATCTGCACCTCAAATGGAATACCCTCCCTGCCTAAAACCGTTGTATGAAGTGAACGGTAGTCGTTAGCTTTGGGAGTTGCAATATAGTCCTTGAAGCGGTTAGGCAGAGGCTTGAACATATCGTGGATAAGTCCGAGAACTCCGTAACATTCGGGAATTGTGTAAACAATAACTCTTACAGCATATTTATCATAAATCTCATCAATGTTCTTGTGCATCATAAAGATTTTCTTGTAAATGCTGTAAATGCTCTTTACTCGTCCCGATACAACAGGGGGTTCGGAGAAATCCTCTTTCTTGAATCGCTCCTTGATTCGCTCTTTGATTATCTCAATGAACGCTTCACGTTCTTCTTTTTTATTTTCGAGAATACTTTCGATTTCGTTGTATGCATAAGGGTCGAGATAGCGGAATGAAAGGTCCTCCAGTTCCTCCTGAATTGCTCTAATTCCAAGACGGTGAGCAATGGGGGCATATATATTCATTGTTTCAAGAGCAGTACTTCTCTGCTTTTCGGGAGGACGGTGTTTCAGCGTTCTCATATTGTGCAGACGGTCTGAAAGCTTAATAATCATTACACGTATATCCTGCGACATTGCAAGGAGAATTTTGCGGACATTTTCAGCCTGCTGCTGTTCTTTGGAATTGGTGGGAATTTTACCCAGCTTTGTAACTCCGTCAACGAGAAGTGCAACGTCCTGACCGAATCGTTTTTTCAGGTCATCAAGAGTTGCGGGAGTATCCTCAACTACATCGTGGAGCAGGGCGGAACAAATGGTATCCGTATCCATTCCCAGTTCAAGAAGGGTATAGCTTACAGCGAGAGGGTGGATAATATAATCCTGTCCCGACGAGCGTTTCTGCCCTTTATGTGCCTTTTCTGCGAACTCATAGGCTGAAAGAATTTTGCTCAAATCATACTGTCTGTCATCTTTCAGAATTTTCTGAATAATCATTTCAATGGTGAAATTATCATCGAAATCGGGGATATTCTTAATATCTTCCGCTGAAAGTTCATCAATGGGAGTTATTGGTATAGGCAGGTCGTGAATAGCGTCCTCGGTATTATTTTTACGCATATCATTGTTCATATTATCACCCTTTCTTTTGCGAAATATTGCGGAGTTTTACGAGAATTTCCGCCGAATCGAGGTCGGCTTTCTGTGAAACTCTGACACGTCTTATGATATTATCTCCGCAGTTTACCGTAATAAGCCCAAGCTGTGAAAGAGCCTCAACAGCAACGGCAAATCGGCAGTAATTGACATTGCCGCATATCTGAAAATACAGATTATCGGCGGTAATTCCCTCATTTGGAATAAGCTTGTATATCATTACGGCTGTATCTCTTGTGGGTAGCATAGCAGGGTAGTAAGCCTGCGGAAGTTCTTCCCCACGCATAAAGGCTTCAAAGGAAGTGAGAGCCGCAAAATATTTATCCTGATTGAAGCTGTGAACTCGTATATCGGAAATATACATATTCACAGAGCGTCTGTCCATATAGTTATTGACGGAAAGAGTTACCGCCATATCGCATATATCGCCCTTTTTCACAGGCAGCGAATTGGGAGCAGCCTTGAAACGGAGTGCGTCAAATTCATTTCTGCCGATTACAACTCTGAGTTTTGAATGAGTTCCGTTTGAAAGGGGGATAATGTCCTTTATTATTGCGTTTTCCACAATGAAAACAGGCTTTTCATTGCCCATTCCAAAGGGTTCGAGAGTGTTCAGCCCCTCTACATTGTCAATGGTAATATCCATAGGTGTAAGGGCTAAATCGGCGGCAAGTTCACAAAAGGGCATTTCCTTGTGATTTTCAAGGGCATATTTATTAATAAGGCGGCGGAATTCATCTTCCATGCCCGATTTTATGGTAAAGCCGCCTGCACCGGGGTGACCGCCGAATTTTTCAAGCACATCTGCGGCGTAGGTGAGAGCCGAGAATACTGAAAAACTGCCGAAAGAACGGGCAGAACCACGGATTTCGCCGTGTTCTTCCGAGGCAATGAAACAGGGTTTGCCGAACTGCTCCATAATTCGTGCGGCAACAATGCCGATTACGCCGTGATTCCAGTTTTTTCCGCATATCACAATTACACGGTCACGGAGAATATCGGGATTTTTGCTGAGAATATCGTAAATCTCAGCTGTAATTTCATTTTCCGTCTGCTTGCGCTGCTGATTGAGAGTGTCAAGTTCCTGTGCAAGGATGTTGATTTTATCAGTATCGTATTCGGTGAAAAGTTCAAGGGCAGTCATAGGTGAACCGAAACGACCAGCCGCATTAATTCTCGGAGCAAGACCAAATCCCACAGCCATAGCGTCAATGGTTTTATCGCCATAGCCGCTTACTTCTTTCAAGGCAATGAGAGCAGGGCGGTCGGTGCTGTTTATCAGTTCCAATCCGTAACGAACAATAAGACGGTTTTCCCCTGTAATGTTAACAATATCGGCAATTGTAGCAATAGCTGCCAAGTCACCGAATTGCTCCAGAGCAAGAGTATAATCGCCGCCGTCAAGAGCCGCCACAAGCTTTAATGCAACAACTGCACCGCATGAATATTTGAAAGGGGAGCAGTCATCGTGGCGGTGGGGGTCGAGAATAGCCTCAGCACGGGGGAGAGCTTCGCCCTGCTGGTGGTGGTCGGTGATAATAAGTTTCATTCCGAGAGAGTAAATGTACTCAGCTTCTTCAATGGCAGAAATGCCGTTGTCAACGGTAATAATCAGCTTTATGCCGTCCTCGTGAAGCTGTTCAACGGCGGATTTGTTCAATCCGTAGCCCTCTGCACGTTCGGGAATATAGCAGGTAACGGCTGCACCTGCCTCGGTGAGATAAGTGGCAAGGATAGTTGTTGCCATAACTCCGTCACAGTCGTAATCGCCGTAAACGCAAATGGGGGTTTCCGTTTCAATTGCCTCGTTTATAATATCAGCGGCGATTTCCATATCTCTGATAAGAAAGGGGCTTGAAAGCTCCGACACTTCGAGTTTATTTATTACATCATCGGCAGAAGTATATCCCTTTGCCGCAAGAACAGCGGCGGCAAGGCTTGATATTCCGCAGCCTGATGCCAGTTTCGGCACAAGACTTTTATCTATATCTTTTTTTGTCCATTTTTTCATATTTTCACCTACTGTGGGAATTCATACCAATCCCTAAAACAACAGTAGACAAATCTAATGGCATAAATACTGCCTGTCGTCGTTGGACTTCCTCACCATACAGACAGTATGCTTTCATCCTCAGCCTTGACATACAGCATTTCTGTCATCATCTTTGTCTACTAACATTTTAGGGATTGGTATGAGTAAATAGAAATTCCCTATATATCTTAATATAATATTATACCATAACTGTGATATTTTTTCAATATTATCGAGAAAATTAAATTATATACTAAAACGAAATTGTGAAATTGACAGCTAAAAAGAAAAAAATCAGATTTTCTGTAACAATTTTATAAAAAATACTGGACAAAAATAAAATTATATGGTATAATATAAAGCAGATGATTTTGTACTTTAAAAATGAGGTGAAACAAATGGATCTTTTTTCTATTTTCAAAGGCGGAAAATATTTCGATAAGCACATGGCTCCGAAGTGCGATTACTGCCAGTTCGGCAGACGTGCCAAGGACGGCAATAAGGTTCTTTGCGAAAAGAGAGGTCTTGTTGACTGCAATTATTCCTGTAATAAGTTCATTTATTCCCCATTGAAGCGTATTCCTGTTAAGCAGCTTAACTTTGTAGGAAGCCTTGCGGATGAGGATATTTACATCGAGTCAGCGGGTGATATTGCTGAAAAGAAGGAACTGGAAAATCCACAGAAAAAGGATGCTCCTAAAAAGGACGATGCAAAGAAAGTTGATGTAAATAAGGACGCTCCAAAGCCAGCTGAGGCTAAGCCAGCTGAACAGCCAACACCTGCACAGGCGGCACCACAGGTAAATCAGCCTGCTGAGCAGCCAGCACCTGCACAGACAGCACCACAGGCAAATCAGCCTGCTGAACAGCCTGCACCTGCACAGGCGGCTCCACAGGTAAATCAGCCAGCTGAACAGCCAGCACCTGCACAGGCAGTTCCACAGGCAAATCAGCCAGCTGAACAGCCTGCACCTGCACAGGCGGCACCCTCTCTCAATGATTTAAGCGCATTGGCAGAAGCTGCTGTTAAGGCTGCCGAAGCTTCCGAAAATAATAATGTACAGTAAATTCAAACTCATGTCGCAGAGGGGAATTCCCTCTGCGGTGTGATTTGTTTTGCCGCAGAATTTAATATGCGGGTGTGGTGAAATTGGCAGACACGCCAGATTTAGGGTGCGTTACGATAGTGTGTTGTTTTTCAGTATGTGTTGATCGGTAATTTTCAGAACGGATAGGAAAGGGATATGCAGTATGAAAAAATTTTCGCTTATTTTTTTGATTTCTTTTCTGATATATATTTTAGCAATCTTTGCCGTGCCATACATGACTGCAAGAATATGGGCTGATGTGATTGCGTTGCTGTTTATTCTTGCTTGCTGCTATCAGTTGCTCTATATTATATTTCTGCGAAAAAGGGATTCTGTCAGCTTAGGCAGAAGCATAAGCAGGTACTTTTTGTATCTTTTTTCTGCGGTTATTACTGTGATTTTAATTTACTATGGTAATAATTTCATTAACGGATTTACTCCTACAAACTTCTTCGGACAGGAGATAGGCGAGAAAGTATACGGTTTTGAAGCTGTTATTAAAGATGAATGGGCACATTTGTTTGCAATACCGTTAGTTTTTATTTCTTTTTTGTACCAGATCATTTATTATATTTTCTACCGTAAACAAAAAAACAAATCAATATAATAATTTTTTAATTTAAGGGGTTCTCTAAAAACCGGAACACGAGCGAAATTTCGTATATGACAAATTTCAGTTTCAAGGCGACAAACCGCAGTAATACTTGATGTATTGCAAGGTTTGTCAACGCAGGAAATGATATTTGTCATAGAAAGTTCGCCGTGAGGGAGGTTTTTAGAGGTTCCCTTAATATGCGGGTGTGGTGAAATTGGCAGACACGCCAGATTTTGGCTGCGTCACTACAGTGCATTTATCCCCTGTAAGCTCTCGGCAGGTAAAAATCAAGAGTAAAATTAAATATGCGGGTGTGGCGGAACTGGCAGACGCACGAGATTTAGGTTCTCGCGCCGCAAGGTGTGCAGGTTCGATTCCTGTCACCCGCACCAATGAAATCCCTCGATATATCGAGGGATTTTTCATTTGTTGATATGAAATTTCATTGGCACCAGATTTATTTTGCACACAAGGTACGCTTTATGTGTATGCCATTTTTATGCCGACTCTCCCTCCACATACACCGCCACACTATCCTCAAAATCCCCATTGAACTCCAACCGTACATCAAGGCTCTTGTCCTCATTCTGATACACATAAATTGTCTTCACCAGCAACCGCAGATTCGCATCACTGATGTGCTGTTCTTCAATCATCTTTTCCAGCAGGTCTGCCGTCGTTTTCAGCTCATTGCGTTTCCGCTTGCTGACTTCATCGAACTGCTTGCTTTCCTCAATCTTCTGCTGCAGGTCAGTGATTTCTTCCTCACGCTTGGTAATCATGTTGTTGTATACTGAAGCGTGTTCTCGGTCTGAGATTCGCTCTAAAATCAATTCTTCGATCTGCTGTCGGAGTGCGGTAATCCTTGCCTTATACTGCTCTATCTTTCGTTCATAGGCAGGCTTTTGTCGCTGCCAGTCATGAACGATTTTATTATATTTCTTGCTCTGTTCCTGAATCTTGATTAACAGCAATTTCACTTCATCATAAATGATTTCATCGAGTTGTGATTCGTGAATTCTGTGCGGCGTACAGTATTCCTTGCCATAGCGGTGGTGACTGTTGCAGGTGTATTCAACCCATTCGTTGTTTTGCATACTCTGTGCTTTGCAATCAGAATCGCTCCGCATTCGTCACATTTAATCATGCTACAGTAGCGGTGGATGGTTCTGTTTTCTCCTGCCCTGATATTCCCCTGCTTGTGATTCTCAAGAAGTTTCTGTGCCTGTTCAAAGGTCTGCTTATCAATAATTGCAGGAAGATAATTCTCATGGCGGAACTGTTCTTCTGCAGGTACAAAGCTCTTTGTCTTGTAGATTTTGCTGGTCACAGTCTTATGATTCACCAGCGTTCCCGTGTAGATTTCGTTTTCCAGAATCCGCTTCACCGAAGTCTGCACCCACAGGAATTTCTTGCACAGCTTCGTGCGAGTGGAACTGATTCTGCGGTGGGAGAAGTATTCGGGAGATTTGATGCCTCTTGCATTGAGCTGTTTGGCAATGGCAGATATACCATAGCCCTCCAGATATTTCTGAAAAATCTCACGGACAATATCTGCCGCCACCTCGTCAATCAGAATCTCATTGGTATTCCTGTCCTTGTAATAACCCATTGGCAAGTTTACAATCAGTCCCGTTTTCTGCTTCTGACGAATGCCTGTCTTGATCTTCTTGCCGATGTCCTTCGCATAGAAATCGTTGATGATCTGTTTCATTCCGATGAGCAAATCGTCGTTGTCATTGAAACTGTCGATGCCCTCAGTGACAGAATACACTCTTACATTATTTTCTCGCAGGTGGTCGATGAAGAGTGCTGTCTGTGTGCGGTGTCTGCCGAGTCTTGATAAATCCTTGACCAGTACAACATCAACCTTGCCCTCATCCACAGCATTTTCAAGTTTCGCAAGACCTTTTCGTTGAAATGTCATTCCCGAAACATTGTCATCAAAGCTTTCGCCTACGATTTCATAGCCTTGCTGCTCTGCATAATCAACCAGAATCTGACGCTGATTATACAAACTGTTCATTTCCTCGTCTTCATCACGGGACAGGCGGTAGTATAGCCATGCTTTCATTTTATCAACCTCCTTTGGCAGGTACGCTGTGTAGTGCCTGCGTTACCACAGACAATACCACACAACCTCCTGCAAGTCCAGCGTTTACGCCGATTTCTCAGTTTTTTCTACGTTACCAACAGAATCATCCTGTTCAGTATTGGCAATACTACACGAATTCAAAAACTCATGAATCATGGACTCCATGAAGCGGTCGAACTCCTTACTGTTGCCATTGTACTGAACGGTGACTGTGTTGATTTTCGGAACTTCAACTTTTCTTGCCAATCTATCAGCCTCCTTGTTTTTACATCTTGGTTCGGTTTGCGTTTGAACATTTTAGATCTTCCTTTCATAATAATTTAGTGGTCGGCTCGTGTTTCACGAGGGGATCGACGGTGAAGATTTCGTTCACCGTTCTCGACTACCATTTCGGTACCTGAGCCGGTGTTTTGCCGAGGCAGAGCATCATCCCATGTGCATCCCCAACGCTTCCTTGCGTCGGATTTCCTCCGCCAGCACCTTGCTGTCGCTGTGCCTATCAATATCCTCATCTTCTGTCGGCTCATCAATTATCGCAGCCACATCTGCAATACCAGTGATAAGATCAAGAGCACTGACTGTGAAATCACAACCCACCTGAGCATTTTCAATTGCATTTTGTGCTTCCAATCTTCTAATTCTCTCCGCTGCAAAGAGAATTCCTCGTTCAGCTTCCCAGCCTGTAATGACAGTTTCTCCGACTGGCTGATTAAGCTCGTCAGAGAGTTGGTTGTCTGCTCTGCTGTGGTTTGCTGAATGCGTCGGCACTCGTTCTCCATCTGATCGAACAGTGTTTTCTGATTCTGCAGGTGCATTTCGATTCCATGCCTGGTCATCAGCTCGCCCTGCGACTTCAGCAGTTCCTCCTGTACCTCGCAGGATCTTTTCAGCAGGCTGATCACCGCCGTCCAGTTCCGGTTGTCCACCGCCACCATGGGCATGGTTTCTTCCGCTGCTTTCAGGTCGGATTTGTTCAGTTCCATCAAGGCATTCACGTCTAATTTTGAACTCATGTTCCATCATCTCCTTTGAAAATTTCTCGCCGTGCAATTTAGCACAGCGACACTTCCTACCGTTCGGGCAAGTGTAAGTTATATACTTTCGTGAGGCCTCCCACCTCACGCCGTACCCCAACTGCTTCATCATAAAGACAAATTGCTTCTTGGATTTTGCTTGCTTCATCACCTCCGTGACGGCATTCATCAGCTGAAACTTCCAGCTCTCCCCACGCACTGCCGAGCGATATTCACGGTCGGAGAGCACATCTTTTTTCTTCTGCGGTTGCTTGTCCAGCACAGCCACGCCGTATCGCATACAGATTTCATCGGACAAATCCATCAACTCTTGAACAGTATTTCCATTTGAATGGTACTTCCTTCCGTCCTCGAAACTGACGGAGTTGAACACGATGTGCGAGTGAATATGCTCTCGGTCAATGTGTATCGCCACAACACATTCGTATTTTCCGAATGCTTTCTCCGCAAGCTCAACAGCAATTCGATGGGCAAGTTCCGGCGGAATGTCATCACCTTTCGGAAACGACTGCACCAGATGATAGTACATCCGACCGCTGTTCTTGTGGTAGGCATTCTTCGTTGCGAGCATTTCTTCGTAGGCGGTCGGTGCGGAACAGTTCAGAGCCGTGACATACTGCTTGTCCTCAGACTTGGTTTTCTCTGTCCTTGTAACGTAGGCAAGGACATTTTTCTTGCCTCCGGCGGTCTGCGTTTTGCTGTTGATGAAATGGATGATTGGCATCAGTGCACCGCCTTTGCAATTTCGCACAAGGCGGCAGTTGCTTCCTCATGCTGTGCAATCAAGTCATCCAACCTTACTGATTTCAACCGTCCCATGTTACCAAGCATTGCAATCTGATTGAGGTTTCGCCCGATGGACTTCTGCTCTTTCAGCACATCCGAAAGCCCATCGGCAGTGACGATTTTCTTACCGAGTGCCGACCGCAACACAAAGTCACTCAGCGTCAATCCATGCTGACGAGCCTTGGTGTAAATCCGCTGTCGCTCGTCCTCAGTGCAGCGGATTGTGATTGTTGCGTTTCGTTTTCTCATGGCATCACACTCCTTTTTCTTGTAGGGAAGTCGGATCGTAGCCATGTCGTTCTGTGAGCCAAGGAGTTGTCTTACCAGTTTGTCTTCCTAAGACCGCTTGGCCTCCGACTTAAATCCGCTGTCGCTCGTCCTCAGTGCAGCGGATTGTGATTGTTGCGTTTCGTTTTCTCATGGCATCACACTCCTTTTTCTTGTAGGG
>JAZQFV010000063.1:0-25274 GCA_045539715.1 Ruminococcus sp. | reverse complement strand
ACCTATTGGTGCAACTCGCATTACTCCACCACAGCCTTTACTGTTATTGATTGGATTCTCGATTGTTCCAACTGCACCATTTAACGAAGCATTAATTGCTGAAAGACAAGTATTTCCCGGAGCACGCAAAGCAAATAATTCCGGAATATTAACAAGCCATGAGTATGTAGTTTCCGTATTTAACGGAAATTTTTCAGTTTGTGTTCTGAACCAATCCTTATAGCAATTCGAAATATAGCTTGGATATGAACCAATAATTCCTCGTGTCATTCCACGAGTAGTACCTATCAACAAACCATTAGCAGTAAACAAAGTCATTTGTGTATCATCAGATATTTGAGCCACGCCATTAATAAGCTCATATTCTGTTATACCGTTTTTTCCATATTTATCAAAAATAGCATCTTCTGAAAGAAATTCAACAGCATATCCAAGGGCATCTCCAGCTGCTCCGCCAATCAGGCAACCTCTGTATTTATCAAGATTTTTCACAATATTACCTCGCTTTCATTTTCAGGGCATCTCTAAAAACCCGTTTGATTAAAGAAAAAACAGATAGGTGCAGCAGCTGCAAGGAAACCTTCCACAGGCGTGCTATCGCACTCCAAGGGAGGTTGACGAAGCAGATGTCGTGCATAGCTGTTTTTTCTCAAAAGGGGTTTTTAGAGATGCCCTTCAGATATTCCTCAATTACAGGGCGAGCCTTGCTCATTTTTACAGGAACACCATGACCACATGCAAGCCATTTGGGATTTAATTCAAGTATTGTTTTCAAGGATTTCTCCATATCCTGAATACTTACAGCATGAGGTGTTACATCTGGTTTTTTCCAAAGCATTGTAAATGCATCACCGCAATACAAAACACCGTTACTGAAAACACCTATCGAACCATACGTATGCCCTGGTAATGGGATTATTTCCGCATCATAGCCAAATGATTTCAGCAAATCTCTGTCGCTGTCTTTCAGATAAATGTCAGGGTTATATGGCTTGCTTTTCACCAATGCACCGCCTATAAGCTGTGTTATATTACGCAAACGATATTTTGGTGCTGTGGGTTTAACAGGCTGGGAAAGAAAATTCTGACGTAAGTTCTTATCAGCAGCACTTAATAATATTTTCACTCCCCTTTCCTGTAATCTTGCAGCATTAAAATCGTGGTCAACATGAGCGTGCGTCAATAAAACGTGTTTTACATTATACTGACTAATCCATTTCTGCATTTCCTTCCATGTGCCAATAAATCCAGTATCAATCAGAAGGTCAGATTCTTTACCTTTCAGAATATACAGCGTTACATCTCCGCTATAATAAAAATTTATACGACCACTATTTATTAACGTCATTTCTACCACCTCAGATATTTAAATAAATTTTCATTTATCTCTATTATACAGAATAAATAAGCAAATGTCAACTGTAGAATGAATTTCATTAATCATTTTTCAAAAATATCAATCACAAAAATTATTTTATAACTCATGTAATTTCTAATTCTATGGTACCGCTAATACCAATCCCTAAAATGTTAGTAGACAAAGATGATGAGCAGAAATGATGTATGTCAAGGCGGACGACGAAAGCATACTGTCGTATGGTGAGTAAGTCCAACGACGACATACGTCATTTATGCCATTAGATTTGTCTACTGTTGTTTTAGGGATTGGTATAAATTTGCTTGTTCATAAAATCTCAATACTCAAGAAAGAGGAATTAACAGCGTTACTAAGAAACCGTCCTCACGATGAGAGCATACAAGTTCACCGTTCATTCTTTCCATTAACATACTTGAAATATACAAACCAAGACCGCAGCCGTCTTTTTCAGACGCATTGCTTCCACGATAAAAACGTGCAGTTACAAGACTGATTTCATCTTTTGGAACACCTGCACCATAATCACGAAATGACATTTCAAGATAACCCTCTCGAATTTTATAGCCAACGTCAATAACAGTTCCTGCATATTTATAGGAATTACCTATGATATTGCCGATAATCTGAGAAAGTCTTGTCTTATCCACAAGTATCATACATTCAGGGATTTTACTCTCCCGTGCAAGCGTACTTGTATCCAGCTCCGACAACAATTGATGTAAAATCTCGGATGATTCATCACGACATTCAACCTGAATTTCTCCAAGATCATCCAAAGAAGATGTCAGCAGGTCATTGACAAGCACGTTTATCTGCTCTGCTTTCTGATTGATATTGTTGATTTTTTCAAGCAGATATTCATCTTTAACCTTTACATGCAAAAGTTCACACAGCAGCTTTATTCCTGTAATCGGCGTTTTAAGGTCATGACTGAGAGATGCAATCATTTCCTTTTCTTTAAGCTTCAATGCAGTTTCACGGCGGCGTGAAGCTTTCAGTTCCTCACGCATAATATCAAAGCTTTCTGTAAATTTTCCAAATAGATTATTTTGTGCAAGCATTAATGGCTCATCAAGTTTGCCGTTTGCAACATTAACTGCAAACTGCTCCATTTTGCGAAATGGTCTGATAATTGTCAATCTGACATAAACGCCGTATAGCAGAACTGCTGTAATTATAATCAATAATAAAATGCCTGATGATACCAATAACCTGAACCTTATAGCATTATAACTTGTTTTTGCAGGATCAGGAATTACAATTGTTCCCAAAAATCTGCTTTCATCATGAACACTCAGACAAAGACATTCGTTCTGCATTGCTTCCTCTGTAGAATTTATATCTTTCAAATCCTGTGCAGCTGTTGAATAAACAACCATATTTTCACTATTGAATACGAGCATTTCCGTCTTAAAACCATTCAAATCAACAGTTTCAAGTTCTCCCCAATTTTCTTTTACAGTTTCTGTCAGGTCATTTAATGCAAGTGTATCTACCTTTTTATCTTGATAGGAAAATGTCAGCGATGCAAACAATGCCATTCCTGCAAGAATAATTGCAATTACAAGAAGCAGTATTTTACTGTATTTCATATAAACATCATGCCTCCATGATATATCCTACTCCCCAGACAGTTTTTATTATCTGCGGAGAATTGCTGTCAGCTTCAATTTTTTCCCGAAGATGCCTTATATGAACAGCAAGTGTTCCTTCACCGATAAATTCATCTTCCCACACATTTTTCAAAAATTCATCCTTTGAAACAACTCTGCCACGATTTTCAAGCAAGTACAGCAGCATCTTATATTCCATTGCTTTCAATGGTAAAATATTGCCATTATTGATAAGCTTATGTGATGCGGTATCAAGATAAATATTTCCAGCTATAAGGATTTCTTTTTCCTGTTTCTGCGTTGACTGTTTATCTTCGGAAACAGCTTTGGCGTCAGACATTTGCTGTCTGACGCTGCTGTTTTCATATCGTTTAAGAATTGCTTTTACTTTTGCAAGGAGAATATTAAGTGTATACGGTTTTTTTATGTAATCGTCACCGCCGATATTAAGGGCTGTGAGAATATCATCATCGCTTGTACGTGCACTGATGAATAAAATCGGCATATCATATTTTGCACGAATCTGCTTACACAGTTCAAATCCTGAGCGTTCACCAAGATTAATATCCAGAAGAAGCAGCGATACTTCATTTTCTTCCAAAAATGTTTCAGCTTCATTGTAACCTGTCACGTATGCGGTTTTTATATCAAAGAAATTGAAATACTCCGCTGTTGTTTCTGCAATTGTCACATCGTCATCAATCATTAAACATTGATACTTCATTATTATTCTCCTTTTCAGGCAATATCGTATGGTACTGCCTTAATTTATCTTAATAGTTCCGCCGTCTTCACCAATGAAAACTATCTTTCCATTTTCAGGAAGCGTTACTGCGTTGCCGTATTCTGTCATATAGCTTGAATAAATCATACGGTCATAGGCATCGTAAACATAAACTGCTGAATTTTCAGGCATATCGAGGTTTATCGTTCTGCTCCCTGTATCTTTTATTCGGAACCATGTCGCCTGTTTTGTATGAAGATGAATTTCAGTTAAATCATCGGGAAGCATTTCAATTGCATCTTCCGAAATAAATTCAATGGCACAATTGGTAATATCCAAAATCTCAGTACCGTTCTCCATACGCATTTCTATATCCTGCAAATCTCTGCCTCCCGGCATAACAAGTGCAGCCTCTAAATGATTATTGTCTATGATTTTATAGTTATCTACATATCCTCTGATTTCAGAATTGATATTAAATTTTATGCTGGGTAACTCTGAATAATAAGCATTGGAATATTTTCCTGAATAGAAATAATATTTCTTTCCGTTTCGTGCATCCCATGCAGCCTGTAAATCATCGCTGATGTTTACTTTCTCGGCACGCTGTGCAGCATATGATGATATCCCCATATTACCTGAACCGCCAAACTCATCTGAATCATCTGAGCAAATATAATCTATGCCATTTCGTTTTGTAAAGTGCAGTAATGACTGATTTTTTGACTGAACTGCCCTGCCTGATTCAATTGAGCCGTCCATAAGAACGAAATTATCTTCTGTGGTGTAGAGATACTGCTTTGTTTCAGGCTTATCGCCGTAAAAAGCTGTAATCTCCATATATTTTTGGTTGGGGAATGATACCACACACATTCCCATGCTTGTAACGTAAGTATCGGCATAGGAAAGATATTTTTCGGGAACGGAATCGAGAGTTTCCATTGGCTGAGGCTCAGGATGTTCAATTGTAATTCCTTTTTCTGCAAGGGCAATGTCCATAAGCTTCATAGCCATAATCTGATTGCCTGAACTGCTGCCTCCTGAGGAAAGTACTGAAACGCTGATTTCCTCATCGGGTGCGATTACAAGGCTTGCGTGCTGTCCAATGACATCTCCGCCCTTGCTAACAACCTGAACTCCCGCTTTTTCATAGTCGGCATAATTAACCGAATCCCAGCCAAGACCAAAGCCCTCCTCGTATTTATCAGTAACTGCAGTGGAAGCCATTTCTTTCTTTGACTGTTCGGAAAGCAGCGTATTATCACCTTTGAAAAATGTGCTGCCGAAACGTGTCAGTTCCTCTGCTGTGGAGAAAATACCGCCTGAACCAATATCCATACAGTAATCCAAAGCAAAACGAACATTTCCGCCGATGAAAGTTTCAACCATATTATCTGCTCGGAACATATTCCATGCTGAACCTGTCTGCTGCATATCAAGAGGTTTGCAAATATTTGCTTCAACATATTCTGTGAATGTCATATCCGTAACATTTTCTACAATAAGCTCCAGCAATGTGAAACCGTCATTGCAGTATGCACCGAAGTCACCGGGATTTGCCTTTAAACGCTGTGAATTGAGTTCTTTCAATAAAGTATCGTGTGGCTGTGCATCTCTGTCATCTAAAAGCAAAAAATCCCCTGCGGTAGTACCCATAATACCTGATGTATGATTCATCAGCATACGCACAGTTATGTCTTTATAACGAGAATCTGCCATATAGAAGTCAGGAAGATAATCTGTTACAGGTGCGTCAATATCTACTTTCCCCTGCTCCGCAAGCTGCATTACAGCTGTAGTTGCAAACATCTTGCTGACTGAGCCTATACAAATGACTTTTCCATTTGTTTCATTAGTATTATCCGCCTGTTCTGCTGCAATTGCAGGCAAAGCTGTTATTGATGCAACCATTACAGCTGCAAACAATGAAATTATTCTGTATTTTTTCATCTTGCTCCTCCTTATTCCGTCATAAGTTCGTATACTGAAATTGTCTTGATTTTTCTTGCACCAACATAAGCACATACAAAACAGAATATCAGCATAACTATATCAAGTACAATTACCTGCGGAATATTTACTTTTACAACTCCAATAATGCTTGTCAGCAGGTCTGTCATCGTAATTCCGATTACCGTTCCGATAATTACAGAGAATACAGCTGACGGTACAATGCGGCACGCAAGCTGAAACATAAGTTCACGTGAAGTGTAGCCAAGGCCTTTCATTATTCCAAACTCTCTGCGGTCACGGCGAATAGCGGATTCCATAAGAATAAACAGGATTATCATAACCACTACTGCCGAAATCGCCATAAATACAGCTGTTACAATACGAATTGACGTACATGCACTTCCAAGCTGCGTTCTCATAATTTCTCCGAGGCTTGTAATTGCACTGATTACAAAATTACTGCTGTTGCCTGAAATAACAGTATCTCCAAACTGAATGGAATACTCAATATGAGTTGCACCGTTTGACGCCATTAACTCAGCAATCTGCTGTTCTGCCTCTGCACGGATACGTTCTTCATAAGTACCGTTTTCAGCTTTGCTGCTTGCCGCATCGGAAAGGCTTCTTCCGTATTTCTCTGTAAGAGTTTTACGGAATTCCTGAGCATCTATGCCTACTTCAAGGTATACTTCAATAACATCAGGTTTATAGGTAGGATTAATACGCTTCATACCGTCCTCAGTTATGTAAAGATTCATATTGCCGTTGGTAACAGAAGTCACAATTCCTGTAACAAGATAGCTTTTTTTCACGTTGAGATATTCAAGTGTAAGGCTGTCCCCTACCTTGATTTTTTTAACTGTTGCAATTTGATTATTGAGCATAATTTCGTTATCATGCTCTGGGAAACGGCCTTCCATGGGGAAAATATTTTCCGTTTCATCGAAACTTGAAAATGCCACAGGAAGCATTATTTCGTTAAAATCTGAAATAGTAATAAATGTGTTGTATCCCGAAGTAGGTGTTGCTTTACGAATTTCAGGCATTTCTTCCAGCTCATCTGCTAACACATCACCGTCAGCATATGGCATAATTTCAAGACGAAGGTCACTCATCTCTATACCTGAAATTGAAGCTATAGTATTAAGTCCGTCGCCAAAAAAGCTGGAAATAATAAAACTGAATACGACTGTCAATGCAGAAATTGTAATACAAATTGTCAGTCCTATATTCTGCTTGAAATTCTGGAAAAAGCCTTTGAGTGCAAGTCTAAGGTGTACATTGTATTTTGTTTTGCGTAAAGGGAAAAATTCTCTGCCAAAGCGGTGATCTCCCTGTCCCTTTCTAAATGCCTGAACAGGAGGATATTTACGCACCATTCTTGCTCTTATAAAAGCTGTCATTCCTACTAAAACAAGTATAACAATTCCTGTCAGAAAAATCATCAGAGGATTAGAATTGCCGCAGCCACGGTGAGCAGAAATCAACTCGCCCATACGTAAAAGCACAGGAGTAAGAAGGAAACATCCCCCTGTTCCGATAAGCACACCGCCAGCTGCCATAATAAGATACTCAATTACATAAGAAAGTGTAATTTCCTTTGAAGTATATCCCAAGGCTTCAAGTATGCCGATATTTACAATCTGTTCTTTGATGTCATTGGCTATTCTGTAACGGATTATAACAACCACGGAAATAAATATAATCACCGCCATTACTATCATAAGATTCAAAAGCAATTCAGCGGAAGAAGTAACCATAAGTTTCATATCTCCATAAGTAAAACCCAACAAACCACTTTTAATATCCAAACGGGAATAATCTTCACATTCCTCCAGAAAACTATCCATAAGCTCATATCCGCCCTGCCCCTGATTATCATTATATAGAACAGCTTTATATTTTGGCAGAAGTCCTGAAAGAATATGATAGTCCTTTTCAGATACAATCATTTTTAAACCGCTGCTCATTTCATTAAACATCATTGTTTCATAAAATCCGGCAATTGTAAATGAGAATTTTCGTGTACCATATGTAATATCAAATGTATCCCCTGCTTTATATCCCATACTGTCCTGCAAAATGTATGGTGCATATATCGGATGCTCAAGCGCAGCTATTTCTTCACTTGAAAGAGTTGAATCCATAGGCGATTTTGAAATTTTCGCTTCATTATCGGCAGTAATAAATGCCATATACAAAGCAGATTCCTTGCCGTTTTTATCTATATATCCTGTATTCATGCTCCATAACACATCTACAGCAGTAACAGTTTCTACCTCAGGATGCTGTTTCAGAATGTTTTCATATTCCTTATTATAATTCTTTTCAAGAATAAAGATATAGTTTTCATAGCTTCCTGTCTTTTCCATAACATTCGGGAAAATATTACGGATTCCCCAAATTGCTCCTAAAGATGAACCTACAAGGAGCATACATACCATAACTAATGTAAGCAGGGAAATAAATTCAAACTTGTGCTTTTTGATATTAGCCAGCGAAAGACGAGTAATTTTTCCCATTTCTTTCACCATCCCATTCTGTCAAGGAAATTCTGTAAGCCTTCACGGCGTTTTTTCAAATCATCCGTATTATAAAGAGGCATTTCATATTCTCCTATTACTGTACCGTCTGATATAAAAATTACACGATTGCCATGCAATGCTGTTTTGATGTCATGAGTAACCATAACTATACTCTGTCCCTTGCTGTGCAATTCTGTAAATATATCCATTACATCGCTGCTTGAAGCAGAATTCAGACTTCCTGTAGGCTCATCTGCAAACAAAATCTGAGGTTCATTGATAACAGCACGGACAATGCCAACACGCTGACGTTCACCTCCTGAAAGCTGGTTAGGATACTTTTTCCATGTTTCCTCTGTAATTCCGACTTTTTCCAGCAATTCCTCAGCTTTTTTTACAAGCTGAGGAGAATTTTTCTGCAATGCAAGAGCCGCTGTCATTACATTATCAAATACATTCATATTATCCAGCAGATATATGCTCTGGAATACAAAGCCGCAATGATTTCTGCGGAAAACCGCAAGCTCATCATTGGAATAATTAGAAATATCTTCCTCACCGAAATAGACATTTCCAAGAGTTGGTTTATCCATACCTGAAAGAGCATAGAGCAGCGTGGATTTTCCTGAACCTGACGAACCCATAATTACTGTAAACTCACCTTTGTAAATCTCCAAATCAAGATTTTTGATGACATGCTGCTGAACTCCGCCATTTGAAAAAGTTTTACACAGTTTATCTGTGTGCAGTATTGAAGAATTCATATAAACACTCCTTAGTTATAAAATCAGTTTTACTGTATTCTTAGTATAACATATTTCAATAAATTCTTCTTTATCATATTATTATTAATTTCTTATCAAATTCTTATCTGTAACTCGAAACATAAGAAAAATTTATTCAGTCTTTTATCAATTTTTATTTTTTAGAGCTTTACCTATTATATCACATTTTATTATCTATTTCAATATTGACTTAGAAGGAATTGAAAAGAGCGATACAAGTCTGCATAACACCAAGCGGAATGAAGAAGAACGTCTGCCACTTATAGTAAAGTCCAAGCACTGTTACAGCGGCATCGGAGAAGGTGGCAAGTATCATATTCAGTCCAAAAATATTTAGACACGCCTGCATAAAAAATCCTGTCTCGGCTTTGGCTGAGGCAGGATTATTTTTTGCTTGTGGACTATATATATTCGACGATACAAATTCAATCTGTACAATCATTTTATACCCTTAACGATAAAATAGCGGGTAATGCTTGAAATAAGCATCATAAGAATCATCGCACTCAACACAGCAAATGCAATCAAAAAAGAATATGGTAACCACACGCCGATCATTTTGTAGCTTGCGAAGCCATAGCCTGCTATACTTGTCACTATTTTGGGAAGCAAAGCAGTCAGTAAAAGCAGCGGCATCAGTACGCAACAGCGTATGAAGAGTTTCTTCTTCTCCTTTGCAAGATCCGTCTGCTTTTTTGCGATACGTTTTTTCTGCGTAAACGTCAATAAAAGAATCAGCAAGGTAACAGCCAGACCTATGACTGTGATATATGTTGAAACATTATCAATTATGGAAATTGGATCTAACAATGAATACTGTTGTTTGTTGATCTGCTCGCCTTTCATAACCTGATATAGAGAGTTTCCTGCATAGTCCGCTGTGTATATCCAAGCATTAGAAACAGAAAAAATACCGATGTCTCTTTCTTTATCAAACATTATAAAGGAACTGAAATTAGTATTGGTACCTGTATGAAAACGATAACCATCATGACACAGCCATCCGTTGTACTGCACTACACCATTTTCCAATTTAACCTCATATGCTTCGGGAGTTTCATGTGAAGCTGCGATTGCACGTTCAAGCTTTTCGGGCAAATCTGAATGTCCGAGCTGAGCTTCTATCCATAGAGTCATATCCTTAGGTGTTGAACGCAAACCGCCGTCACCTGATGACATTACAAATTCAGGCTCATCATACGGCAGAAGTTTTCGGAAGAACCAACGATATCCCTGTGTAGTCGGGATATGATAGCCGCTGTTTGTCATTCCAATCGGCTGGAGTATCTCATTTGTGACATATTCCTCAAATGATACACCGCTGACTGTTTCCGTTAGATATGCAAGAATATTATAACCGAGGTTACAGTACTCAAAAATAGTTCCTGGCTCATATGCAAGCTCGATATTTTCAGCAATGCGTGCTAATTCTTCATTGGAAGGTGTGCTGTCACTAACAGCGTAATGCATCATAGTTGAGTTTGGAATACCCGAACAATGCTCCAGAAGCTGCCATATCTTCGTATCCTGCGGCTGTCCTTCCCAAGTAACATTCCACCACGGCAGATATTCAGCTACGCTGTCCTCTATAGAAAGCTTCCCCTCCTCCTGCAATAAAAATATTGCTAACGCAGTAAACGCCTTTGAGCATGAACCGATACCAAATACAGTATTCTCTGTCACGGGAGTTTGTTCTTCAATATTGGCATATCCCCAGTTTTTATAATCAACATCCGAGCCGTTTACCACGGCAACGGCAAGTCCGGGAGTTTTGTCTTGTTCTATTTTTTCTTCTATGAATGAATTCCATTCAATATCATTCAACACGTTAACTTTATTCGCTGCAAGTGCTTTTGTTGGTGCAGCAATCAGCAATATAGCCGTAAGTGATAGTAAGATTGCATTTTTCACGATATTTTTCATCACCCCTGCGTGTGCAGGGAAAAGGATATACCATTAATTGCAAAAGAACACTATGAAGGATCACCCCTGCGTGTGCAGGGAAAAGGCAAAGCAGAAGTAACAAGATTTACACCTTCCAGGATCACCCCTGCGTGTGCAGGGAAAAGCTTCATTTATCCATTTTTCATTGTCGTATTTTAGGATCACCCCTGCGTGTGCAGGGAAAAGGCTTAATCTCGGTGAGATTGTTGAAATTGTGGAGGATCACCCCTGCGTGTGCAGGGAAAAGCCTCTGAAATGGCTCAAACCGTCAAGGATTTTAGGATCACCCCTGCGTGTGCAGGGAAAAGACGTGCCCAGCAGCCACGCCGTGGCGCGGGTCAGGATCACCCCTGCGTGTGCAGGGAAAAGCAGACATTGGATTCCGCAGGTGAGCATTATATAGGATCACCCCTGCGTGTGCAGGGAAAAGGGGACGTCTAAGCCCTCACCAAACAACTCAGCAGGATCACCCCTGCGTGTGCAGGGAAAAGTTGACAGTTCGTTCTACGAGGGCAGACGACACAGGATCACCCCTGCGTGTGCAGGGAAAAGAAGGATATGCGTTTATCAAGGACTGGATATCAAGGATCACCCCTGCGTGTGCAGGGAAAAGTGTTTTTCATAATCTCACCCCTTATATTATCCAGGATCACCCCTGCGTGTGCAGGGAAAAGAGACTTTCATCGGTTACGCAGCGGAGCAGTCTAGGATCACCCCTGCGTGTGCAGGGAAAAGTTGACGAATACGAAGCATCTCAGATTAATCGATGGATCACCCCTGCGTGTGCAGGGAAAAGTTCTGTTGTTGTCATTATGCACAAATTGACGTAGGATCACCCCTGCGTGTGCAGGGAAAAGCAAAAATAAACGTGCCGAGGAAAATAATTTTAAGGATCACCCCTGCGTGTGCAGGGAAAAGTATTAATTCTAATCCTATATATTTTCCTGTTTAGGATCACCCCTGCGTGTGCAGGGAAAAGGGGAAGAGTATTCTTCCGCAAATTATGAAAAGAGGATCACCCCTGCGTGTGCAGGGAAAAGGAAGTGAAAGATAACCAGTCAATAAGAAATTTAGGATCACCCCTGCGTGTGCAGGGAAAAGTGAATTCAGTTTATCGTAAACCCGACCAAATTAGGATCACCCCTGCGTGTGCAGGGAAAAGGGTTTAATCTTTTAGATAAACAAATCAGAGATAGGATCACCCCTGCGTGTGCAGGGAAAAGATGATGATGATGCAGATAAAAGAAAAATGAATAGGATCACCCCTGCGTGTGCAGGGAAAAGCATTGCAACAATAAGCTCCAGTATTCGGGATAAGGATCACCCCTGCGTGTGCAGGGAAAAGAGGATTGGAAAGTAATTTTTGGTAACAAGGGTAGGATCACCCCTGCGTGTGCAGGGAAAAGTCATCAATCAGAACGAGGGTGTCAGGCGGAGCAGGATCACCCCTGCGTGTGCAGGGAAAAGTATTTAGTTTTTCTGTACGTTGTACCCACCTGAGGATCACCCCTGCGTGTGCAGGGAAAAGTTAGCATTCTCCTCATAGTTTACATCGTTCTCAGGATCACCCCTGCGTGTGCAGGGAAAAGCGGTACTAATGCCCCTGCTAACTTCCGCTGATAGGATCACCCCTGCGTGTGCAGGGAAAAGCTATGATTCTGGAAGAAATCGGATTTGAATTTAGGATCACCCCTGCGTGTGCAGGGAAAAGATCAAGTTCTTTCCTATTTTTGCACCTTGTATAGGATCACCCCTGCGTGTGCAGGGAAAAGGACCGAAGAAGAATACGTGAAATTCAAGTGTGAGGATCACCCCTGCGTGTGCAGGGAAAAGAAATAGGGCAGACCGTCAACGATAACAAATCTAGGATCACCCCTGCGTGTGCAGGGAAAAGGTTCACCCCCCTTGTTCATCGGGATTGAACATAGGATCACCCCTGCGTGTGCAGGGAAAAGTAAGCTTGCAGGGGCAGATTGACGGAATTGTCAGGATCACCCCTGCGTGTGCAGGGAAAAGATTTCGTCGTTAATATCTTCGATGTTCAACTTAGGATCACCCCTGCGTGTGCAGGGAAAAGCTTTCCATACTTTGATAGTTAGGTTAATTTGTAGGATCACCCCTGCGTGTGCAGGGAAAAGACAGCTTGTACAGCTCCTGTGCTGTTTCTTTCAGGATCACCCCTGCGTGTGCAGGGAAAAGTAGCTCCGGAAAGCTTGTTGGCATCTTCAACCAGGATCACCCCTGCGTGTGCAGGGAAAAGCCGCCGTCTGTATTCGGTCAATTGCCGTTGACAGGATCACCCCTGCGTGTGCAGGGAAAAGGGAAGAACATTTTCAGCCCGTGACAACAAGGTAGGATCACCCCTGCGTGTGCAGGGAAAAGTCAAAGAAATCCCTAACCTTTGAAATACCGTCAGGATCACCCCTGCGTGTGCAGGGAAAAGGAAATGCTGACAAAGAACAACGTCGGAAGTGCAGGATCACCCCTGCGTGTGCAGGGAAAAGGAAGGGGCTGTAAAATGGAAGTATTAGCGTTTAGGATCACCCCTGCGTGTGCAGGGAAAAGTATCAACGGTAAAATTCCGATTGTAACAGACTAGGATCACCCCTGCGTGTGCAGGGAAAAGTACCGTCAGCACCGGGAACGTCAATGTATGTCGGGATCACCCCTGCGTGTGCAGGGAAAAGTTAGCATTCTCCTCATAGTTTACATCGTTCTCAGGATCACCCCTGCGTGTGCAGGGAAAAGGGTATGTCGGAAGTAAATCAGAATTAATGAGGAGGATCACCCCTGCGTGTGCAGGGAAAAGTTCTTGCAAACTATCAGCAAGAGCCGGTTGACAGGATCACCCCTGCGTGTGCAGGGAAAAGTTATCTTGCCAGTTGACCGGGAAATAAACGTTAGGATCACCCCTGCGTGTGCAGGGAAAAGAGGCTTCACGAAGTACTCTATCGCAGACTGCTAGGATCACCCCTGCGTGTGCAGGGAAAAGCATATTTCGCCGCCTTCCTTCCATAGTATAAGAGGATCACCCCTGCGTGTGCAGGGAAAAGTTTATGCCTTGTATAATGACGACGGTGTATTCAGGATCACCCCTGCGTGTGCAGGGAAAAGAAAAATGCTGACAAATGAAATGTTGTACGGATAGGATCACCCCTGCGTGTGCAGGGAAAAGACTAAAAGATCCTCGAAAAACAGCCAAACGGCATCAACAAAATCCTATAATTCATTTAGTTTGCTTAAAATTTCGTTTATAATTTTACATTTTTCGCATACATTTTCGTCATCAAAAGATACCAACCCGAAATATTCAACAAGAGTGTTATAAGTAATACACTCTAAATTTTTTAATTTTCTCTCTGCTATAAAGCACAAATCCCTGTACTTAAACTCAGAAAAATCATAATCATTTTGAGAAAAATAATTCTCACATATATCAATGCTGTTATTATCACTGCATATATATACTGTTTTTAATCCGATAAAATCTATCAGATTATTAAGCCGATTTTTTACAAGTTCTTTGTTGTAACTCTGAATTTCACTAAAATCAACTTTAAATTCCTCAGTTAACGAATTTGATATATAACTATGAACAGCAATTGAAGAAATATACGGTTCACCATTTTTATTTTCCAATGTATTAAATGCCATAACCATGTAAGTATCAGATGGGACAAATCGCCGACGCTTTTGTCCCATTCTTCTTTTTGCAGCATTACTGAACCCGCTTTGAAGCTTAGATTCATCGCTATAGCTGACAGCAAGAGGACGTTTCATCAGCTTTATTCCATCAAGGTCTATTGGCTTCCATGTTGTATTATGTACGTAAAAATCCATATGCTGTTCGTTATTAGTCGAAAAAACCATTGTTGCTTGTCCATCACCAATATTATCGCATATTCGTTTCCATAAGGCATCTCTTACTCTTGCACTAACCTGCCCGACATATACTCCTGTATTTATTTCAAGAAGCCATTTAGAAAGGTCGCCTCTAAGCTTCGGCGGACATTTTGTCATACTTACAACTATCACTTGAAATCTCCGCCTTTGCCGTAAGATTTACCATACTCTACAATATCCTCACGATTATCCCACAAAGCAATCTTCGTTTCGGAATTACCGCTGTCATCAAGCAGATATTTTATATCCTTCACCATTCGTTCAAGTATACGAGTCTTCACAAACATATCCCTTACCTGTCGTCTAACAACATTCGGCAGATCAGGAACATTTCCCCCTGCAAGCTGAAATGCAAGCGGAATTGTTATTTCCGCCTTGTACAAGTCAGCAATATCGTACGCAAAGGAAAATTCATGACCTACATGTATAAATCCAAGTCCTGCCGAACATCCAAGAGCTGTTATTACCGCCGTTGCAAGACCATAAAGACAGACATTTCCTGCAGAAAGTGCCTGATTGACAGGACTTCCGCTTGAAAAATCCTCAGTATCGTATTCTCTGCCGTACCATTCAACATTATTCAGCTTTGCCTGTTCACGATAGATTTTACGCATTCTTGCACCTTCTCGTCCACGAAGCTGCTGTAAAGTCAACCCTGATACGTCTTCATCAGCAAAACGCATTTCATACATTTTGCGAACTACATCAAGATGTGAACGGGTATTCGAAACAAGTTTTGCCTGTTTTGCAAGCAACGATGTATGAGAATTCAATGCCCGACCGTGGGCATAATAACGAACACCATGCTCCCCTACCCAGATTACACTTATCCCCGTGTCACCTATCAGTTCCATTGCACGATGAGAAATTTCTGTCCCCGGACCAAGAAGCAGAACAGTTATGGCAGCAGCCGGAATATGTATAACACCTTCCATATCTTTAACTGTTACAGCACCATCTTCACGACTTATTTTGCAATGTTCAAGGTATATGAAAGTCATTCTATCACTTATTGTCGGCAATTCATTAAGAACAGGCTTTTCCATTCCATTTTGTATGCTCATCATCTTATTCCTGCAATTGTAAGCAGTCCCATGCCAAAGGCTTTTTCTCTGCCAATGCCTTCGGTAAGTGCTTTTCTGAATAAGTCTGCATCCGTTACAGTAAGACTGCCCTCATAAGTTACTGCTAACATCCTCACTTTATTTTTCTCAGCCTTGTTCTTTCTGAAAATATACCATTGAGAACCTGTAACAAGCCATTCACCTTCAGAAAGTGTAAATCCATATTTCTGAGATTGTTTTAAAAGCCATTCTTCCTGATGTGTTGTTGTTATATGAGCAAGTACCTTTCCCCTGCCCTCAGATTTAGTGCATTTCTGTACTGTAGGATTTGCACGGAGTCTGAACTGCCATTTGCTGCCTGTTGTTACTCTTTCAAGAAGATTATCATAGCATTTCGATTCATAAATATTACAACCGGCAAATTGATTTGCCACATCTGAAAAATCAAGCTTAGAATGACTTAATATTAACAGATACTTTTCACCGCCAAGGGTATCAATTCTCCATAATTTTCGTGTTCTTTCATTTTTTTCGCATTTTTCGCAGTTTTCAATTGCTCCATGAATAAGATTAGGTGCAGCAAGTGATTTGATTGTTTCACGTAAAGTTGTGTTCAATTTTATTCTTGATAAATACATTCTGCACCTCACAATTCTGCCATTGGGTTATGTTCTGTTATTACTGTTTCATTATCCGATTTCATATAGAATATTTCTTCTTTCTTTTTTCGATAACTATGTTTTCTGTGAAGTTGAGAGAAAGACACAGGAACATCCTGAACTATACTTCCGTCAGTATACGATTCATAAACTATGCGGCAATAATCTTCGTTTATATCCACATAATTATTTGCATTTTTTAACGTATCAACAAGTTCAGATTCTTCAATTCCCAGAAATACAGGCAACGTGGGAGGGCATGAACGTCTGCCAAGAAATAAGGGATATACCGGATTTTTTACAGCTTTTTCTATCTCCTGAAGTAATTCTGTGTCATCGGTTTCCAATGCAGCTATAAAAACAGCGTCTGAAAGATAATATCTTTCGGTCAGATGACTGTCATCGAGCTTATCATTCTTCATCTGACGAACCATATGAAAATCCTTTATAAGCTTTCCCTCTCTGCAAACACTTACACCAAAACGAAGCTTTGCAAGTCTTTCAAGTCCTGTATCATCACAGCGTTTTATTCCCATTGCCGCTGCTATCATTCCAATAACACCGCTTTTGGTTGGTTCACGCTCAGTAGTACGTATATTGAATTTTGAACTGCTGCCCCACGCCTGCAAAGGAGCAGCAAGCCGCAGTAAAAGCGTAGCCATTTTTATACCTCGTCAAGCTTAGCACTTACTGCTTTTTCAAGCTCTGTAAGAAGTTCTTTCAATGGATATACTTCTACAGATTCGCCGAAACAGCTGTCAATACTTAATTCTACATCAGGTCTTGCAGTAAAACGAGTATAAATATCAGACGAATAATCTGCAAGAGCCTTTTTTGAAGCTTCAACATAACCGTTTTCGCTTCTCTTGACGGGCTTTTCAAATGCACCGCAAAGATTTACAGGCTGGTCGCTGCGGAGTGTGATATATACAGTATCGGGGAATGTACGGTTAGCAAAGGTATTAATCTTTCCTGTAGGCATAGAACGAATAAACGCCTGTCCGAATTTTTTGACAGTTTCAGCAACATTTTCTTTACCAAGTGTATCACAAAGCTCTGTTGCATTTACAGTTGCATATCTGTAAAGGGTAGAAGAATTGAACTCAACTGTGCCAAGATGCCCTGCTCCTGCATTATCCTCAGTCTGCAAATCATCAACAGCAGTAAAATAATCATATTCGTTCTGTACGGAATGAGTTGAAATAGCATGAGCCACTTGTGACGCTGCATCATAATTAAGTGTGGAATCACTTGCTGCCATTCTGCCGAATAATGCAATATCAACGGAAGGATTATCCTTGAGAGCATTTCTGAAAAGTTCCTTCGACTCTTTAGCTTTGAAATCAAGTGAAAGAGCATATTCAGCTAATTTCTTAGCCTGCATATTGCTCATAAAGAATAAAGCGTCTGCTTTTTCATTTTCATCTTTTTTAGGTGATTTTACCTTTATTCCTGCCAAGTCAAGAGCAGAGATCGCTTTCTTGTGGCAATCTTCTTTATCAATACAGCTGTCAATTGCATACATTTCCTTTTCCACCATTTCTACAACTGATTTTGTACGGCTTCCAAGTTCTTCAACGGCAAAAAGCTTTTTAAACTCCTCTCTCATCGCATGTTTCCAAGCTTGCGATGAAACTCTTGCTCTTACTGCTCCACCATATATTGCCGTCTTAGGGCTTCCTGTGTCGTCACGGTTGACGCAGCTGGGCGGTACTGTCTGTAATACGTGAAAATCAATAAATAAACTCATAATTATTCTTCTCCTTTTTCATAATAGAAATCCTGGCCCCATTTAAGCTGGACTTTTTTACGTAAATCGTCTGATTGGAATTTGTATATATTCTCCGCAAGCTTCACATAATCAAGCTTAATTTTTTTATTAGCACTCATAAGCTGAATAAGGCAGCGGAGATGATGTGCAAGTTCAGGCATATCCTTGGCTGTAATAATTGGTCCAAAGCGTCTTAAAACTCTTTCTCTTTCCTCATCACTATTATCTTTCATCAGCTGTGATGCGGCTTTACCAAGACTCTCCCCTGCTTTATTTACGCTTTCGCTATTGCCCTGCTGATGAAGTGCATACATCGTAAGAGAAAGATAAATTGCCCATTCTCCTCGAGTTACCTCGCCGTTCCTACTCAATAAACATTCAGGTATTCCGTTGAGAAACTCTCCCCACAATTCGGGTAATTCTCCCGGAACTTTACCTACACCTCGTCTGAGATTTGCAAGCCTTGCCCTTCCGCCTGATGTGTTTATGATTTTTTCAAGATGTCCGATTTGTCTTGCTACATATTCACGTAATTCATTCATTTTTATCACTTCCCTTCGTATATTTTCTTTACATTACCGATAAATATATTTCTCGCCTTTGGTGCTGAATATAATTCACCATTCACCTTGTGGCCAATAATTGCACATTCAGCAGTGTTATCCATAAGCTCATCGGCATAATCAGCAGCAATTTTTCTTGCTTCGTCCTGCCATTCCTTGATTTTTTTGTTCTTATCTTCGCCCATAGTGGCAGGATTAATACTTATCAGCCACTTACGAAACGGCATATCAAGTCTGTAGTATAGCTGTGATTTTGCATTTTTTCTGATATCCTCCGTGTCATTATCACTACCACCGGAAGCTATATATAAATTCCGGGCATATATTCCCATTCCTTTTGCCAAATCTTCACAATGTTGTATTTCGGTTTCGATATCGCTTCTCCAATTTGCACCAATATCTGAAAGTATTTCTGAGTGCATAGATAAAGAATCAGAAAAAACGTTTATTACTGGCAAACTGGTAGCTTGCTTTTCATCATATACTAATGATAAAATAGTAGTTTTCATAATATAATTTTTTGGAAGAAATTTACTATATACATAATTCTTATACCATTTAATAACATTTGCACTGTAATTCTCATTCTCTTTTCCAAATATAGCTGAAAACTCCCGCCACATTTGTTTTGATGAATCATGCTTTTTTGGTATCATAATATCAGATTTTTTATCACGTTTTCTCCATAAAGTCATAGGTTCTTTGAACGCCATAGCTTCCTCAACAAAAAAATCACCTACAAGGTCAAGACAGCTAACAACTTTATTTTCAATTCGTTGCAATATAATTCTTCTGAACTGAACAGTATATAATTCTGCTAAATTTTCAGGTACAAATATCTCTGTTCGTTCTCTATCTGAAACACTATCCGCCTCCCATAATGGCTTTTGCTCACATTGAACAACATCATCACATATAATAACAAGATTTAGCATAAATGTTTCAAATAGATTATTTCCATTCAAATAAACTAAACCTAACTGACCAAGCCAACCACGCTTTGCAGAAGGCAATTTTCCACCAGCCTTAACTTTATTCTCATTATCAGGTTTTAGTGCAACATCGTCATAGGAATTTATGTATAGCAACCATCTTGCTGCCTGTGCGTATGTTAATGTATTTTTATCATCACCAAAATATGAAGAGAAAAAACGTATTTTATTGTTACTTTGAGCTATTTCTCCATTCAATTTCATTGCGTTAATTTTTGTACCTTTTGTTAGTCCTGCAACTTGTCCAAACGGTCTATCAGGATGAAACAGCCAGAATCTTTCATGCCATTGCTCCAGATACTCTCTTACAGCATTTTCAGGGAAATATCCCTGCTCCCATAAACCTTTCCAACGATCAAGAGCATCATCTTCACTATCTTCTAAATCATTTTCATCACCATATTCATCATATCTTGATACAACTGTATGAATAACAGCAAGAATTAAACGCATTACAGCAACATCCTGTGTAGGCAATTCGCCGCTTAGGCTCTTATATTTATGAGCGTTAATAATAGCGTCCAAAAGCGAAACTTCAACAACTTTACAGCTTTCGTCCATTACTCTTATCCAAGGCTCATCAATAAGATTAAACTCTCTTTCATTCAATTTCATCACTCCTTTTCACATACCAAGCCATTTTCATAGCTGTATTTTAATTTATATCCTCCAAGTTCTGCTTCATAATTTTCATCGAAGAAAAGCACAAGCTGACCTGAAAGCAAATATGATTTCTGCCAAGCTTCAACATACTTTCTGCATTTATCTTCTATTTCCCGTATTATATTATCAATACGCCAATGATACGAAAATTTGCTTGGAAGCCTTAATCGCTGTTCTGCTATACGTTGACATTCTTCATCTGTAAGCTCTACAGACAAAGGCGTACCGTCCATAAAACAAATAGTATCGTCATTTTTTTTCAACATTGCAAGCACTTCAATTGATGATACACCATCACGAACAGAAGCTTCTGCATTACTGTCATTAACCGTTCTGCTAAGCATATCATGAATATCCCTGCATTTTGAATTTTTAAGAATATAACATTTCGCCCTGCTTTGTAGTATTTTTATATCATTGATATAATTTCTGTACTCATCACTATTATCAGCCGCATTATACACTTTCTGCACAAGAGGCGAAATATCATCAGGAAGCATAATACTATCAGGAAGAAATTCAAGGGTTTCTTTTAATAACCAACCGCCGTATATCGATCTTGAACCGCTTTTTTTATCCTCATATTCATCAGTAATAACGTAGCAAACAGGTTCTTTTGCTTCAATAGGACGATAATCACGGTCATGACGATGCAGTCTGCCTAATCGTTGTAACAGCAGATCCATTGGACATATATCAGTAATAAGCAAGTCAAAATCAATATCAAGAGATTGCTCTAACACCTGAGTTCCAACAACAACAAATCCATTTCTTTTTTTCGCTGTGCTGCTTTTTCCTATTCTTTCAAGTAGTTCTCTCTCTTTTTCAGCTCTGTCAGTCATTATATATTGAGCATGATAAAGCAAAACATCGCCTGTTATTTCATTTCTTACCATCTCAGCTACCATCTGAGCTTTATTAACTGTATTTAGAATTATTCCAACACAACCGCCTGAATTAACAACATTTTTTATCATATCGAATATATCTTCATTATGACACTGATTTATCTTTACACTTTTATGATTTCCAATATAAGACAGTGATTGCTGATAAATATTTCCTCCGTCTGTCCATGTCAAAAGCGGATATGCTTTATTTTCTTCATATTTTATATCAGACTTCTTTATACCAAGATACGCACGAATAAGCGACATTCGACGATTAGCAGGCAGCGTTGCCGAAAGAAGTATTACAGGGGTATGATATGTACCTAACCACTGCAGTGCCCTTTCAAGATACTGATTCATATAAGCATCATAAGCATGTACTTCATCAATAATTACTACCTTTTCAGATAGGCCAAGATGCAGCAACATAACATGACGACGTTTTAATGCCATCATAAGCATCTGATCAACAGTTGCAACAACAAAATCTGCAAGACAGGCCTTTTTGTTATCGCAAAACCACTTATGAATAATTAAGCCGCTGTCGCTTTCTTCATTTGGAATCCCTTTCTGTATCTTCATAAAAGCTTTATTAAGTGCCGAACTGCCATGTTTCAACTGAATTGAATGAAAAAATTCTAATGATTGTTTTTCAGCCCAATTCTTTACTCTCGGAAATATTCCATTTGCTGTTGCTTGTGTAGGCATTCCAAAAAACAAACCATTTTTCCCGAATTTTGCTGCCAGAAGCTCCGCTGACGATAGCGCTGCTTCTGTTTTTCCGCATCCCATTGGTGCTTCAAGTATATATAATCCTGCATTTTCAGATTTCTCAACAATATTAAGAATCTCTCTTTGCGTATTGCTTGGATTAAAACCAAATAAACTTCTGAAATCTTCATCTGAATATTCTTCACGTATAGACTTCCACATTTCAGGAAAATCAATATTTTCCCAAGCACTTTCTATACGTTTATTATAACGGATATTTTCTCCCTCATTTTCAATATCAATAAGCGGGAAATATTCGGTATTACTTGCAATCCAGTCGGCTGCTATAATTAATCCGCATAAAATCATCTGTGCAGCTGAATTAAGTTCAGGAAGTTCTTCTAAACTTTCAAATCCAGAATAGCTAAGTGCCTCTTTAATGAATGACCACCATATTTTTTCTAGAAACTCCCTATTATTATCCCCATAATAGTTTTCATATCCCACTATCTCCTGCGGTTTATCATTGAGATCATTATTTCTTAACGTTCCGCCTTCTGCTGGTATTCCGTGATGTGCTCCAACTACTGCTGCAATATCATCAGGACAATTAAAGTAAAGTAGAATTGCTTCTCCTGCAAGAGCATGTGGCGTTTTTTGTACGCTTTCATCGTTCATGTAGGACGGTATATAAAGTCCATTATGTTTAAGAATCTCAATTCTATCAGGAAGATGCTTACCTATTTTATATTGGAATCCAATTGTAGCTTTGCCAATATCATGGACATACGCAAGAAATGTTGTAACTTTTTTAAATTCATCCCTGCTTAAATCACATGATTTATAAAAAGACTCAGACAAAAATTCCTCAGTAAGTTTTTTTGTTATTTCAGCTGTATCTTTCAGATGCATATATAAAGGCAGCCATTCTGTTGAAATATTTCCTGTTTTGGCTATTAACACTCTTTCTATCATATATTTCACCTCATCATAATATAGCTTTCCAAACTAAACCTTGCCATCAAATCCTCAGCACCAAAAACTTCTGCGTGTCAGAAAAACTTGAAATGAGAAAACAATCCTTTTCTTTTCTTCATTGATAAATTTCTTTTCTGCTTTTATCTTTTGGCAAATTATAATTGGTGGATTAATAAAAATAATTGTAACATCTAATTGCCAAAAACTCAATATTCATTGTACTCACTATATAAAAGAAAATATACATCTTGTCAAATAATAAATTAATTATAACACATTTATTTCTATATTTGGTGTATATTTTATTAATAATACACACATAATTAGATTTTTGTAACCTATCACAATAAAATCATCCTACTTTTGTCCATTTTATCTATACAATTTAAATTTTTCACCTTCATATAGATGACATGTATTTCATCTGGACTGCGTGGTTGTTCACCAGAACGTCGAACTTGCCGAAATGTTCCACATCCCGATCTTCATCTTAATAAACAATTGCTACAGACGCACCTTCTTTGACAAAATCATATGCTACTGCTCTGTCGATACCGCTATAACCTTCGGTAATTAGGGCAACCTTGTTTTCCAGCTTGCGGCAGTTATAATTACATTCGAACATAGGTCTTGGATTCATAACATACTCAAATCCGGGATGGCGGTTCTGATGCTGTGGCGGAAAAATTACAGGAAACTCTCTGCATTTCCCGTTGTTATCATTATTTCTGTTCATAAGCTGATACCTCCTTCTATTTATAATATGTAGCAAAACAGTAAACGGAGCATTTTTTTCTTCGGAGATGTGGTATAATTTACACAACAAGAAATTGATTTCTTCGGAGGAAACTTATGAATACATTTCACGATAAATATCAGGCTTTTCTTTCTGATTTTGGAAACGGAAGAACAATGGTACTTTCAACCTCAGAAAATGATATCGTATCGTCTAGAATGATGAGCATTATTCAGATTGAGGGTGTTTATTTTCAAACTGATTTGACATTCAAAAAATATCGTCAGCTTTTATCAAACCCTAATGTTGCATTGTGTATTGATAATATACAAATTGAAGGAGTATGTGAGGAACTGGAACATCCCTTGTAAAACACTTCATTTTGCGAGTGCTTTAAAAAGTGTTTCAAAGGGTCTTATGACGCTTATACATCATTAAAGAACGAAAGATTATTTTCTGTAAAACCTTCATTTATTGAACGTGGGATATACGATAGCGGTATTCCAAATATTGAAACATTTGATGTAAATACTCAGACTTACAAAATTCGTAACTATTCAGTCCCCCAGAGAATTCAACAATAATGAAAGGAAAAGGGTGGAAGAAAAAAATCGTGAATTTATCAATTTACAATAGACCTCAAATGTGCTATACTAAAGAAAAAACAGGTGGTGAAAAGTATGGCAGCAATCGACGAATTGCTTGAAATAATTAAGATACAGCAGAAAACAATTGAAAATCTTACAGCAAAATTAGAAGAAACCAATGCAAAACTTGAAAAAGCCAATGCAAGAATTGCTGAACTTGAAGAGCAATTACATAAAAATAGCCATAACAGCAGCAAGCCACCATCTACAGATGGTTATGAAAAGCCATCTCCAAAAAGCCAGCGTAAAAAGAGCGGTAAAAAAGCAGGCGGTCAGAATGGACACAAAGGTCATAATATGACACTTGGCAAGCCTGATAAGATAGAGCATGTTTATCCGCAGCATTGTTTGAATTGTCCTCACAGGGAAAACTGTGCCAATTTGAAGCTGCATGATACTTGTTATACCGTAGACATCATTATAAAAAAAGAAACTGTAAAATACGAGATTATGGAGTGCAATTGCGGTGGCGTGCCGCTGATTTTTATAATCAGAACCCGGAAATCGACTCACGAAAGTTTTATATGGATCGTCTGCAACAGAGATATGATGCCATTCTGGAAGAAGCGATCCAACAAAACCCGATTTCCGAACAAACCAGGAAGCGTGGCAAAAAGAAAAAGGGTAAGATACGTGCCCTGATTGACCGTCTTTTGACACACAAGGGGGAAGTATGCCGTTTTGCCAATAATCCCCTTGTGCCTTTCACGAATAATCAGGCTGAACGTGATCTGCGTATGGTTAAAATGAAAAATAAGGTCATAGGTACTTTCCG
>JAZQFV010000062.1:0-6548 GCA_045539715.1 Ruminococcus sp. | reverse complement strand
GCTGATTGGCGTAAACAAAGCCTTTGAGGAACGTGTGTTGTATCGAAATCTGAACCTGATAATTCACGATAGAGAATTTGTGATACTGACTGGTGCAAGCGGATGCGGAAAAACCACTCTGCTTAACATAATCGGAGGCATTGAGCCATTGGACGAAGGAAAAATTCTGGTGGATGGAATGGATATTTCCAAGCGTAAAAACAGGCTGATTTATTTCCAGACAAAACTTGGAATGCTATTTCAGAATTTTGCATTGATTGAAAATATGACTGTACAAAAAAATTTAGAGTTGGTAAAGAAACGCTGTCGAAGTGAGATTTCGATAGAAGAGGCACTTCGATATGTAGGAATGGAAGAATATCCGGGAAAACAGGTCTGCACGCTGTCAGGCGGTGAACAGCAGCGAATTGCTCTTGCAAGACTGATGATAAAAAAGTGCAGCATAATTCTTGCAGATGAACCAACCGGTTCATTGGATTCCGAAAATGCAGCAAAAGTGATGTCAATTCTATCTGATTTGAACAAGATGGGTAAAACAATTGTAATGGTCACACACGATACCCAGTATCAGAAAATTGGCAGCAGGGAGATTGCGATTGATAAAATCAGAAGTTATGACAAATAAAGAAACCCTGTGCAGAATCGTAAGAATCTGCACGGGGTTTTGTGGCCTATTGGGCTGGTTGGGGATTCTCCGTTAAATGTATCTGCTTGGTGATGGCTTCATTATTGCAGATAAAGCTACTGGGCTTACTGAAATATCGGGTTCCCGTAATATCAATACAAAAAACAGTATGTAACTGTTGCTGTTTAGGACTATACGGCTAAAAGCTGTCCGAATTATCCGAATACCTTAAGGGCATCTCTAAAAACCCTTAAGTAAGAATACTCAACAACTCATCCTTCGACATTGTGGACAGATTCACAAAATCACCTGTCAGTACAGAATCTGCAAGACGCTGCTTTTTCTCCTGCATCTTCTGTATTTTCTCCTCAATTGTGTCCTTTGCGATAAGCCTGTAAACTGTCACCGCTCTTGTCTGTCCGATGCGGTGGGCACGGTCGGTCGCCTGATTCTGAGCCGCTACATTCCACCACGGGTCATAATGCACGACAACATCTGCTCCGGTCAGATTCAGTCCCGTACCTCCGGCTTTCAGAGAGATCAGGAATACCGGTGTATCATCGCTGTTGAAACGCTCTACAAGCTCCATTCGCTTCTTTTTGGGAGTTTCACCGATGATTTTGTAATAGGAGATTCCTGCCGATGTCAGGTCTTGCTCCAGTTTTTCAAGCATGGTCGTAAACTGGGAGAAGATCAACACCCGATGTTCACCCTCCATAGCACGCTGTACAATTTCCATGCAGGCATCTCGTTTTACAGAGCCGCCGTCATAGTCCGAAAGCAGCAGACCGGGATCACAGCAGATCTGGCGGATTTGTGTGAGATAGGAGAATATTTTCAGCTTGATATTCTGGAATTCTGCACCGCTTACACCTTGTAAAAGCTGCTGTAATTCCAGTATCTTTGCATCGTAGATATGCCGCTGTTTCTCGTCAAAACGTACCACATAGTTTTCTTCGAGCTTGTCTGGCAGGTCACGCAGCACGTCTGTTTTCAAACGGCGTAGAATAAACACAGATGTCATACGCCGCAGCTTTTTTGTAGCTGATTCATCGTTATGTTTAACGATCGGCGTTTCAAATTCGCTTTTGAAAGTCTCGTAGCCGTAGAGCAGTCCCGGCATCAGATAGTCAAAAATACTCCACAGCTCACTCAGACGGTTTTCGATGGGTGTACCTGTCAGTGCAAATCTGTGCTTTGCGTTAATCAGCTTGACAGATTTTGCAGCTGCCGTCGTATGATTCTTGATATATTGTGCTTCATCAAGCACCTGATAGCCGAACGAACAGTCTTCATAGTATGTAATATCACGCTTTATCAGGTCATAGGACGTAATGACAACATCATAATCCTGATACTGCTTTATCAGCTTTGGACGCTCCTTATGTGTACCAACAACAATGAGATATTTCAGTTCCGGTGCAAATTTATCAAGCTCCGCCGCCCAGTTGAACACCAGCGAAGCAGGGCAGACGATGAGGGCGGTATCTGTGTTGCCCTCCTGTTTTTCGGCAAGCAGAACGGAGATCATTTGCAAGGTCTTGCCAAGTCCCATATCATCTGCCAGAATGCCGCCAAATCCACAGTTTCCGACTGTCCGCAGCCACTTGTGACCGAATTGCTGATAACTGCGCATGGTTTTGGAGAGCGTTTCCGGTACATCGAAATCTGACTCACTAACGGTTTTCATGTTGCGAATGATCTGCTTGAAACGGGAATCACGCTTTGCAACAATTTCCTGATTTTTTTCCAGCATCTTATCAAGGTAAAATGTACGATATGCCGGAAGTTGGATATTACCTTTCACAAACTCTTTCGGTGAGATGTGCAAGGCATCGTACATATTGGAAAGTTCCTCGATGCTCTCGTCCAGATCAACGAACTCGCCGCTTTTCAGACGGTGATATTTTTTATTCTGCTTGTAGCTGCGTAAGATGTCAAGCAGCTCGGCGGAGGTGAGATCGTCCGTTAGAATTTGCAGATTCAACAAATCATTTTCGACAGATACGCCGACAGAAATTTTCAGATGCCGCCGCACTTGAATGTTCTGGAAGCGGTCGGTGCATACTATTTCACCCAATTCAGCGAGTTTCGGGACAGCGGTTTCCATGATCTCATACATGACATCTTCATCATCCGAGCCGAGAAAGCGCTCCTCATTTCTGCGAAATTCCGGGAAATACTGCATCACAAAATCCAGCACTTCCTGCTCACGGTGAGCGTCACGGAAGTCTTGTTTTAGCCCAGAGCCTTCAAGCAGATCAAATATCGCAACACCGATATCGCCGTACCATGTTCCGATGCGGCATTCGGGTTTGCCGTTATCCACATCAAGATAGAACTTGAAAGCGACCTCAGGCGGCAGATACTGTTCAATTTCTGCACTTCCGGTTTCTTTGACTACAGCGATTTTTTTCAACTCAGGCAATACTGTGTAGTAGAACTCCGCCAGATTTTTTCTTCCGATTTGAAACTGGATTTTATCTTTGTCATTCGATTGAAATGACAGAAGCGGCATCAATTTTCTGGCATACTCTTTTTCCATTCGATACAAGCAGTCATCTGAAATACAATACTGATAATGGTTTCCTCTGAAAAGTACAGGCAACTTGGTAGTGACGGTAACGCCCTCAAACTGTCCTGTTTCACTTTTAAGCTGTTTAATATGCAGCACCACCTGCGGATTGCAGATTTTCAGTTCTATTTTGTCTCCCTTGGAGTAACCGGACTCTACTGCCTGATTATCAAACAAATCAAAGAAACGGTCAAGGCGGTCGCCGTACAGGCGGATTTCTTCTTTCATATCATCATCGGAGTAGTAGTATCTGTCACGGTTTCTTTCTTTTTTATTTTGAAGCCAGTCTTTAATTGTCTGTCCGAACGCAGTACTATCCTCTGCAAAACCCTCTGTGGTGAAGTCAATTGTATGATATTTTCCGAGAGAATAAGAGCCACCATATTCAATCTTGTCAAATAAATCCATAATGTTCTTGACAACATAAAACTTTTTCGCTTTATCATTTGTTATCAGCAGTCTAAATGACAGGCTATCTCTAAAATAAGAAATGCGGGGACGCAAGTGTACTGTAGGCGATAAATCTTTTTTGGTTGACTTATGGCTTCTTCTGAATTGCATTAAGAAATCTAATGCATTTTTATCCGTACTGTCGCCGGGACGATGCTTGGCAAGGTAATCGGTCATCAGAATCAGTGCCGCCGCCTCATGTTCACAAATACCCTGGGAAATACGGTTTCTATCCATATAGCAGGCATAGTCGTTACATCTGCACAGAATTAATTTGTTTTTGGTGATAGCGATATCTACAATATGATGAGGGTTAATCTTGATTTTAAAACTGCCCACAAGTTCTTGTCCGCCGTAATAATAGTTGAAATCGAAGCTCACTTTCTTAATCTGTGCAAGATCGTTATGAACATACGTCAAGCCGACGGTATAGGCTTCCTGTGTGAGGCGGACATCTTTTGTAATATTATCTATCGAAAAGTAATGATACTCATTATCGTAACTATCATGAAATGGGTTGATCCAATTCGGCATACTATCGCTCCTCCATAAATATAATTCTTCAGCTTTGATGTACAAAGGTTTCATATACTATTTTATCACATCCCGCATAAAAAAACAAGGGGGATGAACAGGTGTTTAGCAAGGTCAAGTGAAATTATGAAAATTTTCTTGCGTATAGATAGAGATGCCCTTTAATCAAACAGTTTTTAGAGATGTCTATAAGTATTGCTCCACCAATTATACCTTGCCAAAAAGACGAAGGCAGAAAGGAAATTTATCAAGGAAGAAAAACGCAGGAATGCTCTCGCATTTCAAGTTTTTCTGACACAGAGAAATTTTCTTTATGTCGAGTATTTGATGGCAAGGTTTAGTTGGGGGAGCAATAATACAGTTGAAAATAAGAATAACGCCAAAAAGACAGATACCTCTCGTTTGAAGTATCTGCCTTTTTTGATATAGCCCGCTGTATAGGTCTTTTATATTAGTTCTTGGAAAACTTCTATATGGGTACCGACTTAAATGACCGCCTTTTGTTTATTTAAATAAATTCAGCAATATCTGTGATACAACAACTACGGATATAAGTGCAATGGGATAAGTTGCCGCATATGCAGACGCTACATTTTCTGTCTTAGCTGTGCCGATAAGCGTACCCAAAGCAGGAGTTGAAGTCATACCGCCTGTGATTGAGCCGAGATTGTTCAGCAAGCTCAGTTTCAACACATACTTTGCAAAGAGGAAACCTACAATCATAGGAATAACTGTCATAACAACGCCATAGAGGAAGTATACGCCCTTGAAATATGTGACGAAATTCGCTCCGCCTGCAATTCCTGCACCAATGAGGAACAGAATAAGTCCGAATTCACGGAAAACTTTGAGAGTTGTATCCTTTGGCATAACCGACATTTTTCCAAATCTGCCGAAATGACCGAAAATCAATCCCATAAGCAGACAGCCGCCTGTTGTAGTGAGAGAGAAACTGCCGAACTTTATTGAGCCAACGAATATACCAACAATTGCCGCAAGAGCAAAAGGCATAATTCCGAAATCGTCCATTTCTATAAGCTTGCCCTTGTATTCCTTTTTTGTTCCCTTTGTATCAGCTGTAATGAGCAATTCACGCTCCTTAGCCATATCAGCTTTCATAAGCTTTGGCATAATCTGAATGAAAAGCACAACTCCGATTACTCCGAAAAGATAGGCAATTCCGTATCCTACCGTTACATAATCCTCTAAAACTGCACCATTTACACGGTCTGCAACTGTTGTCTTAGCCGCTGAAAATGCAGGGGTACTTGTCAACGCACCTGCAAGAAGTCCAACCAGCATTGACGCTGTATTTTCCACAGGTTCTCCCGAAATTTTTGTATCAAGAAGAATACAGCCTGCACAGGTTAAACCACCTGTGATAATTATTACAAGTCCCAGTAATACGTAATTCTTGAAATTTTTCTTGAAATTTCCGAAGAAATTGGGACCTGCAATAAATCCTACAGATGTTACAAAGAGGATAAGTCCCATATTTTCTACGACTTTAAGGGCATTTTTTACGTATGACTCCCCTGCAATCATAAGATTTTCACTTAAATTATCATAGAAGAAACATCCGTAAAGCAGAGCGATTATGAAAACTCCCGCAGAGCCTAAAGATATGCCCTTAATGGTAATTCTTCCCAGTAAATAGCCAACCGCCACAATAAGAAATACGGAAAACATCAGAAAAGCAACCGATGTTACAGAGATTGAAAAATCGCCTATGGTAATTAAATCCATAGTAAAAACACTTCCTTAGATAAAAAATTGTGCAACTTTACAAATTGCCTATTCGCACAAATCGACGGACAGGGATTCCCCTATATGTCCGCCGATTTATAATATTTATAGTTTATGATTTACGTGCATACTTTGGAAGCAGCATTGGTGAAGCTGTTTCACTTGCTACGCCTGCATTTTCAAGTTCCTTGCTGAACTTTTCAATATGCTCCAAAGTGAGCTTTTCGGGAACTGCTGTTTCCTTTGCCTTTGCAGCCGCATTTTTTCCTGCATCTCTGCCGAATACGATAACATCAAGGAGAGAGTTACCCATAAGACGGTTTCTGCCGTGGATGCCTCCTACTGCCTCACCTGCAACAAACAGATTCTCAACGTTTGTGGTTTCCCCGTCCTCGGTAATATCAAGACCGCCGTTCTGATAATGAAGTGTGGGATAAACGAGGATAGGCTCCTTGCGGATATCAATGCCGTATTTATCGAACATTCTCCACATGGCGGGGATTCTCTTCATAATCGTCCCTTCGCCACCGATTTTTTCAATCATGGGGGTGTCCAGCCATACACCGTAGCCGTTGCCGGTATGGACACCGTTCTCGCGGGTGGAGCACTCGCGGATAA
>JAZQFV010000061.1:0-113159 GCA_045539715.1 Ruminococcus sp. | reverse complement strand
GAAACCATACATCTTGCTTCTGTAATTGGTGCACACGCATATGACGGTTGTATTAATGTTAATAGTGTTGGCTATTATTCTGATATTCCTGTTAATGAAATCGGTGATTATGCTTTCAATAACTGTGGACTTCCATCATATGAAATCACTAATCCAGACTGTGTTATTGCTGACAGCGAATTTGTATTCCCAGCAGGTGCTTTTATTGAGGGTTATGCAGGCTCAACTGCACAGGCTTATGCTGAAAAGTACGGTTTGGATTTTGCAATTATCGAAGAAGAACCTGTTACAACAACTGCACCTGATTCCGACTCTGAAACAACAACAACAACTACTACTACAACTCCTAATGATTCCGAGTCAGAGCTTCCACAGACAGGTTTCTCAAAAGCTTATGACTATCTGGCATTTTCAGCAGGCGTAATGGCTCTTTGCGGTATTTATGCTATGAAAAAAGGCAAGAAGAAAGAGGACGAAGAATAATTAACAGCAGGGAAATGACAGAATAAATGACAAAATTTCAGGACATAATTTAATATTCAGCAAAAGAAACCGCACAGAGCGTAATGCTTTGTGCGGTTTTTGACTTATCCATATTTCTCGCTGAGATATATGCTTACTCTGTTCTGGATAATTTCAGCTGTCTTTTCTGCCGTATATTCACCCTCGAAAAATGGCATAGTTTCCTCACGGATAATATTGTAAATTACATTATCTCCCTGTCTTACGTCCTTTGCGGCTTCACGGACAATCTTGTCGTATTTCTCACATTCTTCGTCGGTGAACTCGTAATATGTGATAAAATCGTCACTGTCAGGTCCAATCCAGAGCTTATCGCCTCTGAATGTTTCGCCGTTTTCGTCAACATAAGTAGCGTTTTTCTGCTTCTCCAACTGTTTTACATAGTATTCCTCAACCGCAGGATACTGCCATCCGCCGAATACACCGTTAGTATCTGTGTAGTATCCTTCAGAGAAGTAAACTGTCTTGATAACATCCCATGCACCCTCAATACAGGGAGAATTTGCCATAATTCCCATACAATTCGACGGCTGAACAAAAGAGCCGTTTCCGTTTTCGTTGGGATAGCCGACAAGTGTTGCAGGCTCGTTAAATCGCGCATGAAGTGTTTGACGGAGACCGAACCAGCCGCCCAAGTCCATATCGTAAATCATACTTTCGTCGTTGATGTACTGACCTTCGTTGTATACATCAAATCCGCCGCTTTCATTCAGCCAGCTGTCATATTCCTCTAATGTAAGTCCTATATGATTATCACGAACAATATTCATGGCTTTAATAAATCCCACATCTTCAAAATTGCAAACAGCATTTTCATAGTCCACAAATTCAGAATAATCCATAAGCAGTAATAAATTATAATTCATCTCCTGGTTTGCCCATGTGTTGATTTTCATTCCCTCGGGGAGAGCCTTTATTTTCTCGGCAAACTGGTCATAGTTCCAGCTTGTAAGTCCGTCAAGGAACTTATCCTTTACAACCATAGTTTTGAATGAGAAAGAGGGGGAAATCTGCAAAAGCTTGCCGTTGAAATCCAACCCTTCAAGGTAGCCGTCGAGGAAATTCTCACGTTTAAGCTCTGTGTCTTTGTCAAGGAGAGTGTACAAATCCACGAAAATTGACTCTCTTGCACCGAATGAGCCGGGAGTTATTTCATTGTTAAACGTGATAACATCGGGTGCATTTCCGCTTAATATATCCTGATGAAGATTTGTAATTCTGTCGTCATAAAGGGAGCTTGCATTGCCATAATCTTTTACTTCTACACGGTATGGGCTGTCAGGTTTTGCCGAGTTATAGGCTCTTGCAGTTGAATTAGTCATATCGCCTCCCACAAGATTCGCCACACGAATGACTGTTTTACTTTCAAGAACAGAGATATCCGCCTCTGTAAGCAGTTTCATTGTACTGCCGCTTGCATCTGTCATAGCAGCAGCGAATTCATTTTCTCCCGTCATAGTAAGGGAGTATATACTGGTGCTGTTGAAATCGTTGTCGATGAAATCGCAAAGCTTAACCCAACTGTTATCCTTTAAGCCGTAAAGCATACCGTTAAACATTGCCGCAAGCCGATATTCCCCGAAACCTGCCGTCATTGTGTAGGCTGTATCGGTAAGTGCTGAACATTCCTGCTTATTCACAAGCTCTGTACCCTCAATCTGTGCGGTATATGTGGTATCTTCGCCGCTATATACAACCGTGGGTATTCCCTCAGAATCAAGAGATATACCATGAACATGATAAGGCGTAAGGTCGATAGTTCCCAATATTTCGCCGTCGAGGGAAACAATAGTCAGAATACTGTTATCATCGTTAATAATGAATCCGTCCTTACAATTATAGATATTACTGAATCTGTCCTTTGTGAGAATTTCACCGCAGTTCAGATTTTTCTGAATATTGCCGTCACGGTCGAAAACGTAAATCAAGGTTTCACCGTCAAGAATTGTCAGCACCGCCTTTCGTCCTCCAGTCAGAAGTGCGGCATTACAGATAAATTCGCCCTCTTGCGGTGTAAAGCGGAACTGAGTATAATCCCCGAAGTCGTTTTTGCTGCTGAATCCCGCATATCCGCCGCTTTTCAGTTCCCCGAAAGTGAGAATATTTCCGCCTAATGGGTCACGGGAAAGGCATTTTATGCTTTTGAAATTATCAGCAAGCCTTATGTCAGCGGCATTTAGGATAAGTTTCTGAGTTTCTGCTAAAGGTGCGGAATTTCCGCTGTTTTCGGTGTTCTTTTCGGCACAGGCGGTACAGCTTAAAATCATACCTAAAGCCATTGTTAATGCAATTAATCGTTTCATATAGTGTCCTCCATTTTAAATATTTATTGGAAATCGGCATTAATTTGCTTCTTTCTATATACAAGTGTATTTAGAGGGCAAAAAAGTCAAAGTTTTCTTCAATTTCGTAGGAATGTACAGTTAGTATATACTAAATTAGTGCATAATAAATAAAAACCGCACAGACTAAAAAATCTGTGCGGAATAATAATTAATTTTCTGAACTGATAAACATATCGTAGATACGTCTGATAGCTTCGGGGAGGTCATTTTCGCTTACGCCGATGATAACATTAAGCTCAGATGAACCCTGGTCGATAAGCTTTACGTTGATACGAGCGTGAGCCATAGCTGCAAAAACTCTTGCAACAGTACCACGTGTATTCTTCATACGTCTGCCCACAACTGCGAGAATTGCAATACCGTCCTCGATTTCAAGGTGGTCGGGATTAACCTCACGGCGGATTTCAGCAAGCACTTTTTCACGAACAGGCTCCAGCTTAGCACTGTCAACTGTGATGCTCATTGTGTCAATTCCCGAGGGCATATGCTCAAAGGAAATGCCGTTCTGATAAAGTACGTTGAGAACTTTCATACCGAAACCAAGCTCATTGTTCATCATAGCCTTTTCGATGTTGATTGTGCTGAATCCCTTTTTGCCTGCGATACCTGTGATTGTGTGTCCAAGGCTTTCACGGCTGAAATCGTAGTCGTTGGAAACAATCATTGTACCTGCGTCCTGAGGTCTGTTTGTGTTGCGGATATTGATTGGAATACCTGCGGAACGAACAGGGAAAATAGCGTCCTCGTGGAGAACAGATGCACCCATATATGCAAGCTCACGAAGCTCACGATAAGTAATTGTTTCGATAGCCTCGGGGTTTTCAACTATTCTTGGGTCAGCAATGAGGAATCCTGAAACGTCTGTCCAGTTCTCGTAAATTTCAGCATTTACAGCATTTGCAATAATTGAACCTGTAACATCTGAACCGCCTCTGGAGAAAGTCTTGATAACTCCCTCTGTTGTTTTGCCGTAGAAACCTGGGATTACAGCGTTGTCGAGGTCTTTCATCTTTGCTCTGACAGCCTTTACAGTATCATCGAGAAGAAGCTGTCCCTTTGTATCGAAAACGATAACATCAGCGGCATCAACGAAGTTGTAGCCGAGGTAAGCTGCTAAAATCTTACCGTTGAGAAATTCGCCACGGCTTGCAGCAAAATCTCTTGCAGGGTGATTTTTAAGTTCATTTGTGATAATATCGAAATCCTCATCGAGGCTGATATTTACGCCGAGGTCGGAAATAATTCCGTTGTAGCGGTCCTTGATAATCTGAAAATCATTTGTGAAATCCTCACCGCTGACAGCAAGTTCACAGCACTTGTAGAGCATATCGGTTACCTTGATATCATCGGAAAAACGCTTTCCGGGAGCAGAGGGAACAACGTATTTACGCTTGTCATCGGATTTTATAATATCGGCAACCTTGCGGAACTGATTAGCGTCTGCCAGAGAACTGCCGCCGAACTTTACAACTTTATTAGCCATAGTAAAAACCTACTTTCATAATAATTGTTATTTTTCTATCATACTATACTATTATATCCTAAAATATTCCAAAAATCAATTGGCAGAAATGCAGAAAATAAAATCACGAAATATGTTTTTTTGGTGAATACGCTTGTACGCCGCTGACGGACAGTTTTTGAATTAAGAATTATGAATTAAGAATTCAGAATTAATGCGTAATTATTAAATTAGCCGTTAGCTATTAGCTGTTAGCCATTAGATTTGTCTACTGTTGTTTTAGGAATTGGTAATAAGTGTCTGTTTTTGGGGGAAAGCATTTCTCGCCTGTAATCACCGTTGTTTAAGAAATCATTGTAAGCAGCAAATCCCAGTACGTATGTAATGCAATAGGTACAAGAATATTTCTGCTTTTGATAAAACTCCAACTGAAAATAATGCTCAATATTATAATTGGTACAAAGCTAAAACCTGTAAAAGCAGTAATGAATATTCCGTTGTGTATCCATATTGGGAAATGAATTGCAAGGAACATAAGGGAATTTATCAATACAGCCTGCCATTTTTTATCTTCACGGAATGTTACGTTAAGAAGCAAACCACGGAATACAATTTCCTCGGTCAATCCCACAGATATGAAATTTATTATATCATCTATACCGAAACTTTCCGATATGGTAATTTTTCCGTTCAGAACAAAAGAATTGCACAGTAAAAAAATTGTAAAAATAATAAAAATCGGCAGATATTTCAGAACATTTACCTTAGTTGAAAACATTTCTTTTAATGGTATGTACACATCATCTTTGAAATATTTTATAAGTGCAATTGCAGGTATTGTCCACAGAAGATTTTTTATAACAACTTCTTTCAGAAATTCTGTTATAACTTCATTTTTTAATGCGTTGTCAATAGCATTTTTGAAAATTAATTCCATAACCGCCCATAAAGCGTAAAATATAATGGAATAGATTATTAATACTTTCATTTTCTTTTTATTTGTCATATTTCTACTCCTTGTAAGAAAATTATACCCTGTTCCTTGCAACTATTATACTATATTTTACATATAATTGCAATTATTTTCAGAAAAATAAAAGCTGACATCATAAGACATCAGCCTTTAGTTGCTGCGATTTTTGATATCCTTAGCAAAAATAAACTTGAAAATTGTTCTGACGGTGGGCTGAATAAAGAAAAGCTGCGTAAAGAACGCAAATGGGAAGTTATAGCACATAAGCTTTAACCATTCAGCAAGGAGAGTGAAAATATTAAATCCGCCCTGATAATTATAGTAAAGGAAAGCGGCAATAAAACTCATAGCAGGACACATAATGCCTACAGTTGCACAGATGATAGCTGTTTCAAAAAGTACAGGGTGAGTTGTTTTAATGTCGAACACTTTGCAAGCAAGCTTAAAGGAAAGCGGTGAGCCTAAAACATTTTCAAGGGTATAGGCAAGCAAAAACTCGATAAGTACAACCGCCCATATGGGAACTGGTTTTCCGCAGACAGGTACACCGCCCATTTTATTAATTGCGGAAATAACGCTGTTTTCGCCTGTTAAATTCATAAACATTTCGCCGTGAATAACATACAGGCTGTAGAAAACGTAGGCATGAACAGTTATTATAACTGTAATGAGTGCGAAAATCATTCGCTGAAATTGGTTTCTTGGCATAATAAAAATCTCCTTTTTTGCAATAAAAAACACATGTATAGTAAATCTGTACCGTAATCAGATTTACGCACCAAAAGTGCAACATGTGTCGTTTAAAGCAATATTTTATTTTAGCATTGTTCAAAACCGCATTGGATTTGCACAACGCAGTATTAATTATACCAGATTTTTCCGAAAAAATCAACCAACATTATTTCCGAAAAATTTCAACACAGCAGGTTGAAAAAAAGGTGATTTTTGCCCTACAGACATCAGCCGAGAATTGTCTGAAAATCCGAATTTTGTACTGAAATTTCGGTCGGATAATATCCGCTCCTACAAAAACGGCTATATTACGTTGATTGGCGGACTGCCAAAGGCAGCTCCTACACAATATATCAGCCGCCCACATAGCTAAAGGCTAAAAGCTAATAGCTAACGGCTCATTTAATAATTACGCATTGCTAAAAGGCTGTTAGCTTTTAAAAACAATATTATTGAACCCCTTGGATTTCAGTTCAGCTTCAAGGCTTTCCTTGGCGTTTACCGTGGCTGAGCTTTCGCAGGTAATGTATATTTCTGCCGATGTGTCCACAGAATTCAGCTCTGCCATTAATTCATCGAGCGTCATTTTCTTGTTATTATATATGTAATCTCTGCCGTCAATTGTGATTGCAGCTGTTATCTGCTGAGGTGATGTAATTTCGGGTGCTTCTGTCTGGCTGTTATTTGGATTAGTGGCTTGTACAACAACACCTGTATCAGTTCCTGTAAATCCCTCTTTGCCTATTCCTATTTCTGTACCGCAGCCTTTTTGTGATAATAACAAAGCACCTGCGGCTATTACAGCTACAAAGCCGAAACCGGAAGATGATTTCTTTTCATTTCCCATAATAATCTACCTCACTTTGAAATATTAATTGCCGCAAAATAGAAATTTTCATATTCATTTTGCAAATCGTTTACAGATTTTTCTATTTTTTTAACGGCATTGGCGGAGTATAAATCATCGCCGTTATAAGTTAAATTACAAATAATAACATCGTCATTTGTGAACTCTGTCGTTTTAATGATATCCGTCAATTTTGTTTTCATATCAACAGACTCTGTGTAAATAAATTCGTCTAATTTGTTTTCGCCTTTTTTGATATTGATGTAAAGGGTATCATCATCGAATTTATCATAGAGATTAATTGTTAAAATCTGCCCTTGATATTGGAGAAGTGCCTCCTGATTTTTAACAGCATTTTTGTCAATACTCAAAAGCTTGTCCTTTTCCCTTTCGTATTCAGCAAGCACAGCCTCGGCTTCATCAACTTTAGTTTCATATTCAGCTTTTGTCTGATTTGCCGCCTTTGTAGCTTCATCAATTTCAAAGGTGCTGAACAGAATGAAGAAGAAAAGAATAATCATAATTACATCAAGGAGAGATGTGAAGTCAAGAAATATCTCTCTTTTTTTCATATTTCAACCCTGCTTTTTTGATTTTCCGAGGATATTTCCATATCTTCAAACTTATTTATAAGAGTTTCAAGCTTTTGGATTGTATTTTCAACAGATGTGGAAATAAGAGAATTTGCCAGTTTAAAGCCAACAGCACAGATAATTCCCCAGGCTGTGGAAGTCAGAGCCGCAAAGAAGTTGGATTTCAGATTGTCGTCAATTACCGTTATGTCAAGGCTCAGGAGTGACCATACGGTGCCGAGCATACCAAGCAGAGGGAAAATTGAGATAATCGTCAGGAAAATTGTGTATCGTTTAGTGAACTGCGAATAAGCTTTATTGGCGGCAAGGAGATTTCCCTGTTTTTCGAGTTCTTTGAGATTTCCCGATATTTCGCCATTCATACGCTTTGTTTCAAGGAAAAGCAGAATATTTATAACTGCAACAAGGAGGATTATCCAGTCAAATCCCCAGAAACCCTCTTTGAATTTTGCTAAAATTTCCATTAAATCACCTCATATACAATTATACAGCAAAATCCGAGAATTTGCAATAGTTTTCGACAAAATACCGAATAAAAATAAGCGGCAGAAAAAATTTCCGCCGCCCTAAAAATCTGCTAAACTACAATGTAATTAGTCGTATCAATAATGGATAGATAATAAATAATTTCAATTCATATTACTCAAAAAACGCAAGCAGGTATACAACAGTCATACAAATGGCACAAAGTGCGAAAACTACTGTTAATACGCTATAAGTCAAAACTGCGTTTTTAACATGTTGTTCTGAAAAGGCGAATATTTTCGGATTGCTTTTAGGAAATATAACAGTAACTTTATTGCCTTTATCTATTCTGAAATCACATGCACAAATCATTTTGCCACATATCTGTTTCCCGTCAACTGTATAGACTGCCTTGGCATATTTTCTTGTGAAATAAGTTCCATTCGACGTGCCAAATGCCCAAATGATTTCAGCCTGACATTGAATATACGTATTTGCTTTGACAGCACGGAGAAACTGTAGTGACGGTTTTAGGCAATATGCATTTTTGGCACATAGCAGCACACTTAATATAATATACCTCATTATGGTTTTACACTTTCTTAATTATGAATTGAACAAATCTGCCGCCCACATAGCTAACGGCTAAAAGCTAACAGCTAATAGCTTTTTATAATTATACAGTGACTATAAGCATCACAATCAACCACACAAGGGCAATGATAGCCAGTATTTTTGAAAATACAGAGGGAGTGCCTTTTTTCAGAATTACGAGGAATGAAATCACAAGAAACAGCAATACAGCGAAAAGTGCAAGTTTTGTGATACAATTCGCAACATAGCCTGTGTCAAGATAATATGACGCTGAAATGGGATATGTAATCCCCTCAACTGATGTAAGAGTTGAATATACCTCTTGCTCTATTTTATAGTCAAGTTTTTTTGCAAGGGCAGTTATTTCAAGTCCCCCTGCTGTAAGAGCCGTATGTTCGGAATTGAAATTCTTTTCAAGCCACTTTTTGGGTGCTTTTATAGTGTAAGCCTCAGCGTTTTCCTCGTTAATTCCTATGTAATAATAATCTTTTCCCATAGGAATCAAGCCGTTGATTGAGTGTTCAACCACAATAAGCTCTCCGGCTCCATTAATTGTGACTGTGTGAGTATTTTCCTTATCGGTGAGATTCACAATTGGCATTATCAAAAGATGAATCACAAGTGCCAGTACAAAAATTGCACCTAAGAATATTTTAAAGCCTTTTCTCATATAAATCACCTTTTACAGGTATTCTTCGGGAACGCTGTAACCAAGGGATACAAGGGTTTTCGCATAGTTGTAGTCTTGCAGTCGTTCTTCCGATTCCTGCCTTAATTTTTCAAATTTTTTGCGTTTTATGCCGGTTAAAATTATGATTATCTGATAAATTGCAAAGAGAATGCAGAAAATTCCCATTACTGTGAAAGTTGTGGGATAAAGCCATTGGATATTTTCGGAAGTTCCCAGCTGATGAACGGTGAACAGGTAAAGTCCTCTCCACAGGATAAGTCCTCCCACTATGCCCATAATCACATTAGATGTGACGCTGTATGTATCGGGGGGAAGTCCCTCAGCGGCTATTTCGTGACAGCGTGGGTCGAGGTATTCCGTGCCGCATTTCTTGCAGGTTTTCAGGGGACTTTTGTATTTCCGTGAACTCGGGGGAATATATGTCATCAGCTTTTTATTACAATTTTTACATTTCAATGTTATAAATTCCATAAAAGTACCTTTTAGAAATTAGCCTTTAGCTGTTAGCCGTATTAAAGCCGTTAGTCTTTAGCCATTAGCTATTAGCTAATGGGTGCGGCAGAAAATATTTCCACCGCCCATAATGCTTAATTCTTAATTCTTAATTCTTAATTCTTAATTAATCTTCTGCTAACGGCTAAAAGCTAACAGCTAACGGCTAATTTAATTAAATAATTATCTGATTTTAGCACCGCAGGGGATACTGTCATCAAGGAACAGCACCTTTACACCGTCGGGAGTATCAGAGGCACAAATCATACCGCAGCTTTCAACACCACGGAGCTTTACAGGCTTGAGATTTGCCACAAGCTGAATTTTCTTTCCAACAAGTTCCTCGGGAGTGTAGTATTCGGCAATTCCCGAAACTACCTGTCTGCCGCCCATTCCGTCGTCAAGCTGTAAGCAGAGAAGCTTATCGGACTTCTTCACCTTTTCAGCAGAGAGGATTTTTGCACATCTCAGTTCAACCTTAGCAAAATCATCAATGGAGATTTCCTCAGCAAGTTCGGGGATTTCCATAGCTGCCTCGCCCTTTTCCTCAGCGGAAAGACTGGACTGTGCAGCTTCCATATTCTTCTGAATGATTGAGTTGAGTTCCTCAATTTCCTTGTCAACGTCAATTCTTGGGAACAGGATTGCACCCTTGCATACTGTTACATTTTCGGGGAGAACTCCGAATACTGACAGCTTGTCATAAGCCACATCAGCCTCAGCTGCACCAATCTGCTTCCATACCTCAGGCATAGTTGCAGGCATAAATGGGCTGAGGAGAGTTGAAATAATTCTGATACCGTCAAGGAGATTGTAGAGAACCGTTGCAAGTCTGCCCTTTGCGGACTCGTCCTTGCCCAGCTTCCATGGCTCAGTTTCGTCAATATACTTGTTTGCACGGTCAACAGCCTTGAAGATTTCCTCCAGAGCCTGCTTGATTTTTGTTTCGTCCATAGCAGCTTCAACAGCTGATACAGCATCGAGAACTACACTCTTGAAATCCTCGTCGAGAGCGTCAGCCTGACGGTCAGAGGGGAGAGTTCCGCCGAAATATTTATCAGCCATTGCAACGGTACGTGAAACGAGGTTTCCGAAGCCGTTTGCAAGGTCGGAATTGATACGGTTAATCATAATCTCGTTGGAGAAAAGGCTGTCAGCACCGAGAGCCATTTCACGGAGAATGTGGTATCTGATAGCGTCACAGCCGTAACGCTCGCCCAGTACAAATGGGTCAACTACGTTGCCGAGAGATTTTGACATCTTAACGCTTTCGCCGCCCTTGCTCTGCATTGTGATATATCCGTGAACTGCAAGGTGCTTAGGGAGTGGCAGGTCAAGTGCCATAAGCATTGCAGGCCAGATAATAGCGTGGAATCGCATAATATCCTTTGCAACCATATGAACATCTGCACTCCAGTATTTTTCGAAATCGTCATACTTGTCGTTCATATAGCCGAGAGCTGTGATGTAGTTGGAAAGTGCGTCAATCCATACATAAACAACGTGCTTGTCGTCAAATGAAACAGGAACGCCCCACTTGAAAGTTGTTCTTGATACGCACAAATCCTCCAGACCGGGCTTGATGAAGTTATTTACAAGCTCAATTGCTCTTGTCTTAGGACGGAGGTAGTCAGTTTCAAGGAGAAGTTTCTCGATACGCTCTGCAAAGGGTGACATCTTGAAGAAGTATGCCTCCTCCTTGGCGAATTTCACAGGTCTGTGACACTCGGGGCAGCAGCCGTTTTCGTCAAGCTGTGAATCAGTCCAGAAACTTTCGCAGGGAGTGCAGTATTTTCCCGAATATTCGCCCTTGTAGATGTATCCCTTGTCGTAGAGTGCCTTGAAAATCTTCTGCACTGATTCTACGTGATAGTCGTCAGTTGTACGGATATATCTGTCGTAGGAAATATTCATATACTGCCAGAGGTTCTTGAATTTGTCAACGATAACATCAACGTATTCCTTTGGTGTAACGCCCTGTTCAGCGGCTTTTTGCTCAATTTTCAGACCATGCTCATCTGTACCTGTGAGGAACATTACATCATAGCCCTGCATTCGCTTGAAACGTGCAATAGAGTCGCAGGCTACAGTTGTGTAGCTGTGACCGATATGTGGATTACCCGAGGGGTAATAAATAGGTGTGGTAATGTAAAAGGGTTTCTTTGACATAAAAAATCGCTCCTTTTGGAAATTTTTGCTGACGAATGAAATCAGCACTTCTATTATACCACATATTTCTCTGTTTGTCACGTGTTTTGAGAAATTTTTTTGCATTTAGCTTTTAGCCGTCAGCCTTTAGCTAAAGGCTAAAAGCTCATTTAATAATTACGAATTACGCATTGCCGAAAGGCTAACGGCTTTTGTACAATTTATACTGTCATTTTTTGTTATAAATTGTCTGAAATGCCAAAAATGATAATTGCGTGAAAAAACTATTGAAAAATAACAGAAAATATGGTATAATAATAGCAAGCTATAATTCAAAAAAAGGAGGTTTCTGTTATGAAACATATCAAGACAATGAACAAGGCTAATCTCAAGGAGTCCGCTAAGAAGGGCGGCTGCGGTAATTGCCAGGCTTCTTGCCAGTCAGCTTGCAAGACTTCATGCACAGTTGCTAACCAGAAGTGCGAGAGATAAGCGATTTTTCAGAAAATCTTTAAGGGCAGTGTTATGCTGCCCTGTTTTTTTCATTTAGTGATTTTTATTGAGGGATAATCACCGGTACAATTTGTTATATCAGTTATCGAGGAGAGATAGTATGATACATAAGTATAAATTAAATGGTTTTAATATAGTTCTTGATGTCAACAGCGGCGGCGTTCATATTGTGGACGAGCTTACATATGACCTGCTTGACAATATTGAGCCTCCTTTCGAGGAAAAATGTCCGCAGAAAGTTGTGGAAAAGCTTTCAAAGGTGTATTCCGTGGAGGATATTGAGTCCTGCTATGACGAAATTGTGGAGCTTTACAATGAAAAAATCCTCTTTTCCGAGGACGATTACGAGAAGTATGCCAAGTATTCCGTAGCATCTCCCGTCAAGGCTATGTGTCTGAATATCGCCCATGACTGTCAGCTTCGCTGTAAGTACTGTTTCGCATCAACAGGCGATTTCGGTCAGGGACGTAAGCTTATGACTTATGAAACAGGTAAAAATGCCATTGATTTTCTCCTTGAAAATTCAGGCGACAGAAAAAATCTTGAACTTGATTTCTTCGGCGGCGAGCCTTTGATGAATTTCAAGGTTGTTAAGCAGATTGTGGAATACGCACGTTCAAGAGAAGCTGAATACAACAAGAAATTCCGCTTTACTATCACAACAAACGGACTTCTCCTTGACGATGAAAAAATTGAGTTTATCAACAAAGAAATGTCAAATGTCGTACTTTCCATTGACGGAAGAAAGGAAGTCAACGACTATTTCCGTGTACTTCCCAACGGTCAGGGCTGCTATGATATGATTCTGCCTAAATATCAGAAGCTTGTAGCAGGCAGAGGCGATAAGGAATACTACGTGAGAGGAACTTTCACAAATAAGAATACGGACTTTGCAAATGACGTATTTGCGTTATATGAGGCAGGTTTTGACCAGATTTCAATTGAGCCTGTAGTAGGGGAGGGCGATGAATATGCCCTTACCGAAAAGGATTTATCCGTGGTATTCAAGGAATATGAAAATCTTGCAAACCGTATTCTCGAAAACGAGAAAAACGGCGGTAAATTCAATTTCTTCCACTTTATGATTGACCTTGACCAGGGTCCATGTGCAATTAAGCGACTCCGTGGCTGCGGCTGCGGCAACGACTATGTTGCAATTACTCCCGACGGTGATATTTACCCATGTCATCAGTTTGTGGGTATGGAGGAGTATAAAATGGGCAACATTGACGAGGGTACTTTCAATCAGGAAATGAAGGCTGATTTTGCAAACTGCCACGTTTACTCAAAGCCGGAATGCCGCAAGTGCTGGGCAAAATTCTATTGCAGCGGCGGCTGTAATGCAAATAATTACCAGTATATGGGCGATGTTCGTTCTGCTCATAAGATTTCCTGCGAACTTGAAAAGAAACGTCTTGAATGTGCAATTATGCTGAAAGCTGCGAGAACTTTCGGCGAACAGGAATAAATCAAAGGGCATCTCTAAAATTAATGAGCCGTCAGCCTTTAGCGATTAGCTATTAGCTGACGGCTTTATGTTATATTCAGACAAAAAGGGCGTAATTTCCGCCCTTTCGTGTTAATTATGATTTGATAAATTCTTCAATTGTGCCTGTGCCGCCTGTCTGAATGTGTGAATAATAAGCAAGAATAAGTGAAGCGTCAATTGAGTCGAATTTGCCGTCACCGTTTACATCTGCGGCTTTTGCCTGTTCAGCAGTAAATGAAGATTCCTTGCCAACAGCAAGTTCTGCATAGTCAGAGAGGATTAATGTTGCATCGCTTGAGTCAATTGAACTGTCACCGTTTATGTTGCCGAGGGAGATTGGTGTAGTTACTTCTGTTGGAGGTGTTTGAGGAGTATATTTGGAAGTTGTTACAGTTGTGCGTGTCTGAGTTGGCTGAGGTTTAACTAAGGGATTTGTTGTCTGTGTCTGACCGGGTTGTGGGTTAACTGCGGAAGTTGTTGCAGTTGTAAATGTCATAGTTGCTATAGGTGTGTTTGGGCGTGGTATTGTGGTTATAGGTGTGTTTGGGCGTGGTATTGTGGTTACAGGTGCGTTTGGATCATAGTCTTTTGTTGTTAATCTGAAAATTGCTTTTTTGCCGGTTCCGCAGTCATATTCATATGATGCCATTCTATTTTCGTCATGAAATGTCATAATATTTCCCTCAATTGTGCAGTTCACCCAGCTAGAAGCTTTAGTTACATCAAAGCCTGCGGGAAGGGTTGAAAGGTCAAATTTTCCGTCTGTAAGAGAGATTTTATAGACGTTATCCCTGCTGTCTAAATCTGTTAATTCAGTATTATTGCTTAAATCCAGTGAAGTAAGTTGATTTTCCATACACCACAAAATTTGCAATAATTTATTGTTGCTTATATCAAGTGAAGTAAGCTTATTTCTATAACTATATAATTTTTTTAATTTAGTGTTATTGCTTACATCAAGTGAAGTAATTTGATTAGTATTACAACTTAAATATTCTAATTCGGTGTTCTTGGTTACATCAATTGAACTAAGTTGATTTTCACCGCAAGACAAATTTGTCAATGCGAGGTTATTGCTTACATCAAGGGAAGTAAGTTTATTTTCACGACATGCTAAATATTCTAATTTGGTGTTCTTGGTTACATCAATTGAACTAAGTTGATTTTCATAGCAAGACAAATCTGTCAATGCGAGGTTATTGCTTACATCAAGGGAAGTAAGTTGACTATTATAACACCACAAAGTTTCTAACTTTGGATTCTTACTAACATCAAGTGAAGTAAGCGGAAGGTTACTACAGCTTAAATCTCTTAATACAGGATTATTGCTAACATCAAGTGAAGTTAGTTGATTTTCGCTACACCACAAAATTATCAAATTTGTATTTTTACTGACATCAAGTGAAGTAATCTGAGTTTCATCGCAATAAAAACTGGTTAATTCAGTATTATTGCTAACATCAATTGAAGTAAGTTGATTTTCACTGCAATCTAAACTGGTCAACTTTGTGTTCTTGCTTACATCAATGGAAGTAAGTTGATTTTCATTGCAATTTAATCTTTCTAACGCTGAATTCTTACTTACATCAATGGAAGTAAGTTGATTTTCATAGCAGTCTAATCTTGTCAACTTTGCATTATTACTTACATCAATGGAAGCAATTTGATTAGCATTACAGCTCAAATAATCTAATTCGCTGTTGCTGCTAATATCAATTGAAGTAAGTTTGTTTCTACTGCAGTAAAATTCTTCTAATTTAGTATTTTTACTTACATCAATCGAATCAAGCTGATTGTCAGCGCAATTTAATTTGATTAACTCTAAATTCTTACTTACATCAATTGAAGTAAGTTGATTTTCATAGCAATATAAATCTATCAACTTTGTGTTCTTACTTACATCAAGGGAAGTGAGAAGATTTTTACCGCAGATTAAATCTGTTAATTCAGTGTTGCTGCTTACATCAAGTGAAGTCAGCTGATTTATATGGCAATCTAATCTGGTTAACTTTGTATTCTTACTAACATCAATAGAAGTGAGTTTGTTGTCATAGCAGTTTAACGCTGTCAACTCTGTAAAGCAGCTTATACCTGTCAAATCTTCAATATTTTTGCTGGATATATCAATTCTGGTAACAGCTGCGATTTCCTCCGCAGAAAGTATTCCGTCTTTGTCTTTATCGAAACTTCCGGCTATATACCCACGGAAAATCGGATCAGGAAAGTTTGTCGCATTAATTGCCACACTTCCATCAGCGGCATATACAATGTTTGTGTCTGTGCTTATAAGCGTATCCTGCGGCATATATGCCAAAGTTCCCGAACACATCAATAAAGCTGATGTAATGGCAAGAAGTTTTTTTAATTTGTTCATTTAATTACCCCTTTGTTTTAATACTGTAACACGTTAGTGCTACGTGGTATTATTATATCATATATGGATATATAAGACAATAGTTTTGTTAAAAAATAATGTAAAGTTCTGCTATTTATCCAAATTATATCGTAAAAAGACATACAATTATATATTTTTCAAACATAACAAAAAGACGGCGGAAATTAATCCACCGTCCATAAATTACGCATTACGAATTACGCATTATTTATCATTCTTCGTCGTAGAAAACATTGTAGTTCACACCACGATAAGCGTATGTGCTGAGAACAAGTCCGATAATCACGTACATACTAAGCATAGCCGTACCGCCGCCGCTTATAAATGGCAGGGGAACACCGATAACAGGGGCAACTTTAAGCACCATACCGATATTCATAAGGCAATGAGTGAAAAACAGACCAAATGCTCCCATACAAATGAACCGTCCAAGGCGGTCACGGGTAATTCTGCTGTCGGCAAAAACTTTAAGGCAGATATATGCCAGAAGAATGATTATTCCGATACAGCCTACAAAGCCGAAAACCTGCCCTGCATGGGCAAAAATGAAGTCGTTGTGAAGTTCGGGTACGTAGATATATTCATTTCCGCCTGCGAAAAGTCCCTTGCCGAAAACTCCTCCCGATTGTAAAGCGTAAATGCCCAAATCCTGCTGATATTCGATGTTTTCGGGGTCAGTTCCCGGTTTGAACAGAATGAGAATTCTCTCTTTGTGGAAACTGCTGAGGAAGTTGAACCACATCACCGCAACTCCTGCCGCTATGACAAAGGGGGCAGCAAGGAGATATTTCCACGAAATATTGGCGGAAATCATCATAAATCCGAATATTGCGGCGAATACGATAGCTGTTCCGTAGTCGCCCTGCAACACTACAATTCCCATTGGAATTGCTCCGTGCATAAGCAGCAAAAGCATATGGAGAGGTTTGTTCATATTCTCCTCAACCTTTGAAAGATGCAGGCTGAATGTGAGAATAAAGGCGATTTTCATAATTTCCGAGGGCTGTAAGCTGAATCCGAAAATCTCAATCCAGCCACGGTCATCGGCACCGTCACGCTGATAACCCAATGAAGTAAAGGTCAGGGCAACAAGTGCAAGGGCAATCGGCACGAAAACGAACCATAGTTTTACAAGTTTCCGATAGTCTATATGAGAAATTATAATTGAGGCGGTCAAGCCGAGTCCCATTGAAAAAAGCTGAGTTTTCCAATAGCTGTCGCCGATACCCTCATCGGCACTGACTTCACTTCGTGCAATGCTGAAAATAAGCAGAACTCCCAGCACCGCACACAGGGTAACTGTGAATATAAGCCCGAAATCAAGGCTGTGTTTATTTGCAGGTAATTTTTTGAATGCTGATTTCATCTGATGTCCTTTCTATTTCTGTTCGTCATTGATGCGGTATTGTGCCGCCTCTGTGATATGTTTTTTCAGAATAAGCTCCGAATCGTCCAAATCCGCTATAGTACGGGCGGTTTTCAGTATTCGTGAATATGCACGTCCCGACAGGCTCAAAGCGTGGAAAATCCTGTCAAGAGTTGCCGATGCTTCGCTGTCCATAATGCAGTAGTCACGGAGTTTATTGTCCGAAATAAGGGCATTGCAGGTTATCCCGGTACCCTCAAATCGCTTCGACTGCCTGTTTCTTGCTCGTGTAACTCGCTGACGTACAGCCTCGGAGGATTCCTCTTTTTTATTGGAGGACAAGTCCTTGAATTCTGCAGGTGCAACCTCGATATGCAGGTCAAATCGATCAAGCAGCGGCCCTGAAATCTTCTGCTGATAGTCAACAACTTTTTTCGATGAACAGGTGCAGTTTCTTGTGGGGTGTCCGTAATATCCGCAGGGGCAGGGGTTCATTGCACCGATAAGCATAAATGTGCAGGGGTAGGTTATAGTTCCCGACGCACGTGAAATTGTAACGCATCTGTCCTCTATTGGCTGTCGGAGAATTTCAAGTGTTCTCTTGTCAAATTCCGCAATTTCATCAAGGAAAAGCAGTCCGTTATGGGCAAGGGAAACTTCTCCCGGCTTGGGGATAGTGCCGCCGCCTGCCAGTCCGGCTGAGGAAATCGTGTGATGAGGTGAACGGAATGGTCTTTTTGTAATTATGGGCGATTCGGGGGAAAGTAATCCCGAAATCGAGTGAATTTTTGTAGTTTCAAGAGCTTCATCAAAGGTGAGGGGAGGGAGAATTGAGGGCATACGCTTGGCAAGCATACTTTTGCCGCTTCCCGGTGAACCGATAAGCAGGGCATTATGACCGCCAGCTGCCGCAATTTCCAATGCTCTCTTGGCGAACTGCTGACCTTTGACATCGGCAAAGTCCAGTATTTCGTTATATTCAGGCTCAGGAGGAATATAATTCTCACAGGGAGTGAGATATTCCTCACCACGGAAATGACGGATAAGTTCCTCTCCGTTTCTCACGGCATACACGTCAATTCCCTTGATTACCGAGGCTTCACGGGCATTATCCGCAGGTACAAACAGGGATTTTATGCCCATTTCACGGGCAAGAATCATCATAGGGAGAACGCCGTTTATACTTCTCACATCGCCGTTGAGGGACATTTCACCGATGAAAGCACAGCCGTCTGTATTGTCGTTGATAGTTCGCATAGCACGGAGAATAGCCATAAAAATTGCCATATCGTGAACGGAGCCGCTTTTTTTCGTATCCGCAGGGGCAAGATTTATCATAACTTCCGCCGCAGGGAAACTGATTTCACAGGCACGAAGCGCCGCCTTTATGCGGTCACGGCTTTCTTTTACAACGGTGTCAGGCAGACCTACAATTTCGAATTGCGGCTGTCCACGGGTTATATCAATTTCCACATCAACGGGAAAGGCATTGAGTCCGAAAAGTCCAAGACTTGCAATTTTTGCAAACATATAATTCACATCCTTTGCGAAAAAATCGGGAAATATGCTGTCATTTCTATTATACCATTTTTTTTGCCGAATGTAAATATATTATCGAAAATTTTTGTATTTTTCCACCGTTCAAAAAGGATGAGGGCTAAAGGCTAAAGGCTTTTTAAAAATAATTACGCATTACGAATTACCGAAAGGCTAACGGTTCGGTCGGCTTAAAAGCATAAACGCACAAAAAAAGTCGGACAATGCAAAGCAAATCCGACGAAACAGCCAATGTTTTGAAAAATAGGGGAAAATCCCTTGACAAAGTGAGGGGAATGTGATAAAATAGTATAATGTATCAGTATGTGAATGGTATCCCCTTTCCTTAGCTATTAATTATAGCATAAGGGATATGCCTTTGTCAATAGTTTTCCGAAAATTTTTTCGGAGGATACCTGAAAGTCAATACGAAAAACAAATAAGGAGGTTCCGCCTATGGTGAATGTAACACCTAAGCAGCTGGGAAAAAATGTCAGAATGAGCTTCGGTAAAATTACCGAGCCTCTCGAAATGCCTAACCTTATCGAGGTTCAGAAGGACTCTTACAAGTGGTTCAGAGAAGAAGGACTCAAGGAGGTTTTCCGTGATATGACGGCGATTACCGACTATAACGGTAATCTCGTACTTAACTTCAAGGACTACCGCTTTGATGATGTTCCGAAATACAGCCTTGCAGAATGTAAGTCAAGAGGTGCAACATATCAGGTTAAAATGTTTGCAACTGCTACTCTCTGCAACAAGGAAACAGGTGCAGTAAGCGAAAGTGAAATCTATATGGGTGACTTCCCGCTTATGACAGACAGCGGTACCTTCGTAATCAACGGTGCTGAGCGTGTAATCGTATCACAGCTTGTACGTTCTCCCGGTGTATATTACGCATTCGAAAAGGATAAGACAGGTAAGGACCTTTTCAGCGCAACTGTTATCCCTAACAGAGGTGCGTGGCTTGAATACGAAATGGACTCAAACGATGTTGTTTATGTTCGTATCGACAAGAACAGAAAAATTCCGCTTACTACATTTATCCGTGCTCTCGGCGTAGGCTCAGATGAGGAAATCTATGAGCTTTTCGGTGCTGATGAGCGTCTTAAACAGACAATTCTCCAGAAAGACCAGACAAAGAATACCTCCGACGGTCTTATAGATGTTTACAAGAAGCTTCGTCCGGGCGAGCCTCCCACGGTTGAAAGTGCGGTAACTCACCTGAACAACTTATTCTTTGACGCTAAGAGATATGACCTCTGCCGCTTCGGTAGATACAAGTACAACAAGAAGCTCGGTATTGCTTCACGTCTTGCAGGTCACACTCTTGCTGAACCTGTTGTTAATCCCCTTACAGGCGAGATTATGGCAGAAGCAGGCGAAACTGTTACCTACGACAAGGCTCGTGAAATTGAGCAGGCTGGTGTATACTACGCTTTCGTAACAGTTGAGGCTAAGGAATACTACACCAACGACAGAGGTGAAACTCAGATTCGTCTTGTTGAGCGTGTTGCCAAGATTATCGGTAACGGCATGGTTGACATCAAGGGCTATGTTGACTTTGATGCTGAAAAGTACGGCATCAATGAGCTTGTTTCTTTCAAGGTTCTGAAAGAAATCCTTGAAACTTCCTCTGACGCTGACGAAATTGAGGAAAATGTAAAGAAAAAGGCTGATGAGCTTGTTCCAAAGCACATTATCCTTGACGATATTTTCGCTACAATCAGCTACTTCATCAACCTCTGCGAGGGCGTTGGTACAGTAGACGATATCGACCACCTCGGAAACCGTCGTATCCGTTCCGTAGGCGAACTTCTCCAGAACCAGTTCCGTATCGGTTACGCACGTATGGAGCGTGGTATCCGTGAGAGAATGAACATCCAGACACAGGATGTAAACTCCCTTACACCACAGACTCTTATCAATATCAGGCCTATCTCCTCAGCTATGAAGGAATTCTTCTGCTCCTCACCGCTTTCACAGTTCATGGACCAGAATAACCCTCTTGCTGAACTTACCCATAAGAGAAGACTTTCAGCCCTCGGTCCCGGCGGTCTTTCAAGAGATCGTGCAGGATTTGAGGTTCGTGACGTTCACTACAGCCACTACGGCAGAATGTGTCCTATCGAAACTCCTGAAGGTCCTAATATCGGACTTATCTCATACCTTGCTACTTTTGCAAGAATTAACCAGTACGGCTTCATTGAAGCTCCTTACCGTAAGGTTGACAAGGAAACAGGCGTAGTTACAAAGGAAGTTGTCTACATGACAGCTGATATGGAAGATAACTTCGTAGTTGCACAGGCTAACGAACCTCTCACAGAGGACGGAAAGCTTGCTCGTCCAAGAGTTAACGCAAGATGCCGTGAGCAGATTCTCGAATGTGAACGTGAATTAGTTGACTATATGGACGTTTCACCTAAAATGGTTGTTTCCGTTGCTACATCAATGATTCCTTTCCTTGAAAACGATGACGCTAACCGTGCCCTCATGGGTTCAAACATGCAGCGTCAGGCTGTTCCGCTTCTCAAGACAGAGCGTCCTTTCGTTGGTACAGGTATGGAATACAAGGCAGCCGTTGACTCAGGTGTATGTATTGTTTCCGAATGTGACGGTACTGTAAGCTATGTTGACGCTGACAATGTACGTATTATCGGCGATGACGGTATGGAAAGAAAGTATGAGCTTATCAAGTTCAAGCGTTCCAACCAGGGTACCTGCGTTAACCAGCGTCCTATCGTTTCAGTTGGCGAAAAGGTTACAAAGGGTCAGGTGCTTGTTGACGGTCCTGCAACTGCTGACGGTGAAATTTCACTTGGTAAGAATGCTCTCATCGGCTTTATGACTTGGGAAGGTTACAACTACGAGGACGCTGTTCTTCTTAATGAGCGTCTTGTTCGTGAGGACGTATTCACTTCCGTTCATATTGAAGAATACGAAATCGAGTGCCGTGATACAAAGCTCGGACCTGAGGAAATCACACGTGATATCCCCAACGTAGGCGATGACGCACTTGCTAACCTCGACGAAAACGGTATCATCAGAATCGGTTCTGAAGTTACATCGGGAGATATTCTTGTTGGTAAGGTAACTCCTAAGGGCGAAACTGAGCTTACAGCAGAAGAAAGACTTCTCCGTGCTATCTTCGGTGAAAAGGCTCGTGAAGTCCGTGATAATTCTCTTAAAGTTCCCCACGGTGAAGCAGGCGTTATTGTTGACGTTAAGGTGTTCACCCGTGATAACTGCGATGAACTCAGTGCAGGCGTAAATATGCGTGTAATCTGTTACATCGCACAGAAGCGTAAGATTACTGTCGGCGATAAAATGGCTGGACGTCACGGAAATAAGGGTGTTGTATCCCGTATTCTTCCTGAGGAAGATATGCCATTCCTCCCTGATGGTACTCCGCTTGACATCGTTCTCAACCCTCTCGGCGTTCCTTCACGAATGAACATCGGACAGGTGCTTGAAGTTCACCTCGGTATGGCTTGTAAGGCTCTCGGCTGGCACATTATGACTCCTGTATTCGACGGTGCTCACGAGGACGATATCAGAGCTTGTTTCAGAAAGGCAAATGAACAGAGCATAGAACATCATGACGATGAATTCGTGCTTAACACAATGGATAAGGTTATCAACCCCAAGGCACTTGAATTCAAGGAAGACTGTAAGTTTGACCTCTACGACGGACGTACAGGTGAAAAGTTCGACAACCGTGTAACTGTGGGCTATATGTACTACCTCAAGCTCCACCACCTTGTTGACGATAAGATTCACGCTCGTTCAGTTGGACCATATGCTCTCGTTACACAGCAGCCTCTGGGCGGTAAGGCTCAGTTCGGCGGTCAGCGTTTCGGAGAAATGGAAGTTTGGGCATTGGAGGCTTACGGTGCTGCATATACACTTCAGGAAATCCTGACAGTTAAATCTGACGATACTATCGGACGTGTAAACACATATGAGGCAATCGTTAAGGGACAGAATGTTCCTACTCCGGGTATCCCCGAATCCTTCAAGGTTCTTATCAAGGAAATGCAGTCACTTGGTCTTGATGTTAAGGTTCTTGACATTAATCAGGAAGAAATCGACCTCAAGCAGAGCTTCGATGACGATCCTATGCCTGTAAGAGGCGACTTCAACGATGAAGAAACCGAAGACCTCAACGCTCTCTCCGATGAAGAAGCAGGAGATGCAGGTTTCAGAGCAATTGACGGCGAGGACGATAATTTCGAGGAAACTGACAGAGAAGACGGCTTCAACTTCGATGATGAAGACGATTTCGGCGGATTCGGCAGCGATGACGAGGACGGCGATTTTGACGACTTCAGCATAGATGATGATTCATTCGACGATTAATGATTGATATATTCTGTTCGGCAGCTGATTATATCAGTTGTCGGGCAGCAATGTTTACCAAAAAATTGCAGGAGGTAGCAGTTTGGAATTTAATACTTTTGAATCGATTAAAATCGGTCTTGCCTCACCTGAACAGATCAGAAGCTGGTCATTCGGCGTGGTTGAAAGACCCGAAACTATAAATTACAGAACACAGAAGCCCGAAAAAGACGGTCTTTTCTGTGAAAGAATTTTTGGACCTACAAAGGACTGGGAATGTCACTGCGGTAAATTCAAGAAAATCCGCTTCAAGGGCAAGGTCTGTGACCGCTGCGGCGTTGAGGTTACACGTGCAAGAGTGCGTCGTGAGAGAATGGGACATATTGAGCTTGCTGCTCCTGTTTCCCATATCTGGTACTTCAAGGGTACTCCCTCCCGTATCGGACAGGTGCTTGAAGTTTCTCAGAAGCGTCTTGAAGAAGTTCTCTACTTCACAAAGTATATCGTAACAGATCCCGGAAATACAGAACTTGTTAAAAAGCAGCTCCTTTCCGAAAAGGAATATCTCTCATATCTTGAAAAGTACGGCGACGATTTCAAGGCTGAAATGGGTGCAGAGGCTGTAAAGAAGCTCCTCAACGAGTATGACCCTGCACGTTATGACTTCCAGAAAAACCGCCTTATCGAACTTGGCAAGATTTCTCTCGGACTCAACAAGCTTTCATGCTACAACAATCCTATGGAGTGTCAGTGTGACGAGTGTCAGAAGTTTGCTGAACTTGAAGATGTTGAGTGGAAGAATAACATTGAACTCTGTGCTGACGACCTCAAAGCTGAACTTGTAGGACTTCCCGCAGGTCAGAAAAAGGTTAAGCTTATCAAGAGATTACAGATTATCGAGTCATTCCGCCTTTCAGGAAATAAGCCTGAGTGGATGATTCTTGATGTTATTCCCGTAATTCCTCCCGATATCAGACCTATGATTATGCTTGACGGCGGACGTTACGCAACATCAGACCTCAATGACCTCTACAGACGTGTTATCAACAGAAATAACCGTCTTAAAAAGATGCTGGAACTTGACGCTCCTGACATCATTGTAAGAAACGAAAAGCGTATGCTTCAGGAAGCTGTTGACGCTCTTATCGACAACGGCAGACACGGCAGACCTGTTACAGGTCCAAGCAACCGTGCTTTGAAGTCACTTTCCGATATGCTTAAAGGTAAGCAGGGACGTTTCCGTCAGAACCTCCTCGGTAAGCGTGTTGACTATTCAGGACGTTCAGTTATCGTTGTAGGACCTGAGCTGAAAATGTATCAGTGCGGACTTCCTAAGGAAATGGCTCTTGAACTTTTCAAGCCTTTCGTATTAAAGCGTCTTGTTGACAAGAAGGCTATTGCTAATATCAAGTCAGCAAGAAAGCTTATTGACCGTGCAGATAATAAGGTATGGGATGCACTTGAGGACGTTATCAAGGATCACCCTGTAATGCTCAACCGTGCCCCCACGCTTCACCGTCTTGGTATTCAGGCATTCGAGCCTATCCTCGTTGAGGGTAGAGCTATCAAGCTTCACCCCCTCGTATGTTCTGCGTTCAACGCTGACTTCGACGGTGACCAGATGGCTGTACATCTTCCCCTTTCCGCAGAAGCACAGGCAGAGGCTCGTTTCCTTATGCTTGCTGCAAACAACCTGCTGAAACCCTCAGATGGTAAGCCTGTTGCCGTTCCTTCACAGGATATGGTACTTGGTTCATACTATCTTACAATGGATAAGCCCGGCGAACCCGGTGAGGGTAAGGTATTCCGTGATGTAAACGAGGCTCTTATGGCTTACCATGAGCATGATGTTTCACTTCACGCTAATATCAAGGTTAAAATTACAAGAGATGTAGGCGACAAGAAGGTTTCAAAGATTATTGATGCTACAGTCGGCAGACTTATTTTCAATGAAAATATTCCTCAGAATCTTGGCTACGTTGACAGAACAAACTCCGACAAGCAGTTTGACCTTGAAGTTTCATTCCTCGTAGGCAAGAAGAAACTCTCCGATATTATCGAGAGATGTATCAAAATTCACGGTACAACAACAACTTCCGAGGTACTTGACAGAATCAAGGCTCTCGGCTATAAATATTCAACACGTGCAGCTCTTACTGTTGCTGTCTGCGACGCTTCAATTCCACCTCAGAAGAAGGAAATCCTTGCTGAGGCTGACGCTGAAATTGAGCAGATTATTTCAGAGTACGAGTACGGTTATATCTCTGCTCAGGAGAAGTCCAAGAAAACAATTGCTCTCTGGACTGAAACAAACGACAGAGTTACAGCTGCTCTTAAAAAGAACTTCGACCCATACAATCCTATCTGGATGATGGCTGACTCAGGTGCCCGTGGTAGTATCTCACAGATTCGTCAGCTTGCAGGTATGCGTGGACTTATCGCAAACACATCAGGCGGCGTTATCGAAATTCCTATCCGTGCTAACTACCGAGAGGGTCTTAACATCCTCGAATACTTTATCGCATCTCGAGGTGCGAGAAAGGGACTTGCTGATACAGCGCTCCGTACTGCTGACTCAGGTTACCTTACACGTCGTCTTGTTGACGTTTCACAGGACGTTATCATTCGTGAGGAGGACTGCGGTACAACTGAGGGTATCGAAGTATTCGAAATCAAGAACGGCAACGAAGTTGTTGAGCCTTTTGCAGAGCGTCTTGTGGGAAGATTCCTTGCTGACGACCTCCGTGACGAGGCAGGCGAGCTTATCGTTTCCAGAAACAAGCTTATAAGCGACGCTGACGCTAAGAAGATTATCGAGGCTGGCGTTGAGAAAATCAAGATTCGTTCAGTTCTCCATTGTAAGGCAAGAACAGGTGTATGTGCTAAGTGCTATGGTGCAAACCTTGCATTCAACAACATCGTATCTGTCGGTGAGGCTGTTGGTGTTATTGCTGCTCAGTCTATCGGTGAGCCTGGTACACAGCTTACAATGAGAACATTCCATACCGGTGGTGTTGCTTCTGCCGATGCTGAAGATATCACACAGGGTCTTCCCCGTGTTGAGGAACTCTTTGAAAGCAGACGTCCTAAGGGTGCGGCTATCCTTTCAAGAATTTCAGGCAGAGTTCACATTGAGGAAGTTAAGACTACACGTAATATTATCGTTTCAAATGACGAAACAGGCGAGTCAGAGAATTATATGATTCCTTATAACTTCAAGATTCGTGCAGGTATCGAAGAAGGCAAGATGATTCCCAAGGGTACAAGACTTACTGAGGGTAATATCTATCCTGCTGATATTCTCAATATTCTCGGTACAATGGAAGTTCAGAACTACATTATCAATGAAGTTCAGAAGGTTTACCGTTTACAGGGTGTTGATATCAACGATAAGCACATTGAGGTTATTGTTCGTCAGATGCTCCGTAAGGTTAAGATTGAAGAGTCAGGTTCAAGCTATCTGCTTCCCGGTACACTTGTTGACTGCAAGGAAATCTCACAGATTAATGCAGAGCTTCAGGCACGTATCGAGGCAGGCGAGGAGGGTATCCAGCTTGTACAGTTCTCACCTGTTCTTCAGGGTATTACTAAGGCTTCATCAAACTCCGACAGCTTTATGTCTGCCGCTTCATTCCAGGAAACAACAAAGGCTCTTACAGATGCCGCTATCAGAGGAAAGAGCGACAAGCTTCTCGGACTTAAAGAAAACGTTATTATCGGTAAGCTTATTCCTGCCGGTACAGGTATGGACTGCTACAATCAGGTAAAGGTTGTAAGAACAGATGCTCCAACAGAGCAGCATAATGCGGCTGCACCTGCACCTACTCCCGTAGCTGTAACACCTATTGGTTAATAATATCACACTAAGGCGGACTTTGTCCGCTTTAGTTTTACCCGTTTAAAAGGAGGTTATTATGAATCCAAAAATGATTTTATTCGACTATGGCGGAACTCTCATACAAGACCCCATTTATAAAATGACAGAGGGAAATAGTGCGATTTTCCCCTATATTACGGAAAATCCTTATAACGTGACAAGGGAGCAGTTCAGCGATTTTGTAAAGCAGCTTTTTGATGAAATCAGACAGCTGAGAGGTGAACTCATCGAAATTCACGAGCATCATTTTCTCCGCTATGTACTGGAATATTTCGGCATAAAGCTGTCAATTTCAATTGAAGAAGCGGAGTGGATTATTTCCACCACTTTAGGGGATAACATAATGACTCCCGATGCCGATAAAATGCTGAAAGCACTTACGGAAAAGGGCATAAAAACGGGAATTATCAGCAATTTATGCTGGTCGGGAAACGCTCTTGAACGAGTTATGGCGGAACTTTTCCCAGAACATAAATTTGAGTTTATTATGACTTCAAGCGAATATATTTTCCGCAAACCCGACAGACATCTTTTTGATTTGGCAGTACGCAAATCGGGCTTCAAGGCGGAGGAAATTTGGTATTGCGGTAATTTTATTGATGTTGACGTTATTGGTGCGAATAATGCAGGACTTTTCCCTGTGCTGTATGATAATAATGATATTTACGACAGATTTCATAAGCTCAACGACATAAGCAAAATTGACTTCCCATTCCACCACATCGGCGGTTGGGGAGAATTGATAAAACTTCTTGAAAAATAAAAATTCCCCAGCAAAAGCAGGGGAGAAAGGTGCAATTATGGAATACACATACAAAACTAAAATGGTATGCTCAAAGGAAATCAAGTTTGACATTGAGGGCGATGTTATCACAAATGTTCGTTTCCTCGGCGGCTGCAACGGCAACCTCAAGGCTATCTCAAAGCTTGTGGACGGCTACACCGTGGAGCAGATTGAGTCTAAACTCCGTGGAAACACCTGCGGAATGCGTCCTACTTCCTGTGCCGATCAGCTTAGCATAGCTGTCAGAGAGGCATACGAAGCTACTAAATAACAATAGTGCTACGAAATAGCGTCGGGATCGGAGAAAATCGACTGGTCACGGTCACCTGCCATAAAACGAATGGCTTTGCAATGGTTCTGAACAACATTTACAGGCAAATCGCCGCCGAATTCACCGTCAAGAGTCCATGAAATCTGCTCATCATTGAGGGCAGTAAAGGTTATTTTGTCGGTGCGGAAAGATCTGATATACTCCTTGTCAATCTCTACGGAGATGTTCAGCAAGGAGTGTACTATTTTCTGCAATTGCACGATATTTGCAGGCTTTTTAATCAGCGTAACCTCAAAAAGTCCGTCATCAAGGACAAAATCGTTCATTGAAAGAAGTCCTGCAATTGAACCTGAATTTGTCACCATACCGAAAATGAAATCGTCCTCCAGCACATTTCCGTCGTATTCGATACGCATAAGCTTTGAACGGAGATTTGTAAGCTGAGTAAGTCCGTTGAGGATATATGAAGCGTGACCGAGGACGTTTTTCACCTGCTGTGAGGTTTCGTATGTGACGTTGGTGAATGCTCCGAATGCAGCTATATAGGTGAAATATCGGTTGTTGAAGCTGCCGATGTCAATTTCCATAGGTGTGCCGTGGGTAATCCACTTTACAGCGTCCATGGTGTTTTTGGGAATTCCTAAAGTTCGTGCGAAATCGTTAGTTGAGCCTGCGGGGATATAACCCACGGGAGGCTTATTTTTGCTTGCCATAATTCCATGTAGGCATTGGCTTAACGTGCCGTCACCGCCTGCACATACGATAAGGTCATAGCCTGCGGAACAGGCATATTTTGCCTTTTCACGAGCGTCCTTGCCGTTTTGCGTTATGTGGATTGTGACTTCATAGCCTGATTTTGTGAATTGGTCTAATATATCGCCCAGCATTGAGCCTATAGTGGCTTTTCCTGCCACAAGATTTACAATAAAGTAAAGTCGTTTCATTATGATGCTCCCGATTATTAATTTTACCAAAACAAAGTGGTAACGTATTACAAGTGTACTATTTATTATATTATATCCGTATTTTCGGGATTTTGCAATAGAAATATATAATTAAAAAATAAATTTTTCAAAAACCCTTGACAAACCCGAAAAAGTGTGTTATAATATAAAAGCTGAATGAGTACAGCACAAAAATAAATCGAAACTGGGGTGTCGCCAAGCGGTAAGGCAACGGACTCTGACTCCGTCATTCGAGGGTTCAAATCCTTCCACCCCAACCAATTTCCCTCCGATGATTTCATCGGAGGTTTTTTATTGCAATTCTCTGTAAAGTATGGTATAATATAGAAAATCGGGCAGACCGAAAATAAGAATTTGAAAGAGATGTACCCAATGGATAGTAAAGCATTTATTAAATACATATCAGCATTATTGCTGTTTGGTCTTAACGGAATAGTTGCAAGTCATATACCACTTAACAGTTACGAAATAGTGTTTTTGCGAACACTAATCGGCAGTATCCTCTTGATTGTTTTATTCTTACTTAGTAAAGGTAAGTTCCATATAAAAGAAAATAAAAAGGATACCGTCTTTATTGTTTTGTCCGGTGTTGCTATGGGAGCAAGTTGGATGTTCCTATACGAAGCATATCAACAAATAGGTGTGAGTTTATCTTCGCTCCTTTATTATTGCGGTCCTGTCATTGTAATGATACTATCGCCGATTATCTTTCATGAAAAACTGACAGCACCTAAGCTATTGGGTTTTGTGACCGTACTTGTTGGTATTTTCCTTGTAAACGGCAATGCTGTTGGTAGCAGTAATTCTTGGGGATTGTTCTGTGGTGCAATGTCAGCGATAATGTATTTCTTTATGGTAACACTCAACAAGCAATCAAAAAATATCAGTGGTATGGAGAACTCCGTAATACAACTTTGCGTCAGTTTCTTGACCGTTGCAGTCTTTACAGGAATTAAACAAGGATTTATTATCAATGTACCTGCAACTGCTTGGAGTTGGATTTTGATACTTGGTATTCTAAACACAGGAATTGGTTGTTATCTCTATTTTTCACCACTTGCAAAGCTCCCTGTACAAACCGTTGCGGTATGCGGTTATCTGGAGCCTTTGTCGGCAGTTATTTTTGCAGCCCTGTTGCTCGGTGAGAAAATGACCGTAATACAAATTGTTGGTGCTGTGTGCATTATTGGCGGTGCAATGATAGGTGAATTGATAAAACCTAAAATATCGTCAAACCACAATTTATAAAACCGAACATATTCTTAAATGTCATCTATTCTGAGCAAAACAGACAAATTTCCCTCCGATGTTTTCATCGGAGGTTTTTATTGCAATTATCTGTAAAGTGTGGTATAATATAAGAAAACTGAACGACTGGCAAATCTCAATCAAGTTTTCGAGGGGGTATAATTATAATGAAGAAGCATTTGAAAGTGATACTGTGTTTTGTGATAACTGCAATTATTATCATTGGTGCCATAATGTTTTTCAGACATAATTATGTTAATCTGGAAGGTGAATTTGTCAAAAGGGACATTGAGAAAGTAAATGTGCATCTTGAAGACGTTGATATCAATGAACTGAACAGATGCTCGGAAATAAGAGATATGCTTGTACACCGTTCTCCCGGTGACCTTTTTTCTCAGCTTACAGTATTTGAACATCTTGAAACGCTGATGGTTTTCAATACTAAGGAAGAATATTCTGATGATTTTATTGAAATGGTAAATAAACAGCCGAATCTGAAAAACTTGGACATTTTTATAGGTTCCGAAGTTGATTTGAATGGCATAAATAACAGTTCTGTTGAATGGTTGAATATTTCATCTATGTCTGTAAAGAATTTCCAAAGTGTTGCTGACTGTAGTTCTTTGAAGACTCTTATTCTGAGCAGGTCTCAAATAGATGACTGCATCATTGCTGAAAAAAATACCAGCGATGATAAAGAGTCTTATAATTATTATCTCAGAGACAGCTCGGTATTTTCAACCCTTGATAATATTGAAGAACTTAGCTTTTACAACATCTATATAGAAGATATTTCAGGTTTTGCAGATATGGATTCTCTGAAAAGCATAACTATTTCAGAGGGTTTTATTTCAGACGAAACAATAAAAGCACTTGAAGAAAACGGTATAGATGTCATTATAGATACCATTGAAGAAAACAGCTAAAATAAAATGTAATCTGTTTTGAGCAAGAGTGACAATTTTCCTCCGATGCTTTCATCGGAGGTTTTTATTTTCAATGCGAAATTCCTAAGACAACCCCCACGAAATTTATCTGCCGCAAAATTAGCTAACGGCTAAAGGCTAATATTTTAGGGATTGGTATAAAATTCGAAAAAACACTTGATTTTTTTTGTGAAATTTGTTATAATTATTCTATCTTAAATTTTGCGAGGATAGTAAAAATGAAAAAAATACTTGACTGGAATAAATACCTTGAAACGGCGGCTAATGCAGTTGCCGAGGGTATTGTTATGCTGAAAAACAACAATTCAGCTTTACCGTTGAAAAAAGATGAAGTCGTATCCGTTTTTGGACGAATTCAGCTCCACTATTACAAAAGCGGCACAGGTTCGGGCGGTATGGTAAATGTTTCACGGGTTGTGGGAATTACCGACGGTCTGCTTGAAGCAGGTGTAAAGCTTAACGAGGAATTGCTGGAGATTTACAGGAAATGGGACAGCGAAAATCCCTACGATTTAGGCGAGGGCTGGGGTGCTGAACCGTGGTCGCAAAAGGAAATGCCCCTTTCTGCTGAAATCGTGAAAAATGCCGCTGAAAAGGGAAATACAGCCATTGTTATCATCGGCAGAACAGCAGGCGAGGAACAGGAAGTAACTCTCACCGAGGGTTCATATTTCCTTACCGAACTTGAAAAAGATATGCTGAAAAAAGTCCATGAGGAATTTGAAAAAGTGGTTGTTCTTCTCAATGTGGGCAGCCTCATTGATATTGAGTATATCGAAAGTCTTGGAGTTGACGCCCTCCTTTATGTGTGGCAGGGCGGTATGGTTGGCGGAGTTGGCACGGCTGATGTGCTGACAGGCAAGGTTTCTCCCTCGGGTAAACTTCCCGACACTATCGCTTACTCAATCGAGGACTATCCCTCACACCCATATTTCGGCGATTTGAAAAGCAACCGCTATGTGGAGGATATTTACGTTGGATACCGATATTTCGACACTTTCGCCCCTGAAAAGGTGCGTTATCCATTCGGTTTCGGATTGTCCTACACTACCTTTAAAATAGTTGCCGACAAGGCTGAAACTATCTGCGAAAGCGGAAAAATCGGCGTAAAATATGAGGTAATCGTCACAAATACGGGAGCATATAGCGGAAAAGAAGTTGTAATGCTCTACGTTGAGAAGCCCCAGGGTAATCTCGGTCAGCCGAAAAAAATCCTCTGCGGCTATGAAAAGACGAAAACTCTTGCTCCGAATGAGTCCCAGACTCTCACCGTAACAGCTTGGATTGACGATATAGCGTCATATGACGACAGCGGGGCAACAGGAAATAAGAATTGCTGGGTTAATGAAAAGGGCGATTACAACTTCTTCATTGACAAGGCTGAAAAGATTAACGGTTATATTGTGACAGTTGAAAATGCAACAGTTGTTGAAGAATGTCGTCAGGCACTTGCACCTGTGGAAGAATATCAGCGTATGAAGCCGATTTCTACGGAAAATGGCTATGAACTGGGATTTGAGCCTGTTCCGCAAAGTGAGGTTGACGAGCCTGCACGAAGAATGGCACAGCTTCCCGAAGAACTGCCATATACAGGGGATAAGGGCATAAAACTCATTGACGTGTACAGCGGAAAAAATTCCCTTGACGAATTTGTTTCACAGCTTTCCGATGAGGAACTTTCCTGCCTAATCCGTGGCGAGGGTATGGGAAGTCCACGTGTTACGGCTGGTACGGCATCGGCATTCGGCGGAGTTGCGGACTGCCTTACAAAATACGGCATACCTGCGGTTTGCTGTGCTGACGGACCGTCGGGAATGCGTCTTGACTGCGGCACAAAGGCATTCAGCCTGCCTAACGGTACAATGATTGCGTCAACTTTCAATAAGGAACTTGCAGAGGAACTTTTTGAATATATGGGACTTGAAATGACTGTGAATAAGGTGGAATGTCTGCTTGGACCGGGAATGAATATTCACCGCCACCCTCTCAATGGCAGAAATTTCGAGTACTTCTCCGAGGATTGCTATCTCACAGGAACTCTTGCGGCAGCTGAACTCCGTGGACTTCACAAAAGCGGAGTTACAGGCACAATCAAGCATTTTTGCGGAAATAATCAGGAAACCAACCGCCATTTCTTAGAAACTGTTGCATCTGAAAGGGCATTGCGTGAGATTTATCTCAAAGGCTTTGAAATTGCCGTAAAACAGGGAAATGCCGACAGTATAATGACAACCTACGGCAAGCTGAACGGCATATGGACAGCCGGAAGTTTCGACCTCAATACCGTTATTCTCCGTGATGAATGGGGATTTGAGGGCGTTAGCATGACCGACTGGTGGGCAAATATCAGCCGCCGTGGCGGTGCTCCCGACAAAAAGGATTTTGCGGCTATGACAATTGCTCAGAATGACTTGTATATGGTATGTGCCGAGGGCGGCAAAAATGATGACAATACCCTTGAAAGCCTTTCAAATGGCGATTTGCTCCGTTGTGAAATTCAGAGAAATGCTAAAAATATCCTCTCATTCGTGCTGAAATCCAACGCAATGAAGCGTATGGCAGGGGATTGCGATACAGTTGAAATTATCAACCGTCCCGATGAAGATATGCCCTCAGATGAGCCTGTGGTATTCTACGATATTGAAGATACTCTTACTCTCGACCTGAACGGCGTAAAATCCGAAAAGGGAAAGAGCTACAGCCTTGCACTTGTGGTGAATAATCCCGGGTGGTATAACATTACCCTTACTGCTTCATCGGAGCAAAGTGAACTGGCACAAATTCCCGTGACTATTTTCACCATGGGAACGGCTAACGCTGCTTTCACTTGGAACGGCACAGGCGGAAAGCCTGTTTCATTTGCAAAGGAAATTCCATTTTTCTCTCATTATATGGCGGTTCGTCTGTATTTTGCACAGAATGGACTTGACCTTATTGAGCTGAAATTTGAGAAAACTGACCGCACAGACAGACCAATGGAGGGCGGAGAAATATGACGATACAGATTTTCGGAACTAAAAAATGCTTTGATACAAAAAAGGCAGAGCGATATTTCAAGGAGCGAAATATCAGCGTTCAGTTCATTGATATGAAAGAAAAGGGTATGAGCAAAGGCGAATTTACCTCGGTTTTGCAGGCTGTAGGCGGAATTGACAGCCTTATAAATGAAAATGCCAAGGATAAAAATACCCTCACTCTTATGAAATATCTCCTTGACAGCGACCGTGAGGAAAAGCTTTTTGAAAATCAGCAGCTTATAAAAACTCCCGTAGTACGCTGCGGAAAGAAAGCCGCTGTTGGTTACTGTCCAGACGTATGGGAAAAATGGCTTTCTGAAAAATGATTTAAACAGGTATTGCAAAATCTGAAATAATGTGTTATAATATTTATATCGGCATTGCCGAAAATGATATAGGTTTTCAGTAAAACTGAAACGGAAGGAGTTTTAATTATGGGACTTATTAAAGCAGTATTATCAGGCGTAGGTTCAACATTTGCGGATACATGGAAGGAATTCTTCTGCTGTGACGCTATGCCTGCCGATGTTCTCGTAGCAAAGGGCTACAAGAAAACAGGAAAGAAATCTTCAAATACAAAGGGTAATGACAATATTATTACCAACGGCAGCACAATCGTTGTAAACGAAGGTCAGTGTATGATTATCGTTGACCAGGGACAGATTGTGGAAATCTGTGCACTCCCCGGTGAATATACTTATGATATGTCAAGTGAGCCAAGTATCTTTGACGGCGGTTTTTCAAGCATCAAGGAAACTTTCAAGATTATGGGCAAGCGTATCCAGTATGGCGGTGACGCAAACCACGACCAGAGAATTTACTACATCAACGTAAAGGAAATTACCGATAATAAATTCGGCACACCTACTCCCGTGCCTTTCAGAGTAAACTATGCTGACATCGGCAGAAGCTTTACTGTCGGACTTCGCTGCAACGGCGTTTATTCCTACAGAATTTCTGACCCTCTCGTATTCTTCACAAAGGTAAGCGGAAATGTTTCCAATGTTTACAGCAGAAGTACAATTGACAATATGCTCCACAGCGAGTTCCTTGCTCGTCTTTCCGATGCATTTGCAAAGCTTTCCGATACAGTAAGATATGACGAACTTCCTGCAAATAACCTTGCGGTTACAAATGCTATGAAGGATATTTTCAAGACAGAGTGGCTTGAAGAACGTGGTATCGAGATTATGTCCGTTGCTATCCGTTCCGTATCTATCAATAAAGAGGACGAGGAGCGTATCAAGAATTTCGAGGACGCTGCATGGATGAGAAATCCTCTCAATGCCGCTGCAAGCACAGTTCAGTCACAGAATGCCGCTATGGTTGCTGCTGCTAATAATTCCAACGGTGCAGCTATGGGTATGTTCGGTGTGAATATGGCTCAGCAGATGGGCGGAATGAACGCTAATAACCTTTATAATATGGCAGCACAGCAGCAGAATGCACCTGTACAGGGCGGCTGGGTTTGCTCCTGCGGTACATCAAATACAGGTAAATTCTGTGCTAACTGCGGAGCTGCAAAGGCTGCTGATGCAAGCTGGACTTGCTCCTGCGGAACTTCAAATACAGGCAAATTCTGTGCAAACTGCGGAAGTCCAAAGCCTGCCGATAATGGCTGGACTTGTTCCTGCGGTGCGGTAAATAAGGGCAAATTCTGTGCTAACTGCGGAAGTCCAAAGCCTGCGGGAGCACCTCTTTATAAGTGCGACAAGTGCGGCTGGGAGCCTGCTGACCCACATAATCCCCCTAAATTCTGTGCGGAGTGCGGTGACCCCTTTGGTACTGACGATATAGTTAAATAAACAAAAAAATGCAAGTGTTGAAAAATACACTTGCATTTTCTTATATATTATGTTATAATATATGAGTATATTGTTTTATTAGAATAATGGCGTTTCAATCGTCAAAAAAGAAATGCTTTAAAGTTTCGGCAGGTTTATTGCCGATAAATACGGAGGTATATTATGTGCGGAATTGTAGGATTTACAGGTGAGCATCAGGCTGCTCCCATTCTTCTTGACGGACTTTCTAAGCTCGAATACAGAGGTTACGACTCAGCAGGTATCGCTGTTCGTGACGGCAGCGAGGAAGTTACTGTAATCAAGGCTAAGGGTAAGCTTGAAGTTCTCAAAAAGATGACTAACGACGGCGAGGCTGTAAGCGGCTGCTGCGGTATCGGTCACACACGTTGGGCAACTCACGGCGAGCCTTCTACCCTCAACGCTCATCCCCATTCCAGCGATGACAACAATGTTGTTGCAGTTCACAACGGTATTATCGAAAACTATCAGGAGTTGAGAGAAAAGCTTACAAAAAGCGGATATACTTTCAATTCACAGACAGATACAGAGGTTGCAGTAAAGCTTATCGACTATTACTTCAAGAAGTACAATCTCGGCCCTGTTGACTCAATTGCAAGAGCAATGATTCGTATCAGAGGTTCTTATGCTCTCTGCGTAATGTTCAGCGATTTCCCCGGCGAAATCTACACAGCACGTAAGGACAGCCCTATGATTATCGGTATCACAGGCGGCGAAACTTATGTTGCTTCTGATGTTCCTGCTGTTCTCAAATATACAAGAAATGTTTACTACATAGGCAATATGGAAATTGCAAAGCTCACAAAGGGTACTGCAACTTTCTACAATATTGACCGTGAAGAAATCGAAAAGGAACTTGTTGAAATCAAGTGGGATGCCGCTGCTGCTGAAAAGGGCGGTTACGAGCATTTTATGCTCAAGGAAATCCACGAGCAGCCTAAGGTTATCAGAGATACTATCAATTCTGTTGTAAAGAACGGCAAAATTGACTTTGGTGAGCATGGTCTTACTGATGAGGAAATGCAGGAAATCCAGCAGATTTACATTGTTGCCTGCGGTTCTGCATATCACGTTGGTATGGCTGTACAGTACGTTATTGAGGAATTTTCTTCAATTTCTGTTCGTGTAGAGCTTGCTTCTGAATTCCGGTACAGAAAGATGAAGCTTGCTAAGAACAGCCTTGTTATTATCGTAAGCCAGTCAGGCGAAACTGCTGACAGCCTTGCAGCCCTCAGAATGTCCAAGGATGCAGGAGTTAAGACATTCGGTATCGTAAATGTTGTAGGTTCATCAATTGCACGTGAAGCTGACAGCGTATTCTATACCCTTGCAGGCCCTGAAATTTCAGTTGCAACTACAAAGGCATACAGCACACAGCTTATTGCAGGCTATCTCCTTGCAATGCAGTTTGCTCTCGCAAGAGGTGAAATGGAGCAGGAAACTTATGACGCTCTCCTCACAGAGCTTAATACAATTCCCGAAAAGATTGAGAAAATCCTTGAAGATAAGGAGCGTATCCAGTGGTATGCAAACAAGCTTGCAGGCTGTAAGGACGCATTCTTCATCGGCAGAGGTATCGACTATGCAATCGGTCTTGAAGGCAGCTTAAAGATGAAGGAAATCAGCTACATTCACTCCGAGGCATACGCAGCAGGTGAGTTGAAGCACGGACCTATCAGCCTTATCGAGGATAAGATTCCTGTAATCGGTATTCTCACACAGCCTGACCTCTATGAAAAGACAGTCAGCAATATGGTTGAGGTTAAGAGCCGTGGTGCGTCACTTATGGGACTTACAACTTACGGCAACTACAGCATGGAGGATTTAGCTGACTTCACAGTTTACATTCCTCAGACTGACCCTCATTTTGCAGGAAGCCTTTCAGTAATTCCACTCCAGCTTCTTGGTTATTATGTATCCGTTGCAAAGGGATATGACGTAGATAAGCCGAGAAATCTTGCTAAGAGCGTTACTGTTGAATAAAAAAACAAACCGCCTGTTTTACGGGCGGTTTTCGTTTTATACGGAAAAGTCAGTATTATCTTGTGATTTCCCAGAATGCCACAGCGCTTGCCGCCGCCACATTGAGGGAATCTACTCCCTCAGCCATAGGGATTTTCACCGTGTAGTCGCAGGCTTCAATGGTGCTGTCTTTCAGCCCCTCACCCTCAGTTCCGAGGATTATAGCCAGTTTATCGGCTTTTTTCAATGCCTCATTGTCAATGTCAACGGTATTGCTGTGAAGTGCCATAGCCGCCGTAGTAAAGCCCATTTTCCGCAATTTTTCCACATATTCAGGAGAATCCCCCTCAATGTAAGTCCACGGCATACCGAAAACAGTTCCCATACTCACACGGATTGCACGGCGATAAAGCGGGTCGCTGCTTGGCTGTGTGAGAAGCACCGCATCAATTTTCAAAGCCGCCGCTGAACGGATTACCGCACCGATGTTAGTCTGATTCATAACATCTTCTAAAACGGCTATACGACGTGCTTTTTCGCAGATTTCCTCCACCGTGGGCAAAGGCTTTCTTCTCATGGCACAGAGCAACCCCTGTGTAAGCTTAAATCCCGTAAGCTTGGTGAGAATCTCGCTGTCCGCCGTATAAACGGGAATTTCAGCACATCTGTCGATTATATCCTTTCCCTGCCCCTCGATGTATTTTCGCTCTGCAAGGAGAGAAATCGGCTCATAGCCGTGACTCAGGGCAAGCCGTATAACCTTTGGACTTTCAGCAATGAAAATGCCTAAATCAGGCTCAAAATAGCGTTTCAGCTGAATTTCATTGCTTGAAACGTATGGAATAAGTTCTTCTACTGTTAAATCTTTTATTTCAATTATAGGCATATATTACCTCTTGAAGTTTAATTATTCAATACCCTTGACAACAAAATCAGCGTCAGTTATGGTTTTAATGAGCAGTTCATCGGAAACATCTCCCGAAATTTCAACATAGGCACATTTATTTTCAAGGGAAACTTCCGCAGAAACGCCCTCAATTGCGTTTAAAAGCTTGGAAACCGTGCCTGTGCAATGGTTGCACATCATACCGTCGATATAGATTGTTTTTTTCATTGTATTAACCTCCGTTTTTGTAGATATATGGTCATTTTCGGGAGCTTTCTCCTTACTCTTTACCGTCTTGAAAAGATTGAGCCGCAGGGCATTTGTGACAACGCAGAATGAACTGAGGGACATAGCCGCCGCACCGAACATCGGGTTCATCTGCCAATGGAAAATGGGGTAGAAAAGCCCAGCCGCAAGGGGAATTCCAAGGCTGTTGTAAATCAACGCCCAGAACAGATTTTGCCTGATATTCCGCATAGTTGCACGGCTGAGGCGGATTGACTCCGCACCGTCACGGATATCGTCCTGCATAAGCACGATATCTGCCGATTCTATGGCAATATCCTGCCCTCCGCCAACTGCAATTCCAACATCAGCCGCCGCCAATGCAGGAGCGTCATTCACTCCGTCGCCAATCATTGCAACGCATTGCCCAGACTCCTGCAAATCACGTATTACTGCGGTTTTGTCCGCAGGCAGCAGTTCCGCATAGAATTCGTCAATGCCAAGTTCGCCGCAGATTGCCTGTGCAGTCCGTGAGTTGTCACCTGTGAGCATAATTGTTTTTATGCCGAGATTTCTGAACATTTCCACAGCCTCTTTCGAGGTGGATTTTACGGAATCCGCCGCTGAAATAACTCCCGCAGACTTTCCGTCAATCGCTGCAAACAGCGGTATACCGCCATTTTCTGCGGATTTTTCAGCGTTAGACAAAAGGTGTGAAATGTCGATTTTGTTCTGTTCCATAAGCCGCTTATTGCCGATGAGGATTTTTTTGTTATCCACGATTCCCGACAATCCGCCGCCCTCAGTTTCTTTATAGTCATCACATTGGCGAATGTCGATTTTTTTATCCTTGCAGTAGGTGATAATCGACTTCGCAAGTGGATGTGACGAATTAGCTTCAATTGCGCCCACATATGTCATAAGCTGATTTTCTGTGATGCCTATGGTGAAAATTTCTCGAATTTTCGGCTTTCCCTCGGTGCAGGTGCCTGTTTTGTCAAGGACTGCCGCCGTGATTTTATGGGCAGTTTCAAGGCTTTCGGCAGATTTTATGAGTATGCCGTTTTTTGCACCCATTCCCGTGCCAACCATAATTGCCGTAGGAGTTGCAAGTCCCAGCGAGCAAGGGCAGGAGATAACGAGGACGGAAATTGCTGCTTTCAATGCCGCCGCTGCATCGCCTGTGAAGATAAGCCACAAAATTGCCGATATAAGTGCAATTCCTATAACTACGGGAACGAAAATTCCGCTGATTTTATCCGCAAGCCGAGCAATGGGAGCTTTTGAGGCGGCGGCTTCCTCAACGAGGGCTATAATTTTCGAAAGTGTGGAATCCTTTTCCTGACGGTCACATCGGCATTTCACAAATCCGCCTGTTGAAACCGTGGCACTCATCAGAGTATCTCCTATATTCTTTACAACTGGTATACTTTCGCCTGTGAGAGCCGATTGGTCAACGGAGCAGCTTCCCTCAATTACCGTGCAGTCGCAGGGAACTGCTCCCCCTGATCTGATAATTATAACATCTCCCACAGCTATTTCCGAAGCCGAAATTTCCGTTTCAACTCCCTCACGTATAACCGTTGCCGTTTTGGGTGCAAGGTCAATAAGTGCCGAAACTGCGTCAGATGTTCTGCCTTTGCTTTTGGTTTCAAGATATTTTCCAACGGTGATAAGAGTTAAAATCATACCGCAGGATTCATAGTAGAGATTCATCATATAGCCGTGAGCCGCTGATAAATCCCCATGTCCCATATGATATGCAATCATATACGTTCCGTATAAGCTATACACGAATGCCGCAGTTGAACCGAGAGCAATAAGGCTGTCCATATTTGGTGAACGATTGATGAGATTTTTAAATCCGTTGCGGAAAAAATGAAAATTCAGTGCTATAATTGGAATTGTCAGAAGAAGTTGAGTCAGAGTGAAAATCATCATATTTTCAGTTCCGTCAAGTATCTTCGGAATCGGCAAGCCAAACATATGCCCCATACAGAGATAAAACAGGGGAATCATAAAGCAGAGGGAGAGAATCAGCCGTTTTTTCATTCCTTTGAGATTGCCGTCAGAGGCGGATTTCTCCGATTTTTTACCCGTTTCCGATGCTCCGTAGCCTGCTTTTACTACTGCATCTATGATTTTATCGGCGGTTACAAGGGATTCGTCAAATTCCACCTGCATATAATTCCGCAGAAGATTGACGTTTACCGCAGAAACGCCCTCCAAGGCATTTACCGCCTTTTCCACGTGAGCTTGACAGGCTGAACATGTCATACCCGTCACATCAAATTTAGTTTTTTTCATATAATCACTCATTTCATATACTCTATTATAATTATACATTAATAAAAAATGTTTGTCAAGTATAACTAAAGGGCATCTCTGAATTTTGCAGAGTGAAAAATTTTCTTTTACTGTTGCAAATTTATATAAAATGTAGTATAATATATAATGATAAAATTTGATATGAGGTATTTTTTTATGTGCGGAATTACAGGCTTCACTAATAAAGTAGACAACGCAGACGGAATTATTTCTGAAATGATGGACAAAATCCGCCACCGTGGACCCGATGCGGAGGGTAAATACGTTGACGGGGATATTGCTCTGGGGCATCGTCGACTGAGCATTATTGACGTTTCATCAGCTGGCGACCAGCCGATTTTCAACGAGGACGGCTCTCTTGTGATTGTTTTCAACGGCGAAATTTACAACTACCGTGAAATCCGTGAGAAGCTTATCGCCGCAGGTCATACCTTTAAGACAAATACCGATACCGAAGTTCTTATTCACGGATACGAGGAATTCGGCGAAAAACTGCTGAATATGCTCCGTGGAATGTTCGTCTTTGTCATTTGGGACAAGAACAAAAAAGAGCTTTTCGGTGCAAGGGATTTCTTTGGAATAAAGCCCATGTATTACGCTGTAATGGGAAAAACTTTTATGTTCGGCTCGGAAATCAAAAGCTTTCTCCCTCATCCCCATTTCAAAAAGGAACTGAATACAACGGCACTTGAAAATTATCTCACATTTCAGTATTCCCCGACAAATGAAACATTTTTCAAGAACGTCTACAAGCTTATGCCTGCTCATTATTTTACCTTAAAGGACGGTAAATTGCAGATTAAGCGTTATTGGGATGTGAATTTCAACGCTGATGAAAAGCCTGCTCTTGAAGATTGGGTACAGCGTATTTCGGAAACTTTTAAGGATTCCGTAAATGCTCATAAAATAGCCGATGTTGAAGTTGGCTCATTCCTGTCAAGCGGCGTAGATTCAAGCTATGCGGCGGCTGTGGCTGAGGTTGACAAGACCTTTACCGTGGGATTCGGCGATGATGAAAAATACAACGAAATCGGCTGGGCAAAGGAATTTTCCAAGGCTATCGGCAAGGAAAATACAAGCAAGGTTATAACTCCCGAAGAATACTGGGGGAGCCTTGAAAAAATCCAGTATCATATGGACGAACCCCTTGCTGACCCCTCGGCGGTTGCCCTTTATTTTGTGTGCAATATCGCCTCTGAAAAGCTGAAAGTTGTGCTTTCGGGAGAGGGAGCAGATGAAATTTTCGGCGGATATAACGTGTACAGCGACCCTGACGGCACGCTTTACGATAAGCTGCCTATGCCAATCCGCAGGGCAATCGGCAAGGCTGCGGAGAAACTCCCTGCAAAGCGTGGTGTGAATTTCTTTGTGCGTAAGGGTAAGACTGTTGAGGAGCGATTTATCGGAAATGCATTTATTTTCTCGGCGGAGGAGCGTAAAAATCTTTTGAAAATAAAGACTGACGCACCCCACCCAATGGAGCTTACAAAGCCCTATTACAGCCGTGTAAAGGGTAAGGACGATGTGACGAAAATGCAGTATCTCGACCTCCATATGTGGATGGCAGGGGATATTCTGCTTAAAGCTGACAAAATGAGTATGGCGAATTCTCTGGAACTCCGTGTGCCGTTCCTCGATAAGGAAGTTATGGCGTTGGCGGAGCAAATTCCCACGAAATACCGTGTAACTCACAGCAACAGAACTGATGATACAAAATATATAACGAAATACGCAATGCGTCTTGCGGCGAAAATGGATACTCCCGACAGTATGGCGAAAACTGCGGCTAAGAAAAAGCTGGGATTTCCCGTGCCTATAAGGGTATGGCTGAAAGAGGATAAGTATTACGGCATTGTCCGTGAAGCCTTTGAAAGCGAAAATGCGGCGGAATTTTTCAACACAGAGCCGCTTATCAGGCTGCTTGACGACCACAAAAACGGAAAAGCTGACAACAGCCGAAGAATATGGACGATTTTCATATTCCTCGTATGGTATAAAGTTTACTTCAATTAAAGGGGGCAGTTATGGCAAGTCTTGTAACTTATAAGTATATAAAGCAAAATCCCGATATTATGGAGTATATCCGACGTGCAGACAAAACTCTTGAAGCTATGGGATATACCGAACATTCATTTCCCCACGTTGAGCGAGTAGCGGCAACGGCTGAAATGATTCTTGAAACTCTCGGTTACGATGAAAGGACGGTGGAGCTTGCGAAAATAGCCTCCATTATGCACGACATCGGCAACGTAATCAACAGAATTGACCACGCACAAAGCGGTGCGGTTATGGCATTCCGCCTGCTGGATAATCTCAGTATGCCCGCAAGCGAAATATGCTCAATTATTGCGGCTATCGGCAATCATGACGAGGGAACGGCTCAGCCTCTTGACGCTATTTCTGCCGCTATGATTATTGCCGACAAGGCAGATGTTCGCCGCAGCCGTGTGAGAAATACCGACCTTACAACCTTTGACATTCACGACAGAGTTAATTATGCCGTTGTAATGTCGGGGGTAAGCTTCAGCGAGGACAGAAAAACTCTTATACTGGAATTGCAGATTGACACGGAAATTTCCTCTGTAATGGAGTATTTTGAGATTTTTATGAATCGTATGATTTTGTGCAAAAGAGCATCGGCATTTCTCGGCTTGAAATTTGAATTGATAATCAACGGAAGTAAAATTCTGTGATACATAGGGAAACTCTGAAAATCTTCCTCACAGGCTGATTTCGCTGGTGTTGCGGTTTTCGGGGAATCCCATACATAAACGGAGGTAAAAATTATGCAGTCAGAATATCAGCACCTTATTGATTTAAGCGATTTCCCTGTAAGCTGGTGGACAAAGCTTGTTGACCTTGGAGTGAAAATCAAGGAAAATCCACAGGATTACGCCCACGAATGTGACGGAAAAATTATGGCAACTCTTTTCTATGAGCCGTCCACAAGAACTCAGATGTCATTCCAGACGGCAATGCTACGCCTTGGAGGACGTATCATAGGCTTTGACAATCCTGCCAATTCCTCTGTAGCTAAGGGCGAAACTATCAAGGATACAACGAAAATTGTCAGCAGCTATGCGGATATTCTCGTAATGCGTCACCCTGTTGCAGGTGCGGCTAAGGCAGCTTCAATCAGTGCAGATTGTCCCGTAATCAACGCAGGTGACGGCGGACATCTCCACCCTACACAGACTCTCACAGACCTGCTCACGCTGAAAATTGAGAAAAATACTCTCTGCGGACTTACAATCGGACTTTGCGGCGACCTTATCAACGGCAGAACAGTTCACTCTCTCTGCAAGGCACTCAGTATGTTTGAGGGAAACAAGTTCATCTTCATTTCAACTCCCGAATTGAGAATGCCTGCATATATCAAGGATATTATCACAGCCAACGGCAGTACATTTGAGGAAGTTGACGCTCTTGACGAGGTAATCGGCAGTCTTGATGTGCTTTATATGACACGTATTCAGCAGGAGCGATTTGCAAGCCGTGAGGAATATTTAGCACAGAAAAACACTTATGTCCTTGACAGGGAAAAAATGCTCCTTGCCAAAAAGGATATGATAGTTCTTCATCCGCTGCCACGTGTTGATGAAATTACTGTTGAAGTTGACGAGGACAGCCGTGCAATGTACTTCACACAGGCAAAATACGGCGTATTCGCAAGAATGGCATTAATTCTCACAATTCTCGGTGAACAGGGCGGTTCTGAAACATTAAAGGGAAAGGTTTACAGCGGAGTTCGCTGCGACAATCCCAAGTGCATCACAAATCACGAGGAATATCTGCCAAAGAGTTTCCGTTTCAGCGGCGATGAAACCTTGCTTGAATGTGAGTATTGCGACGAAAGAAAATTGATATAACGAAAAAAGGCGGTAGATTTTGACTTCTACCGCCATATTGTTATACCAATCCCTAAAATGTTAGTAGACAAAGATGACATACATCATTTATGCATTAGATTTGTCTGCTGTTGTTTTAGGGGTTGGTATTATTTTACTCTATAATTTCAAATGCCTTGCTGACCGTTTCGCAGGTCTGTGCAAAGTATCCGCAGGCTTTCAGCTTATCCGCACAGTCTGCGGCTTTTTCATATGTATCAAAAATTCCGAAAACTGCCGAGCCGCTGCCTGTCATACAAGCCGCCAATGCTCCGTTTTCAGCCATTTTCGCCTTTATATCCGCAACCTCGTCAAGGTGAATTGCCTCCTCGAAAAGATTGCCGATACAGCTGTAAACATCATCGGAATTGTCAGAAATCGCCTTTACAAGTCCCTGAACATCGGGATGAACGGGATTTTCAAGAGAATCCACCGCACCATATGCCTCAACGGTGGAAACTCCCTCTTTGCCCTTTGCAATAACGAGGATTTTTCCGCTGTAATCAGCTATGGGAGTGATTTTCTCGCCAATTCCCTCAACATATGCCGTACCTCCTGTGAGGAAAAACGGCACATCTGCACCGATTTTTTCGGGAGCAGAAAAAACCTTTCCCGTAAGCTTTGAAAGGCAGTAAATCACAGCTGCCGCATCGGTACTTCCGCCGCCCATTCCTGCCTGTGAGGGGATTCCCTTTTTAATATGAATACGGCAGCCTGAGTCAATTCCGTTTTCCTCAAAGAACTTCTTAGCCGTTTTATAGGCTATATTCCGTTCATCACAGGGGATTTCATCAGACTCCGCAAAGTTTTCGGGAACTTCACAGCTAAGGGAAATTCCCTCCTTTGACAGTTCCACGGAAACCTCGTCATAAAGCCCTACAGTCTGGAATACACTTTCCAAAGTGTGGTAGCCGTTGGGAAGTTTTCCTGTAACATCAAGGGCAAGATTGATTTTTGCCGCAGCCTTAACCCTCATTTTTCTCGCCTCCAAGGCTGTTTATGAACTTCTCAATTCGTGAAATAGCCTCCATAAGGTGTTTCAGCGAATATGCGTAGGAAATTCTTATATAGCCCTCTCCCGAGTCGCCGAATGCACTTCCGGGAACAACTGCCACTTTCTCCTCAAAGAGCAGTCTTTCGCAGAATTCTTCACTTGAAAGACCTGTACTCTTTATGCAGGGGAACACGTAAAATGCACCCTCGGGACTAAAGCAGGTCAAGCCAAGTCGGTTGAACTCATTTACAAGATATGTTCGGCGGGTATTGTACTCCTTGACCATAGCCGCAACTTCTTCATCGCAGTTGGTGAGAGCCTCAATTGCCGCATTCTGGCTGATGTAGGGACTGCACATAATGCCGTACTGGTGAATTTTGAAAATCTGATGAACTATAGGTTCGGGAGCAGCCACATATCCCAATCTCCAGCCTGTCATTGCGTATGCCTTTGAAAAGCCGTTGACATAGATAGTTCTCTCTGCCATATCGGGCAGTTCGATAATTGAAAAATGCTTTCTGCCGTATGTCAGTTCCGAGTAAATTTCATCGGAAAGCACCATAATATCAGTTCCACGGAGGAAATCAGCAATAGGCTCCAAATCCTCACGAGTCATAATTGCACCTGTGGGATTGTTGGGGAATGGCAGTATAAGGAGCTTTGTGCGGTCAGTAACCTTATCTTTCAAATCCTCCACCGTAAGCTTGAAGTTATTTTCAAGACGTGTAGGAACAGGCACAGCAACGCCGCCTACAAGTTCCACAAGGGGAGCGTAGCATACAAAACACGGCTCAACCACAAGCACCTCATCACCGGGGTCAATCATACCTCTGATTGCAAGGTCAATAGCCTCAGAACCGCCTACAGTAACGATAATCTGATTGTCGGGATTATACTCAACACCGTGAGTTTTCTTCAATTTATCGGTAATTGCCTGTCGCAGAGGAGCGATACCGAGGTTAGGTCCGTATACAACCTGCTTACGCTCCAGCACCTTGATAGCAGCCTTACGGATTGCCCAAGGAGTTGAAAAGTCAGGCTCACCGACACCAAGGGAAATTACACCCTCCATAGTTGAAGCAATGTCGAAAAATCGGCGAATTCCCGACGGCTTTATATTTTTAACTCTGTTTGAAAGTACCTTTTCGTAATCTATCACTTAACACAGTCCCCTTTCGTCCACTTCATCGCTGTCGATGAAGATGCCCTTTTCCTTATACTTTTTCAGAATGAAGTGAGTTGATGTAGAGAGAATTCCCTCAATTGTAGCAAGTCGCTCGGAAACGAACAGAGCCACATCTTTGAGATTATTTCCTCTCACTTCAACGGAAAGATCATATGCACCCGATGACATAAGGCTTACGCTGTCAACCTGCTCATACATCATAATTGTCTTTGCAATATCGTCAAAACCGCAGTCACGCTGGGGAGTGACTTTAAGCTGAATTGTTGCCTGAACAATGGATTTATCGTATTTGTCGTCATCAAGAATAACGCTGTAGCCCTTTATAATACCGTCTTTTTCAAGCTTTGCGATTTCCGCTTCTGCGGCGGCGGCTGATATGCCGAGGATTTCTCCAATGGCGGCGGCAGACATACGTGCGTTCTGCTGTAATAATCTGATGATTTCGTTTTTCATTTTCTTCAAATCCTTTCATAGATATGTATTCAGGCAAAAAATGCCGAATCAGCTTATTTTGATAAATACGGGCTGACGTTTCTTGAAATAGCAGATTTCGTTGAAACCCGCAGCCTTTGCAAGCTCTGTACCCTCAGCTATATTTGCACCGAGGTCACGGACTTTGTGTGCGTCAGAGCCTATGGAAATGATTTTTCCGCCGAATTCACGGAAAAGCTTTATATATTTAAGGGAGGGAAAAGTAGTGCCGAAGCCCTGTCTTATACCCGATGTGTTGATTTCAATGCCCTTGCCCTTATCCGCAAGAGTCCGCAGACTTTCGGCAATAATTTCGTCAAAAAGCTTCATATTGGGGGTAATTCCGTTTCTGATTTTCATATATCTCAGACAGTAGGTGAGATGCCCTAAAACGTCGAATTTTCCCCATTTGCAAAGCTCATAAACCTCGGAAAAATATCTTTCGAGAAGATTATTGATTTCCGCCGTTGACATATGGTAATAGTTTATGTAGAAAAAATCCTTTTCATCTTTTATCTGATGAACCGATGAAATTACAAAGTCAAGGCGGCTGTCCGCTATGCACTTTTCGGCAATTTCAAGGTCAGCGAGAGGCTGTCCCAATTCCGTGCCGCATATAAGATTGAAGTCCGAATACTTTTCTTTCAGTTCCGTAACGGCTGAAAGGGAGGCTTCAAAATCGTCTTTATAATTGAAATAGTCGAATAACTCGGTATTCTCGTAATGCTCCTTTGGATACCAGCAATTGCACTCACAGTGGTCGGTAATAGCATAGGCGGCTAAATTCAGTTCCTTTGCCTTTTTAATCATAGCATTGATGTCAGCCTCGGAGTCCATAGAAAATTGCGTATGTGTATGACAGTCGATTAACTGCAAAATAACACCTCGTTTCAGATTGATATAAAACCATTATAACACATTTTTAAAAAGATTTCTACCTTTTCAGCAAAAAAATACAGATTAAAAAATAAAATTATTAATACCCCTTTATTTTTTTATAAATATATGTTATAATAGAGTGTGATAAATTTTTGACAACTATTTCCTGTTGTCACACGGAGGTTTTTTATATGAGAGCTGTTATAACTGTTATCGGTAAGGACAATGTGGGAATTCTCCACAAAGTCAGCGGAGTTTGCTCCGAAAAAGGCGTTAATGTAATCGAAGTTACACAGAGCGTTTTGCAGGATATGTTCGCAATGATTATGCTTGTGGATATCACAGGTATGACTTCCGACTTCTCCGAGCTTGTTGACGATATGACAAGTCTTGGCGAAAAGCTTGGTCTGTCTATCCACACAATGCACGAGGACATTTTCAACTCAATGCACAATGTATAAGAGAGGTTTTATAAATGCTTAACGTATACAATATACTTGAAACAATCCGTATGATTCAGGACGAATGTCTTGATATACGTACAATTACAATGGGAATTTCCCTCCTTGACTGTATCGACACCGATATTGACAAGGCTTGCGAAAAGGTTTACAATAAAATCGTTTCAAAGGCAGGAAATCTCGTAGCTGTGGGACAGCGTATCGAAAAGGAATACGGTATTCCCATAGTTAATAAGAGAATTTCCGTAACTCCAATTGCTATGCTTGCGGCGGCTTGTCCCAATGATAATCCCGTAAAATTCGCAAAGGCACTCCAGAGAGCAGCCGATACCTGCGGAGTTAACTTTATCGGCGGATATTCCGCACTTGTTCACAAGGGATTTTCAGCAGGTGACGAGGCTCTTATCCGTTCAATTCCCGAAGCCCTTGACGTTACACAGAATATCTGTTCTTCCGTAAATATCGGCTCTACAAAGTCGGGTATCAATATGGACGCTGTAAAGCTTATGGGCGAAATCGTAAAGGAAACAGCTGAGAGAACTGCTGACCGTGACTGTATCGGTGCGGCAAAGCTTGTGGTGTTCTGCAATGCCGTTGAGGATAACCCCTTTATGGCAGGTGCTTTCCACGGTGTAGGCGAGCCTGACTGTGAAATTCACGTTGGTGTATCAGGCCCCGGAGTTGTACGTGCGGCATTGAGCAAATATCCCGACGCTTCAATTAACGAACTTGCTGATATTATCAAAAAGACAGCGTTCAAGATTACACGTATGGGACAGCTTGTAGGTGCAAGAGCATCTGAATTGCTTGGAGTTCCCTTTGGTATCGTTGACCTTTCACTTGCTCCGACTCCTGCTGTAGGCGATAGTGTTGCCCATATCCTTGAAGAAATGGGACTTGAAATGTGCGGTACACACGGCACAACAGCCTGCCTTGCAATGCTCAATGATGCCGTTAAAAAGGGCGGTGTTATGGCGTCTTCAACAGTTGGCGGACTTTCAGGTGCATTTATCCCTGTTTCAGAGGACGCAGGTATGATTGATGCCGCAGTTGCCGGTGTTCTCAGCCTTGAAAAGCTTGAGGCTATGACAGCTGTTTGCTCTGTTGGACTTGATATGATTGTAGTTCCCGGTGAAACATCTCCCGAAACAATTTCCGCTATTATCGCTGATGAAGCGGCTATCGGTATGGTTAATATGAAAACAACTGCTGTACGTCTTATCCCTGCTGTGGGCAAAAAAGAGGGCGAAATGCTGGAATTCGGCGGACTTCTCGGAAGCGGCCCTGTAATGCCCGTCAAGGATAAATCCCCTGCGAAGTTCATCAACCGTGGCGGACGTATTCCTGCACCTATGCACAGCCTTAAAAACTGATGTATACAATTCTCGGAAAGTTCGGCCTGACGGATATTTCGTCTGTCGCCGAGCTTTCCTGCGGTCATATAAATAAAACATTTCTCTGCAACTGTAATAAGAAGAAATATATTCTGCAATCTCTCAATTGCAATATTTTTCAAAATCCCGAAATAGTTGCAGAGAATATTTCTGTAATCGGCAATGCCTTTGAAAAATTCGGGGATAATTCCCTTTTTGTTCCCCGTTATCTCCAATGTGAGGGCAGGGGATATATTGAGCAGAATGGCGAAATATGGCGGATTTACGACTATACCGAAAGTGACGGACAGTATTCGCCGTACTATCACGGCTATGCGGTGGGACGTTTTCTGAAAATTGTAAATTCCTGCGGCGTACAGCTGAAAACTCCCCTTGAACTTCACAATTTCGGAGATTTAAAGCTGCCTTTGCGGAATATCCACGGTGACACCAAGGCGGATAATATAATTTTCGGGGAACGGCTGACGGTTATTGACCTTGACACCGCAATGTCGGGGTATATCTGTGCCGATTTCGGGGATATGATTCGCTCCGTTACGGCGGAAAATTTCTCAATTGCGGATATACGTGACGCTATAAACGGCTTTGCACAGGGAATAGACGGACTTCTCACCTGTGAGGAAATCGACTCACTTTACAATGGAATTGTGCTGATTATCTCTGAACTTGCAAGCCGCTACAGGGGCGGCACACGGAATTTCCCAAAAAAGACAGCGGAGCAATGTCGTTCACGGGAACTGGAATTAACCGCCCAGCTTGAACGGATAAAAGGCTGTGAAAGGGAAATCAGACAGGCTGTAAATGACGGTTTTAAAGGTTTTTAACCGTATTTTTACTCCAAACATTTACTCCATTTTCGTGACACTTTCACGGGATTGTCATAATTGTGGGGTAAAATGTAATCATAGAAAAGGAATTGGAACCAAAGTAAAAGGGTGATAAAAATGAAAAACTCCTGCAAAAAGATTTTTGGTTTCCTTACAGCAGTAATTGTAACCGCATCTCTTGTCGGCTGTACTACGGAAAAACCGCAGAATATCAGCTCTGAAACATCTACAGATAATTCAGCTGATACTACCGAGGCTACGGAAGAAGTTACCGAAAAAGCAACGGAAAAAGCGACAGATGCCCCGAAAAATAACGTGAAAAGAGCATATAATGAGCTTTTTTCCGACAGGGACAAATCCGCAGAATACGGCGATATTACCGCAGAAATCAAGCTTAACGGCAAAACTGTGACCATTGAGGGTGACGGCGCAAAAGCCGAAAACTCCACGGTTACAATCACAAAAGAGGGCATATACCGCCTTTCGGGAAGTCTTGACGATGGTCAGATTATCGTTGACGCTGACAAGGCAAAGGTTCAGCTTGTTCTTGATAATGCGGATATTACCTGCAAAAATTCCTCTCCTATTTACGGAAAAAATTCAGATAAAATCTTTGTAACCCTTGCGGAAAACAGCGTAAATTCGCTGACTGACGGCAGTTCCTATAACTTTGCCGATGAGCAGAACAGCGAGCCTGACGCCTGCATTTTCAGCTGCGACAGCATAACTCTCAACGGCACGGGAAAACTTTCTGTAAACGCAAATTTCGCTGACGGAATTCATTCCAAGGACGATATTGTTATTACAGGCGGCGATATTACTGTAAATTCCACCGCTGACGGCATCAAGGGCAAGGATTATACCGCTATATGCGGCGGAAAACTTGACATTACAAGCGGCGAGGACGGTATAAAATCAACCGAAACCGATACCGCATTGGGATTTGTTTACATTGAGGGCGGCGATATTTCAATAAATGCCGCAAATGACGGAATACAGGCAGAAAGTGACGCTGTTATAGCTGACGGAGCAATTGATATTATCTGCGGCGGCGGTATGGAAAATGCCCAGCCTAAGCAGAATGATATGGGCTTCGGCGGCAGATTTGGCGGAGAATTCACTCCTCCTGAGGGATTTGAAAATATGACTCCCCCCGACGGATTTGGCGGAGAATTAACTCCTCCTGAGGGATTTGAAAATATGACTCCCCCCGACGGATTCGGCGGCGGAAATCCTAAACCTCCACAGGCTGAGCAGACTGCTGATTCCACCGCAACTGAAAATTCCGACACAACCACATCGGACAGCACAAAGGGCGTAAAGGGCGGAAATTCCGTTGAAATCAACGGCGGCGAAATTACCGTAAATTCCGCAGATGACGCAATTCATTCAAATAAAGATATTATGATAAACGGCGGTAAATCGGTACTTTCCGCAGGCGGTGACGGTATTCACGCTGACAGCCGAATTGACATAACTTCGGGAACTGTCACAATAACCGACTCCTACGAGGGTATCGAGGGTGCTGTTATAAATATCAGCGGCGGCGAAACGGCGGTTACTTCCTCAGATGACGGATTTAACGCAACAGACGGTCAAACGCAGCAGGGCGGTATGGGTACATACTCAAATGGTGTGGAGCTTAATATCAGCGGCGGTCTGGTTTACGTTGACTCGCAGGGTGATGGTCTTGACTCAAACGGAAATATGACGATTGACGGCGGAACTGTTCTTGTCAACGGCCCCACAAACAGCGGCAACGGTGCCATTGACAGCAACGGCGAAATACTGGTAAACGGCGGTATTCTCGTAGCCGCAGGCAGTTCGGGAATGGCAGAATCTCCCTCCGAAAAATCCGCACAATACTGCGTTTCCGCAGGTATCGGTTCAACTCAGACAGCTGGAACGCTTGTTACGCTGATTGGCGAAAATGGCGATATACTCAGCTTTGCACCGACAAAAACTTTTGACCATATAGTGATAAGCACTCCCGAAATTCAAAAGGGAATGACATACAGCCTTGAAATCGGCGGAAGTTCAGCGGCAGAAAATGTCTATGGACTTTACGAAAAAGGCGGTTACGACAAAAAAGGCACGTCAGTTGGCAGTTTTACTGCTGAAAATATAGTCAGCTTCGTGGGAGAGCGTTCAGCAATGGGCGGCTTCGGCGGCGGACGTGGCAATAAGGGCGAATTCGGCGGAAGAAATCCCCGTGAGGATTTTCAGCCGACTACTGATGAAAACGGAAATCCCGTAATTCCCGAAAAGGGTTTCAACAGAGGCGATTTTCAGCCGACTACTGATGAAAACGGAAATCCTGTAATACCCGAAAGGGACTTCAACAGAGGCGATTTCCAGCCTGCCACAGATGAAACGGGAAGTTTCATAGTTCCCGAAAAACCGCAGTTTCCCTACGGCAGCGACAGGGATTATCCTGTCTAAATAATCATTGACATCCACAAAATTTCATATAAACCACCTAATGCGGGGCAGCCGAACTTTTCATAGTTCGGCTGTTTCCGTGCAATGAAAGGATTAATTATGGAGAAAAAAGAACACAGAAAACTTGATTTGTTCCTGACTTTTTTCAAAATCGGAGCATTTACATTCGGCGGCGGCTACGCTATGATTCCCCTCATTCAGAAAGAGGTCTGCGAAAATAAAAAGTGGCTTACCGATGAAGATATTCTCGAAATCGTGGCAATTGCCGAGTCAACTCCCGGACCTATTGCCATAAATTCCGCAACTTTTGTAGGATACCGCACAGCAGGAGTTTTAGGGGCTTTATGTGCCACTTTAGGCGTAGTTCTGCCCTCATTTCTGATTATCACAATTATTTCAATGGTGCTTCGTGAATTCAGCAGCTACAGGGCGGTAAAATACGCATTTTTCGGCATTCGTGCAGGAGTTCTCGCCCTTATTATCAAGGCTCTTATTTCTATGTACAAGAAATGCCCCAAGAATGTATTTTCCTATTGCATAGCGGCGGCAGCGTTCATTTTTGCCGCATTTACGGACATAAATGCCGTATTTATCATCATCGGCTGTGCTGTTGCAGGTCTGATTTATTTCCTCACTGTGGCAAGTAAGGCAAAGGAGGCAAGCAAATGATTTTACTTGAACTTTTTCTTACATTTTTCAGAATAGGTCTTTTCACATTCGGCGGCGGCTACGCAATGCTCCCTCTTGTGCAGGAGGCTGTTGTGCAGAAAGGCTGGATGACAAATGAGCAGATTGTCGATTTTATTGCGGTAAGCGAAAGCACTCCCGGACCTTTTGCTATTAACATTTCAACTTATGTCGGCAACGAAACAGGTGGAATTATCGGCGGTATATGTGCAACTCTCGGCGTTGTTATGCCCTCCTTCATAGTAATTCTTATTGTGGCGAAATGCTTTGATAAATTCCGCAAAAGCAAGGCGGTTGAGGGTTGTATGACAGGCTTGAAACCTGCTGTAATCGGTATGATTGGCTCGGCTGTTGTGTCAATCGGAACTACAGTATTTTTCCCAGACGGCGTAACTGCAAAGGTTCTCACAGGTGTGCCATTTTATATTTCCCTTGCAATTTTCGGAGCAGCACTTTTCTTCACTTTAAAGAAAAAAATCAGCCCCATTATCATTATCGCTTCATCGGCGGTTATTGGAATTGCGGCAGGTTTTGCTCTGAATTTATAAAGGGAACCTCTAAAGGGCATCTCTAAAAAATATGCGGCGGGAATTCTCCTGCCGCTTTTTTTGTATTTACGTATTGACAAATGTCTATGTGTATGATATAATAATATGCAGATGAATAAATTTTGGTTCGTCAATTAATTCGAGGTGTTATTTATGAAAAAATCTGAAAAAGCAGCGGAATTATTTTCACAGGGATTTAACTGTGCTCAGAGCGTTTTTGCGGTATTTGCGGAAAAATACGGCATAAGTCAGGAACTTGCGCTTAAAATCGGCTGTGGATTTGGCGGTGGAATGAGAAATGCTGAAATCTGCGGTGCTGTATCGGGAGCAGTTATGGTAATAAGCCTGCGATATGGTCATTCAGAGAGCAGCGATAACGACAGCAAATCCCTGTGTTACGTCAAAACAAGGGAATTTACAGAGCAGTTCAAGGCGAAAAACAACAGTATTATATGCCGTGATTTGCTGGGAATTGACATTTTTAAAGGCGACGGAATGAAAATCGCAGGGGAAAAAGGTTTGTTCCAAACCGCCTGCGTTGATATGATTAAAAGTGCTGTTGAATTATTGGAAGAATTGGGGTATTGATATGGATTATGCAAGAATTTTCAAGGCATTGGGGGATAAAACCCGCCTTGAAATTGTGGTAATGCTGGCGGATGGGGAAAAATGTGCCTGTAAGGTTCTTGAAAAATTCAATTTTACACAGCCAACTTTGTCCCATCATATGAAAATCCTCTGCGACTGCGGAATTGTCACAAGCCGAAAAGAGGGGAAATGGACGTATTATCGCCTTTCTGAAAGTGCTGTATGGGAGATAATCGAATTTTTAAAAAAAATAATTAATACTAATCCCTAAAACAACAGTAGACAAATCTAATGGCATAAATGCTGCCTGTCATCGTTTTTGCTCATCATCTTTGTCTACTAACATTTTAGGGATTGGTATAAGGAGATAGAAAAATGAAATTTTACAGAAATGAACTTGAATGCTGCCCGAAAACCACTTGCAAGAACAACGGAAACTGCAAGGACTGTATAATGAAACACAAGGCTACAGACAGCCTGCCATATTGCCTTTTTCCCGATAATGACGGGGATAAGAGCCTTAAACACTTCTATGAAAAGTTTGGGGAATATCTTTCCGATAAGAATTGATTTTCACAATTTTTCACTTTAGGCTGTTTTATGTGAAAATTATATCACAAATAATTTTTCATTTTTTAACATTCACCGCATTTTAGTTTCACAAAAGACGGGTATACTATAATCATCAAAGGGAAAGATATTTCCACGAAAGGAAAAGTGATTACTATGAATGAATACAATTTCAACATTGAAGAAGAAAATGGATACTACCATGACGAAGACCCGGATAACAAGCCTAAAAAACGCACAGGCTTAAAAATTGTGGCATCTCTTGTGGCTATGACTATTGTTTCGGCAAGTTCAATCGGAGTTTACCGCACAGTAATTGAGGGAAATAATTCCAACAGAGAAATCTCACAGTCTGAGGAGGAAAATTCTGATAAATCCGAATCATCAAAGGCAGATTCCACAGAGGCTAAGGAAACTACAACAATTTCCAATATGAACTCAATTGACATCAATGAAAGCAGCACCGATATGGAAGTTCTCACAACAGAGGAAGTTGTAAAAAAAGTTATGCCTGCCGTTGTTGGTATCAAATCGGAATTTGTAGCTGAACAGCAGCAGAACAGCGGCAATAATTACGGCGGATATGACGATTTTGGCGGTTTCGGAGGCTTTGGCGGATTTGGCGATATTTTCGGCTTTGGTGACAGCTTCGGCGGCGGAAATTACGGCGGACAGTCACAGCCTGAAAATGCTATCGGCACAGGTACAGGCGTTGTATTTGCTGAGGACGGCTATATTGTAACAAATGCCCACGTTATTTACGACAGCAAGAATGGTTTCGGCTTAGCTGATGAAATACAGGTGCTTGTGAACGATGAAACATACACAGCAGGGGTTATCGGCTATGATGTTGACTGTGACCTTGCGGTGCTGAAAATTTCCGCAAACGGACTTATTGCCGCAGAATTCGGCGACAGCGATAAGCTTAATCTTGGCGAAGATGTAACAGCTATCGGAAATCCTCTTGGACTTGACCTTATGAATACGGTTACAAAGGGCATTGTTTCGGGACTTAACAGAAATGTTACAATCAACGACAAGTCAATGAGCCTTATTCAGACAGATACAGCCATAAACGAGGGTAATTCGGGCGGTCCTCTCATTAACAAATACGGTCAGGTTATCGGCATCAATTCCTCAAAAATGTCAAGCAGCGGACTTGGTTCAGCTTCAGTTGAGGGTATCTGCTTTGCAATTCCCTCAAATAAGGTATCTGATGTTGTTGATGATTTCATCAATTACGGTTTTGTCAAGGGCAAGCCGCAGCTTGGTATCAGCTGCCGTGACGTAACAGAAGAAGTTTCGGAACTTTATGATATGCCTCTCGGCGTGTATATTGTGGAAGTTACAGAGGGCGGTGCAGCAGAAGCGGCAGGTCTTAAAAAGAGCGACATTATAATAGCAGTTGACGACGTAAAGGTAAAAACATCATCTGAACTGACAGCACAGAAAAATCTCCACAAGGCAGGAGATGAAATCAAAGTGACATTTATGAGAAACGGCAGCGAAATGACAACAACTCTCACCCTTGGAGAAGCAGAAGCTCCTGTTGAATAAAGGGAACTCCTATAACAACAATACCGCACAATTTTGAGATTGTGCGGTATTGTTGTTTATGGGAATCCATAAATTATTTTTCGCCGTGAATAATATTCATAAACTCCTGCATTTTAGCTTCATAAATTTCGGCAGGCAGCAGGGCAATTCCTGTTTCATCGCTCAGCACAATCAAGCGGCTTCCTGTTTCCAATCCGAATTTTTCACGTGCCGCTTTGGGAATGACAATCTGCCCACGGTCGCCAATATTTACCGAACCCCAGATATTTTTCCCGATAGGTGCAGGGGGAAGCACTCCTAAATCCGCTTGTACTCCGTCATTCATAAGGCTGTCAAGGGTAACTCCGTACAATTCAGCAAGCACAGCCGCTTTTTCAATATCGGGAACGGTCTGTCCGTTTTCCCATTTTGCATATGCCTGACGGGAAATATTAATTTTCTCCGCAATCTGTTCCTGTGAATAGCCGTTCAGCTTTCGCAGCACAATGAGATTTTCTTTCAGCATAAAATCAACTCCTTATAAATCAATATTTTCAAATCTTCTGCACGACGTTTTATAGCCGATAATTGTCAATATTGCGTAAATTGCCGCACCTGCCGACAGCAGAATAAGCTGCAAACCAAGATGCTCCGTGCCAAAGGCATTGACAGGGGAAAGATTGGGGATATGATGTGCAGTTTCGGCAATTCCGATTGTCAGAAATGTGGCAATAATATAGCTGACAAATGGCGTGAATTTATATGCCGTTTTGAAAAAACCTGCAATAAAAACGAGGTTGAACAGCCCGAAAATTATCAGAGCCATTCCGAGAAAAAATGGATTTGCATTCATCAGCGCATTCTCACGGTATGGTGCAGCTTCAGAAAAAACGGTCATTCGCAGTATAGTCAGCACCGCCATAACAAGAAATCCTGCCATTTCAATCATAATTGAAAAAATAAATTTTCCCTTGACAACATCACGCTTTGCAATGGGGAGAAGTATCGTATATACAATATCATTCGCCTCTCTTGCATTCTGAAAACTGTAAAATATTCCAAGAGTTACAAAAAATGCTCCGCATAAAACGGGATATCCAGGAATAAGCGTCATTGCTCCAGCCACAATAAAAATATATGTCAAAACCGAAGCACTGAGCCTCATTTCTTTTTTCATAAGTGCTTTCATTTTTTATTCTCCCTTTCCATTCTGAGAAATATTTCTTCAAGCGTTTCATCGGGTTTTCCGTAACGCTCCATAAATTCTGATTTTGCAGCGTCTGCACGGATTTCACCGTGGCTGATATACAGAATATTATCAGCACATCTTTCCAAATCCGAGGTAATATGGGTTGAAAACAGAATTGTCACGCCGTTTTCCTTTAATTGGCGGAAAACTTCAAGAAGTTCGTCCCTTGAAAATGGGTCAAGTCCGCTTGTGGGTTCGTCAAGAATAAGAACTTCCGAACCGTGGGAAAGGGCAATGAGCAGGTTGCATTTAACTTTCATTCCCTCTGAAAGCTCCATAGGCTTTTTATTTTCATCAAGTCCGAAAAGCTCCATATATCGCCGACATTCCTCATCGTTCCAGTTGCGGTAAAAGCCTTTGGTAACTTCAATAATATCGTGCAGAGTTCTTCTGGGATACCAGCTTACAGTTCCTGTGGAATAGCCTATACGCTGTTTAATTTCGTTTTCATTTTTTAAAAGCGGCAATCCGAAATAGCTGATTTCACCGCCGTCAAGGTGAATGAGATTAAGCATAGCCTTGATTGTAGTCGTTTTTCCTGCACCATTTCTCCCGATAAAGCCTGTGATTTTTCCCTTTTCAAGAGAAAATGACACGTTTTTCAGAGAAAAAGCGGGGTAGTTTTTGCATACGTTTTCAAGTGTAATTATATTCACAACAATACCTCCTGTGTGATTTATATGAATATTGTAACATATAGTTGCGTTGGTGTCAACCAACTTTTATTAACACAAAATGTTATGTTTAGTTGCCTTTGTGGGATTTATCGAAATTCCAAAAATTTCCTTAAATATTTACAGGCTGAACTCACATAATACTTTTGCGGAAGAAATTCCGCACTCCGAAAATAAGGAGTGACAGCTATGAAAATGACACCAATTGCAATTGCATTGACAATGGCGGCAATGCCCGTAAATGCCGTATATGCGGCGGATAATACCGTAATAGGCTACGGGCAGGGAATGGCTTGCGACAGCCTTAACCGCCCTCTCGATGCAATAAGTTTCAATGAACGATACGGCGGATATGATGCCTACGCTTTATCGTCGGAAGAAAACAGAATTATCATAACCTTTGACCAAGGCTATGAAAACGGCTATACAGCGAAAATCCTCGACACACTAAAGGAAAAGGGAGTTTCAGCGATTTTCTTCTTAACAGGCGATTATGCCAAAAAGGAGGAGGCACTTGTCAAGCGAATGATTGCCGAGGGACACATTCTCGGAAATCATGGTATGACACATTCAAGCCTGCCGACTTTAACAGCGGAAGAAGCTGAAAAGGAGATTATGGACCTCCATGAATACGTGCTGAATAATTACGGCTATGAAATGCAGTATTTCCGTTTCCCCTGCGGCGAATACTCCGAAGCGGCTCTTGAAACCGTGCAGAAATGCGGATATAAGACGCTTTTCTGGAGTTATGCCTATGTGGATTGGAAAACTGATGCACAGCCCGATAAGGCGGAGGGATTGAAAAAACTTTCCGACTCGGCACATTCGGGAGAAATTCTTCTCCTGCACTCGGTATCGGCTACAAATGCCGAAATACTGGGAAATGTAATAGACAATTTCAGACAAAAAGGATTCAGCGTATAGTAATGCCGATTTCCGAAATTTCAGGAATTGGCACAAAAAATCCTCTGTGGAGAATTTCCGCAGAGGATTTTTATACTAATGAAATGTCAAGTACACCCATACCGTTGCTGAGAGTAACAGCAATGTAGTCAATGCCCTCAGCTTCAACGGGAATTGTGTATTCTCTGAAATCGTCATATGCCGTAGTTGCCGTAACATCGCAGGAATATCGGTTTTTCCCCACGTTGAGGAATACTTTTCTGTCGTCAAACACCGAGGAAATTGTCAGCTTTACCGCTGATTTTCCTGTGAAATCAACTCCGCTGTAAACCGCAGTTCCCGACCATTTTTCCACGTAGATGAATTCCCTTTTAAGCTTTTTCGACCAATGTGGAATTACATCTTCGCTTTTGTCATAGGTATATGCGGCAAAGGTTTCTTTTCGAATTCCAAGGCTGTCACCAAGGATTTCAACCTCCGCAGAAATCGGCAGATTTTGAGAATTTCCTCCTGCCATAAATTTATAGAGGGCAGTTTCCGTGATGAATTTTTCACGGCGAACATCGTAAATCTGCAATATTTCGGGGAGAATTTCAAGCTGTGCAGTAACTTCCCTGTGAGCCTTTATGAAAATTCGCTTAAAGGAACAAAGCTTTTTTATGGGACGGGTTGCCTTTGATTTTTCCACGGAAAAATAAAGCTGAATGACCTCGTCGCAGTCGCAGTCGGAGATGTTTTCAACGGTTACATATGCGGTAAATGAGCCGTCATCATTGGCGGAAATTTCAAGGCTTTTATAGCGGAATTCCCCGTAGGACAGCCCATAGCCGAAGGGGTAGAGGGGCTTTCCCTTGAAATACATATAGGTTGAACCGCTGTTTTCAATGTGGTAATCCATAATGTCGGACAGGTCAAGTTCCGAGCGATACCACGTGAGGGCAAGTCTGGCGGCAGGAATATTTTTTCCGCTTAAAGTTTCCGCAAGAGCCGTTCCGAGGTGAGTTCCAGCGTGAGTTGAATAGAGAATTGCAGGCAGCGTTTCATTGGCACGGTTTACGGAATAGGGGAAACTTGAAATTATAGCAAGAATTGTATTGGGATTTTCCCTGTGAATTGCCAATATATCGTTCTCACAGGCAAGTGCGAGAGTCTTTCTGTCGTAACATTCCTTTGTATCCTGCACAGGGTCATTTCCAGCACAATAAATCACAGTATCGCAATTTCTTGCAAGAGCCTTTCCACGTTCAATTCCCGACGAAATAACTTCAAGAGTAAAGGTATTTTCGGGCAAAATCGGCATATCTCTTTCAAGGGTGAGATTGCCGCTTTCCTGACAGGTCACACGGCGGTGGAGCAAAAAGTCCTCGATTATGTACTCATTTCCGCTTATATGGCGGAAATTCAGCGTTTCAGCGGTGAACCAGCTGTAAATGCTGTCCTCTGAAAGTTTAAGTGTACCTTCCTTGTATGCCGCATATCTGCCGTATTTTTCAGAGAAAAGATTGCAGCATTTTTCGCCCCATTTCTTAAATCTGAAAAGTGCGGAATTATCGGCACAATTTCCGTCAGCGTATAACGTGCCGTCCTCGTGAACGGTGAGAAATTTTCCCTGTGAATTTTTAATTGCTACAATATCCCACAAATCATCGGCGAAAATTTCGCTTTCGGGGAATTCTCTGCGGATTCCCTCAACGGCAGAAACCTCGTTTCTGAAATATCCCGTGTACCAGTCACGGAAATTCTCATCAATCAGCGCACCTACAACGGCAATTTTGCGGCAATCGGCTTTAAGGGGTAATATACCGTCATTTTTCAGCAGTACAATCTGCTCTCTTGCGGCACGTAGGTTCACTTCATCGGACTTTTTATCGTCAAGAATATCAGTTGAAATGCTGTTATATTCGCAATCCTCCGCAAGATGGCCAAGTTTTAAACGGGCGAAAAGCACATTGCAAACGGCATTGTCAAGTTCCGCCATTGTGATAAGCTTATCATCAAGAGCCTTTTTTGCCGCCTGACGAATTACGCTTACAGAGTCGTTGAGAATGTCGCAGCCTGATTTTATGGATTCCGCAAGAGCCTCAGCGTGGCTGTCACAGTATTTGTGAGCCGTCACCGTCTGGGAAAAATCGCAGCCGTCAGTTACCGTAAACCAAATGCCCCAATTCTTTTTCAGCAGCGTGTCAATTTCGGGTAGGCACATAGCCGGAATTCCGTTTATTTCGTTGTATGAGGTCATAACGCTCTTTGCACCGCCGTATTTTACAGCGTACATAAAAGCGGCGTAGTAGTACTCATATTTAAGCCGCAAAGGAATTACGGCATTGCATTTATCACGGTCAGTTTCATTGTTATTTGCGGCAAAATGTTTCAGCGTGGGAATTGATTTCACGTATTTTCCGTTATCCGCCGCCATAGCTTTGGTGTAAGCCGCCGACATATACCCTGCAAGGCATACGTCCTCGCCGTAGCCCTCCTCAGTGCGTCCCCAAAGTGGATTTCGCTCCATATCAACGGTAGGCCCCCACAGACAGGAGCTTATTGAGCTGTGGCAATTGGCATAAGCTCTGCCCTCATTGCCTGCAATTTCGCCCAATTCCGCCATAAGTGCCGTGTCAAAAGTACCTGCAAGACCTATGGGTTGGGGAAAAACTGTGGAATAATGCTCCTTTTCTCTGCCAACATAGCCTCTTGCAACTTCTGCACCGACGATAAATTCCTGTAATTTTTCATCGGGGATAGCCTGCTGAATGACGCAGATTAGGGAAATTTTATCATCAAGGGAAAGGCGGCTGCAAATTTCAGCCGCTTTTTCTCTGAAAGCTTTATCAAACATAGTTATCTTCCTTATTTAAGGTCTGATATTATTTTTTTTGCGGAATCAAGCCGTGAACAGCGGCTGTTCATCGCCTGCTTTTCGAGGTAGCGGTGAGCCTGGGGTTCGGTAAATTTCAGATATTTCATAAGCATTGATTTCGCACGATTAATCAGACGTATATCGCCTATACGCCGCATAATCTCCTCCGATTCCCTTATGTTGAGGGGAACTGCTGTATCCGCTGAAAGCAGCTGTATACCGTCGGAAAGAGTTCGTTTACTTATTGTGTTTGAAAGAACGAGGATATTGTAAGCCGACAGCTTATCTGCCAGTTCATCGGCAATATTCCTGCCGCAGAGGAGAATGACAACGCTTTCAGTTTTTTCTGCGGCAAAAATTGCAAAATCCGCCCCGTCGTCGTTGAAAGGGGATTCGATAATTATTATATCAGCCAAAATGCTCATGATATATCTCCGAGCCTCACAAACCGCAGAAAATCGGGAAATATTGAGATAACCCGTGCTTTTCAGAGCGTGGGTTATCATATTTGCCGCTTGGTCATTCTGTGAAACGATAATTGCTTTTTTCATAGCACCTCTCAGATGTAGGGGAAGTAATATTCATCGCAGAATTGCTCTGTACTGTCGTATTCTTTAAGTGCTTCAAGCTGTGAGCAGATGTGTCGGAAAGTGAGCTTTCGCACATTTTCAGGGAGATTATCCCTTACAAATTGGCTGTCACGGGCAAGGTTAAGAGCCTTTTCAAGACTGTCGGGAAGTTCCTGTGAGTTGTCCATACCCTTGTAATAAAGGGAACTGTCGCCGTTTTTGATGCCCTCAATACCTGCGGCAATGAGCAGTTTGAACGCAATATATGGGTTGCATGCAGCGTCAGCGGAGCGAAATTCAATTCTCGGTGATAATCCTTTATAACTGCACAGGCGTATAAGCGAAGTGCGGTCGTCGGTGGAGAAATTGATATATTTCGGTGCGTAGCCTACGCCGAAACGGCTGTAGGAGTTGACTGTGGGATTGAGAAATACTGTTATTTCGCCCATTCTGCGGAGTATGCCTGATATAAAGCATTTTCCTTCCTCGGTAATGTTATCGGGAGATGTGTCGAAGATATGTTCGCCGTTCTTTTTTACAATAAAGGAGAGTGTGAGTGCGCTGCCATGTTCATTTTCAAGGGGTCTTGGCATAAATGAAGCGAAAAGACCACATTGTTCCGCTACTGATTTAACGATTGACTTATAATGCACCATATCGTCTGCGGCATCTACAGTCTTATTTGCACGAAATGCGATTTCATTCTGACCTGAGCCGTGTTTATGGCAGGAACTTTTGGGGTTGAAGCCCATTTCCTCAAGGGCAAGGCATATCTCACGGCGGGTGTTTTCGCATTTATCCAGAGGAGCAACGTCAAGATAACCTCCTCTGTCGTGGGGGATTTTCGTAGGCTTGCCGTCTTCGTCAAGATCAAAGAGGTAAAATTCGCAGCGAGTGCTGATTTCGCAGGAATAGCCGTTCTGACGAAGCTCGTTTATATATTCTGTAAGATGTGTACGCATACCTGAGGCATAAGGAGTTCCATCATTGTTCCTAAGTGAACAGAAAAATCGTATAACTCTGCCTGATTTAGGTCTCCATGGGAGTACTGACAGTGTTGATATATCAGGAAAGAGAACCAGTTCAGGGGATGACTCGTCAAATTCTGAGTAATCCACAGGGATACCGTAGGAAAAAGCACGGTCAAGTTCTGTAGGCATTATGGCGATATTTTTCAGATTGCCGAAAATATCGCAGAATGTAAGGCGAATAAACTTTATATCATTTTCCTCAATAAGTCGGAAAATTTCTTTTGGGGAACTATTCATAGCGGCACCTCTTTTTTACTCCCATAGGAGTATAATATAAACTTATTATATCACACTTTGTTGAAAATGTAAAGTCAGAAATTCACAAAAGTACTAAAAAGCCTTTAGCTTACAGGGGAGCAATAAAGTGCATCTCTTAACCCCTTTTTTGGGGCTGAATTTTTCATTTCTTGCTATTGTTCACCATATATTGCTGACTTTTACATTTCTATTAAAAAATTGTTTACTTTTTATTAATCGTGATGTATAATTTAATCATAAAAATATAAAAAGATACTTAATCAGCACTTGGTAAATAAATATTAATTTTATATAAAGGTATATAATGAATACGGTTTTATACGGCATTGTATATATAAATAGATAATATGTGTATATAAGTTTCATTAATACTTTATAATTTAAGATTAAGGGGGCAAATCAGAAGTGCTGTTTAAGTATCATTTAGCTGACTTATCTGCACTAAGTCAACTATATTTAATAGAAATACCGCATAAGTAATGTGCGGTGTTCTGTTAATCTTTGATTTTTGTTAAAACAAAAGGCAGGAGAGATTTTTATGAGGGAAAAAATAGGAGGACTTTATGAGATCCAAAAAAATCAAATCAGTATTGGCTGCACTTATGTTGAGCAGCACCATTGTGGGTGGTGCGTCGGCAAGCAGCACAGCAGCAGAGGAAAGCACTGAAATTTTCAATTCAGGCTTTGAAAGCGGAACCGATAGCTGGAGCGGCCGTGGTTCTGCCGCTGTTGAGGTATCAAAAACCAATGCCAAAAGCGGTTCATCTTCGCTTTATGTCACAGGCAGAACCGCAAGCTGGAACGGAGCCGTTAAAACTCTTGCTTCGCCTTTTTCAGCCGGGCAAACTTATTCATTCTCTGCAAACGTAATGTATACAGAGGGTGCTGCCGCTGAAAACTTCAAGCTGTCCTTGCAGTATACCGATGCAAGCGGTACAATAAGCTATGCAAATGTAGCTTCTGCTGAAGTTAAAAAAGGCGAATGGGCTGAATTGTCAAATGACAGTTATGTGCTTCCAACAGGTGCAAGCGATTTTCAGCTTTATATTGAGGTTGAGGAAAATCTTATAGATTTTTACATTGATGATGTAATTGCTAAAGGTTCAGCAGCTTCAATACCGCAGAAACCTGTTCCTGCTACCAGGGGCGACCTTAATCGTGACGGAAATATTGATGTGTATGATGTAATTCTTATGCGTGAAGCAATTATAGACGGACAGAATGAAAAGTCAATTCTGAAAACTGCTGATATAAATGGTGACGGTAATATTGATAAGACGGATTTAGAATATGTTGCAGGCTTTGTTATGGGAAGTGTAACGGAATTTCCGGAAATCCAATATGAGGAGCCTGTATATGAAAAGAATTATAATTTCCCCGCAGTAAGTTCATTGGCTTCATCTGCTGATATTCCCGACCCATATAAATTTATGGACGGTTCAGTTGTAGAAGACCCCTCTCAATGGGGAGCAAGAGCCAACGAAATTAGCTGTATGTACGAATATTATATGTATGGTGTATGGCGTGACGGCTCTGATGAGGAAGTAAGCTACTCTATAAACGGAAATAAGATGAAAATTAACATTAAGCGTTTGAGTACGGGTAAAACTACATCTTTTGACGCTGTTATAAATCTTCCCTCAAAGGTAAGACATGACGGCGGAGCACCTGTCATTGTCGGTATGCATACAGGTATATCAGAAAAGACAGCACAGGATTTAGGATATGCTGTTATAACCATTGACGCAGGAATATTCTCCAACCCTGTTGCTTCTGATGATACAAGTCATAAGGGTGCATTTTACGACTTGTATCCCTATGGCAACACATGGGAGGAGCAGACAGGCGTGCTTATGGCTTGGTCATGGGGATGCAGTAAGATACTTGATGCCCTCTATGCAGGTGCAGGAGCTGAACTGAATATCAATCCCGATAGTTCTATTGTAACCGGTGTATCACGCTGGGGCAAGGCAACATCAGTATGCGGAGCATTTGATAAACGCTTTAAGATGTGCGCTCCCTCATGTTCAGGAGCAGGCGGACTTGCAACATATCGCTATAAATCTGAGGGCAAGACATATGATTTCTCATCAAAGGGTGCATCTTCAGCTTATAGATACGGACAGAATGAGCCTCTTGGAAGCTTACAATCAACAGCTGAGCGTGGTTGGTTCAATAATCGCTTCCTTGAATTCAGAAATGAAAATCAGCTTCCTATGGATCAGCATATGCTTGGAAGTCTTGTTGCCGATAAGGACAGATACCTCTTTATTATCGGTTCATGTATTAGTGAGGACTGGGTAAATGCACCCTCAATGCACCTTACTTTCCTTGGATTGCAGAATATTTATGATTATCTCGGAATAAGCGATAATCTTGCAATTAATATTCACAAGGAGGGCCATGCTGTTATTGAAGAAGATATAAAGTATATGGTTCAGTATTTTGATTACCATGTATACGGCATAGAGCCGAATATGGACCTTAATACCCTTAAAACCTCGGTATTTGATCTTCCTAAAAACAGAGATCCATATTTCTCAACCTTTGACGATAAGTGGACATATTGATTTGATGAAAAACCGCACAGGGCTGAAATATTGCTCTGTGCGGTGTTTTTATGATTAATCCCTAAAATGTTAGTAGACACTTTGTTGAAAAAGTAAAGGCAGAAATTCACAAAAATACTAAAAAGCCGTTAGCTTTTAGCCGTTAGCCTTTAGCTTACAGGGAAGTAAAATTCCTTTATTATTGCGAATTATTCAGCTCCAGCACCATAAACACATCTGAACGGATGCTGTCGTTGTATTTTTCAGTATCAACAAATCCCGATTTTTTATACAATGCAATTGCCCGTGTGCTTGTTGAAAGGGAATCAAGATACATTTTCGCATATTCCAGCTTTTTTGCAAGGGAAACGGCTGTATTCAGCAGCTTTCTGCCATATCCTCTGCCGTGATATTCCTGCAATAAATAGAGGGATTTCAGCTCACAATCATTTTCGTTAAGGTGATGAACTGCCACCGCACCGATGATTTTTTCGCCGTGGAGCATACAATAAAATCCCTTGAAATTATGCTGAATATCCTTGTAAAAGCTGTGACGTCCGTCAATATCCAATGCTCTGCCAGATTGAGGAAGGCATTTTTCAAGGAATTCAATTAACTGCGGATAAAATTTCTCCTCATAAGGGACTATTTCTGTATTGAGGTCACATACCATAATATACTCCTCGTCGTTTTCGTCGATTATGTAAAAGCCCACATTTTTATACATTTTCACAGCATAATTAGCTTTCTGAACCGCAAGAGAAGTTCTCTCATAACCACGGCTTTTCAGTTCTGCAAGCATATTTTTCATTAATGCCGTGCCTATTCCGAAATTGCGGTATTCCTTGAAAAGAGATATTGCAAAAGAGGGTACGCCCTCCGCAATATGCCCATAGTCCGCCATATCACGCACCCAGACAGCACCCACGACTTTTCCCTCAGCTTCTGCTACAAAGCATATATCGTCCTTTTCCTTACCGAAATTCTTGATATACACCTGCAATTCAGGCTGATTTATAATTGACTTTGGCGGAGGTGCTGTTCCCTCAGGAATGAAGATCGCTTCATATATGAAATCGTCTAATAATTTGTATTCTTCCTCTCGGATTTTTCGTATGGTGTAGTTCATATGTATCGCCTTTCATGCTTTTTTTATAATTATATCATAGAATTTGGTGCAATGCAATATTATGCAGGGCAGTCCAATAAAAAAAGACGGCAGAACATATCCAATAACCTATTATTGTATACATTTGAGTAAATAGAAATAGAACTCGTGCAACGAGTCAAGTGTTATTTCAATGCATCGTTTACAATATAACGAGAATAATAAAATTCGGTATAATTACATTGTGATATTTTCTCATAATTTTCACGGTCGACAGTAGTAAATCTATAACCACACTGAATATCATTATCATTTGTCCACTTTAAGCAATCATCAATAAATGTATTGAACTTATCTTCCGGACAAATATCAGAGGGCAAAAAAACAGCAGCTCTTGATTGAACTTTTCCTATAACAGTTGTTTCATCTATTACGTCGCCATATTCAATTTCAGTACTACCGGGACGCAAATAAATCTTAACATCACCTTTGCTAAAATAATCTTCCATATAAGACTTTATAACATTTTCCATAGATTCTCTGACAGGGATAAGCATATAATTATCAGAATATCCGCTTCCATCTCTTTCTTTTACAACGGTAACAAAATTTCTTTTATCTTCTTTATCAAATCCGTTCGGGATAAATTTCAACTCTTGTTTACCCATTATTGATGCCGCTCTTAATGTATGGAAGTCAAATGACACACCTTCATATTGTTTGTCAAGGTATAATAATGCATCTTCGATTACAGCTATATAAATCTTTTGTGATTGAGTTAGCTTATTAAGTTCGGTTGGAAGTCCTTCCTCTTGAAGTATTTTCTTCTGTCTTTCAGTTAATGAGGAACGGTCTGCTGTTGGTAATTCTTCTTCATATTTACTGGTTTCTTTTTTTGAGTTATTCGTTTTTTCTCTTAACGAACACCATAACAGACATACTACTGATATAGCAAGACAAACAAGCAGCATAAATTTCAGCAGTTTATGCATTATAGCACATTCTGTAAAATTATTGTTATTCATTAAAACCTCCATAACAAGCGAATAAAACAGCAAACATTTCATCTACTATTTTATCCGATATCAGTACTTCAAATTATATTCTACATTTTATCATAATCGACAAAGAATGTCAAGTTTTCGTGCTTGCAGGGCAGTCCAATAAAAAAAGACGGCAGAGCTAAATCCACCGTCTTTGAAACTACAGGCTTTTATTTCCGCATTTACCGCCGCATTTTTTTGCATAGGGACAGCCGATGCAGGTTGTGCCTTTTTTCTTTTCCTTGTAGAGGTAAATGCTGATTGCAGCAACAATTGCCGTTACAATTGCAATAATTATAATATTTTCCATATTAACTCTCCAATGAGTATTCAGCCTTTACAGATTTGTTTGCCTTGCTGATGAGGTATATGATATATCCCGATATTACAGCCACAATTGCAAGTCCGCAAAGTGCAGCTGTTACATCAAGAGTTGCAGGTGCTGTAATAAGTGTGCCGATAGTATACACGAGATAGCCTACTGTGTAACCTACTCCTAATTGCAGTCCAATTCCGCCCCAAAGCCATTTTTTGCTCTTCATTTCGGAGTTCATAGCACCGATTGCCGCAAAGCATGGGGGGGAATAGAGGTTGAACATAAGATATGCAAGGGCTGCAACTTTTGAAATTGCCATAACAGAGGCAGTAGTAGCTCCAGCACCCTCCATAAGTGCCAGTTCTTCGGTATCAATGAGATTTTCAAGACCTACAAAGCATACTGCAAGTGTGCCGACTACGTTTTCCTTAGCGATAAAGCCTGTGATAGCAGCAGCCGCTAACTGCCAGCTGAGAACGCCTACGATTGGAACGAGGATATATGCGAATGGACTTGCGATTGTTGCGAGAATTGACTGGTCAGCCTGTTCTGCAACCTTGAATGACCATGTAAATGACTGCATAATCTGTACCGCTGTGTTGCAAAGGAGGATAATTGTTGCAGCCTTTACGATATATTCCCAGCCACGGCTACACATTGACTTGAATGCACCCCAGAGTGAGGGGAATTTGTATTCGGGAAGTTCAATAATAAAGAATGAATTTTTTGCTCTGTGACCTGTAATGAGGTTAACAAGCAAAGCACCGAGGAAGATAAGTGCAATACCTGTGAGGTATACCACAAAGCTTATAATTCCCTTATTTTCGCTGAAAAATGCACCTGCAAAGAGAGCGATTACAGGGATTTTCGCACCGCATGGCATAAAGGGTGCAAGCATTGCAGTTGCACGTCTTTCACGCTCATTGCGGATTGTACGGCTTGCCATAATTCCGGGAACTGCACAGCCGATTGTGATAACAAAGGGGATAACGGATTTTCCCGAAAGTCCGACTTTTTTGAAAATGGGGTCAAGAACAACTGCGGCTCTCGCCATATATCCGCAATCTTCGAGAATTGCAATGAGGAAATACATTATCATAACCAAGGGGAGGAATCCGAGAACTGCGATAACACCGCCAATTACACCGTCAACAAGGAGTGCTGACAGAAGGGGAGAAGCGTTTTCAAGAAGTCCGCCTACCCAGCCTTGGAAGCCTTCGAGCCATGCTACGAGAGTATCTGCTATGTATGGACCCAGCCAAGCCTGTGAAATCTGGAACACAAGCCACATAATGCCTGCGAAAATCAACAGTCCCACAATAGGATTTGTTATAAATGTGTCAATCTTATCGCTTATTGTTTTATCTTTTGTCAAAACTTTACGTGTTTCAACCTGCTTTACAATGCCGTTTACAAATTCGTAGCGTTCACAGTCAGCGGCTTCGGCTGCGGCTTTGTCCTTAATATCCGTATTCTTGTTTCTGAAAGGCGGTTTCTGCGATTTTCCCGCAATACTAACGGCTGTTTTCATAAGTTCCGAAAGTCCGTCTGCTGAGGTTGAAACTGTATTGACTACAGGGCAGCCCAGAAGTTCAGAAAGCTTTTCGCTGTCAATTTTTGTATCCTTTTTCTCGTTTATATCTGTCTTGTTAAGGGCAATTACCATTGGCACGCCGAGTTCAAGAAGCTGAGTTGTGAAAAAAAGGCTTCGGCTGAGATTTGTGGCATCTACGATATTTATAAGCACATCGGGCTTTTCGTTGACTATGTAATCTCTTGCTACGCTTTCCTCGCTTGTAAATGGTGAAATGGAATACGTACCGGGGAGGTCAACCGCAATAATATCCTTTCCGTTGCAGTAGGATTTTTTTATTGGGTTTTCTTTTTTGTCAACGGTAACACCTGCCCAGTTACCAACCTTTTCGCTTTTTCCCGTAAGGGCGTTGAACATTGTTGTTTTACCCGAATTCGGGTTGCCTGCCATGGCTATTCTCATAATTTTCTCCCTCGTTATTGAAATATTTTGTTATTGTATACTAACAGCTTGCCCAAAATATACAGGCACAGGAAAGTGCCTGTATAAATACATATGCGGTTAAATCCGATTAATATACAGAAATTGCATTTGCAAGATGCTTGTCAATGTTGTATCTGCCGTCTTTGATTGCTACAACACAGCTGTTTCTTCTGCGTGATACCACAGTTACAGCGGCACCTCTGTAGCAGCCGAGTGTGAGCAGGAAAGAGTTGAGTTCAGCATCATTGCTGTTGATATCTTTAACGATATATTCTTTACCGATTGAAATTTGATTTAACGACATAAAATCACCCTTTTATCAGATTGGGAAATATCCCGTAAAGAGTATCTGTTACCCTTTACTAACTATATTATACCCTATTGTTTACATTTTGTCAATATCCTTTTGGAATAATCGGCGGATAACACAAAAGTAGTTAGTGATGTATAACGCTATTAGTTATTTATAACAAACATTATTTTATGGCACTTGCAGCATATCAGAGGTTAGTTTTCAAATCTTTCATCGTAAACTTCGTCCCAGTTTTCACCAATACAATCTTCTGCACATTCTTCGAGATAAAATGACAAATCAGCAAGCATATCATCAAAATCACGGTATTCCTGCTCGCCGTCAGAAGTTACACGGAAGAAAACATTTGTACTGCGTGATAAAAGCAATTCTTCATCATTAAGAACTGTACCAACAATTATAACGTCATTTTCGCCCTTATAATCTCCTGATTCGGGGAATTGAATTACAGCATATTGATTGAGAATATCTGCATTTTCAGTAAGCATAAGCCAGCTTTTGTACTCGTTAGGCAGGCTGAATTTGTTTTCTTTTTCCCATTCTTCGATTTTAGCAATATCAGCAGGGGGAGCGAAAGAAGAATCCTTATACTCACACAATAATTCACACATATTAGTGTAATATTCAAACTGCTCTTTAATGTTTTCGTTAATTATAAAATCCATAATAATTACTCCTTTAAAAAATTTTGCATAATGCACTTTAATATTATGATTATACATTGTTTTACATAATTTGTCAATGTTAAATTTAGGGCATCTCTAAAAACCCCTTTTGAGAAAAAACAGCTATGCACGTCATCTGCTTCGTCAACCTCCCTTGGAGTGCGACAGCACGCCTTCGGAAGGTTTCCTTGCAGCTGTCATACCTATCTGTTTTTTCTTTAATCAAACGAGTTTTTAGAAATGCCCATATCATAAAAGAATTGAGGTGGAAAGATGCGTAAAATTTCCTGCTAATAATTAATCGGGCGAATAAATTTATGGCGGCAGTACCGTCTGATTTGTTATGCCCTGCAGGAAATATTACGGTCTTTTCATTAATACAGTCATTCCGTGGGACGGCTATATTCTGCCATTCTGCGGAACTTCCGACGTATAAACTATGAGCCGCAGTATATCCTGCGGCTATTTTTATTGTTGGAGGTATATAATATGTCTGTTATAAGTGTAGAAAATCTCACTTTCGGCTATGAGGGAAGTGCAGATAATATTTTTGAAAATGTAAGTTTCCGTATTGATACAGATTGGAAATTAGGCTTCACAGGGCGGAATGGCAGAGGTAAAACAACATTTATGAAGCTGCTTATGGGGGAACAGGAATACAGCGGAAAAATTATTTCAAGCGTTGATTTTGAATATTTTCCCTTTCCCGTAGCTGATGAAAATAACCTCGTTATGTTTCTTGCGGAGGAAATTTGTCCAAATGCCGAAAACTGGGAGATTATAAGGGAATTTTCCCTCCTTGAAATAAGCGATGATGTGCTGTATCGTCCATTTTCCACGCTTTCGGGAGGTGAGAGAACTAAAGTTATGCTTGCTATGCTCTTTCTCCGTGAAAACTGTTTTCTGCTTATTGATGAGCCTACAAATCACCTTGACCGAAAGGGCAGAGAAATCGTAAGCCGCTATTTAAAGCGGAAAAAGGGCTTTATTCTCATATCCCATGACCGTGCGGTGCTTGATGAATGTATCGACCATGTTCTGTCAATCAACAGGGCGAATATTGAGATTGAACAGGGAAATTACTCGTCATGGGAGCAGAATAAGGCGGCAAGGGATAATTTCGAGGCGGTACAGAATGACAGGCTGAAAAAGGAGATAAAAAGCCTTGAAGCCGCCGCCCGCCGTGCCGCTGAACATTCCGACAGAATTGAGAGTACTAAAATCGGCTTTGACCCCAATAAATCTGAAAAATCCATATCAAGGCGGTGTTCAATTGCAAGGAAATCCAAAAAGCTGATGAATCGCTCAAAGGCTATGGAAAACCGCATTGAAGCGGATATTGAAAAGAAATCGGGATTGCTGAAAAATATCGAAAAAACGGCAGTTTTAAAGCTGCCCGTTCTGAAATTCCACAGCAAAAAGCTGTTAAGCGTGAGAAATCTTTCCGTAAGCTATGATGAAAGGATAGTTTGCAGCAATGTTTCCTTTGACATCAATGAGGGGGAAATCCTTGCACTTTCGGGGAAAAACGGCTGCGGAAAAACAAGTATTATCAGGCTTATCTGCGGCGAAGATGTTCCCCACAGCGGCGAAATTTCCATGAATTGTCAGCTGAAAATTTCACGTATATCGCAGGATTTTTCGGGACTTTCGGGCAATCTCTCCGACTATGCCGAAAATCACGGCTTTGATGAAAGTCTGTTCAAGGCAATTCTCCGAAAACTGGATTTTTCGAGGGAACAGTTTGAAAAGAATATTGAGGATTTCAGCGACGGGCAGAAGAAAAAAGTTATGATTGCCGCCAGTCTTTGCACTCCTGCACATCTCTATATATGGGACGAGCCGCTGAATTATCTTGATGTGTATTCCCGAAAACAGCTTGAAGAACTGATTATCGCCTGCAAGCCCTCAATGCTTATTGTGGAGCATGACAAGACTTTCTGCGAGGCGGTAAATGCTGATTATTACGTATTTTAACGCAAAAAGGACGCTCCGCTATGGAACGTCCTTTATTGTTATATGTACTCGTTTGTTGCTGATACGTTATCGTCAGGGAGTAACAATTCCGCCAAGAACTTTCTGTACAGGTGTTAATGCTGTGGTAGGTGTGAGGTTGTTCTTATAACTGTTGTATTTGCTGACAAGAGTGCTGTCAATTGTATTTACAACTCCATCCATATTTACATCGCCAGTTGCGTAATTTTTACCATTGAGCATATTGAATGTATCTGTAAGTATTGTATCGGATAAACCAACAAGATATGCTGTGTCAGCACCGATTTTATTAGAGCTATTGCTCATCATAATTTCATCTGATTTATTATTGCTATAGTAAGAATAGGTATATTTGTAAAGAAGCTTATCAGAAATAGCCCCTGTCATCTGGTTATATTTACTATCATAAAAGTCAATAGCTCCGTACAGGTGAAGCATTTCATGCATTATGGTATTCTTGCTTCCATCATATATTGCTGAAAGTTCATCAGACTTACCTGGGTATATAGTTTCACCTGCATAATGTTCATAAACATTCTTTTTGCCTGTATTGAAATGATAAAGGTATACTACACCATCAGCATCATATTTATCTTTCAGATATTCTGTGTATTCAGAAGTAGATGCGTTTTCAGCCTTGAGGATGCTTTTGCTCATTTTTGCGTTTAATTGACCTAACAAGGAATTTTTATCGGTTGAAAATGACACACCGTTATTTAAAACACTTGTTAATTCACCGTTAATCAGTGATTTTTTTACAGAATCTGATGTATATCGAGCAAATACAGCGTTGGGATCAGAAGCTTTTAATGTCTCATCCCATGCATCATATGTGATAAAGAAGTTTGTATCGGACTTATTTGTAATAAACTCAAGAGTCTTATTGTAATCCTTAGCCTGATTTTCAAGATCTGTAAGAGCAGAATCGACTGTATTAAGAGTGTTCTTTATATCAGTTGATGTAAGGTATTTACGGCTGCCTGTTTTAACAAGCTCTGACTCCTTGAAATTTATCTTGCTGTAGTATCTGTAATCATCAAGAGATGTTACACGATTGCTTGCAAAGCTTGTGTAAGATGATATTGTTCCGTTAACATCAAAGCTTGAAACAAAATTAAAGGATATATCTTCTTTTTTAGCTCTGTAGTAGCTTGAAGAATAATGGTTTGAGTGTATAAAAGTGAATTCTGTATTAGGATCAATTTCAAAAGTATCGCTGTTCTTTATTTTCGTTTTATTTCTTACTTCAGCTTGAATTTCGTTTACAAAAACGTTAACAACAACCTGTTTGCCTGTCATTGTTGAAGCAGCACCTTTGTTGCTGTTTGGGTGAACTTCAGTTGTGAATTTGTTTCTGTAGAAAGGTGTGTTTAAGAAAGCTGTTTCATCAATTGTTCTGTTTGTCATATTGAAATCAGCCATCTGCAATCCGGAATTGTAGAATGCGTTAACTCCGATTTTCTCAATAGTATCAGGAATAGAAATGAACTTCAATGATGAGCAGTTTGCAAAAGCATAAGCACCGATATTTTCTAATCCGCTTGGAAGAACAACTTTTGTAATTCCTGATGCCTTTCCTCTCCATGGTACTGCACTTGCACTTCTGAAATCAAGCATTGTACCGCTTCCATAGATAGTAAGTGTCTTATTGTTGTTTGTAAGTTCCCAGCTAAGACCATCACCGATACCTGTGCTGATAGCGGCACTGGCACTCATAACTACGGGAGATGTGATTGTTTCGCCGGGAATAGCAGGTAAAAGTAATAATGCACTTGCTCCTGCGGCAATAATTCGTTTGAGATTGTTTTTCATAAAGTCCTCCTTAGATGTATAAACGTCGTGTATGCAACTTTTATGTTGCAGCTGTATAATATACGACATATTCGCCGTATGTATTAATTATACAACTAATATGCATCAAATGTCAATATACAACATACACAAACAATTATCCACATATATTATATCGATTTGTATTTTTATATCACACAAGCATTATTTCATCAGTATCAAAAAATAATTTTATTGTAATGCTTATTGGAGCAAACGCAAAAAGGACGCTCCGCTATGGAACGTCCTTTATATTATCTTTCAAATACAGCTGTGCCTATTTCGTAGGGGTGGTCGATGAAAAGTACATCCTTACATTTCGTCTTGTAAAGAAGCACTTTCAGGACGATGAATAAATCTCCGCCGCCACCTGCGATATTTAAGCATGAAATCAGCAGAAGCAGGGAAGAGCCGCTGATTACTGCCGCTATTCCGAATCCGAAGCCTAACACTATAGTGGGCAGCAACGCACATATAATCATCGGCTTTTTCTTTAGGGGCTGTAAGCAATTGCAGTAGGGGCAGCAATATTTTACGTTGAAACCGAAAGAAACGGATTTCCAGCCGTCACTTGCAAAATGTGAAAAGGCTATGCCATGGAGCAACTCATGGACTACTATCAATAGAAGAAATGCAATAAGGGCTACAAACGATGTTCCGCCATCTGTGGTAAATTCGTTGCCAAACAGTCGGAAAGCTGCCAGAAACGGAATCATAAAGGGTATTGCAATAAGAAGTGTGAGGACATTTATTTCCACAAAATTGAGTTTTAGTATCTTTTGCGTGTATCCCTCAGCTGCAAGTCCCTCAGCCAGTTTTTCAAATGTTTCTTTTCTTCTTAATTCTGCTTTAGTTAGTTTTTGTTTTTTTTCGCTGCTCATATCAGATTATCATACTCCTTAGAATGTGATGTTATATTATATAACGAATATGACGTGTTGTATTCGTAATTCCAAAATGAAATTTCGGGCGGATAATATCCGCCCCTACTACACAAATGCAACTATGATTACGTAAATTGCGGACACAGCACGCTGTGTCCCTACAAATTATATCAGCCGTCCACATAATTACGCATTACGCATTACGAATTACGCATTGCCGAAAGGCTAAAGGCTTATTTCTTCTTAATCTTCATTGCGTTCAATATCTTATCAATATTGCTTTCGTTTAAATATCCCGAAGGAAGCTGACTTTTATTTTTGGGATATTCAAGATTGGCTTTACCTTTGGTAGAATTTACCAACAGAATAGTGAAAAACTGCTCCCAGCTGAAATATTCCTGACAGTCGATATAATCCACAGGATTTTCAAGAATTTCCTGTATATCCGTACTGCCGCTGAAAATATCAGAGCGAAGAATAAGCCATTCAAAGCTTTCAGGCAGAAAGAAATCCGTTTTATTCTGTAATTTTTCCTTGAAGTACACAAGTTCTCTGATTTCTGAACCGAGTGCAGCTGAATCAGCTATTATAAGGACTTTTTTATTCTTGTTTTTATTGAGCAAATCTACAATTCCGCTTTTTCCATTGGAGCTGATACACTCCATATTAGTTCCCTCACTTGCCTTTGTGTAAAACTGAAAACCTGTTTTGCTGTCCTCAATAATTGCCAGTTCATACGGAAAATCTGATATATCCTTTACGGAAATATTCTTGTAAATGCTTTCAAAGGTTGATTTTTTACCGTTTTTTCGGATTTGTTTAATTGAGTCAATGCTGTATGGAATCTGCGGCAAAAGCTCTCTTGTCACGAGTACATAATAGTTATCGGAATTTTTAATTCTTCGGGCAAAATCATAAGAAGTGAGAAACGGTGTACTTTCCTCAACAAAAATAATACTTTCGTGAGTATTTTCAAGGTCAGTTTCCCAGTTCCTGCCCTCTAATACAAGACAAGGCTTGTCGCATTTCAGCGTAACACCGCTTGATTTACCAAATTCAGAAAAATCCCTTACCATATTGATAAGCTTTGTTTTTCCCGTTCCGCTGTCACCTGTTAAAATTGTTACATTTCTTTCAAGGGTGAAATTAAATGAAATAAAACGGTTTTTTACTGATATTTTAAATTTACCCTTCATTCGTTTTACCTCTTAAATACTGATGTGCAAGGGAGAGGTATTCCATAGGGTCAGATATAACTTTTCTTCGCCTGTCGTTGATTACCTTAAATGAAAAATCATTGCCAAAATCCATAAGGTGATGCAGACATACGGTTATATCCCTATTTACAGCCATTTCAAGAATATATTTAGCACAGTTGTCACCGCAGTTGGAGATGTTGAATATCATTTTCGGCTTGTTGTAAATAAGCAAAAGAGTTTTTACACCTGCCGATAAATTATCCGAATCGAACAAACCAAAAATGTCATTTTTTATAACATCGGGAGCTATTACTGTTGAGTCGTCAATGTCTGCTATTATTTTCTGAGCAAATGGTTCCATAACCCAGTTTTTATCATATTGGTGTGAATAGTATTTTTCAGTATTGTAGATTTCATCGGGGTGACTGCCGAAAAATATTTTTAACAAGATATCATCTCCTTTTGAAAAATAGTATGTGCGGATAACAAAAAAGATATGCTTAGAGATTGTCGAAAAACCTGAATTTCGGGCGGATAATATCCGCTCCTACAGTAAACGGTTATTATGTTGATTGGCGGACTGCCAAAGGCTAATGGCTAAAGGCTAACAGCTAAAGGCTTACTTTTTCTTAATCTTCATTGAAATATCAAAGCATTTAACGGAATGTGTCAACGCACCGAGGGAAATGATATTAACTCCTGTTTCAGCTACGGAACGGATATTTTCAGCAGTTACATTTCCCGACGCTTCAAGAAGTGCTCTGCCGTTTGTAATTTCAACAGCCTCTTTCATTTCCTCGCAGGACATATTGTCAAGCATAATAATCTCAACCTTGTTGTCAAGGGCCTCTCTCAACTCGTCAAGAGTACGCACTTCAACCTCAATTTTTACCGTATGACCGATTTTTTCACGGAGAGCCGATACAGCCGCAGTAATTCCGCCGTATGCGTCAATGTGGTTATCTTTCAGCATTGCCGCATCTGAAAGGTTATAGCGGTGATTTTTTCCGCCGCCTACTGTTACGGCATATTTCTGCAATGCACGAAGTCCCGGCAGAGTCTTTCTTGTATCGGTAACAGCAGCTTTCGTGCCTGCCACAAGTTCAACGCATTTATTTGTAGCTGTAGCAATTCCCGACATATGCTGTAAAATGTTGAGAGCAGTTCTTTCGCCTTTGAGCATTGTGAGAGTGCTTCCCTCCAATTCGGCAATAATATCGCCCTTTTTCACCTTCGTGCCGTCAGCCATAAGGATTTTGAATGTTACATTTTCTCCTGAAAGCTCGAAAACACGCTTTGCAATTTCAATTCCGCAGACAACTCCGCTGTCCTTTGCCACGTAATATGCGGAACTTTCGTGTTCAGGGGGAATAAGATTATCAGCCGCAGCGTCGATATAATTTATATCCTCCATAAGGGCATTTGTAATTATATTGTCAATATAGCATTGTAAAAGCTTCATAAAATTTCTCCTTTACTGTATAACCTCGTTCAGAATGATATACGCAACTGTAACAATTGACTTTGCAAGGACATAGTCAGCGTCAACCACGTATTTCCCGCTTAAAAGGTCATTGCGGATTTCAGTTACACGCTTTAATCCCTCGGCTGCCGCCTCTTTATCGGGAATTACGAAATAGCTGTTCTGCATAATTTTTCTTGTTTCGGTGCGGATACCTGCGGGTATGCGGTCATTTCCCATATGTGCGTCAAACTGCACTTCCTCAAAGCTTTCGGATACTGTGTCAAGCTTTGTTGCAATATTTTCAGCCGCCTTACGTGAGAATACAAGGGCTTCAAGGAGCGAATTGCTTGCAAGGCGGTTGCTGCCGTGAACGCCTGTGTGTGAACATTCTCCGCAGGCATAGAGATTTGGCAGAGTTGTTTCAGAGTTGCTGTCAACGTCAATTCCGCCCATTAAATAATGCTGGCATGGGAAAATCGGCACAGGCTCTTTTGTAAGGTCGTATCCCTGTTCAAGGAGATTTTTGTAAATCATCGGGAAACGATTTTTGAGGAATTCGCTGTCCTTATAACTTATATCAAGGTAGAAATCGGTGGAATTCTGCTTTCTTGATTCAAGGACGATAGAATGGGAAACTACATCACGGGGAGCAAGCTCCAGACGCTTATCATAGTTGTGCATAAAGCGTTCCTTATGGCAGTTGAGGAGATATGCTCCCTCGCCACGTACAGCCTCGGAAATAAGGAAACACTCACGGGTTGTACGGTTATTGAAAGCGGTTGGGTGGAACTGCACATAGCTTAAATTCTTGATTTTTGCACCCATTTCATAGGCGAATGTAATACCGTCACCTGTAGCAATTGCAGAATTTGTAGTAAACTGATATACTCTGCCGATACCGCCTGTGGCAAGTATCATAAAGTGACAGTTAACGGTGGAATATGTGTCGTTCTTATCCTTTAAAAGTGCGGAATAGCCTGTATATGTACGTCTTGTTTCACACATAATTGTATTTTCAAGGATAGTTACATTAGGCAGCTTACGGACATTTTCAAGAAGTGTCGTAGTAATTTCCTTACCTGTGGAATCAGCCTTGTGGAATACACGGTGGTGACTGTGACCGCCCTCGAGAGTGCGGTGGAAAGTTCCGTCGGGATTTTTATCGAATTCAACGCCCATATTGATGATACGCTCGATATCCTGTGCGGCTTCGCTTACGAGAGTCTGAACAGCGTCCACGTTATTCTTGAAGCTGCCTGCAATGAGGGTATCATTCTGGTGATACTGGATATTGTCGGTTTCGGAATTATAAACGCCTGCAATACCGCCCTGAGCAAGCATAGAATTGCAGAGGGACAAATCCTTTTTGCAGAGAATAAGGATATTAAGGCTCTGTGGGAGGTTTAATGCGGCATACAGACCTGCAACTCCGCAGCCGGCTATAATTACATCATAATTTACAGACATATTTTACACGCCCTTTTAAAAGTAGTTGTTCCTAAATTAGGTACAACTTTATTTTACCACATTCCGAAGCTTTTTGCAATAGTTATTGAAAATTAAATGAATATGATGGGTGTGGTATGAAATATATTGCTCCACCAACTAACGGCTAATGGCTAAAGGCTAATGGCTAACGGCTAAAGGCTAATAGCTAACAGCTAACGGCTTTTATATGAATTAAAAAAGTCTACGGCTCATATAATAGTAATATTCCGAAAAATTGGAGGTTGCTATGAACGAAAAAACACATTTTACCGCTGTTCTTGCAGGTAATCCCAATGTGGGGAAATCCACCGTATTCAACGCATTGACAGGACTTGACCAGCATACGGGAAACTGGGCAGGCAAAACTGTAGCCTGTGCCGAGGGACAGCTTGAATATGACGGTATATCCGTAACTCTTACCGATATTCCCGGGGCATATTCTCTCCGTGCGGCATCGGCGGAGGAGGAAACCGCCCGACAATTTATCCTCACGGAAAATCCCGATTGTGCCGTGGTAGTCTGCGATTCCTCCTGCCTTGAACGGAATTTGTATCTTGCTTTGCAGATTATAAGTGCCGTGCCGAAAACGATTTTATGCCTTAATCTCATTGATGAGGCGGAGAAAAAGGGTTACATAATCGACAAGGATAAACTAAGCGAACTTTTATGCGTTCCTGTTGTTTTTACGTCAGCAAGAAATAAGCGTGGACTTGATGAACTATGCCGCACTATGAAAAATATCCTCACAGAGGAAAATTCCCCGAAAACCTCCGATTATGCCATTTCCGAAACTGATACAATTGAGGATATTTCCCGAAAAGCCGCTGAAATCGCTAATCTCACCGTCAGCTGTTCAAAAACTGAACCCGATAAAACCGACCGCCGCCTTGACAGAATTTTTCTGCGGAAATCTACGGGAATTCCCATTATGCTGCTGCTTTTTGCGGTTATTCTTTGGATTACGGCGGTTGGTGCAAATTATCCCTCGGAGCTTTTGAGCCAACTGCTTTTCGCCCTCGGGGATAAAATGTCGGAGGGACTTTTTGCGGTTAATGCCCCTGAATGGGTGGAAAGCCTGCTGATACAGGGAATTTACAAAGTTGTTGCTTGGGTAGTTTCCGTTATGCTGCCGCCTATGGCTATATTTTTCCCAATGTTTGCGATTTTGGAGGATTTCGGCTATTTACCGAGGATTGCCTTTAATCTTGACCGCTGTTTCAAATGTTCGGGAGCCTGCGGAAAACAGGCAATAACTATGGCTATGGGACTTGGCTGCAATGCCTGCGGAGTTACGGGATGCAGCGTTATCGACTCCCCTCGTGAAAAATTAATAGCAATTCTCACAAATGTTTTCACGCCCTGCAACGGACGATTTCCCACAATTATTGCCGTTATTTCCCTGTTTTTTGTCAGCAGCGGCGGCATAGGCGGAACTTTCCTTTCGGGGGCGGCACTTCTCGGAGTGATACTTTTCGGAGTTGCGGTAACTCTCGGCATATCGGCTTTGCTGTCGAAAACCATTCTCAAAGGCACTCCCTCATCGTATACGCTGGAATTGCCGCCATACCGCAAACCACAGATTTTACGTGTTCTCGTCCGTTCATTCCTCGACAGGACGGTATTTGTCCTTGGCAGAGCCTGCACAGCGGCTATCCCCTGCGGTATTCTCATATGGCTGGGAGCGAATATATATATCGGCGATAGTTCGGTTTTGTCGATTATTTCTGAATTCCTCAATCCTTTAGGCGAACTTATGGGACTTGACGGCGTAATTTTAATGGCGTTTATTTTTGGATTTCCTGCCAATGAAATTGTAGTTCCCATAATTCTTATGACATATCTGTGTCAGGGAAGTTTAGTGGATATGGGCGATATATCGTCACTTCGGGAACTTCTCACCGATAACGGCTGGACAATAGGAACGGCTGTGAGTATGCTTATTCTGACGGTCTGCCATTTCCCCTGTGCCACCACCTGCCTTACAATTAAAAAGGAAACGGGCAGTCTGAAATGGACGGCAGCTGCTATGGCAATCCCCACAGCAGTGGGAATTCTCCTTTGTATGGCGGCAAATGCGATTTTTTGAAAAATTACAGCGAATTCGCTTGACATACTTTGCTATACTGTGGTATAATATAAAAAATATATGCCCATAAAAGGTCATATATAAGTTTAAAGACGCAATTTAAGAGAGGTTTATTATGAAAAATTTTGAGGATGTATTGGCAAAAAGCGTGAACTTAGGTTTCCACGAAAATGAAGAAACATTATCAACGGCGGTAAAGGATATTTTATCACAGATTCCCAATTCTTTCACCTGCTACCCAAATTCCATAGACGAGGGCTGCAAGTGGTTAAGAATACTTGATAAAAACGAGGACATCTGCTGTCTTGTTCATCGTTATTACAAAGTTGCATTCGTTTCAGATAAGCTGAATGTAAAATGCGATATTTTACATTGCGAAAATGTAGGGGATTTTCTTTCTGACGAATGGTATATCAACGATGTAAAGGCATTAAATCAGAAATTCTCTCATTTAAATTGGGACGAATCATGTGATGTTGTTAATCCGAAGAAATTCGATTTGCTGAATATGGAATTTGCAACTGAATAATATTGCTCCCCATAAAAATACGGCAGGGTTTCAGATAAGAAATCCTGCCGTTTTTGTTATACCAATCCCTAAAATGTTAGTAGACAAATCTAATGGCATAAATGCTGCCGTTTTTGTTATTTCATCGCAAGGCTGTTATTGAGAATAAGTGTGCTGTAGAGGAAAAGCACATCCTGATTGTCGAATTTCACAAAGCTGCCAATAGCGGCACTCTGCATATATCGGGTATCAATCAGCGTAACCTTTGAATATTCGCTTACAAGCAAAGGCACAAGGCTGCTGCCGAATGAGTCACGGAATACCACAAGCTCTTTTTCCCTTTCAGCGTTGGGATTTTCAATAATTATAAGGGGATCAGCACCGCCGAGGAAAATTTCATAGGGGTCACGGCTTGCCGCCTTTTCCATATCGTAAACGCTTTTTTCAACAGGCATTCCCGTGTTATAGCTTGTCACGGTACATTCATCAAGAATAGGGCTGTTGAGATAGTAAAGCTTATCGGGTTTCAGCGGAAGTGCCAGCTGACCGTAATAAACGCCGTAGAACGAATTGTCGAGTTCAAGGGTTACATAGTCGCTTTTCGGCTCAACTCCCATTGCCTTGCCGATAGCCGCCGCAACATCGGTTATGCACTCCTGCCGCCAATGGGTATCGGTTTTGTAGTAATCCTCAATTGACAGCAAAGGAAAAATGTCGATATACTCCATATAATCCGTCCTGTCACGCATTTCCGACACAAGCTTGTCATAGTCAAGGGCAAGGCTGCCTCTTTCCTCTGAAAGAAAATAATGCTTATCGGGAACAATTGAAAAATATACCTTTGCGTCCGTATATTTGAGGAATTTATCGTAAATACTCTGAAAATGGTCGGCGGAATGACTTATCATTTCATCTGAAAGTTCCTTTTCAGCCTTGGCAATATAGCCCTTTTCCACGTAAAGTCCGTTGGTTTCAGCCTGTTGGAATACGTTAAGAACTGCCGCTGACTTCATACCTCTGAAAGTGTCACGCATAGGGAAATGGTCGAGGGAATAGCTTTCAAACTCCGTCATAAACTTTCCCGAAAATACCGTTTCCGCATTTACATCGGGGAACTTTGCAAGAACTCGTCTTTCACTTTCGGAAAAATCGCTTTTTCCGCCGAAAATTCCCCATAAGGAAAAGCCGAAAACCACCGCACCTGCACCTACAAGTGCCGCTATATCTTTAAATTTTTTCATACCGACACCTCCTTAGAAACGGAAATAAAGGAATGGATTGAATGAACCGTCAACTAAATATGCCGTAGCAAGCAGCAGCAATGCTACAACTGCTACAGGTTCTGCAACTGCTGTAACTGCGGGGAATTTCTTCTCCGCCATTGCGTAAAGCTTTTTCGGCAGGGGCATTGAACCGATAACGGCAATTACTAAAATCAAGCCGTAGCTTTTCAGATAATAGAGGGTTTCTGCCGTTGCAAGGGGAAGTCCTGCAAATCCGAACATACCCTTTATACACTCAAATGAAAGCCTGAAATCGGGTGCACCAAATATTACAAAGCTTATCATAACGAGGATAAGAACGTAGAAATGACCGAAAATTTTATTCTTTGACAGAAAATCTTTCAGCCAGAGTTTTTCCATAATGAGGAATACTGCGAAATACAATCCCCACACGATGAAATTCCAGTTCGCACCGTGCCAGAAGCCTGTCAGCATCCACACAATGAAAATATTTCTGAACCATAAAAGCTTTGATACACGATTTCCGCCCAAAGGGATATACACATAGTCACGGAACCACGAGCCGAGGGAAATGTGCCACCTACGCCAGAATTCAGTAATACTCGACGAAATATAAGGATAGTTGAAATTCTCCATAAAATCAAAGCCTAAAATTTTACCAAGACCTACCGCCATATCGCTGTAACCCGAAAAATCGAAGTAAATCTGCAATGAATAGGCGGCGGCGTAAATCCAGCAGAAAAGCACCGACTGCTCTTTTGACGCAAGGAAAAGACCTGCCAGTTCGCCAAGAATATTGGCAATGAAAATTTTCTTTGAAAGTCCGCAGACAAACCGCCTTACGCCCTCCGATGTCTTAGCAATGGAATGGGTACGCTCCGTAAGCTGTTTTTCAACATCGGAATAACGGACAATAGGCCCTGCAATAAGCTGTGGGAACATTGTCACATATGCCGCAAGATTGATAAAATTCCGCTGTGCAGGAACAGTTCCACGGTATACGTCAACGGTATAGCTTAAAATCTGAAAGGTGTAAAAGCTTATTCCGATTGGCAGGGCAATTTTCAAAAGGGGCAGGGAAAGTCCCGTAACTGCGTTGAAATTTGTAATGAAGAAATCCGCATATTTGAAATACCCAAGCATACCAAGGCTTATAAGGCAGGAAAAAACGAGGGTGACTTTTGAAGCGGTTTTTCCCTTGAATTTTTCTATGAGCAATCCGCAGACATAGCCGCAGATGATGCTTATGAGCATAAGGAAGATATATTTCGGTTCGCCCCATGCATAAAATATAAGGCTCGACAAAAGCAGAACCGTATTTTTCAGCATTTTCGGAGCAATGAAATAGAGTATCAGAACGGCAGGGAAGAAATAATACAGAAACGTAATACTTGAAAACAGCATAAAATCTCACCTTTCAAAAAGGCGGCATTATTCATGCCGCCCGTGATTATCAGCCCTCAAGAGTCTTGGGACACATTACGAAGAATACCTTGTTGCCTACCTGCTCGCATACCATTTCTTCAGCCTCAACGCAGATATTCCATCTGAGGTCAGCGTTATCTTTAAGAGTCTGCATAAATGCCGCACCGTCTGTACCCTCCTCAAGGTCGAATACATAGCCAACGAAAGCAATTGAACCAATCATTGGAGCGAATGTAACGCCCTCCTTGAAACCTGTAATTTCAGTATTGCCGAAACCTGAGAGAAGTCCCGGTTCAACAGGCATTGTCATAGGTCCGAAAAGAATTGCGGGATTTGTCATAAGTCCTTCAGCAATTGCCTGTGCTGTTGCGGATTCATCTGCTGCTCTCTCTTTGAAATCAGCAAGGAGAGTTTCGCCTAATGTACCGCCTGATACAGCAGTATCGCCGCCTGCACCGTTTTCATCGGCAGGAGCGTCTGTTTCTTCCTCAACGGGAGCGTCAGTAACTTCCTCTGTGGGTGCCTCTGTTACTTCTTCTGTTAATTCTTCTGTGGGAGCCTCTGTAGTTGCCTCTGTTGCAGGCTCTGTAGGTGTGGAATTCTCACTTGTGTTTCCGCCTGCACACGCTGTCATACTGAGCATTGCTGCTGTTAAAATCATTAAAAATACCTTTTTCATTTTACATTTCTCCTTTTTACTTTCATTATTAGTTATTTTCCTGCATAATATACCATGCAGATTTGCCGAAGTCGTAATACAGCACAAATTTCTGAATTTCGCCCTTTGTATCGGCTGTGAGGTAATATTCCGCATCATTTACGGGAATATCCACGCTCCAACGGATAAGAACCTCTCCGTCTGCCGTACATTCTGTACCGCTGCTGATAACTCCTGTGCTGTCGGGGTTAATCAGCTCCATATTTCCCTCTGAAACCGTGAGAACCGTTTTTTTCGGGAATTCCGCAGAAATTTCAGCCGTGTATTTCGGAACTGCTCTTGCCATAATCGGTGCTGCTTCGCCGCTTTCGGTCAAAAGTACAGCATCACTTTCAATTGTTGTTCCGTTGACATAAAACACAGGATTTCTCTGCAAAGTTCTGTTCAACAGAGGAATTGCCGCTATAAGCAGCAGGCAGGCGGCTGCGGTGCATATACTTATTATGATATGCGGTTTCCGCTTACTCCCCTGCTCCATAGCAAGAATCTTTTCCCTCAGTTCATCGGGGGCGGTAATACTTCGGAAGGCGGCTGATTGTTTTTGGTCAAACATTCTTCTCCTCCTTTGACATTAGGGCATCTCTAAAAACTCGTTTGATTAAAGAAAAAACAGATAGGTGCGGCAGCTGCAATGAAACCTTCCGAAGGCGTGCTGCCGCACTCCGAGGGAGGTTGACGCAGCAGATGTCGTGCATAGCTGTTTTTTCTCAAAAGGGGTTTTTAGAGATGCCCATTACACTTTTGAGAGCATCTCGTCCACGGGAAAGCCGCATTTTCACCGCTGATACGGATATATCGAGCATTTGTGCAACTTCCTCAACGGAATAGCCTTCAAGATAATGAAGCACAACGGCTGAACGGTTTTTTTCGGGAATTTCGGCAAGGTATCCCGTTACCTCCGCCGCAAGGGAGGCTGTGCCGTCATCAGGCTGTGCAAGAGTTTCTGCAATTTCATCTATGGGAATGTGATTTCTCACCTTTTTTCGCCTTAACAGGTCAAGACAGCGGTTTACGGTAACACGCACAAACCATGCTTTTTCGTGGTCGGTATCCGAAAAATTCTTGGGATTTTTCAGATATGCCGCAAACACATCCTGTACAGCGTCCTGTGCATCGGCGGAACATTGCAGATAAGAGAGTGCAAGACGAAAGAGCATATCAGCGTTGCGTTCATATATAGCGGCAATATCCGCCTTTTTGTTTCCGATAATACTCATTTCTCACCTCTCTGCTTATATAACGCACCAAGAAACCCTCAGGTCACATTTTTTTGAAATTTTTTTCTTTTAATTTTTTGTGTCTGTTATGCCTTTGTTATTATATCATTTATTGCTAAAAAAATCAATATATAAACAGTACTTTAAAAAAATAGTCAGCACTTCAACAGAATTAGTCAATTGTTATTTGGTTAAAATTAACAAAAGTTGATAATTTTATTAGAAGAATATACAAAAAGTGATAAAATGTATTTACTTTTGTAAATTTATATGGTATGATATAATTGTAACTATGGCGAATAGTACTGATTGCTGTAGTTAAAAAAATATATTTTCATGATAAAATCATGAGGGGGTAATTGAAAATGAAAAAACATTTTCCAAAAGCATTTGCGTCAAGTATTATGGCTGCCGCAATGCTCACATCCACAACCGCAGCTTATGCGCCTTTTAACGCATCAGCCGAGCTGCTCGCCGAAACTACCTTTGACAGCAAAATACTGCCATGGCAGACAGTTGAGTCAGCTCCTGCTTCACAGGAGTTTGAGCTTAAAGACGGTGCGGTTCACATCACAATTAACGAGTCCGAAGGTTCAGACGGCGAAAAATGGGATTTACAGTTCAGATACAGAAATCTCAGTTTCAAAAAAGGTCACACCTACAAAATTCGCTTTGACGCTAAGGCAAAACGCAGCGGTATGCAGCTTTGCAGTCAGATTGCTACTATTAAAGGCGATGAGGAATATGTTGTCCTCAACGGAGAAGCATTTGAGGCAGGTCCGCATATGGACGGTCAGTGGGGCAAAGCTGCTACATTGACTACCGAATATCAGACCTTTGAGGGTGAATTTACCTGTACAAAGGATTTAGAGGCTGTTGAGTGGGGCTTCCATTATGCTAAGGGTACTCAGTATGATGGTAACGCTGTTGACGGCGATGAAATCTGGTTTGACAATATGTCAATTATCTGTACATCATGTGATGAACTTGATGACTGTAACCAATATGAAAATCCCGAGTTCGCAACACCAACTACCACAACTGCAACTACAACAACAAAACCTAAGACAACTACTACAAAGCCTAAGACAACTACTACAAAGCCAAAGTCAACCACAACTACGTCAACTGCAACAAAGCCTAAGACAACTACCACACCAACAACTACTACAACACCTCCTGTTGCAACACCTCCTGCTGCAACAAATGAAGTGCAGGTGCTTGGTGAAACTTCCTTTGACTATAAGCTTCTCCCATGGCATTTTGTAAGCAGCAGTCCTGCAAAACAGCAGTATGCTGTGGAGGACGGTACAGCTCATGTTACAATTCTGAAGGCCCGTGGCTATGACGGCGAGAAGTGGGATCTCCAGTTCAAACACAAAAATCTCAGCTTCAAGAAAGGTCATACATATGAAGTAAGCTTTAAGGCTAAAGCAAACAGAAGCGGTATTGAGCTTGGTTCTAAAATAGGAAATTACAAAGGTGACGAGGAATATTTCGTTGGAAACGGCGATGAATTCCAGATGGGACCACACATGGACGGTCAGTGGGGCAAGGCATTTATTCTGACAACTTCCTATCAGACATTTGAGGGTACATTTACACCTACAAAGGACCTTGAAAATGTTGAATGGGTATTCCAGTATGCTGACGGTACTCAGTACGAAGGCAACACTCAGGACGGTGACGAAATCTGGTTCGATGATATGTCTATTATCTGTACAACCTGTCCCGAAGATACCAATACCTGTGAATACGATAAAACAATAATGTTATATACAGACCGTGACAGTGCGGCAAAGAAAAATCCCGAACAGCTTATGGTTGATGATGAAGTTGTCAACTTTATCTCTGTAAATCAGCTTGGTTATCTTCCCGAACTTGCAAAGGTTGCAACATTCGGCGATAATGCAGGTTCAATTACTCCAAAATCATCAACAATTAAATTGGAACATGATAGCTACGACTTTGAACTTGTTGATGTAAATACAGGCAAGGTTGTATATGAGGGCGTTTCAGGCAAGAAGTTCAAGGATGCCGATTCAGGTGATAATGTGTGCAAACTTGATTTCAGCGAATTTAAAACTCCCGGTGAGTATTATCTCCGCATTGCCGCAACAAACTGGCGTTCATTCAATTTCAGAATTGCAGATGATATTTACAGCATAGCTGACAGAAATATGCTGACAAATGCGCTTAATCTTTACTATCATAACCGTTCAGGAATTGATATTTTACCTGAATACATCACATCAGGTGATCAATCAGAACTTGCCCATAAGGGACTGAATAAGGCCGACAGAGGATATGTTCAGAAAAAATGGGTGAACGGATATAATTCTTCTGAGGAAGCGTCAAAAACTTATGGTTCATCAACTATCGACATAAACGGCGGCTGGTATAATACAAGCGACTACGGAAAGTCTGTTGTAGGCGGCGGTATGACTGCTTGGACTCTCATGAATATGTACGAGAGATCACTTCTCAATGAAAAGGCTGCTAAGTTTGACGACGGTTCAGGTCTTGTAGTTGTTCCCGAAAACAAGAATGATGTTCCCGAGATTCTTGACGAAGTTGCATATGAGCTTGACTGGATGGCAAAAATGAAAGTTCAGTCAGATGAGCCTACATGGGGTGAATATGCAGGACTCTATTATCATATGGTACAGGATAGTGTGAAACAGCCGCTTTATCCGCAGCCTGATTATGAATGTGAGCCTGCTGCACGTGTAGTTAAGCCTCCTACGTTTGCAGCTACATTGAACTATGCTGCTTGTGCTGCACAGGCTGCAAGACTCTGGGCTCCTTACGATGCAGAAAAGGCTGCGAACTATCTCAACAGTGCTGTTGAAGCATATGAAGCATATCAGAAGCACTATTATGAGTATGATGATGCTCAAGAAATACACCCTGAATATCAAATGATTACTACAGCTGAGGAACTTCGTGAGGATTCACTCTATGCTCCTTCAATGCAGGCAAAGGGCGGTGCGGCTTACGGTGATAACAATGTAACAGACGAAGCATACTGGGCAGCTTGTGAAATTTTCGTATCAGCTTCAAGAATGGATGCAGGCAAACTCGCTAATAAGTATCTTAGCGAGCTTGCTAAATACAAGAATGCATTCAAGATTCCAACAGAAATTATTGAACCATATCCGGGAATGCTTCACCAGGAAGTAAATTCTTCACTTAACTGGCGTGATACCGGTGCAGCAGGTACACTTACACTTGCACTTAACAGTGACCTTCTCCCCGATTACACAGCAAAGGATGTAAATGATGCAATTGTTGCAGCTGCTGATAAGTATATTGAAATTCAGCAGAATCAGGGCTATGGCATACCATATAAAATTACAGACAAGGGTTATAACGATCCAAGTGGTTTAGCTCCGCATATTGAGATTAACGGATACAGAAAAGGTTCAAATGCTATTGCTTTAAATAACGCACTTATTATGGCTTACGCTTACGATATTACTGATAAGGCAGGCTATATCAACGGTGCCGCACAGACTCTTGACTATCTCCTCGGAACTAACCCGATGTCATTCTCATATGTTACAGGTTACGGCTCTTACTACGCAAAGAATCCTCATCATAAGTACTGGCTGAATGAAATTTATCAGACATTACCAATGGCTCCCGATGGAATTCTTGTAGGCGGTCCAAGTGCTGAACTTACAGATTATCTACGTCATTTAGGATTTGACCCCTTTGCTTACGATAATCCGACACAGAGATGTTATGCTGACTCATGGGAGGCATGGTCTGTAAATGAAACTAACCTTGAATGGAACGCATCATTTGCATGGGTTCTCTCATTTATCAATGACGAGGCAGCTGATGCTGTTAATTCAGAGGATAAGCCTACCGATAAGATGACATTGGCAGGCGACGCAAATAATGACGGCATTATTTCAATTGCAGACGCTTCAGCAATTTTCCAGACACTCTGCAACCCCGATAAGTATGTGCTTTCTGCGGAAGGTAAGCTTAATGCCGATGTTATTGACAATGGCGGCGGACTTTCAGTTTCAGATGCTCTTGCAATTCAGGCGGTTGACGCTAAGCTTATCGACAGCAAGTCACTTCCTATTACACAGGCTGAATACGAAAAAGCAGTTTCAGCTAAATAATTATTCAATACCCTGACAATAAGATTTTATAAAAAACTCCTGCCGAGATTTTGGCAGGAGTTTTTTAGATGTTCATTTATAAGGTTTTTACGTAGAATTTTCTGTTTCTCGGCCCGTCAAATTCGCAGAAATAAACGTCCTGCCAAGTGCCGAGGAGAGGTCTGCCGCCTTTGATAATTATGGTTTCGCTTGCTCCTATGGCGGAAGATTTTATGTGTGCATCGGAATTGCCCTCGCAATGCTGAAATTCGCTTAAATCAGGGAAAAATTTATCCATTCCCTTGATGAAATCCGATTTCACATCGGGGTCGGCATTTTCATTTATGGTAATTGCCGCTGTTGTATGAGGACAGAAAACCACGCATATTCCCTCAAGAATTCCGCTTTCCTTGATAGCCTCCTCAACTTCAGCTGTGATGTTGATAAGTCCCTGTGCAGGGGTTTTAAGTTCAAATGTAAAAAGCATTATTTATTCCCTCCGTTATAATATTTGCAGAAGTAATTCAATGGACAGTCGCCGCATTTCGGCTTTCTTGCACTGCATATATCCCTGCCGAATTCCACAATCTGATGACAGAAATGACTGGATTTTTCGGGAGGAATAAGCTTTATCAAATCCTTTTCAACCTTTGCAGGCTCTTTGTTTTTCGTAAGTCCAAGCCGCCCCGTTATGCGTATACAATGGGTATCCGTTACAATTGCAGGCTTGCCGAAAATATCACCCAGCATAAGATTAGCCGTTTTTCTGCCAATTCCCGAAAGTGTCAGCAGTTCCTCCATAGTGTCGGGAACTTCTCCCCCGAAATTGTTTATTAGCTGCCCTGCCATTTCCTTGATGCTCTTTGCTTTTGTGTGATAAAATCCGCAGGGCTTAACGTCCTGTTCAAGTTCCTCAATATCCGCATTGGCAAAGGCTTCAAGATTAGGATATTTCTTGAAAAGCGTCTTTGTAACGATGTTTACTCTCGCATCGGTGCATTGTGCCGCAAGTCTTGCCCCAATCATCAGTTCATAGGGCTTTGTGTAGTCGAGAGAGCATTTCACATCGGGGTAAATTTTTTGCAATTCCTCACAGGCAAGCTTTGCTATTTCTTTTTTCGTCAAGACTTTCAGCCTCCTTTCGGCGTAAATTCAATATATCATCATAGATTACGTACATTTTCTGAACGGTATTTTCAAGAAAATAATAGTGCTTTATGTAAAATCCAAGCAGCACAATAATTATGACTACAAGAAGCATAAGCGCAGGATTTTCGGTAAATAAAAAGGTGCAGATGAAAATTGAAAGGACAATTGCAAACAACATTGTCACGAGGAAGTGAACGAGCCTTTCGTGCTGCATAAAGGCGATTTTGTCCTTATGCTCCAGAAGAATTTCTTCCAGTTCGGCTTTATCGGCATAATTTCTCAGCCGTTTATTTGTTTCTTCCATATATTTTTTCAGATATTCAGTCATTTTACCACCGCCTTTACTTATATTATACATCATTATAAAGAAAATGTAAAGAGCATAAATTTCAATAGTCAATTATTGCTATATGGCCAACAACTTGCCACTTTTTGCTAATTTTCACAAAATTCATAAAAAATTTTAAATGTTGTTGACATTATATATTTTATATATTATAATATAATCAGATAGGAATATCTATCAGGAAATGACAATTTACAGGCATTTACACGACACAATCAAGGGGGTTATTAAAATGAAAAAAAGCGTATTCAAAAAATTCGTCACCTGCACTTTATCGGCAATCCTTGCAGCATCATCTTTTCCCGCAACAGCAGGAATTGCCGCAAATACCGCTGATTCAGCAGCCGCAGTCAGCGCTGTATCCGTAAAATCTGCCAAAGCTCAAATCAGGGGTGACATTGACGGAAACGGCAAAATCAACGTATTCGACCTTATCCAAATGAGAAAAATATTCGTTGACCTTACAGCTGATAATTCAGCTATAAGCGGTGCCGACATTGATGGAAACGGAAAAATCGCAATCAATGACCTTGTTATGCTTGCAGGCTATGTTGTGGGAAAATTCAGCAGTTTCTCTGACGGCTATGCAACTACTACCACAGCCACAACCACAAAACCCGTGCCAACGACAACAACTACTACAACACAGGAAGAAATTGATATGCCGAATGACCTTTATAAGCCTGTTGACGGCATAGACAGCTACTTTATTACAGATTATAAAGACGGCTATGAAATTGAAGTATACAACACAGACTGCAATAAAGGAAGCTTTTTTGAAAATCATTCAGGTTCGGATTTTTTACTGCTGCATTGGTCAGATGTTGAAAATCTCCGTTCCACTATAAGAAAAAAAGTGCCAGAACAGGCTCCTCCCATTTCAAGAATAAGCAGCAGCACCGCATCATTTTCTTATTACGGTGACGCTCATGGTGACTGCTTTATAGGCTTACACGGCTGGATGCAAGGTAATCTCTGCGAATACTACATTATCGACTATTACAACGGCGAACTGCCCGTAGGTGATGCCGAATTTGTAAATACAGTTGATATTGACGGAATTAAGTATGATGTCTATAAGGGAATGAAACAGGACGCACCCTCAATTGAAGGTGTAAGGACATTCCCCGTATATTACAGCATCCGCAGCGAACAAGAGCATAAGTATGATACTGTTGATTCCAGCTTTTACTGCAATGTCATAAGTCATTTCAGACATTGGGAAGCTTCAGGTCTTGAACTTGGTGAAAGACTTTATGATGTATCTATAATTGCAGATTGCGGTAACGGTTCAAACGGATTGCTTCAATTCAGTTATGTAGACATAGTTGTTCCCACAGTTGACTCAAATCCCGAATACAATCTTGATTTCGTTTACGAAAATGATGCAAATAATACACCCGATGAAAACGGCTATTTCATAAATGAAGGCTTTGAAAATGGTGTCGGCGGTTTCCTTTCCACAACAAATGGTTTCGGAAAAACCACCACAACCGAAAGCTTTAGCGGAAACAAGTCATTTATGGTAGAAAACTATAACAAAACTTCGGCATACGCTTATCTGCCAATAAATTGCGTAAACGGTGAAAAACGTGGTATAAATCTTATGGCAATGCAGAACGGTGCTGTAAGCGATACATTCACTTTGGTGCTTAGTTACCACCTTGAAGGCGACATCCCTTGTATGTCACATAATCTCTTGCTTGATTCAGTTGAAGCACCTAAGGGCGAATGGGTAAAGCTTTCCTGTCCCGAGTTTAAATTTCCCGAAAATGCTACATCAGCTAAACTTAAAATATCAGCAGGAATCAATGATAATTCATTCTACATTGATGATGTGAAACTTTCACAAGCTGTGGAAATTAAACCCGATGAAAACGGCTATTTCATAAATGAGGACTTCGAAAAGGGTGACGGCGGTTTCAAAACCATAACAAACAACGTAGCAGAAATCTGTTCAACCGAAAGCTTTAGCGGAAATAATTCATTTAAGGTATCAGACCTCTTTTATTCCGGTGCATATGCTTGGAAGAAATTGGAGTGTGTACCTGGTGAAAAACGTGCCGTAAAGCTTATGGTAATGCAGGACGAAATTGAAACCGATACAATCATTCTAAGACTTGCTTATAAGCCAGCAGACGAATACGATATGATATATATAGAGCTTGGTTCGGTTGAAGCACCTAAAGGCGAATGGGTAAAGCTTTCCTGTCCCGAATTTGAAATTCCCGAAAATACTGCATTTGTTAAACTCTACATATCAGCAAATGAATCATTATACATTGATGATGTGACAGTTTCAGCAGTTGAATAATCCGAAACAATTCCATATAAAACGGCTGGGAGAAATCTCAGCCGTTTGTTATATATTTTGTGATGTTACGAAAATGTTTATGCTTTGTCTATTGACATATATTTGAATACGTGTTAAAATAATTAAAGGTAGTCTTTGTAAAAATATAGACTGCCGTAAATTTACGGGAATAAATATTCCCGATTGGAGGAAAATTATGAAAAGCAACTCAAACATCAAAGCAATCAGCAAATTCATTGCATTTGTGACAGCCTTTACAAGCATTGCCGCATCATCAGGCTTAACAGCATTTGCAGCAGAAGAAGCTGAACCCGCATTCACCGAGAAATCTCTCACCGCCCTCGTCAACTCCATTGACAACGTGGCATCAATCGAATGCCGCTATTACAACGCAATGCCCAATGTCCCCTATATGAAATTATCTCAATACTATAATCTCTGGACAGGTCAGGAACTTGCAATTGCAAATAACAATGACGGCACTTATGAGGTTACTGTTCCGGCAGGCGTAAAGGGTACATATGACGTTGAAAATGACATTGTAAGCACAGATGATGCAGGCTATTTCTTTATGCCCGAAGATGAGCTTAATGCAGAAAACCCTTATGCTAATCTGTATATCAGAAGCCCCGAAGTTGACTACACAGCTGCTGCCTTGGAAATTGATTTCAGCAACTACAATATCGACCTTATGGGCGATGAAAATGAAATCTGGGTTCCTGTTGCTACTCTCTGCGATGTGTATGCTTCAAGCCTTAAAATTCCTTTCTTTATGGAGGATACTCTCATTTTCGGAAATGAGCTTATGTCTGAATTCTCAATTACAAATCTTCCATTGTCGGAAAGCCACGGAGCAGGCTTGCTCAATCAGTACGCAAACGGCAGACCTGCGGATTTAGCTGAATTCAACTACAACGAACTCTGCCTTGCATTCGACCTCAATTATGGTTTCCCCGGCAGACCATACTTCACAGACCTCATTAAGGAAAAAGGCCTTGACGGTATGCTCTCAGAGGGAAATGACACAACAAAAGCTATCAAGGAGCTTTTGCTTTCAACAGATTTTGTTGCATACAACTGCGGATTTGACCTGCTTAATATGTACCTCTGGGACGGCGGTCATACTCAATTTGTAGCACTTCCTGCAATGTACAATCAGGATTTTGCACTTCAGGCACAGCAGTACGCTATGTCATTGGGACTTACTTTTGAAAATTCGGCTGATTTATACGGCGACCAGATGTCTATGATTGCAAGCCAGACGGCAATACTTGAAGCAAGAAATGCAATGTTCGAAACTGCTGACAGCGTTGAATTTTATGACAGCGGTGCAGCTTACATCGTTAAAGATAACACAGCTATTTTCGGCTTTGACTCATTTGTGACAGATTTGGCAGCCTGGCTTTCCTACTACAACGGTGACGCAGAACTGCCGAAGGAAATTGTAACTGATTTCTACAATTGCATTCTTTCAGCAGATGAAAATCCCGAAATCACAAACTTTGTAATCGACCTCGGTACAAACACAGGCGGTGCTGTTATGGTTGCCGACTATATGCTCGGATTAATTGCTGACATTGACGCTATCCATTACAAAGATAACATCAACGACATTCCTATGGGTGAGAAATTTGAAGTTGACAAGAACTTTGATAAGGTTATTGACATCAAGGACGATGAATTCACAACAGACCTGAATTTCGGCGTTATTACTTCAAATATGTCATTCTCCTGCGGAAATCTTTTCCCATCAATTGCCCGTGAAAACGGAATAATGCTTATGGGTGAAAAAAGCGGCGGCGGTGCTTGTGCAATTGACGTTCACGTAACAGCAGACGGTATGCCTTTCATCATTTCATCAGGTGTATGCCTTACTGACAAGGACTTCAATAGTATTGACCTCGGTATAACTCCCGACTATGAAACATTCAAGGTTAACGCAGACGGCACAAAGGATTTCTCCAACACATACAACTTTGACACAATCAATAACTGCTTTGACGATTTCTACGGAACAGAAGTTGTAACTACTACTGCAACTACTACAACTGAAACAACAACTACCACTACTACAACTACTACAGCTGTAGAAACAGAAACAACAACAGAAGATACAACAACTACTGAAACTACAGAGGCTGCAACTACAACAGAAACTACAACTACAGCTCCCGAAACTACAACTACTACAGCTACAACAACACAGCCAACAACAACAACAACAACAAATATCGCATCTGACGAGGACCTCTGCACATGGGCAGCTAACGACTATAACACAAAGACAGGAAATACAGCTTATAAGGCTGAAATCACATCAAAGAGCGATGTATACGAAATCACTCTCACAGATTCTGAGGGCAAGGTTCTCGATGTATACTCAATCGACCCTGCAACTGGCGTTGGTTCAGCAGCATCAGGCGAGGAAGTTAACCTCCCACAGACAGGTACACTTTCATTGAATAACCTGTTCATGGTTCTCAGTGCATTTGCATTGACTGTATGCGGTTTCTTTGCTGTAATGGCATCAGGAATGTTCCGCAGAAAGACAAATGAAGAATAAAAGTCACCATTAATTGGCGGTAAATAAAAAGCTACGGCATATAAAAAGGCTGTGCGGGAAAAAATCCTGCACAGCTTTTTTTATTATATTATGAAAACGGCAGGAGTCCAATATAGGAGTCCTGCCGTTTAATTTTTGTTGGATTAGGTTATGTGTCAATAAATTAAATATAAAAAATAATAATTTCAGTATTATAGATTTTGATGTGCAATTTGAGAATTTCATGCTGAATCAACTCAACAACATGTATGCCATTTTTACTATAAAATACAAACTATAATCTAATATCAAATCAAAATTAATATGTTTCTATAAACTCAACAATCATTGAGCATACATTGTTCTTTTTGTCATATCCGAAATATACAGGATAATAGCCATTTCCAGCACCGCTTGCAAATACGGGAATGTGATGGTCAGTATTAGGTATATCAAAGTCAATAAAATCGCCACATTCACGCTGATAATGAGGATTATCAGTAGCAGATTTTTCAAAAATCTCAGCTAAACATCCGTTATAGAAATCCGCCTTACTTTTCTTTTCAAACTGATTACGGAACTTCACAAATTCTTTGTTAACCTTTTCATCGACAATGGCAACCAATCCGCCATCTACGTTAAATCCATTGTAATCATCAGCATTTTCAATTTCATACAAAGCTTCATCACCGAAAATTGCATTGCGGTAAACAACCGCGGGTGTTTCGGAAAAGCGCACCATTACAGCAGTTATTATGGGTTCTGCCCCATCTTTTAACGCAATTTGTGCAATGACGTCAAATTCGCCTTTTGGAACTTTCTGACAAAATGGTTTTGTATTTTCATCCAGCCATACAAGAGGATCACCTACAATGATTTTTCCTGAAATAATGGTAAGAGCTGAAATTTTAACCTGATTTAATTCAAAACCTGCAAATTCTTTTTGCTCAAACAATTCATCAAAATTCCCTTTGAATTTCAATTTTTCGCTTGTAATTTTACTTTCCCCTGATACCTCTTTTGGAGTGTTGTAAATTTCTGCGAAAAGTTCCTCTGTGTACAGGTCGAAGCAGTCAAATCCCACCAACGCAGAAACTGGCATAACCTCCGTCCATTCCACAAAATGCCATTGATACCTGACATGATTGATAATTGCCTGGCGTGCCTCATTGTATTTGCCTAAAAATCGATAAATTCTCGCTGCGACCATTGCCATATCCATAAGCAATTTGTTGGACTTGCTCACTTTTTCATAAAGGGTGATATAATCCTCAGGAGTTCCCATATAACTGACCAATCCAAGTATTCCGATAACAGCCTGCTGATTCCCAAGAATACGCCCCTTGATTTTGGCACATTCCTTTTTATGCACATCTTTGTAAATTTCAATGATTTCATCCAAGGTTTTAGGATTAGCAGGGGCGGAATATTTATTATATGCAAATTCATCCGCAGAAGTTCCATTTGCAACTTCTATAATCCGTGGAATTTCCTTGATATATTTTTCTTTTTCAGAATGGCTGTCATAAATTTCAGCCAGTTTTTTAATCGCATTTTCCTTCACATCTCCGCTGCATTTTAAAAGCGAAAATGTAAGCATTAAAATCGTGTCATTTTGTGCATTTGCTGAATACCATTCATCAAGATGATCATAATATCCAAGTATTAATTCTACAGATCTATCAAAATCCCACTTAAAAAATGCTAACTGAGCCTTAATGGAAAGTATCTGATTTGGCAGTTTATCTAGTTTTTCCAGAAGCATATCAGCTTTTTCAAATTGGCAGGAACGGTATAAATCAGTGATATTTTTAAGTTGCTTTGGAATTACAATAACACCATCTGCATTTTTTCCCATTTTGTACATCCTCTCATTAAAATATAATTGCATTCAAAAATTTTTTATAATACTATTATATGGTAACACTACATTGTTACCATATAATAGCGTAATTTCTAAGATTTATAGTTAATCTACTATCTTAAATTTAACATGTGTACCATCTGCATAATCTCTTAATAATCTACCAATAGTTGAACCTAAAGAACGATTACTATGCGGATCGATATACTTTACTGAAGCTCCATTACCACCTTCTGCAAACATAGCCATGGGGAACTCATCTCGATCGTATCCGCTTTTTGTTGGATATCCAGCTAATGATTCTTTTCTATTTAATTTTATATTCGCTCCATTTTCTCCTCTATTGATAGTAAATAAGTTGTTATTTCGAGGATTATTAATGTATTCTTCAATATGACTTGCTGCTGCACCATATTCTACTTTTGATACTTCAATTTCAACAATATTGGTTTGTTCATCATATTTTGCAGTACACTCATTATGAACCAGAACACCCGACTCACCGACAAAATAAGTATGGAAGTCCTCTACCTCAAAGTTATAAACCTTGATTGGTGCTTCAAGAAGTTCATGCTGAATTGCTTCAACAACTACATACTCGCCGTTTGAAAGAACAAGTATATCGCCTGCACGAAGCTTGATTGCCAATGTCCAGCCTAACTTTGGTACATAGAATGGGTGACTTGGTGTTGTAATGATTTCCTCGCCGTTGACAAATACGTGTACAAGCTCTGTAGTTTCATTCTCGTATGTTTCTTCAACTGTCTTGTATGCTACTTCGCCTGTTTCGGGATTTTCTGAAAGCACCTTGTCGCCTGCCTGAATTTCTTCAATAGGCTTCTGTCCGTCCTCTGTTGCTATAAGTGTTCCTGCTACAAAGCACCATGATGCTGTTTCTGCATTTCGGAGTCCCTTGGCAGCACCGCCGAACGCAACAGCTTCAAGTCCTACTGTAAACAAATCTGCAAAGAATTGACCTGCATTAAATTCTCGTTTTTCACCGCTGTACACATAATATTCAAGGTTTCTGTTTATTACAGTTCCTATATTATAGGCACTTTCAATCATTCTTCCACCATTACCTATTATGTGTGCATATTTCTTGACCTTACAAGCCCAGCTGAAGCCCTTAAATCCTGCTCCGATTGCATCACCTACACCGGGAATTGCTGATATAAAGCTGCTGAATGCCATAAATGCATTGCCTTCTGCTGCATACCATATGCCGTTTGCTATATCAAATACAAAGCCTATTCCAGGTATTAATCCAAGCACATCAAGTATTCCGTGACCTAAGCCACTCCAATTAATTGCAGGACTAAGTCCGAACGGGTCTGCAAGATTTATCGGATTACCCTCAACATAAGCATAACGGTTAAGCGTCGGGCTGTTGGTAATTGTACCAATAAGCACATCCTGATTGATAAATCGCTTTATTTCAGGGTTGTAATATCTTGCACGCATATAGTACAGACCGTTTTCATCTGTAGATACGCCGTATTCACCGTTGTACAAGAATATTATACCATATTTATTTTCAGAAAGCAACTCACCATATGGGCCGTATTCAAATCTTTCTACAATTTCACCGTTTATGTCAGTTATTGCTTCTGTGCTTCCTATGTTGTTGAAGTGGTATACAAGGTATTCATCGTCTTTTTCCTGTCCGATTAATCCTGTTCCGTATACATAGTATGTTGTTTCGTCGTTTGTGGTTGATGTAAGAATTCTTGTAAGAGAACCAATACTGTCTACAACATATTTTGTTGTAACGTCATTTGTGGTCTGGCTGATTCTGTTATTCTCCGCATCATAGCTGTACGTTGTTCCCCCTGCTGAAACAAGTCTGTTTCGGCAGTCATATTTGAACTCTGCCATACTGCCATTAAGCGGGCCATAAATCATATTGCCGTCTGCATCGTACTTTACATCTTCGCCGTTGTATTTTATAAGCTGATTATTTGCATTATATGCCATTTCAGCACTGCTAAGACCTGCAACACCCATTGAATTTATTGTATCAATGCTTGTGATATTGCCTGACTCATCGTATGCATAATCTCTCTGACATATAATAATTTCACCGTTCACATCTGACTGAGAAATCATTCTTCCTGCTGCATCGTATTTTCTTGTTTCAACGCTGCCGTCAGGACGAGTTGTCTTTGTCAATCTTCCGTTTCCGTCGTACTCATATTCGGTTACTCTGCCGTCCCAATCAGTTACAGTTTTGATATTACCGTTTTTGTAATATGTGTAACGAACAATTCTTCCGCCGGGGTATGATATAGCAACAAGATTTCCTATCTGATCATATGAATAGTCTATAGTGTTGCCTCTGAAATCAGTATACTTTGTAACCTGATTCATTGAGTTGTATTCACGGGTAATTGTTCCGTTTTCATCTGTAACAGTAAGAACGTTTCCGTTTCCGTCATATGTATAAGATACAGTTCCGATTTCATCGGTAAAGCTCTTAATCCAGCCGTTCTTGTAATATGTGTATTCTGTTTTCTGTCCTCTTGCGTTTTTAGCTTCTTCAATAAGTCCAAGTGCATTGTAGGAATATGTATTCTTGCTTCCAAGAGGTGTAATTGACTCTGTGATTCTTCCCATGCTGTCATAGCTGTATTCGCTTCTGCCGCCATTGGGGTCTATCATTGCAATTATATTTCCTACTTTATCATACTCATAAGATGCTTTTCCGTTTTCAGCATCAACAGCCTGTGTAACACGTCCAACCTTATCATATGTATAAGTTGTCTTTGCTTCACGTGCAGTATTTACGTTTTCGATAACACTCTTTATATTGCCTACGCTGTCATAATTGTACTGTGTTTCAATTCCAAGAGCATCTACAGATGTCGAAAGTAAATTCAGTTCATCATAAGTATTTTCCTGAATTGTATTGCCGTCAGCGTCAAGCAACTTAGTAATGTTTCCTGCTGCGTCATATTCTGTAATGAACTCGTTGCCTTCCTCATCAATATACTTTTTGACACGTCCTGCTGAATCGTACTCATAATATATGCTTATGTCCTCATCTTCACATTCAAGTGTAACCTTAATCGGCAGTCCTTCGTTGTTGTATGCAATGCTTATAACCTGTCCTGAGGGAAGTGTTTTTTGTAAGCAATTTCCATTCTTATTATACTTATCAAACTTTGTAACATTACCGTTTGCATCTGTTGAAGTAAGCATTCTGCCATACTTATCGTATGTATACTGAACCTTATTTCCTTCTGCATCTGTTACACTAAGCACATTTCCGCTTTTGTCATACTTTGTAACAGTTGAATTGCCAAGACTGTCTGTAACCTTTGTAATTCTCCAGTTTGCATCATATTCGTAACTTTCAGATGTTCCGTCAGCAAAGGTCACTTTCTTCGTTTTTCCGTTAGGATAATACTCATATGATTCGGTATATTTGTCTTTACCGTTAACAAGTGATTTTGTTTTTACGCTGCCTGCTGCATCATATGTATACTCGCAGATTTCACCGTTTTCGTTAACAGTCTTAATAAGATTGCCTGCTGCATCGTACTCGTTTTTGAATACTGTTGAATCAGGATTTGTCTGTGATACAAGTCTGCCTTCATTATCATATGAATAAGCTGTTGTTTTCTTTGCTGTTACAACCTTTTCAAGCAGATTATTGCTGTTATAGTATGAGTTGATAACATTTCCTCTGATGTCTGTAACTGATGTCTGATTTCCTCTGCTGTCGTAGGTATAGCTTACTGTTCCGTCTTCTGTTGTTTCGCTGATAACTCTGTTAAGCTCGTCGTAAAGATATGTTGTCTTATTGCCGTCACGGTCAGTAATTGAAGATACATTTCCGTAGGCATCATAGGTCATGGAAGTTTCATTGCCCATAAAATCAACAGTTGATGTAAGTCGTCCATCAGTATATTTATAGTACTTAGTACCTAAGCCCTCAATTGTTTCTGATGAAAGCTGACCATAATCATTGTATGTATAGTACTTTTTAGCTCCCGAATTTTCTACTATTGTTTCAAGAAGATTATCCATATTGTACGTATAGACATTCTTCACGCCATCGGGACCTTCCAGACTTAATATATTGCCCTTGCTGTCATAAGTCATTTTTGTGACATTTCCGCCTGCGTCCTTCATTGAAGCAAGCCAGTTATTCTTATCATATGTATAAGAAATTGTATTTCCTAAAGCATCTGTTTCAAAAATAAGATTTCCCTTTGTATCATAAGAATAATATGTTGTGTTCTTATTCTGATCAGTAAATGAAATAACATGGCCTAAACCGTCGGAAACAAATGTAACCTCATGTGAATTGGTCTTTGTTTTTTCATCATATACATTATTTCTGTCAGTAGCAGTTACTGTTAATTTTCCGTTTTCCTCCTTATATGTAAAGTATGTAAGAGGAGTGCTTGCGTCACCATCATCCTGTTCTATAACACGTCCGTTTTCATCATACTTATTTGTAACATAAGAAGATTTTTCGCCGTCAACAGTAGCTTTAATCAATCTGTTATTCTCGTCATATTCATAACAAACTGTTTGTCCCAATGCATTTGTTACCTTTGTGATAAGTCCGTTGTTATAAGCAATAACAGCTGATCTTCCTGCACTGTCTGTTACAGAAGTAATCAGACCTGCATCGTTGTAATTAAGAGTAATTTTGATGTTGGTAATGGGATCGCTGATTACAGTGCTGTTTCCAATGTGTTCAAGATTTGTTGTCTTTCCGTTTGCTGCGATTATCTGAACAAGCTTTCCTGATTCATCAAAAATATTCTTTATGCCTTCAGGTGAAGTGAGTGTATACATTCCGTCATCATCACGGCTTAATTTATAATTACCCACATTAGAATTGATAGGCATATAATTTTTTGCACCTGTATCATTTGTTGTATGAATTATAATTTCATTATCAACAATTGTACCGTCAACTTTTCTTATAACATTGTTTTCGCTTAAAAATGTAGTATAATTTGTGGGAGTCCAATGAACATTTATGTTGTTTGCTTTTACATCGAGATATGTTTCAAATCCATGACTCCAGCCATATCCAAGCTGTCCCGATTCCCCTGAATTAAGAGAATTATAATTCAGATCAAAGGATAATACTGAATCTCCTGTAATAGATACTGCTGTTAAGCTGTCTGTAAACGCTCCTGTTGTCATATCAACAGGGTCAGCCCATGTATCACGAACAATTTCCTGCTTTACATTGTATTTAGTAATATGACTTGGAATAGGTGAAACGACTACCTTTACATTAGTAGTTTTAGTCCACTCTGTTACAACATAATCAATGAGTTTGTAATATACTTCCTCAGGATCGCCTGCACCGGAGAACGTAGTAGAATATGTTCCGTAAACAACATCTCCGGGGCTGAATACTCCTACACGAATTGATTGTCCATTTGAAATTACAGGAACGCTGTAACATTCATTGGCATTAGGAATTGTATAGCAAGCTGATTCATTAACGTGCTTTTCAACATTTCCTTCAGGATCAGTTACTGTAATTTCCTCTTTGAATCCCGGATTTACATAAGGTCCGAAAGTAGTTTTAAGATTATAGAATGTGTCTTTTCCTTCATTTTTTACTGCAAACTGAATATAGTACTTCTCACCGATATAACCCGCAGACTCAGGATATGCATAAATAACAATACCATCACCTGCACTTACAGTAAACGGTGTTTCTGTTTTGAAATTAGCATAAACAGGAGCATTGAAAGGCATAAGTGTACCGCTGAAATTAGCATCAAGTGAATATTCACCCTTCTTATCTCCTCGTACTGCCCATGTTATTGTCTTTTTCTGCTGTCCTGCAATATCGCCCATACTCTGAGTTAATGACTGCTTCTTTGTTGTAAGCGCTGCAAGTGATAATCCGTCGGGAAGATTTAATGTAGCATAGCAATCCTTTATTACAAATTCAGGAGTAGCATTGTTAATTACACCTAAATCAACGGCATAAATATCCTTCATAAAGGATATACTTTCGGTTGTTCTTACATACGCAAGAATAGGAACTTCTTCTTCAATATCTTCGCTGACGATAGGCTTAATACTTACGGTACTTCCGTCGCTGAGTTTAGCAGAGCCGCCTCTGCCTCCTCCTCCGCCGCCGCCGATGAAGCCGCCGCCGCCAAAGCCGCCGCCTCCACCGCCGCCGCCAACATAGATATACTCAATAACAGTTGGTATAGGTTCCTGAGCAAAAGTAAGTTCAATTGTAAATGTGTATGTGTGATAATTTGAGGGATTATTGAAATCAATTCCTGCTTCAATCATTTCCTCAAGACTCATTCTGTGAACAGAAAGACTTCCTGTAACAAGTTCTCCGCTATGAAGAACTACTCTCATCTTTTCATTATCGCCCACAGAATTGATTTCGATTTCCTTTTTAACAGGTAAATATCCGTCCTTGTATACGGCAATCTGATTTTTACCCAGAGGTGCCAAGATATTTGCCACACCCTCTGAATTCGCTCTTATATTTATTTCGCTTTCTTTTTCAGATGAATACACGTATACATAAGCGTGCTTAATGGGTCTTCCGCTGTCATCGACAACGTCAATCTGCATTTCGCCGTATTCGGTTTTCTCCATTACAACGATTGAAAATTCTGCTTCAGCAAAGTTTTCTGCTGCATCTTCAACCCTTAATTTAACAGGATATGTACCCGGCTCGTCAAATTTTACTGCTGTTTTTACGCCGAATTTATCGTATTTTCCGTCAATAGTCCATGTATAAAGTGATATTCTTACATTGTCAGTACATTCACTTCCGTCAAGTTCAATTTCGTTGCCTGCAACTCCATACACCACTTCAGGTATATTAATTACGGGCTTTATTGTATCAACATTTCCCGGTCTTACATATGCAGTAGAGGAACTGCTGAAGTTTCCACTCTTATCATATACTTCAACCTTATATAAATACATCTTTTCAGGAGTTACTGTAGTATCTTTGTAACTTGCTGTTTTTGTATCTCCTATACAAGTATACTTTGAATCAGAATCTGATTTTCTGTACAAACGATAGAAATCAAAATCTTCTTCCTCATTTTCATTCCATTGAACTGTCAGTTCCCAATTTCCTTGAAGTACCTCAATAACGGGTTTCTCAGGAGCTGTCAGATCCAATGTATATTCTGCAACAAACGCATCACTTACATTACCTGCTTCATCATAAGCAATAGCCTTCAAACTATACTTTTCTTCTGTTAATTCAGAAGTATTCCACTTGAAATCAGCAGAATCATATGAAGATGTCATATCAAGTGTACACAGCTCAAACCAGATATCACTTTCTGAATCTGATTTCTTATATTCAACTTCCACCTTTGAAAGCTTATAATTATCAGCTGCTACAACACTTATTGTAGGATCTATCGGTAATGCTGAGCCTGATTTGTAGCTGAATCCATATACTGTAGGAATAGTTGTATCTTCCGAAACCTGAGTAATGGTTTCATTTGATTCTGCACTTTTATTGCCTGCAATGTCCACAGCTATTATTTTGTATGTGTATGTGCAGCCAAATTTAGCTGATGTATCATAGTAATCCTTAGTAGAACAGTCAGCAATCTTTGAATAAACTGTTTTTCCGTCTTCACATCTGTAAATTTCAAATGACTTAATATCATCATCATTTACCGACCATGTAAGATGAACGTTTCCGTTACTTCCGTCAGCAATTAAATCAGTTATTGCATATGGAGCTGTATGGTCAATTTTATATTTATTTATACACTCAGCACTTACATTGCCTGAAGTATCCGCAACAACGGCTTCTATGTATATTTCTCCCTCAGGAAGTTCTGAAACGTCAAATGTATGTTTCAATGTTTCTGACGCTTTTTTAGTTGATGATGAAATTGTTTTTAAATCTGTCCATGTTTTTTCTTCGGCTGAATCATATGAATATCTTAATTTCAGTTCCTTTATACCGATATTATCAACCGCACTTATTGAAACAGGGATTTCCTTATTAAATGCAGAAGCGGCAGGATAGAAGGAACGAATAGCAGGAGCTACAGTATCTGCTGTAGTTGTCAATTCTATTGTATCTGATTCTATACCTCTGTTTCCGATATCGTCATATCCTACTACTCTGAATGTATAAGTTGTACCCGGCTGGAGGTCTTCGATATGCATTCCTGTTACCTGTGAAGTTCTTCCAACCTCAACAAATTCGTTATTTTCATTTAATTTCTCAACAACGAAATATCCGAAATCGCTTTCAGTTACGTCTTTCCAACGAATACTTACAAATGAAGAAGCAGTAGTACATTCATCTAATTCTATTTTTGTTATTCCTGTATTATCAATAACATAGGATTTGATAAATTCTTCTGATGAATTATTGCTGCTGTCAGTTGCTATGGCTTTTAATAAGTAGTCGCCGTCTTTAAGATTTGTTGTATCCCATTTTTCCACGGCTTTTCCGTTAACCACAGCTCCCTGACCTAATTCAATCCATTCGTCAGAATCTCCTGACTTATATTCAAACTTCACACTTTCAACTGCTATATTATCTCTTGCATACGCATTAATACTAACAATTTTATTAATTCGTGAACTTGAAGGCTGAATTTCAGTAATAACCGGAGCTTCAAGGTCGGCAAGTACCTTAATTGAGATTGCCTTACTTAAATCGCTTGCGATATTATAGCTGTTAACAGCACATATTTTGTAGAAATATGTTTCGCCAACTGTAACCTTTGCATCAACAAAACGTGCTGTATCTTTTCCGCTTACGGTGCTGATTATTGCATATTCTCCATTTTCCTCATCTGCTCTGTAAATCTTATATGCAGAACACTTTTCACTTATAGAAGGTGTCCATGTTAATACTGCTAAACCGTTATCAGATTTACCCTTAAAGCCTGTAGGAAGCTCAGGTGCGCTTGACACAACATTGTATTCAACTTCTCTTTCACAAGTATTATTATCTTCATCGTAAAGCGTTACCTTTACAACATAGCTTCCGCTTGTTTTAGGAAGATTCCATGTGCATCTTGAATAAAGCTTTCCTGAAGAATAGTACTGCTGGCTTACAAGTGTATCAGAAATCGGGAAATATTCATCAGTTCCGCTTTCCTTGTATTCAAACTTAACTTTGTTACCTGTACTATTTCCGGAATCGTTATAAATCACTGTAATTGCCTGTGATTGACCGCCTATTTCAGATTTATCCGAAGGTGTAATTGAAGTAATGTTAGGCCAAGAAGTATATCCGCTTACTAAAGAACTTGATTCCGATACATTTCCCGCTTTATCATATGCACAAACGGAATATGTGTATTCCTTATCACGTTCAAGTGAAGAATCCTTATATGCAGTTCCCTCAGTAACATCGGCTATCTCAACATCATTACGGAACACCTTATATCCTGTTGTCATAACATCATCATTTGAAGGATTCCATGATATTGTAATTGATGAACCCGTTCTTGAACGAATTTTCAGATTTTGAGGTGTATCCGGTTTTGTTGTATCTTCTTTTGTTACAACAACAAGTTTTTCAGATGCAATGGAATAATTTCTGCATTCATCAAATGCATACACAATATAGCTATATTCAGTTTCGGGAAGAAGATGATTGTCTGTAAATTCAGTTTTTCCTGTTGTCTGAACTTTCACATCATTTCTGTAAACCTCATATCCCATAATTCCGAAATTATCTGTAGAAGGATTCCAGGAAATATGAACAGAAGTAGCATTAACATCTGATGCGATTACTCCCTCGACTTTTTCAGGTTTAATCAGGTCAGAATAGTTTTCTTCCAATGTAACATATATTTTATCAAAAGCAACTTCATTATCTGATGAATTTATAACCGTATACTGAGATATAGGCTTTGTTATTTTAAGAGCATTAAATTTCGAAGTTCCCGGAGTTTGGAATTTTACAGTCTGAATATATTCTCTGCCGCTTGGTGCATTCTTTCCGCTTAAAATAGTAACGTGATTTTCTTCACATATAAAAGTAGTACCATACGTTTGAATGAAATCTCCTTTTAATTCAAGAACACCGTTTGTCAGATTTCCTGTTGTACTACGACAAGAATCAGTTGTAAAATCTCCGCCAACGTGAACATAACCAATTTTATTCTGCATATAAAAATAACTGTATCTATCGAATGATAAGTTATTCTTACATTCAACTGTTCCGTCTTCAACATATAAGGCATTAATTATTCGGATATTATTTGCACTTATCTTATATGTATTGAGTTTAAGATAATTAGCAGTTAAGTTACCAACCGTTAAATCATTTGTTAATGTTGAATTCTGACTATTGTTCTCTAAACAAACATTACCGCTGAATTTGTAATCTGATAATTGTTTGAGATTGGTTATATATAAGTATCCGCTGCCTTTGACAACACCTGTATTATCATAAGCAGTACCCTTTAAAACTACATTAGATGCAAGAGTTACAGATTTTTTATTATCAATAACCAGATTTGATAAATATGAATTTGTTGCTGCAAATTTAACTGTCTGATTTTCTGTGCCATTTAATACTAAATTATGAGTTCCTGTAGCAATAAAGTTATATGATGATTTACTGCTGTTCTGTGTAAAATCACCGCCGATTTCCATTGTTCCGGCTGTAAGTTTTCCACTATGATTTACTGATGAATCTGTTACAAAACTTCCGCCGATTTTTACCTTATCAGCTTCATTTGTCATTGTCAGATATCCTGTACTGTAACCATAGCTGTATGTGCCGTCTTCTTTTTCCGTTCTTGACTGAATTCGGTAATCTCCCTTTACGTCAAGTACACCGCCGTTTATTACTATTTCTCCGCCTGACTGTATCAGATTTCCGTTGATTGTCAATGTCTTTCCGTTAAGGTCAAGTACTCCTGCTGCTAAACAATAGTCGCCTTCTATTTC
>JAZQFV010000060.1:0-5946 GCA_045539715.1 Ruminococcus sp. | reverse complement strand
TGTCCACAAGCGACAGCCGCATTTTTTCAAAAGAAGAACAAAGCTGTCCAAGCTCGTCATTTCCGCTGTAATCTATAACGAAGTCGAGGTTATCATCGGAAATGTTTTCGGAAGCATTTATTAAAAGTTTTATCGGCTTTTTCAATTTGCCGAAATAAAAGATAACGGCGCCGATCGTAATACTGATAATACACCAGAAAAAAGAGGAATACTCATAGATTACTGTGTAGAAATCATACGCTTGTTTATCTTCCTCAGAAAACGGAAGAACATCTATATAAAAAGAACGTACAACACTATGTTCTGATTCATCGTCAACCTCGGTTTTCTCTTCAAACACAGTATATTTTGCCTCAATGAGTTGTATTTGTTCATTTGCATAACTCGTCGTTGTTTTTGAAAGAATTACCGCCACTATGATAAAAAATGACATAACGATGATCAGTGTGGGCATTAGCGGTATTCTTGAAATGAATTTTTTTAGTTTTCCCATTTATACCCACACCCCCATACTGTTGCAATATATGATTGACAGCCTGCTTCTGTAAATTTAGCCCGAATTTTACGGATATGTTCAACTACCGTCATAGAGTAGCCATCGCTGTCAAATCCCCATAAGCGTTCATATATACGCTCTTTATCAAAAACAATACCCGCATTTGTGGAAAGCAGCTCTATAATACTAAATTCTGTTTTGGAAAAAGAAATTTCTTTGTCCTTGAAATAGACGGATCTTGAGGAATAGTCTATAACCAAATCGTCATTGAATTTCAAATCGGATTTTTTCTGCAACCTCATATCACGGCGCAAGTGAGCAGAAACACGGGCACCCAATTCATCAAGTGAAAAAGGCTTTGTAATATAATCGTCCCCGCCCGCAGAAAAGCCGTTTATTTTGTCAACGTCATCAACATTTGCCGTTAAAAATAAAATCGGACAAGAAATAAATTCACGAATCTTCTTACACACTTCAAGTCCACTCAATTTTGGCATATTGACATCGAGAAGTATTATATCGGGCTTCTGACTTATTTTTTCAAGTGCTTTCTTCCCATCATAAGCGGATAGCACATCATAACCGCACAAATTAAAGTAATTGCGAAGAAGCTCAACAACGTCTTTTTCATCATCAACAATTAAAATTCTCGGCAACGCTTAACACCTCCGTTCCCCCGATAATGATAGCATACAAATATCAAAATTCTATCAAGAAGAGCTTAACACCTTCATTATATAACCATTATACGCTGTTTTCAGTGATAGAACAAGTAAATTTGTGTGAATAATGCGAATTATAGGAGAAATTTAGTTTTAATTTATAAAGAGTAACGCGGCAGGCTTTTGAAGTTTGCCGCGTTTTTCTTATTTCTCTTTTTACAAAAACAGCCATTTTACCACTTTTGAATTGTTTTACAGGTAGGAGATGTGTGCCGCTGACAAACTGTACAAGAAATACACTCTCAGCTTGTGCAATCATCCAAATCCACTGAAAAAAGGGGCTCAAAAGTGTATTTCCACGCTCTTACAGTAGAGGGGTATAACGTTAGCAATATGTATAAGAAATATATCATCAACTTGTGCAATTATACAAACTTCCGTATTTTTAGTTGTACTTTCCCAAAAAGTTACCAGAGAAAAGTGGAGGGCAGTATTCACAAAGAATGATTTCTGAAATTAGGCAGTGCTACAAAATTCTCTGTTTTGGAAAACTTTCTTTTGTGAACTCGTAATTTTTCTACCTATAGAAGATTAGAAAGATAATTCACTAAGCCACATAATTCATCAACCTGTACAGCTCGAAAGCAGTAAATTGTGCATCCATACAAACTTTTAAAGAAATTTTTGAAACACCCCTCTCAAAATGCCTCTACCAGTCCCCTATAAGTAGAGAGTGTTTTAACAGCAAACTGTACAACGGAAGAATGATTCAGTTGTGCAAGTCGACAAAGTTTCAGAGAACATTCAGAAAGATCCCTGACAAATCTTAAAATGATTGCCAGAAAGAAGTAGAGGGATAAATTCAATCAGGGGTCTCAAAAGTTGCTTCACAGTTCCCTTTAAGTAGGAGACAGTAAAAATAATGTAAAATCGCACAAAAGTATTAGGTGTGATTTGTACAATCATACAAACTTTTCTCATTCATTGGTAAAATGCTCGTTTTTCCCGGCTAATAGATGAGGGGTAATTTACGATAGGGTCTACAAAACGCTTCTCCCAGTTCCCTAATATTAGGGGAACATAACAGCACCTTGAAAACTAAATACCGATACACCAAGTACGTTATTTCTGATGGTGGGGTGGTGAGCCGTACCAGCCGCATGAGAAATCCGCCATGACCTCGAAAGAGCGAGCGAACAAGATACTCTCAGACCTGTGCAGAGCAAACACAGTTGGCGATGAAAGTCAGAAATGGATACTTACGTTCAGCCACAGTCCGAGCGTGATAAAACCGTCGCAGGCAATGGGAACGTGCAGGAAGTGTTCTGCATCAGACGCTTTATGAGTCCGATACGCTGTCGGACGCTTGGTGAATCGCCCGAACCGGAACAGCAGCAAGCGGAGGTGAATTCTATGCTGTGATGCGATTGATGTTTGAAGTTCGGGGGGATGATCGTGCGAGAGGGTTTATGAGAAAGAAAGGACGTGATAACATGAAAAAACTCGAAACAAAATCCTGCGAAGAAATTATGAGTACCGCTTACAAACCGCTTGAGTATTGCGTTGACAGTTTGTTGACTCAGGGCTTGTATCTTCTTGCAGGTGCACCGAAGGTCGGTAAGTCATAGTTAGCTCTCGACATCTGTCTGTCAGTAGCAAAGGGTGAAGATGTGCTGAAACATCAGACGCACATCGGCACTGCACTCTATCTTTGCCTTGAGGACAGCTACAACAGAATACAGAATCGTCTGTATGAACTCACAGACGAACCGACGGAGAATCTGTACTTTGCAATCATGTCAGAATCTCTCGGTAACGGTTTGGAATCGCAGATTGAAACATTCAAATCAGAGCATCCCGACACAAAGCTGATTGTCATCGACACACTGCAGATGGTGCGTAACGAAAAGGATTGTGGCTACGGTGCGGATTACAAAGAATTATCTGTTCTGAAAAGTCTTGCGGACAAGCTTGCAATCACAATTCTGCTTGTGCATCACACTCGCAAGTGCTATGACTCTGATCCGTTCAATATGATTTCAGGTTCAACGGGCATCAGCGGTTGTGTTGATGGTAGCATGGTACTGCTGGAATCAAAGCGTGGAAGTCGTGAAGCGACGCTGTACTGCGTTGGTCGTGACATTGAAAATCAAGAGTACAGGATTCTGTTCCATGAACACAGGTGGACTCCTTGTGATGAAATCACACCAACACCGCCCGACATTTTCTCTTTTGCCATTCATGATTTCATGATGGAACAGCAGTCATTTATCGATTCAGCGACAACGCTGTGCGACTTGCTGTATCAGAAATTCAATCGGAAGTATTACCCGAACCGATTGAGCCGTGATCTGATTCAGCACACAGAAGAAATGCAGCGGTATGGTGTGCTGTTTAATTTCCGCAGAAGTCATGGCTGCCGCATACTGGAGCTGGAATATATTGCTTCGGGTGACAGTAGTGACGGTAGAATACTGTGGGTGGAGGTTTTGGATTCTACCGGCACCCGAAATTCAGAGAATGTCGATTCTGCGTTGTTTCAGTGCGGTGACAGCAGCAAAACGGGTGCCGGTAACTCGCAAAAGGGTGACGGTAGAACGGCTTCGGGTGACGGTAACTTTATCGAAACCACCGCACTCCCTGTCAGCGTTTTGTGAGCGATTTGTGCCCTCGGAATTGCCGTGGGACAGTTTATCGGGAATCCACACAGAACGCCACACAGGCGAACGTGGGGCGTTTGTGGGCGGATGATGCCCGCAATAGAAATACAGGGTTTCGAGGTTCACCGAAAGTAAATCCATTGGATTTGCCAGCATCGCATTCGGCAGTCCGCATAGCGGCCCACCGAACGCAGCTGGTCGGGGCGTACCCCGAACCCCCTACAAGAAAAGGAGAGTGATGCCATGAGAAAAAGAAACGTCACAATCACAATTCGCTGCACCGAGGACGAGCGTCAGCGGATTTACAGCAAGGCTCGTCAACATGGATTGACACTGAGCGACTTTGTGCTGCGGTCGTCACTCGGTAAGAAAATCGTCACTGCCGATGGACTTGCGGATGTACTCAAAGAGCAGAAGTCCATCGGGCGAAACCTCAATCAGATTGCAATCCTTGGCAACATGGGACGGCTGAAATCGGTACGGTTGGATGAGTTGATTGCACAGCATGAGAAAGCAACTGCCGTCTTGTGTGAGATTGCAAAGGCGGTGACGTAATGCCAATTATCCATTTCATTAACAGCAAAACACAGACCGCCGGAGGCATGAAAAATGTACTCGCCTACGTTACAAGGACAGAGAAAACCAAGTCTGAGGACAAGCAGTATGTAACGGCTCTCAACTGTTCCGCACCAACTGCTTACGAAGAAATGCTCGCAACTAAAAATGCTTACCGCAAGAACAACGGTCGTATGTATTATCATCTGGTGCAGTCGTTCCCCAAAGGCGACGGTACTCCGCCTGAGCTTGCACATCGGATTGCGGTGGAACTTGCAGAAAAAGCCTTCGGGAAATACGAATGTGTTGTGGCGACGCACATCGACCGAGAGCATATCCATCCGCATATTGTGTTCAATTCCGTCAGCTTTGAGGATGGGAAGAAGTATCATTCCAACGGAAACACCGTGCAGCAGCTGATGGATTTGTCCGATGAAATCTGCATGAAGTATAGCGTAGCGGTGCTCGACAAACAACCGCAGAAGAAAAAAGATGTACTGTCAGACCGTGAATATCGCTCGGCGGTGCGTGGTGAGAGCTGGAAGTTTCAGCTGATGAATGCTGTCACAGAAGTCATGAAGCAGGCGAAAAGCCGAAAGCAATTTGTCTTCATGATGAAGCAGTTGGGGTATGACGTGAGGTGGGAGGACTCACGAAAATATATCACTTACACCTGCCCGAACGGTAGGAAGTGTCGCTGTGCAAAGCTGCACGGCGAGAAATTCTCAAAGGAGTTGATGGAACATGAGTTCAAGATTAGACGTGAATGCCTTGATGGAACGGAACAAATCCGACCTGAAAGCGGCAGAGGAAACCATGCCCATGGTGGCAGTGGACAACCGGAACTGGACGGCGGTGATCAGCCTGCTCAAAAGATCATGCGAAGTGCAGGAGGAGCTGTTGCAATTGCAAGGCGAGCTGATGACCAAGCATGGAATCGAGTTGCACCTGCAGAATCAGAAAGTGCTGTTCGATCAGGCGGAAAACGAGTGCCGACGCATTCAGCAAACCACAGCGGAGCAGACAACCAACTCCCTGACGAGCTTAATCAGCCAATCGGAGAAGCTGTCGTTACAGGCTGGGAAACTGAACGAGGAATTCTCCTCGCAGCGGAGAGAATTAGAAGAATGGAAACACAGAACGCAATTGAAAATGCTCAGGTGGGTTGTGATTTCGCAGACGGTGCTGCTCTTGTTATCGCTGGCATTGCAGATGTGGCTTCGATAATTGATGAGCCGGAGGAAGATGAGGACATCGAACGTCACAGCGACAGTAAGATACTCGCCGAGGAAATACGACGCAAGGAAGCGTTGGGGATGCACATGGGATAACACCCATTCAAAAATCGATGAAGGAGGGATCAAAATGAATCACACAAGTCAGATGTAACGTCGAAAAAGGAGTGTGATGCCGATTGAAAAAAACGAATCTTAAGGCTTATGAATTTCAGAAACGAGAACACAAGGAGAACGCACATTATGTGAAAATCGAAGGCACGATCTACTATGTGCATGATGTGTTCGACTCACAGGCAAAGGAAACCGCTGAGGATAAGCTCAGATACCTCATGGAA
>JAZQFV010000059.1:0-40969 GCA_045539715.1 Ruminococcus sp. | reverse complement strand
GATGGAAGAGTTAAAAAAGAGGCTGGATGGCAATTGCCCTTGTAATCTTCGCCCTCTGGAAGCCCTATATGGCAATTATCGGTGCTTTTGTGTTCGGTGCACTTTTCAACGCAAACACCTACGCTACAGGTCTTGGTGTTGAAACTCAGGAACTTTTCAAAATGCTTCCTTATGTGGTTACAATTATCGTTCTTGTGTTCACAAGTATGCGTAAAAAGCGTGAGCATCAGCCTCCTGCACACTTAGGACTTCCTTACTTCAGAGAGGAAAGATAAAACACTTGACATTTTGAGTTTGGGTGTTATAATAACAAATGTAAATTTAATAACCGCTTATCAAGAGTGACTGAGGGAACAGGCCCTGTGAAGTCCGGCAACCTGCTTTTGCAAGGTGCCAAATCCTGCGGAATTTCCGAAAGATGAGTTCTTTACCGCTGTCGGAGTCCGACGGCGGTTTTTTTATATTTAGTAAGGAAAACGGAAGGAGTATTATTTATGGCAAGATATTTATTTACCTCTGAATCTGTTACAGAGGGACATCCTGATAAGGTCTGCGACCAGATTTCTGACGCAGTTCTTGACGCAATGCTTGAACAGGATGAAAATTCCCGTGTAGCCTGCGAAACTGTTGTTACAACAGGTATGATTATGTGTATGGGCGAAATCACAACAAAGGCAAAGGTTGATATTCCTAAGATTGCAAGACAGGTTGTAAAGGAAATCGGCTATGACAGAGCAAAATACGGCTTTGACTGCCACACTTGCGCAGTTCTTACAACAATTGACGAGCAGTCACCTGATATTGCTATGGGTGTAAACGAGGCTTATGAGTACCGTGAGGAAAACGGCGAAAATGACGGTCTTTCCAATGGTGCAGGAGATCAGGGAATTATGTTCGGCTATGCCTGTAATGAAACTCCCGAGCTTATGCCTCTGCCAATTTCTCTCGCTCACAAGCTTGCATTAAAGCTTACAGATGTTCGTAAGGACGGCACTCTCCGTTATCTCCGTCCCGACGGAAAGTCACAGGTAACAGTTGAGTATCACGATGACAAGGCTGTAAGAGTTGACGCTGTTGTTGTATCTTCACAGCATTCAGCTGATATTTCCCTTGACCAGCTCCGCCGTGATATTGAGGAATACGTTATCCGTGCAGTTATTCCTGCTGAACTTATGGATGAGAATACAAAGATTTTCATTAACCCCACAGGACGTTTTGTAGTTGGCGGCCCACAGGGTGACAGCGGACTTACAGGACGCAAGATTATTGTTGATACATACGGCGGCTATTCACGTCACGGCGGCGGTGCATTCAGCGGAAAGGACCCCTCAAAGGTTGACCGTTCAGCTGCTTATGCTGCACGTTATATCGCTAAAAACGTAGTTGCAGCAGGTCTTGCCGATAAGTGCGAAGTTCAGCTTTCATATGCTATCGGTGTAGCAAAGCCTATCTCAATTCTTGTTGATACATTCGGCACAGGAAAGGCTGATGAAGCTGCAATTTCCGAGGCTGTTGCAAAGACATTCGACCTCAGACCTTCTGCAATTGTAAATATGCTTGAACTGAAAAAGCCTCAGTATCGTCAGCTTGCAGCTTACGGACATATGGGACGTGAAGATTTAGGCGTTGCATGGGAGAGAACAGATAAGGCTGAAACTCTCAGAAAAATCGTTCTCGGTTAATTTGCTGAAAAGGTATAAATTATGAAGAAAATTATTGGATTTGCTTGTATGTTAATGGCATCGGCTATGCTTTTCTCCTGTAATGATACAGAGGAAAAAAAGCCGCAGGGTACAGAATCTTCTGTGGAATTTGAGGAAAATGACCTTGAAGTTCCACAGGACGGTCCGGACAAGGACAATTATCTGAATTTTAAAGATCCCGATGAGAAAACCACAGAAGCAGTCACAGAGGAAGCAACGGAAGCTGTAACCACAACTGCAATTAACTATGATAATGCACCTGAACCCGACTATAAAAAGGCAACATATATTGACGTTCCTTTTATGTCACAGGAGAATTTTCCTACAGGCTGTGAACTTGTAAGCACTTCAATGCTGCTGTCATATTACGGCTTTGACCTTGCACCAATCAAGATTATTGAGGACGGCTATCTGAAATCCAGCGAGATTGCTGTTAAGGACGGCAAGCGTTACGGCGGCGATCCAAATGAAGTATTTATCGGAAATCCCAAGGAGAAAAACGGCTACGGCTGCTATTCCAAGGCTATTGTCAAGGCTCTGAAAAAATATTTTGAGAATGAATCTGCTGTTGCCTACACACTTGACGGCAAGGATTTGCCTGAAATATGTGAAAATTTCATAGCTAATGGCGAGCCTGTCATTATCTGGGCAAGCATAGATATGAAGCCATTGGAAAGCGGCGAGAATTCCAACTGGATTATCGAGAAAACAGGCGAGGAATTCAAGTGGAGTTCAAATGAACATTGTATGGTGCTTGTAGGATATGACGATTACTATTATTATATCCACGATCCGCAGAAGGGTGCATTTACGTCATATAAGCGCTGCGATGTTGATGTGCGTTATGATGAAATGGGCAGACAGGCAGTTGCAGTTACAGCGTGGTAATATTGGTGAAATAATATTCAAATATATCAAAAATCCTGGGATATGATATTTAAAAATATCATATCCCCTTTTTGATGTTTAAAAATATTTCTTTTTCACAAATTGAAAATATATGAATAATTTGTAAAAACCGCTTAAATTCTCTGTTGGATTTTAGCTATGTTTAACTTAAATTATCAATTTTTAAAATAATATGCAGAATAATATCCTGAAAAATGGATTATTCTGCATATTTTTTTATGCTGTAAAATAGTGATATAAAAAAATCATAAATATGATAGAAAAGTACATAATTATTTCATTGACTTTGTGAAGATGATGTGATATAATTAAATTAATGTAAAACATAGCGGATTTGCACAGAATTCGTCTATGTTAACACAATTCTCTGTGCGGTATAACTATTGCTCCACCAACTAAACCTTGCCGTCAAATACTCGGCATAAAGAAAAATTCTCTGCGTCAGAAAAACTTGAAATGCGGTAGCATTCCTGCATTTTTCTTCCTTGATAAATTTCCTTTCTGCTTTCGTCTTTTTGGCAAGGTGTAATTGGTGGAGCAATATTTGGGATATCATTTATGAAAGGAATTGATTATTTATGAAGATGAAAAAGCTTATCAGCGGACTCACCTCGGTTGCTCTTTCACTTTCAGCATTTGCAGGAATTAATATTTCCTCAGATGTTGCGAATGTTAAGGCAGCAGGAGGTAACTGGAAATTTGACCTTGGCGGCTCAGGAGCAGCAAGCGGATACACAGGTGTATCGGCAAAGGACGCATACAGCGCTTCAAAGGGCTACGGTTTCACAAGCACAGGCAATGTTTCAAACGTCGCAGCTAAAGGCTCAGGCGCTTATTCCGATGCAGTTCAGTTCAACAACACTTCTTCAAGCAATGTATTCAAGGTTGACTTGCCTAAGGGTACATATGAAGTAAAGGTTGTAACAGGAAATGTATCACGTACAACTATTAATATTGAGGGTATCCCTCAGATGATTAACCTCACAGGAAACAACGCTGTTGAAACAATTAAGATTCCTGTTACTGACGGAAGCCTTGAAGTTCAGGCAGGTGCAGGAAAATCAGGTACAGCATTTTCAATTTCCGCAATTGAAGTAACACAGATTAACACAACAGGTGATACTCCTCCTACAATCTGGATTTGCGGTGACTCAACAGTAGCAAGCTATTATAATGTATCTGCTGCATCTCAGCACGGCTGGGGACAGTACCTCATTGACAATATTGATTCCGATTACTGGCATGTACGCAATCTTGCTGCATCAGGACAGTATGCAAAGGGATTTATTGATGCAGGACAGTTCAAGCCTGTTGAGAAATACGGTAAAAAAGGTGACGTTTACCTTATTGCTATCGGCATCAACGACTCAAAGTATTATGACGGTGCTGAATATGCAACATATATTACCGATATGGTTAAAAAGGCAAAGGAAAAGGGCGTTGAAGTAATTCTTGTCAAGCAGCAGGGCCGCCGTGGTGACCTTCAGAAGAATCCTCTCCTTAGCAGCCGTTGGTTTGCAGGCGAAATGGATCAGGTTGGTAAGGCACAGGGCGTAGAAGTTATGAACCTGTTCAAGGCATGGCAGGATTTCGGTGCAGGTATTGGCTATAACGGTATGGCTGAGTACTATGCTACAAAGAATGACGGTACAGCCGATGACCTTCACCAGAGCATGAAGGGTGCAAAGAAGCTTGCAGAACTTGTTGCAAAACTCCACGACTTTAAGGCTGACGGAAGCGGTACAACAACACCTCCCACAACAACTCCTCCTTCAAGCTCTCTTACAGCTGAAGTTTTTGACGAAAGCGTTACATATTCTTTCAAGAATGTAAACAGCGGTCTTTATATGGAAGTTGCTGAGGCTAAGGCTGAAAGCGGTGCAAATGTTCAGCAGTGGGGCAAGAATGGAAATTCCGCACATAATGTATGGAAACTTGATTCCGCAGGTGACGGATATTACTACATCTATTCCGCACTTTCTGATACTCTCGCTCTCGATGTTGCAGGAAATAAGGCAACAAACGGTCAGAATGTTTCTATTTACAATTTCAACGGAAACAACAACCAGCAGTTCAAATTCGCAAAGAACAGAGATGGTTCCTATAAAATCCTTACACGAATTTCCAATGACGCATCAGCAGTTGAAGTTGAAAGCGGTTCAGCTGATGCAGGTGCAAATGTTCAGCAGTGGGAAGTAAACGGTGCGAATTGTCAGGACTGGATTGTGGAAAAGGCAGCTATTAATGACGCTCCTGCAACAAATCCCCCTGTAACAAATCCGCCTACAACACAGCCTCCCGTGCAGAATAACGTAATTTTAGGCGATGCAAACTGTGACGGCGTTGTTACAATTGCCGATGCAGCTGCTATTTTCCAGTATCTCTGCAATCAGGATAAATACAACCTTTCAGCAGAGGGTAAATTCAATGCAGATGTAACAGGCGGCGGTCTTACAGCTGATGACGCATTATTCATTCAGAAGTATGATGCAGGTCTTGAAAAGCTTCCACAGTATACCCCTCCCACAACAACAACTACAGCCGCACCTGTTACAACAGATTCACGTTTATTTGCAGTTGACCAGACATGGACAAACGGTGTAACAGAAACAACAAACGAGGGCTACACAAAGGCTGAGGGCTACGTTAACCTCAACAATGAACTTGACAGCGAAATCACATTTACAGCAAATGTTCCCGAAAAGGGCAATTACCACGTTCATATCCGCTTTGCAAACGGTTCGGAAAATGACCGTAAGATGAAGGTTTATGTAAACGGCGACAAGAATAATTACTGGATGCAGTCATTCACAGGCACAGGTGCTTGGACAGAGTGGACAGAATTCGGAATCGTTCTTCCTCTCAACGCAGGAAAGAACACAATTCAGTTTGTATCTGCAACAGCTGAGGGCGGTCCTAACCTTGACTATATCAAGCTTACACTTACAGATGAACCATATGCAGAGATTTATGACCCCGCAGACGAGCAGAAGCCTGTTGTAAGCTCTAAGCCTACAATCTTCATTGCAGGTGACTCTACAGTTCAGAGTTACAAGGCATCATACGCTCCGCAGCAGGGTTGGGGATATTACCTCCAGAATTACTTCAACAATAATGTAACAGTATCAAATCAGGCACTTGCAGGACGTTCTACAAAGAAGTTCTACGACGAGGGCAGATGGGATACAATCGTTAACAGCCTCAAAGAGGGCGACTATGTAATGATTCAGTTCGCAATCAATGACGCAGGAAAGGCAAATGCTGACAGATATGCTCCTATCGGCGGAAATATCGACAATCCTTCAAAGGGGACTTACGAGTGGTATATGACAGAGTTCATCAAGACCGCAAAGGCAAAGGGTGCAACTCCTATACTTGTAACAACAGTTATCGGTATGAAGGCATATTCAGGCGGTAAATTCGTAAACAGCTATACAACATACTGTGACGCTTGCAAGAAGCTTTCAGCTAAGTATGACGTTCCTTGTATCGACCTTAACTCAATTATGGTTAAACATTACAATTCCGTAGGTTACGACACAGCAAAGAGTTATCACCTTATGGGTGCGGTATCAGGCTCAACTGACGGCACACATTTCTGCGAAAAAGGTGCAAATATCGTGGCTGGACTTGTGGCTGAGGACGTAAAAGCACAGGGTTTGGCAGGGCTTGCAGAGAACCTGAAATAAATTTCTAAAAAAAATTTGGATTTTTTTTGAAAAAAGGCTTGCATTTTCCAAAACAATGTGTTATAATATTAATGTTGCTATTTGAAAGCTAAATTAGCTTGTAAGCAAGCTATGATTTAAGGTAAGGAGGTGCAGCCTGATGGCAAAGTGCAGTATTTGCGGAAAGGGAGTTACATTTGGTATTAAGGTATCACACTCTCACAGACGTACAAACAGAACATGGAAGCCTAACGTAAAGCGTGTTAAGGCTATCGTCAAGGGTACTCCTTGTCATATCTACGCTTGCTCAAGATGCCTGCGTTCTGGTAAGGTTGAAAGAGCTTAATCGTATTAAGGAATTTAGGGCAGTCTTCGGACTGTCCTTTATTTTTTCGGGAAATCATATAGGCGGTTGAATTGTGGGATTGTCGGAAAATGTAAATTTTATAATGGAGTTGCTAACGGATATTATCCGTCCAAAATTTCGTACCGAAGCTGCGGGCACGACACAACCTGTCCATACAAATTATATCAGCATACAAAAGCTAAAGGCTAAAGGCTAACGGCTAACAGCTTTTAAAGCTCTAAATATGAAATTTTTGTGTAGGACTTGAAATATTCCTTATTTTGTAGTATAATAGATGTAAATATTATTTTGCGAGGTATAGTTATGAATACAGATACACTTAGTTTAATAATTAAATATATGTCGAGAGCCTTGATGCTCTTTCTTCTTATGCCTGTTCTCAATTATGTAAAGGGCAGCATTGCGAAAAAAATGGGCGATGATACGGCTGAAATGGCAGGACGTATCACTCTTAACCCTATGTCACATCTTGACTTGCTTGGCTCTCTTTTGATTATGCTCATTGGTTTCGGCTGGTCAAAACCGCTGCCCATTAATTATAACCGAATGAAAAATTCAAGGACGGGTGCAATTGTAATGGCGATTACAGGCCCTATTACCCTGTTTATAATGGCAATTTTATGCAAGAACATTTCCGCAATTGTTTCATATTCTATTAGCGGTATGGCAGGTTTTTCAGTATCTCTGATTTTTATGCTTCTCGGCACACTTGCAACCTGTATCGGCGTAATTCATCTGCTCCCTCTGTCCGGAATGGACGGATTTACCCTTATTTATCATCTTGCAGGCAATAAATTTGTATCATGGTATCACAGAAATCAGCGTACAATTGATCAGGGTTCTTTCTATATTTTGTTATTCCTTTTCTTTGTTGGAGATTTGACAAGAGGTGCTTTTGATCCCTTAGGCTGGATAATTAGATTCTTTAACTTTATATTCGGACTTACAACCCTCTGGGTGCCTTTTGTATTCGGTTGATATGGCAGTAATTACCTATAAACTGGAAAATTTTGAAGGTCCTCTTGATGTTCTTCTTGCCCTTATTTCAAAGCATAAGCTGAATATTTATGATATTGAAATTTCAAAGCTTTTAGAGCAGTATCTCCTGTTTATCGAAGAAGCCCATATGATGAATTTGGAACTTGCAGGGGAATTTCTTGAAATGGCTGCAAGGCTGATTTACATCAAGACAGCGGCACTTCTCCCAAAACCCGAAGAAGCTGAACAGCTTAAAAAGGAGCTTGAGGGCGAACTTATTGAGCTTTCTTTGTGTAAGCTTGCGGCGGCAGCGTTGGCAAAGATAAATGTCGGCGGTGATGTATTCGTCCGTCAGCCTATGGAAATTGAAGCGGATATGACTTATAATCTCGTTCACGATCCACAGGTGCTGGCTGCTGCCTATAAGAGCATTTCCGTGAAGAAAATCAAGCCTGAAAATAAGCGGATAAACATTGAAAATAAAATTAATTCCGTGGTGAAACGCCGAATTGTTCCCGTACTCACAAAGGTTGTACATATTCTCCGTGAACTTTATGCCACAGGGGAATGTGCTATGGACAAGCTTTATGCGGGAGTTACCGACAGATCGGAGCGAGTAGCCACATTCCTTGCGGTGCTGGAGCTTACACGTTTCGGCAGAATATCCATAAGCGAGGATAATACTATAATATTTTTCAAAGGCGATAAAAACAGAGAGGGGCGTAAGCGGTGGAAATCAAAGAGAAACTCGGAGCAATAGAAGCTGTTCTTTTTGCAAGCGGCGAGCCTGTGGAGCTTTACCGTCTTGCGGAATCCGTAGCAGTTGATGTGGGAACGCTTCCCTCACTTATACGGCTTCTCAACGAGCGATATGAGGACTACGGCAGCGGAATTACCATAAAAAAGCTTGAAAGCAGCTATCAGATGTGCAGCCGTGAGGAGTATGCACCGCAAATCCGACAGGTGCTTGAAACAAAAAGAAATGTACCTCTTTCGAATGCGGCAATGGAGTCATTGACCATAATTGCCTATAATCAGCCTGTTACAAAGGGATTTGTGGAAAATGTAAGAGGAGTTGACAGTTCCTCTGTTGTTAATAATTTAGTTGAAAAGGGACTTATAGAGGAGGCAGGCAGACTTGATGTTCCGGGAAAGCCTGTTGTATATCGAACAACTGCCGTTTTTCTCCGAAGTTTCGGACTTGCTTCATTGGCGGAATTGCCGCCTTTGGCTGATTTCAGGGAAAAAGACCAGCTTGAATTTGACCTTGATACTTGATATGTAAAGGGGCGATGAAATGATCATACTAAAAATTATATTATGGATAATTCTCGCCCTTTTGGGAATTGTCCTGTTTGTACTGATAATGCCTGCATCGGTGAGTGTAAGCTATATAGGCGGAAAAGCTGAATATAGCGTTAAATTCGCCTTTTTGCCCGTGTTCAATTCAAAGGGAAAAGGCATTGTGAATAAGCTTCTTGAATGGAAAAAGAAAAAGGCTGACTCAAAGAAAGATGACGAGGCTGAGGATAAACCGCCATTGGAGGAAAATTCCGCTGAAACTGAGGAAACAGCTGTGGAAACGGTTGCAGATGAAACTCCCGAAGCTGTTGAGGAAGAAACTGAAATTGCAGAAGAAACTGCCGAAGAAGCTGAGGAAACTCCAGAAGCTGTCGAGGCAGAGGAAGTTGCGGCTGAACCCGAACAACCCTTGAAACCCGAGAAAACAGAACCCCTCGAAAAGCCGTCAAATAGCGGCAAACCCTCGAAAATTGACTTTATCATTGGTTTGTGGGAGGCGGCTGACCGCCCCATACTGAAAATATTCAAGGGCATAAAAATCAGCGAATTATACATTGACTTTTTCATTGCCAACGAGGACGCATACAAATGCGCTCTCAACTACGGCAGAATAAGCGGTGCGATATACAATATACTGGCTTGGATGAGCGTTTTGTTCAATGTAAAGCTGAAAACAATTGACATAAATCCGCTGTTCGGGCAGAAAAAAAGCCAATGGGACGTATCGCTGAAAATCAGCCTGTGTCTTATGTCAATAGTAATTGCAGGACTTCAATTCCTGTTAATATATTTATTCAGAGTGTTAATTCCAACGAAAATACAATTTAAAAGAAATGCGAGGAAATAGCTATGGCAACAGAAAAAAAGACTATAAACGAGATTTTGGGCATCTCATTGGAGAAAATCAAGGAAATGGCTGATACAAGCGCAATTATCGGCGATCCTATTACAACTCCCGACGGAACAACAGTAATCCCCGTTTCAAAAGTATCCTACGGCTTTGCATCAGGCGGCTCAGACCTGCCCTCAAAGTACGATAAGGAGCTGTTCGGCGGCGGTACAGGTGCAGGTGTAAGCATTAAGCCTGAGGGATTTCTCGTTATCTCACCCGACGGTTCAGTTAAATTTGTAGGTATGGATTCGGGCAGCGACCCTATCAGTTCCGCTGTAAATGCAGTTCCCGGAATTGTTGAGAAAATTCAGGGCATTATTGCAAAGAAAAAGGGCGGAGCAGAAGAAGCTCCTGCCGCAGATGTAACTATCAGCGATTAATAGCATAAATAGGAGCATTTCCGCATATTTTTTTGTGGAGGTGCTTTTATGAAAAGATTTGTTGCTTTTGCTGCCGCAGTCTGCTGTACATTTTGTGTGAATGTTGATGCGGCATATGCTGAAAATATCGAAATATCCGCAAAATCCGCCGTTGTAATATCTGCCGATACAGGTGAAATCGTCTATTCCGAGAATAGCGGTGAAAAGCTCCCTATGGCGAGTACAACAAAGATTATGTCAGCTTTGCTGTGCCTTGAAAGCGGTGATTTATACGAGCCTTTTGTGGTGGATTCCGAAGCTATAAAGGTGGAGGGTTCGTCTATGGGCTTGCAGGAGGGGGATATTGTCACGAAATATGCCCTTGCCTGCGGAATGCTGCTGCCCTCTGGCAATGACGGAGCAAATGCCGCCGCTGTGAAAATAGCAGGCAGCATTGAGAATTTTGCGGAAATGATGAACGACAGAGCGAAAAAACTTGGCTTGAAAAAGACATATTTTGTCACTCCGTCGGGACTTGAAGGGGAGGGGCATGGCTCAACTGCGGAGGATATGGCAATTCTCACCGCCGAAGCACTGAAAAATGACCTGTTCAGAGAAATCTGCTCCTCAGCTACAATGAAACTTGAATACGGCAATCCGCCCTATACACGTTGGCTTAAAAATACGAATAAGCTGCTGACGATGTATGACGGGGTATATGGCGTAAAAACGGGGTTTACCGATGAAGCGGGACGATGTCTTGTTTCAGCCTGTGAACGTGAGGGGAAACGGCTTATCTGCGTAACTCTCAATGCTCCCGATGACTGGAATGACCATATAAAGCTGTATGAAAACTGCTTCAAAAAGGTAAAAACCGAAAAGCTTTGTATTCCCTGTGAGATGTATGTCAGGCTTGCAGGCTCATATAAAGATGTTCTCCCTGTGACAGTTGGTGAGGATATTGCCGATTTTACGGTGTTTCAGTGTGATACTGCGGATTTCACATATACCGTGGCATCACCGCCCTTTGTCTATGCTCCTGTGAAAGCAGGGGATTTGGCGGCGGAACTGATTGTATCGGACAACGGCAGAGAACTTGAACGAATTCCGCTTTATGCGGCGGAGGACGGAGATTACAGATTGCCCGAAAATGACGAAAAATCGGGAAATTTTATTACGAAAGCAAAGGATATATTTAGCAAATGGAAAAAATAAGAATTCAGAAAATGATAGCCGACAGCGGCTACTGCTCACGCCGTAAGGCAGAGGAGCTTATTTCAAAGGGCAGGGTTAAGCTTAACGGCCACCCTGTAAAATTAGGCGATAAATGCGGATTTCACGACCTTATCACCATTGACGGCGAGCGTATTTATATGCCACGAAAGAGAAATTTTGTCTATATTATGATGAATAAACCCCGTGGCTATGTTACAACGGTTTCAGATGAACTTGACCGCCGCTGTGTAATGGACTTGCTGGAGGGCGTTGAGGAGAGAGTTTACCCAATCGGACGACTTGACAGAAATTCCGAGGGACTTCTTCTCTTTACAAATGACGGTGAATTTGCTAACAGCATTATGCACCCAAGCCGCCATATTGCCAAGACATACCGTGTAACAGTTCGCCCCGATATAAGCGATGAACAGCTTGTTCAGCTTTCAAGCGGAGTTGAAATTGATGGCAGAAAGACACTTCCTGCAAATGTTGTGGTTAAGGAAAAACAGCAGGGCAGAGTGGTGCTTCTTATAACTATCCGTGAGGGAAGAAATCGTCAGATTCGTAAAATGTGCGAGGCTGTGGGACTTGAAGTTGCAAGACTCCGCCGAATCAGCATCGGACCTTTAAAACTTGGTATGCTTAAACCGGGTACATGGCGAGAGCTTACAGCTGAGGAACTGAGAGCATTGAGAACAGCTATCGGCAAGGAGAAATAACCCATGCTTGAGATACTGGAGAGATTTGACAACGAGGGATATGAGCATATCACAGAGGCGGCAGGTGACAGTATTGCCCACATAACCGAGGCAATGGACGGCGGAAAGGCTATCGGCTTTATTGCCTATTCCTACGAAGCCGACAGGACAATTGTCTATGATTATGACGACGGCGGCGACCTTATGCTTTGTGACGGGCTTGTTCGCTCTGTAATGTTCAAAAGTGTGCTGAAAGCCATTGAGGTTATGGAATTCAGACTTCCCGAAAAGGAAAAATTCACAAATCTTGTAAGGCTGAAATTCCTTGCAGAGGGTGAAAATATATGCGAAAACCTCGACAGCTTTATGAATGGCTGTCAGAATTGCAAGAAAAATGCAGAAAAATAATTGACAATGGAGGGATTATATGCCCATAAGAATATCATCTGAACTTCCTGCATTTAAAACGCTGGGAGAAGAAAACATTTTTGTAATGTCTAAGGAAAGGGCGGAACATCAGGACATTCGCCCGCTTAAAGTTATAATCCTTAACATTATGCCAAAGAAAATTGAAACTGAATGTCAGCTTATGCGGCTTCTCAGTAATACGCCGCTGCAGGTGGATATTGACTTGCTGCAAATGGCATCTCATACCTCGAAAAATACTTCAAGTCATCATCTTGAATCCTTTTACAAGACTTTTGAGGAAATCAAAAACCGCCGATATGACGGAATGATTGTAACCGGTGCCCCTGTGGAACTCCTTGATTTTGAAAAGGTTGACTATTGGGAGGAAATAACGGAAATTTTTGAATGGTCGAAAACTCACGTATTTTCCACACTTCATATATGCTGGGCTGCACAGGCAGGCTTGTATTATCACTTCGGTGTGCCGAAATATGAGCTTCCGCAGAAGATGTTCGGCATATTTCCACACAGGGCAGAGGTGGAAAAAAGTCAGCTGCTCAAAGGTTTTGACGATATTTTCTTTGTTCCCCACAGCCGAAATACAGAGGTTCGCCGTGAGGATATTGAAAAAATTCCCCAGCTTGAAATCCTCACAAGCTCCGAAATGGCAGGAGTTCACATCATTGCCAACAAAAATGGCAGACAGTATTTCATAACTGGCCATTCGGAATATGACCGTGATACAATTGCGGCTGAGTATTTCCGTGACATTGACAAGGGAATTGACATTCAGCTGCCATACAACTATTTCCCCGATGACAACCCCGAAAATACTCCTGTATTTTCGTGGAGATGCACAGCAAATCTTATGTTTTCAAACTGGCTGAATTACTGCGTATATCAGCGTACACCATACAATCTGGACGAGCTTGAAATAAGAAACTGGACTTGGGCGACAGATTATTAATAAAGACAGGAAGAATAAATATGGAAGATTATAATAATAACGACGATTATAATTACAATTATAATCAACAGGAAAATGAATCGTACAGCAATCCCTATAATCAGTTTTATGATATGAAAAAAGGGGATAAGCCTATCTGGGCGGCGGTTACAAGCTTTGTCATCAGTATTATCAATGTTATTTCGTGCTGCTGCTGCGGATATGTTACTATAATTGCATCTCTTGTTTTCGGTATAGTTTCACTTGCAAACAAGTGGCGTGGAAAGGGTTTGGCAATTGCAGGCGTTACAATTTCGGCTATATGCCTTGTTGTGACAATTGCTACACAGGTTTTCCTCGGCGGATTGAGTGCTTGTATTACTGAGGTTATATCTACTACTCCCGAATACTATGAGGAATACAAGGAAACAGGCGAAATTCCCGAAGAACTTGAAAAGTTCAACAATGATGAATATGATTGGTACTGGAAAATGACAGGAAATGATGATTTTGCTGAGTTCTATGACCAATGGATGACTATGTATGGCACTATTGCGGAAAACTCACAGTATTCCGAGGGAACTGAAAGCAGCGATGCTGTAATTGATGACGATGATTTTTTCAATAGTGATGATTTTTTCAATGATGACGATTTTTACGGAGATGAATCCTCTGAACCTGAGTTCGGAGAAACTCCTGTGGATTTATAATTTAAGGTGGGAGAAATCCCACCTTTTATTTTGTAGGGAAAGGCATATTGCATAACGGACACGGCACGTCGTGTCCCTACAAATTATATCAGCTGTCCACATAATTACGCATTAGAAAAAGGCTAACAGCTAATGGCTTTTTATGCATTATGAATTAAACAACCTCGCCATATATTCCTCTGTAGAGTATAAACCGCTGCGGTTATATCTGCCTATGCCGTAAAGACAATCTGGTTCACGGGTTATGTAATTCATCTGCTCACGGCAGGTAAGTGTCATTAAAAATCCGCATTCACGTATAACAGGCAGACTTTCACGGCTGACGCTGCCGAAAGGATAGGTGAAAATCACGGGATAAAAGCCGATATTTTCACGGAATTCCTCTTGAAGCCGCTGAATATCCGCCAAAAGTGCCTTGCGGTAATCAGCCTCGGTTTCCCCTGCATTGCGTGAACAGCCTACCCTGCCGTCATAGAGGGAGTGCATATCATAGGTGTGATTTCCAAGTTCAATCCGCCCTGATTTCACAAGTTCCGCTGTATCTTCCCACGTGAGATAGGAGTATTTCGGATTGTGGGGGTCTTTTACAGCGTCATTGTCCGTATAACGCCCTACAGTTGATACAACTGCGGTCATATCATACTTTTCAAGCAGGGGAACAAGCACCGATAAATTATTGTAAAATCCGTCGTCAAGGGTAATCATTACCCCATTTTCGGGGAGTGTTTCAAGGTGTCGGGTGTGGGAAATAACCTGCTGTGCGGTTACTGTCTGGTAGCCGTTATTTTTCAGCCATTGCAGGTCATTTTCAATCTGCTGGGGCGTTACTGCATATTCCGACGGCGTATCGGCACAAAGGCTGTGATACATTATAACAGGCAGGGGAACAGGTTCTTCCGCCTTTACAAGAAAGGATTTCCCCAGTAAAATCACAATTGCCCCAACCAAAAACACAACTGCGGCGGTATATATTGCTTTGCCTGTAAAATTTTTCTCAAAGGCTTTTTTATTCATAATATCACGCTCCTTTAATAATCTTATTCAGCAGGAAATAAAGAAATTCTAATTTGTGAAAGTATAAATATTCTCATTGATGAATATAATTCCTGTAAAGGGACAATGATAAATCTGTAAATGAGTAAAGGACGGCGAGAAATATGAAAAGGCGAAAAAGAAATGCAATGGGGAGGGTTATACGCTGGGCAATTCTGCTGACTCTGCCTGTTACTGCTGCATTGGGTGCAAAGGGTATGAAATCCGCATTTGAAGTTCTGGGATTTTACGATGAAAAATCCGTGGCAGTTGTTAACGGAAAAGTAAGCATTGATAAGCCTGTTGAGGCGGACTTGCTTTCCGCTGAAATGGTGCTTTCAAAGGGATATGGCGTATATGCACAGGTTGAAAGGGGAGAAGTAAGACTTCCAAGCCCTCTTGATATGGTGTCGGATAATGCAGGGGAAAAGCCGTACCCAACAAGCTGGACAAAGGGAGTTGGCATAGTCCGTTCCACATATGGCAAATACAGCGGAAATACATTTTTCAACCTTGACGGCGGAAGTCAGGTAAATAATAAAACTTCCCTTTCAAATGAACTTCTGCAAAGGGAAAGCCGTATTGCTCCCGATTTCACCATAACCGACACAATTGAGCCGCAGGTGCTTATTTATCATACCCACACTACGGAGAGTTTTGAGCCGTTTGTTCGGGAAAATATGGACGCTGAGTTCAACTACCGCACAACTGATGAAACGAAAAATATAGTAATGGTGGGAAATGCAATACAGGCGGAACTGGAGGCAAAGGGGATAGGGGTTATACACGTGACGGAAATTCACGATTATCCCTCATATAACGGCTCATACGGCAGAAGCCGTGAGAGTATTGTGCCTATTCTTGAACAATATCCCGAAATAAAAGTTGCCCTTGATATTCACCGTGACGCAATTTCCGGTGATGATTATGCCGCACAGCCATTTATTGAAATAGACGGCAGAGAGGCGGCACAGATTATGATTATTTCGGGCTGCGATGACGGAACGCTGAATATGCCCGATTACCTTAAAAATTTCCATTTCGCAAGTGCATTGCAGCGGCAGTTTGAAGCGGATTACCCCTCCCTTGCACGTCCGATTTTATTCGATTACCGCCACTACAATCAGGATTTAACCACAGGCAGCCTGCTTATTGAGGTAGGCTCACACGGAAATACCCTTGAACAGGTGCAGTATTCGGGGCAGCTTATAGGCCGTTCCCTTTGCAGACTTTTAGAGGAGATGAAAGAAAATGGGCAGAAATAAAAAAACGGTCAGAGGGATACTTGTGTATCTCATTCTGACCGTGGGAATGTGGATGTTTTTTTATTCCTATGCCAATTCCTACAACAGGCTTACGGATAAAAAAATACCTCCTGCCGCTTTAAAAGTGGACAAGGAGGATGTTATAGTTGAAGTTGTCGGGGAAAGCTTTCGTCTTGAAACCGATATATTTTCCCCACACAGCGATTTTTATTTTGCCTCATATATGTTCGTGCCTACCGAACTGCGGCTTTTATGTACTGCTGTATCTGCGTGGGAAAAGGAATTCGGGCTGTGATGTTATATCGTCGTAAAAGCAGTTAAGCTCTCCTGCGTAGTAAAGCTCTGCATTGGGGAAATTGCGGAAATCATCGGGAGTATAGAGAGAGAATGGCTTTTCAAGCTGAATACCGATACTTTCCATAGTATAAGCCACAAATTGCGAGCATACGAAATGCTTGTTGCGTTTCCAGTTTCTTTTTAAATGCAAAGGAACAAGACCGAGAAGATTGTAGGAATATATGTGACGGTTTTCAGAAAAATGCTGTATTATGCGGTTATATTCCTCTTTCTGCTCACGGGTTACTTTTATGCGGTAAATTTCGCAGGGAATAAAGTCAAACTGCCCTAAGGTTCCCTTGCCCACAATTTCTTTGTTAAAGGTAGCGGGAAGCATAAAAAGGCGGTATGTGCGGCAAAAACTGTACATTTCCGATAAATCCTCACAGCCTGAGAGAGAAACGTGGTTGTAAGGCTTTTTTGTCATAAACCTGAAAAGCCGTGCAGGTTTGGTTCCTGTTTGTGCAACAATGATGTAAATGTAGTCCAAATGTTCACCCCCATATCATAAAATGTAAAAGAAGTCTTTTTCTAAAACTATTATATCATAAACTCTTGCAAATTTCAAGAGTTTTTGATATAATATTATATGGTGCATTTTACAGATTATTGCATTAAGTTTTTTATGCGCCTGTAGCTCAGTGGATAGAGCAGTGACCTCCGACGTCATGTGCGATGGTTCGATTCCATTCAGGCGTACCAGTCAACGGCTTTCAGAAAGCCATATTATTTTGAAAGGATATGTAATTAAAGTACTTTAATTATTACGGTGAACCTATGAAAAGATTACTTCTGCTTGGCGGCTCAAGATACATACTGCCAATTATTGAGGCTGCCCATAATCTCGGTTATTACGTTATAACCTGCGACTATCTTCCCGATAATATCGCCCACAAGTATTCGGACGAGTACTGCAATGTGAGCATTATTGATAAGGAAGCAGTTCTTGAAGCAGCAAAGAAGCTCAATATTGACGGTGTGCTTTCATTTGCCTGCGACCCCGGTGTTGCAACAGCTGCATATGTAGCTGAAAAGCTTGGTCTGCCCCACAGCGGTTCATATGAATCTGTAAGTATTCTTCAGAATAAGGGAAAATTCCGTAAATTCCTTGCTGACAACGGCTTTGACGTTCCAAATGCAAAGGGCTATAAGTCAATTGATGAGGCTCTTGGTGATGTGGATTACTTCAACTGGCCCGTTATCGTTAAGCCTACAGATTCAGCAGGAAGCAAGGGCGTAACAAGAGTTGACGACCCTGCAAAGCTCCGTGAGAGCATTGAGTATGCTATTTCATTCTCACACAGCGATGAATTCATTATTGAGGATTTCCTTGAAAAGAAAGGTCATTCCTCTGATACAGACAGTTTCTCTGTTGACGGCGAATTGAAATTTGTTTCATTCTCCGCACAGCGTTTTGATGAGAACTGCGAAAACCCATACACACCCTCAGCATACAGCTGGCCTTCAACAATTTCCGAGGCACATCAGGAGAAGTTAAAGGGCGAAATTCAGCGTCTTTTGACACTTCTTGATATGAAAACTTCAATTTACAATATTGAGGTAAGAGAGTGTACAAACGGCAAGTCATACATCATGGAGGTTTCTCCCCGTGGCGGCGGAAATCGTCTTGCTGAAATGCTCCGTTATGCTACAGGTGTTGACCTTGTAACAAACTCTGTACGTGCAGCTGTGGGCGACCCTGTTGTAGATGTTGAGCAGAAGCCATATAACGGCTGCTGGGCTGAAATTATTCTTCACAGCGAAAAGGCGGGTGTATTTGATTCTCTTTGGATTTCTGATGAAATCAAGGATAATATTGTTGAGCGTGACCTCTGGATTGAAAGCAATACAGAAGTAGGCGGATTTTCAGGTGCAAACGAGGCTATCGGTACACTTGTACTCCGTTTTGATACTCAGGAGCAGCTTGAAGAAGTTCTTACAAATCAGAGCAAATACGTAAAGGTTGTACTTAAATAAGGTGATATTATGCGTGAAATAGGCGGTTATTTTGAGCTTGACAAGTATAGTATGCCTATGCTCCACCAGGGAGCAATTGCCCTTAACTGCGGCAGAAATACCCTTGCTTATCTCATAGAAGCAAAGGGAATTGAAAAAATAAAAGTTCCGAAATTTCTCTGCGATACCGTAAGAGAAGTATGCGAAAAAGAAAAAATTTCCATTTCATTCTACAGCATTACAAGGGATTTTCTTCCCGAAGAATTGACTCTTGAAGCTGACGAATGGCTGTATTTAGTGAATTTCTACGGACAGCTTGACAATGATACAATCCGTGGCTATGTTGAAAAGTATGAGCGTGTAATTGTTGACCACGCACAGGCATATTTTCAGATGCCTCTTGAAAATGTGGATACGCTTTACACCTGCCGCAAATTTTTCGGAGTAGCTGACGGCGGAATTCTCTACACAGATACAAAGCTTGACAGGGAAATTTCCCAGGACGAGTCCTTTGACCGTATGGGATTTGTACTTGGCAGATTTGAAAGAAGTGCGTCGGAGTTTTATGCCGAGGCTGCTTCAAATAACGACTTTTTTGCAGATGAGCCGATAAAGCTTATGTCAAAGCTTACGGAAAATCTTCTTCACGGAATTGACTATGAAGCTGTAAAGCAGAAAAGAACGAGAAATTTTGAAATTCTTCACGAAGCTTTCGGAAAAATCAATCCCCTGAAACTGACAGTTCCCCAGGGAGCGTTTATGTACCCTCTTTACCTTGAAAAGGGCGGGGAAATCCGCAGAAAATTGCAGGCAAAGAAGATATTTATTCCCACTCTGTGGCCTGATGTTTTCGAGCATTGTGACGAAAGTGAACTTGAATATGACTATGCGAAAAATATTCTTCCCATTCCCGTTGACCAGCGGTATGACCAGGAGGATATGAAATATATAATGGAGGAAATTGAAAAATGTATGAAAAATTAAAAGGCAAGACACTTCTTGTTATGGACAGAACTTCCTTGGCAGCCTGTGCTGTTATAAGAGCTAAGGAAATGGGAATTAAGACTGTTGTTGCAAATTTCTACAAATATGAGGATTCCCCCTCAAAGCAGGTAGCAGATGTTGCTATTGACGCTGATATTTCAGATATAGATTTAATGCTTGATATAATCAAGGAGCATAATATAGATGGTATATTTGTGGGCTGGACAGATTCACATCTTCCTTTCTACGCTGAAATCTGCGAAAAAGCAGGACTTCCCTGCTGCGGAACAGTTGAGCAGTTTGATATTTTATCAAATGATAAGAGAAGATTCAAGGAAATCTGTGCTGAATACGGCGTTCCCACTCCTGAAGCTTTCAATATTGATATCAACTTCAAGCGTGAGGATTTAGATAAGATCGTTTATCCCGTAATGGTAAAGCCAGCTGACGGAAGCGGCGGCCGTGGAATTATGAAATGTACAAACGAAGCTGAGCTTATTGAGCATTACACAGACCTTTACAATTCATCACCAAGCAAGAAGATTGTCTGCGAGCGTTATATGGGCGATGAAAACGAGATATTCATTCACTATACAATCAACGATGGATATTGCAGCTTATCAAGTTCATTCCTCAAATATAAATTCGATATTGAGAAGTCAAAGGCAGCATCTTGTCTTTTCCATATGTTCTCTCCTAAATTCATTGAGGAATACAAAGCAACAGAGGAAAAGCACATAATTGACCTTATTAACGGACTTGGAATTAAAAACGGAAACCTTATGTTCCAGGGTTTTGCAGATAACGGAAAGCTTTATTTCCACGAGTCAGGTCTGAGAATGGGCGGCGAGCAGTTCTACATTTTCGCTGAAAAGCTTAATGGAATCAGTTCTCTTGAACTTATGATCGAGTTTTCACTTACAGGAAAAATGACTCTTTATGATCCAAAGACTCAGGATAACTACAATTTCAGCAAGTACTGCTGTAACTACTATTTCGCTTTGAAACCCGGTAAAATTGCATCAATTTCAGGACTTGAAGAAGTAAACGCAATGCCTCAGGTTCTTCAGAACCGTCAGTTCAAGTTTGTAGGGGATGAAATTTCATCTACAAGCTCTCTTGACCGTGTAATTTTCAGAATGCACGTTATGGACGATACAAAGGAAGCTTTTGCAAAGACATTGTGCGAAATCAGCAGCAAGCTTTCTGTTATTGATGAAAACGGAAACGATATGCAGCTTCAGAAGCTTGAATACGACCACGTTATGGAAATAATCAACGACGCTTGGAGCGATTGATTGAAAGTCCTTGATTGAGGTGGATAATGAAAAAAATTAAAGGAACAGGTGAAATTGCAGCCTGGAAGCTTGACAGCCCCATTGAGCGTTGGTTAGCGAAGTGTGCCGATAAAAGTGCGTTGGGCAAAAAGCTTTATGTTCAGTTGTACAAGATTTTTGACAAAGAGTATTATAATAAAGGTCTTGGATTTATTGAAAAGAATATCAAGACTTTTGTGGGTGACATTTCTGAGGAGCAGAAAAAAGAGTATATCATAGATATGGTGTATTCTCTGCACCGTTTTGGCTGCCCGTTTGATGAGTACTTTTTGTTTGGCTATCCTACTCTGAATGTTAAGGGCAGAGAGGAATTTATCACAGATAAAAGACGCTGGGAATATTATGCCAAGATGAATACCGAGGAAAATAAGGAAATTTTCAACGATAAGCGTAAGGCATATGATACATTCGGCAAATACTATAAGCGTGAACTCATTGAGGTTCAGAGCGATGAGGATGAGGAGAAGTTCCTTGATTTCCTCAGCCGCAATTCACGCTTTATTGTAAAGCCATACAACGGAAGCGGCGGCAAAGGAATTTTTGTTGCAGATTCCGCTGATTATTCGGATTCAAAGGCAATGTTTGCAATGCTTAGAGAAAAAGGTCACGTTGTAATTGAGCAGCTGATTCGTCCTGCTGCGGAAATGGCGGTATTCAATGCTTCATCTGTAAATACTGTCCGTGTACCTACACTCCGTCTTAAAGACCGTGTTGTGGTATTTGAGCCATTTTTAAGAACAGGTCTTGGAAATGCTGTTGTGGATAATGCCGCATCAGGCGGTGCATTTGCTCCCATTGACCCCGAAACAGGAATGTGTACAATGGCTGCGGTAGATGAATTCGGCAGAAAATACCTTAAACATCCAAAGTCGGGAGTTGTATATCCCGGATTTCAGATTCCCAAGTGGAAAGAGGCGGTTGCTTTTGTAACTGAACTTTCCGAAGTGCTGCCCGATAACCATTATGTAGGCTGGGATATTGCTCTTACTGAGGACGGTTGGGTTATGGTTGAAGGTAATCCGAGAGGACAGCTTGTAAGCCAGTATGCTACTAAAAAGGGATGCAGAAAGCTTCTTGAAAGCTATATGAGCCGGATGTGAATTGAAAGGCTGTGACATAACAAGAAGCGACGCAGCGAAAATAAAAGCAGGTCAGCGGTTTTGCCGCTGACCTTTTATAATACCAATCCCTAAAACAACAGTAGACAAATCTAATGGTATAAAACTGGAATAGAGGTGCAAAATGAACAATCTCGAAATTAAACACAACGAACTTACCGCAGATGAATTTGTTTATCTGTGGGAATCCGTGTGGGGGAATGCTCCCACAAAGGAGCAGATTGAACTTGCGTTGACTCACAGTATTTTTGTGGTGTCGGTGTATGATAGGGGAAAAGTAGCTGCAATGGCTCGAATGATTGGCGATATGGGGCTTTGCTACTATATTAAAGATGTAGTTGTTCATCCTGATTATCAGAAAAAGGGGATAGGCAGAGGGCTTATAAATGAACTGCTGGACTTCATTAAATCCAACGGTATAAGCGGAACACAAATTTTTGTGGAGCTTTGTGCAATGCCCGATAAGATTCCCTTTTATGAAAAATTTGGATTTTCCGCCAATGAGGCACAGAGGCTCCGAATTATGCTCCCTGTAGAATAAAACATAACCGCCCGATGTGTGAATGTCGGGCGGTTGTGTTTAGGGCATCTCTAAAAAACCCCTTTTGAGAAAAACAGCTATGCACGACATCTGCTGCGTCAACCTCCCTTGGAGTGCGAAAGCACGCCTTCGGAAGGTTTCCTTGCAGCTGCCGCACCTATCTGTTTTTTCTTTAATCAAACGAGTTTTTAGAGATGCCCTTTAGTTGGATAAATTGAAATTTAGTGTGCATATACACATATTACAATTAGGAATGTTTCAAAAACGATTCCAATAACGCACATTATTATTGCTATTGCAAGGTCGCTAAATGGCAATATAATATTATTAGAATCATTTTCGTCTATTTTGATTTTTATTTCGTCGCCAACATCTAAGCTTTTTATGCTGAAAAAATTGTGTAATTCTTTGATATGGATATTATTACTTTCGTCCTCGTATTTAATAACATAGCAAATATAGCCGCCTTTACCGGCGTGTACTAATTTAGTTGATTGAATAACAGCAGATGCACAGTAAAAATTATTCTTGTTTCGGTTAATCAGTAGTTTTACAACTCTATTAAAGCACAGATAAGCAGTACCAATCATAAGAACAAGCAAAGCAAATTCAGGGGGTAATGTATTCGCTTGGTAATCTTCTGATATACGATAACCAAGTAAAAATATAAAAAGTGATATACTTACAATTATTTCATCTTTACCTAATTTATTATACACAAGCTCTCCTCCTAAAGTTCTTATAGTCTGTCCGACCAACTATATTATATCATAATTCAAAAACAATTGCAACAAAGATTGAAAATTATAATTCTTATAAAATAAGACAACCGCCCGATGTGTGAATGTCAGGCGGTTATGTTTAGCTGGATAAATTGGGATTTTACAAATCTGTTTCTTGAATAATGCTTAATGACCTTGATGATGCAAGTTCATCAGCTTTCATTTCTAAAATAATGCTTTTTTCAACCCATTGATAGTCTACAGTTTCTCCGTTTTGCAAGGTAATAGCGTTCTTATCCCAGTCAGTAATGCATAAAAATTCAACGTAAAGTGAACGACGTCCGTCATGTACGATTCGTCTGATTTCTTGTAAATCGGACGAAATAATTCCGGTTTCCTCCCTTAATTCTCGGATTGCACATTCAATCGGTGTTTCACCAGCCAGTGCAGACCCTCCTGCTGTCAATTCCCACATGCCACCGCAATGCTTTTCAAAATCTCGCTGCATAAGCAAATATGTTCCATCTGTATGCTTCACAATTATGTCGCACACCAAATGGTACATACCTTCTGGAATAGGCTCACCCCTAACCAATTTAATATTTTCTATTCTATTGAATTGCCTATCATATGCATCCCATATTTCAATCATAAAAGTACTCACCAATTCTAATTTATCGGTCTGTCCGACTAACTATATTATACCACATTCCGCAAACTATTGCAACAAAAAACCTCCGATATATTGACATCGGAGGTTTTGTCACTCTTGCTCAAAATAGATGACGTAGAAAATGGCTATGTAATATGTTCAGTTCGGTAAATTTGAATTTGTAAATATATTCTATCGTCATCTTTAATCAATTATACGAAGAGTCACACTATTTGTTTTTTTATCGCTGAAAATAAAAAAGTCTCCGTAAATTGTTTCGTTACCAATATTGTATTTGAACGATATTGTGTGTAAGCCTTTTGCTAATGGTTCATCTTTATCATCAGTAATTATAACTGGCACAGTAATATTCTCATTAACAAATTGATCAAAGCATTTTTGTGTCGATATATCAAGAAACTGGTCATTCCACCAACCAACACGGCTGTAATCGTCAATTATAAGTTCCTCTGTTTCATTAATACCGAATGTCTGAATTGCTTGTTCTTTTTCAGATTTGTGATAGAAATATGATGCAATACAGACTATTGTGATTATAGTGAGCAGTATAATAGGGATAACAATAAATGATTTTTAGACTTCATTTTCAGTATACCTCAAATTCTTATTTCTCGGTCTGTCCGACCGACTATATTATACCACATTCCGCAAACGATTGCAACAAAAAACCTCCGATATATTCACATCGGAGGTTTTGGTTGGGGTAGCGGGATTTGAACCCACGCATGACAGAGTCAAAGTCTGTTGCCTTACCGCTTGGCCATACCCCAATATTGTTATTGCTTATTATACAGAAAAAAGTCCGAAATATCGGACTTTTTCTGACATGGAGGCGCCACCCAGATTTGAACTGGGGATCAGGGTGTTGCAGACCCACGCCTTACCACTTGGCTATAGCGCCATGCTGGAGCGGATTACGAGGCTCGAACTCGCTACCTCCACCTTGGCAAGGTGGCGCTCTACCAGATGAGCTAAATCCGCAATGGCGACCCGGATGAGGCTCGAACTCACGACCTCTAGCGTGACAGGCTAGCGTTCTAACCAACTGAACTACCGGGCCAATGGTGGGGACTACAGGGCTCGAACTTGTGACCCTCTGCTTGTAAGGCAGATGCTCTCCCAGCTGAGCTAAACCCCCACTGTTTGGTGTTATCAGCTTTCTTATCGCTGACGACTTATATATTATAGCATACCTTTTTGGATTTGTCAACCCCTTTTTTGAAATTTTTTCAAAAAAAATTTTGAAAGTCGAGTTTTTGGCTATATATCGTGAAATAAATTTCAAAAAAATTTTTGAAACGGCTTGATTAGCAAGGCTTTTTCAGGGAAAAATTAAAAAAACAGCACGATCTTAAGAAAGATTGGCAGATGTGCTGTGTTTCAACATAAGTTAATATAGCAAATTGCCAAAAGAGAAAAAATGACGCTGAATTTTTGTGTCATAATGTCAAATTCAAGAATTCTTATTGACTTTTATTTTTCATAGTGATATAATAAAAGTAATATGTTTTTTAGACATTGATGTTTTTGGAGATAATTAGTATTTTCAGGAATTATTGAATTTTTTTAATTTGAATTAAGGAGAATTACTGTGGAGTTTAAACCTTTTGAAGAAAAAATATGGCTTTCTTCTCCAACTATGCACGGTGAAGAAATTGAGTATGTCAATGAGGCATACACCACAAACTGGATGTCAACTGTAGGTAAGAATATCAACAATGTTGAAGCTTTGATTGCCGAAAAGGTCGGATGTAAACATTCCGTTGCTCTTGCTTCGGGTACAGCAGCGCTTCACCTCTGCGTTAAGCTTGCAGGTGAAAAATTGTATGGTATTCCTAAAGCAGGGGAGGGTGCTCTCCGTGGACATAAGGTTTTTTGCTCCGATGTAACTTTTAGCGCTACCGTTAATCCCATTTGTTATGAGGGCGGTGAGCCTGTATTTATTGATACTGAGTACGATACGTGGAATATGGACCCTGCGGCACTTGAAAAAGCCTTTGAAATTTATCCTGATGTTCGTCTTGTGGTTCTTGTTCATCTTTACGGTGTTCCGGGAAAAATTGACGAAATAAAGGCTATCTGTGCTAAACACAATGCACTTCTTTTAGAAGATGCAGCTGAATCTTTCGGTGCTTCCTATAAAGGTGTTCAGACAGGTAAATTCGGCGACTACAGCGCTATTTCCTTTAATGGAAACAAGATTATTACCGGTTCGTCAGGTGGTATGTTCCTTACAGAATCTCTTGCAGATGCTGAAAAGGTTAGAAAATGGTCTACACAGAGCCGTGAAGCTGCTTCATGGTATCAGCATGAGGAAATCGGCTACAATTACAGAATGTCAAATGTAATTGCAGGTGTTGTAAGAGGACAGATTCCTTATCTTGAAGAACACATTTCACAGAAAAAAGCTATTTTCGAACGCTACAAAGAGGGCTTCAAGGATTTGCCCGTAAAAATGAATCCATTTGATGCCGAAAACAGCGAACCTAACTACTGGCTCAGCTGTATGATTATTGATAAAGAAGCAATGTGCCGTCAGGTGAGAAGCGACTTCGAGGCACTTTATATAAGTGAGGACGGCAAGAGCTGCCCTACAGAAATTCTCGAAGCTATTTCTGCTCTTAATGCAGAGGGACGACCTGTGTGGAAGCCTATGCATTCACAGCCTATTTTCAGAAGAAATGATTTTATTACTGCTCTCGGAAGCGGCAGAGCTAAGACAAATGCCTATATTGACGGTAATTTCTCCGATGTGGGAACTGATATTTTTGAAAGAGGTCTTTGTCTGCCAAGCGACAATAAAATGACTCCTGAGCAGCAGGACGTAATTATTGCAGTTGTCAGAAATTGTTTTGGAAAGTAAGGAGCTATAATGAGTAAAATTAACGTAACTCGTTCCTCAATGCCCTCATATGAGGAATACTGCGAGGAAATCAAGGATTTATGGGAAAGCCGCTGGCTTACAAATATGGGAGCAAAGCACCGTCAGTTACAGGCTGACCTTGAAAAGTATCTCAATGTTCCCCATGTTTCTCTTTATACAAACGGACATCTTGCACTGGAGGGCATACTTCAGGGTATGGATTTCCCCAAGGGCAGCGAGATAATCACGACTCCCTTTACATTTGCTTCAACTACTCATGCAATCGTAAGAAGCGGCTATGTGCCTGTTTTCTGCGATGTAAATGATGTTGATTATACAATTGACGTAACTAAGATTGAGTCGCTTATTACAGATAAAACAGTTGCTATAGTTCCCGTTCACGTTTACGGAAATATCTGCGATACAGAGGCAATTGACGCAATTGCAAAGAAACATAATCTCAAAGTTATATATGACGCCGCTCACGCTTTCGGCGTAGTGAAAAACGGCGTTAGTGCGGCAAATTTCGGCTATGCTTCAATGTTCAGTTTCCACGCTACAAAGGTATTTAATACAATTGAAGGCGGTGCAGTAACATTTGCAGATGATTCACTTGTTCAGCTGCTCAACGACATACGCAATTTCGGTATCTGCGGTCCTGAATCTGTCCGATATGTTGGCGGAAATGCCAAGATGAACGAGTTTCAGGCTGCTATGGGTATATGCAATCTCCGCCACCTTGACGGCGAAATTGAAAAGCGTAAGGCAGCTGTAGAGCAGTACCGCAAGCGTCTTTCGGGAGTTGAGGGAATTAAAATCTGTCCCGAACAGGAGGGCGTACAGTCAAATTATGCCTATTTCCCAGTAGTTTTTGACGGTTACAAATATACAAGAGATGATGTTTTTGCAAAACTTGCAGAAAATGACATCATTGCAAGAAAATATTTCTTCCCATTGACAAACAGCTTTGAGTGCTATGAGGATTACCCCACATCAGGAACTGAAAAAACTCCCGTTGCCGCATATATCGCTGACAGAGTTCTTACTCTGCCCCTTTATGCAGACCTTACAGCAGAAGATGTTGACAGAATTTGTGATATTATTTTAGGTAAGTAATTATGAGCAGAAGCGGTAATGAATTAAATAATGCTTCATCTGCAACAATAAAAAAAGTAAGAAGTTCAAATCTTGAACTTTTCAGAATCATTTCAATGCTTCTGATAATTGCACATCATTACGTTGTGAATTCAGGTCTTTCTTCGCTTGATGGTCCGTTGTATGATGATAACTTTTCTGTAAAGTCTATTATAATGTTTCTTTTTGGAGCATGGGGTAAAACAGGAATTAACTGTTTTATTATGATTACAGGCTATTTTATGTGTACATCGCAGATTACAGCTAAAAAATACGTGAAACTTCTTTTGGAAGTGTTTTTATACAAAATTGTGATATATCTGCTTTTCCTGTGCATAGGTCTTGAAACTTTTTCTGTTATGTCTTTAGTGGATAGATTATTGATAATCAGAAATGTTAAAGATAATTTTGTAGGTTGTTTTCTTTTGTTTTATCTGCTCATTCCGTTTTTAAATATTCTGATTAAAAACATAAACGAGAAACAACATATCAGATTGCTTGCACTTCTTGGATTTACGTATATCTTTTTTGGTACAATGCCGAAATTTAATGCGAATATGAATTACGTGTCGTGGTTTACGGTTTTGTATTTTATAGCTTCATATATACGTTTATATCCAAAGGAAATCTTCTCAAAAAAAGCTTTCTGGGGAGCTGCAACAATTATAAGCATGCTTTTATCAGCTGCAAGTGTAATCGGCTGCTTATGGCTGAGTATTAGGACAGGTACAAACATGGCTTATAGGTTTGTTACAGATTCCAATACTGCTCTTGCGGTTATGACAGGTGTTTCTTCTTTCATGTTCTTCAAAAATCTGTCTGTTCCTTACAGTAAATTTATAAATACGCTGGGTGCTTCTACCTTTGGTGTTCTTCTTATTCATGGAAATGGAAATGTTTGCGATTGGCTGTGGTATGATTTTCTGAACAATACAGGCGTGTATAAGGAGAGTTATGTATTTATACATGCTGTTTTAAGTGTTATAGGAGTATTTATTGTCTGCACAATAATTGACCTTCTGCGTATTCGTTTTATTGAAGCACCAATAATGAAATGCTGGGATAAGCACTATGATTCAATAAAACAATGGTATGAGCGTACTGAAAATAAAATATTCAAAAAATTAAATGTAAAGTAGGTGTTCCAGAATGAAAGGAATTATTCTCGCCGGAGGTTCCGGTACAAGACTTTATCCGCTTACAAAGGTTACATCAAAGCAGCTTTTGCCTGTATACGACAAGCCAATGATTTTTTATCCGCTTTCAACCCTTATGCTTGCAGGAATACGTGATATTCTGATTATTTCTACACCTACGGATACACCACGTTTCAAGGAGCTTTTAGGTGACGGCAGCAACATGGGAATTAACCTTTCTTACGCTGTTCAGCCAAGTCCCGACGGACTTGCACAGGCATTCCTTATCGGTGAGAAATTCATCGGCGATGACTCCTGTGCTATGATTTTAGGCGATAACATTTTCTACGGTGGCTGGTTCAGAAAAAATCTCCGTGAGGCTGTAGCAAATGCTGAAAACGGCAAGGCTACAATTTTTGGCTACTATGTCCGTGACCCCGAGCGTTTCGGTATCGTTGAATTTGACAAGGACAAAAACGCTGTATCAGTAGAGGAAAAGCCCGCAAATCCAAAGTCCAATTACGCTATAACAGGACTTTACTTCTATCCAAAGGGAGTAAGCGCAATGGCTAAGGAGGTCAAGCCCTCTGCTCGTGGAGAACTTGAAATCACCGACCTTAACCGTATGTATCTTGAAAACGATGACCTTAAAGTGCAGATTCTCGGCAGAGGCTTTGCATGGCTTGATACAGGAACAATGGAGAGCCTTATGGAGGCAGCTTCATTTGTTCAGACAGTTCAGAATAGACAGGACGTTGTAATTTCAGCTCCCGAGGAAATTGCATACTACGAAAAATGGATAACAAAGGAACAGCTTATGGAAACTGCGGCAGCTTACGGAAAATCGCCATATGGTGAGCATTTGAAGCGTGTAGCAGAAGATAAATTTGTATTCTGAGGAGAATTTTATGAATATTATTGTAACAGGCGGTGCCGGATTTATCGGCTCAAATTTTGTATTTCATATGCTTGACAAGCACCCCGATTATAGAATCGTGTGCCTTGACAAGCTGACATATGCAGGAAATCTTTCAACGCTGAAATCGGTTATGGATAACCCTAATTTCCGCTTTGTAAAGGCTGATATCTGCGACCGTGATGCAGTTTTTGCTCTTTTTGAAGAAGAAAAGCCAGATATAGTTGTTAACTTTGCAGCTGAAAGCCACGTTGACCGTTCAATTGAAGATCCGGGAATTTTCCTTAAAACAAATATTCTTGGTACACAGACACTTATGGACGCTTGCAGAAAGTACGGTATACAGCGTTATCATCAGGTTTCAACTGATGAGGTTTACGGCGATTTGCCCCTTGACCGCCCTGACCTTTTCTTCACAGAGGAAACACCAATTCACACAAGCAGTCCATACAGTTCATCAAAGGCAGGTGCAGATCTTCTCGTTCTCGCATACCACAGAACATTCGGACTTCCTGTGACAATTTCAAGATGTTCCAACAACTACGGCCCATACCATTTCCCAGAGAAGCTTATCCCTCTTATGATTGCAAATGCACTCAATGACAAGCCTCTCCCCGTATACGGCAAGGGCGAAAATGTCCGTGACTGGCTCTATGTTGAGGACCATTGCAAGGCAATTGACCTCATTATCCACAATGGTAAGGTTGGCGAGGTTTACAATATCGGTGGTCATAACGAAATGGCAAATATTGACATTGTAAAAATTATCTGCAAGGAGCTTAACAAGCCCGAAAGCCTTATCACATACGTAGCAGACCGTAAGGGACACGATATGCGTTATGCTATCGACCCCACAAAAATTCACAATGAACTCGGCTGGCTTCCAGAAACAAAGTTTGCAGACGGTATCAAGAAAACTATTCAGTGGTATCTCGATAACAAGGACTGGTGGGAGGAAATCATTTCCGGCGAGTATCAGAATTACTACGATAAAATGTACAGCAACAGATAAACCGAATAATCAAGGGAGGGTTGGGATATGAATCTGAAACAGCTTCGCTATGCACTTGTTCTGTATGATACAGGCAGTTTCTCACAGGCAGCGGAGGTTCTTGGTATTTCCCAGCCCTCCCTTAGTCAGTATATAAACAAAATCGAAAAAAGCCTTGATGTAAGGCTTTTTGACCGTTCAGGCTCGGATATCCGCCTTACTGACGCAGGTAAAATTTACCTTGAAGCAGGCAGAAAAATCCTTGACATTGAACGGCAGATGCAGAATAAATTCTGCGATTTGCGTAATAACGAATATGGCAGCGTTGTGGTGGGAATTTCTCCCCACCGCTGTTTTTGTGTAGGTCCCTATCTGGTGAAACGGTTCAAGGAAAAATACCCCGGTATGCACCTTGTTCTCGATGAAAGAAGCGGAAGGGATTTGCTGGATTCCGCTGAAACAGGCTGTTTTGACCTATGTTTAGCCGTTCTTCCCGTTGACGAGCATATTTTTTCATATGAGCCTGTTTATCGTGAGGAGGCGGTTATTGCCGTTCCGAATAATACGGAGCTTTGCAGAAAACTCAATGAAGCGGCAGAGGTTATGGAAAACAGAAAGCGTCCCGCTGTTGACATTCAGCTGATTAACGGTGCGGATTTCGCCATTCTTGCAGATGGTATGCCTATGCAGATTATTCTCAATAACGTGTGCAGGGATTACGGCATTGAGCTTAATAAAGTGGTGGAATGCCGCAGTCTTGAGGCTCTTGAAGCTATGGTAAGCGCAGGAATTTGTTCTGCACTCATTCCCTCGTATCTGACCGAGTACAAAATCAAGCAGTCGGCAGTAACCTGTTTCTCAATCAAACAGGACGTTCCCTCCCGTGAAATCGTTGCAATTTATCCGAAAGGGCAGTATCTTTCAAAGCCTGTTGCCGATTTAATCGACATTTTAAAGGAAATAAACGCATAAAAAATGCCGTCGGAGTACTTGAAATCCGACGGTAATTTTCCTTATGGTATATAATCAAATGATTATCTGATATATAATTTGTATGTGAAATATTAGCGAAAATCGGTTTTTTATTTCGTGTTGGAAATTATTAGTTAATTATAAATTCATATTAAAAATTTACAAGAGAAAAATTACAGGGGCATATTGTTAAATTTAGGATATTATGTCAAAAATAGTCAGATAAGTTATGTATCTTTTTACTTGCTTTTTTTAAGAATTTGTGATATAATTAGAGGGAACGCAATTTCAGATTGGCGTTTTTATTACAATTTGTATTTAATGGAAAGATAGTGAGGTTGAAATTATGTCAGAAGAAAAAAATATTAATCTTGTGCTGAAAAACCCCGATGATTACGATAAGCCTATTTTGACCATAGGCGGAATTGTAAGTCAGGTAAAACGCTTTTTTGTACTGTGGATTGTAGTTTCTATTGTTGCCGCTCTTATCACAGGCTGCTGCACATTCCTCCTCGGAAGATCAGCTGCTACAGCAAAGGCTATGGTTGAGTTTACTTTTGACGGCATTGAAAAGGGTAAGGACCCCGCAGGCAATGAGTTTGAAATTCAGCAGATTAAGTCACCTGCTGTTATTGAAGGTGCTCTTGATGCTCTTATGTACCCTGACAATGAAGTTGATGTTGACTCACTCCGTAATAACATCAAAATTGAAAGTGTTACTCCTTCTGACGCTATTGACAAAATGGCTGCATATAAGAGCGTTTTTGACATTGGAAACAGCGCTGCTATGAACGCTGTTGAAGAAATGCTCGATGTTTCTGTTTATCCTACACGTTTTATTATCACTCTCGATCTTAAAGCTGCTAAAATCAGCAAGGACGAAGGTGCAAGAGTTCTTGATGCAATTCTTGATTCATACAAGAGATATTTCTACGAAACATACGGCTATAACAGAGCTTTAGGTAGTGCTGTTCTTGCAATTGATTACCACGATTATGACTATGAACGTGCAATTGACGTGTTCGATTCAACTCTTGAATCTGCACAGAAGTACGTTGGTTCTCTTGCAAATCAGGATTCCACAAGCTTCAGATCTACAACTACAGGTTATTCCTTCTCTGACCTTTCAAGTGCTATCGGCACACTCAGAAGTGAAGATTTAGGCTGGATTTCTTCATATGTTACTATTAATAATGTAACAAAGGACAAGGAACTTCTTCTTATAAACTATCAGTATCGTATTGATAACCTCAAAAGACAGAGAACTGCTGCACAGTCAAATCTTGAATCCGTAGAGGCTTCAATCGAAAAATATCAGAAGGATACTGTTATGGTTATGGCTGGAGCAAACAGCGAAACTGCTAACCTTACATTATCACAGGCATCACCTCAGTATGACCAGATGATTGACAGAAAGCTTGCAACTCAGGCTGAAATTGCAGAGTGTACAAAGGATATTGACTACTACGAGGGACGTATCGAGAGCCTCAACAAGAGTACAGGCAGCACAAGTAAGGCTCAGATGGAACTTCTTGATGCAGAGCTTGACAAGCTTTATGAAAAGACAAATAATATTCTTAATCTCGTAGAAAGCACAGCAGATGAATTCTTTGCAAATGTTGCTTTTGCAAATGCTTACTCAATCATTGTTCCTTCATCTGTTGAAAATGACTACAGCCTGCCAAACGTTGTTCTTATAGTAGCAGTAGTTGAAATCGTTATTTTCCTTGCTTTTGCAATGATTATCGTTGTACGTGCTTTCGCTAACCAGTACAATGAGAACAACGGTGTTGTAACTGTTAAAAAGGCTGAAAAGGCAGAAGCTTCAAAGGCTGAGGAAGAAGCTGAAGATGAAGCTGACGAAGAAAAAGAACAGAAGAAAAGCAACAAGAATAAAAAGTAATATATTAACACAGCATAAGTGAGTATTAAGGCAATCCACCAAAAGTTCCCTGACGGCTTTGTACGAAATCTGCTTGCATATTTTTCGTCATTCCGTCTTGTAAAACGCATCTATCGCACAAGTTCTGTGCGATATTGCCTTAAATAACTTGTGCTGTGTTGTGTTGTCTTAAATTAAGGCGGCATTGCTGTGATGAATGCAATGTCGATTGTTAATGCTAAGGAGCAGCTAAATGATATATTTGATTTGTTTCGGTGCTTCGGCACTTTTTGCACAACTGGCACATAAATCAAAGTTTAAGCTTGCGATTTTATTATGGTCTGTTCTTAGTATATCCATTACGGTAACTCTCGCAGGTCTGCGTGATTACGATATTGGAATAGATGTTGACCATTACAGAACATACAGATTATACTGGGGACAGGCATCAGCAGGTACATTTGCTGAATATATGAAGTTTTACTGTAAATATGATACGGAATATCTGTTTGCTGTATTTATTGGTGCTATTGCCTATTATACAAATGACTTCCGATGTTTCCTGTTTTTGAGCCATGCTGTCATAATAACTTTTGTGTATATCGGTGCTTACCGTCAGAGGAAAAATGTTAATCCTGCACTGGTAATGCTTCTGTTTTATCTTTATTTTTACAATCATTCACTTAATGTTATCAGACAATATATGGCAATGGCGATTGTATTTGCTTTCCTGATTGATATGATGAACGGCAAATATGTTAAATATATGATTGTCATTTTTATATCTATGTTTGTACACGCTACAGCGATTATTGGTTTAGGACCCATGCTTATATATATTGTCCTTAACCATAAAAAATATCTGGGTGCTCCAAAAAGCCGCAAAAGATTTGTTATTTTCGGTGTAATGTGTATGGTTGTTATGTTTGTACCTTTGATAAAGGTTGCAATGGGACTCGGTCTGTTATCAGGTTTTGGCTTTTATACGGAAGGTCAAAGCGGCTGGCCTATTTACCTTACTGCATTTCTGCTTATGGAGATGTTCGGAATTTATGTATTCCGCAGAAAGTTCCGTTTAAGTTCGCCATACAGCGACTTTTTCCTGATATGCAGCATATCATACATACTTCTTCACCAGCTTGGCGGTTTAATGAACTTCGGTAAGCGAATAGCAGGTTATTTTTCATTTATAAATATTCTTTCTATCGCATCTCTTGCAAAATGTTCAAAGCAGACTGATAACAAGATAATTATAAATACCGCAATAATTTCGTTCAGCTTGTTATATTGGGTATTCTTCTACGTAATAAAAAATGCAAGTCAAACCTATCCTTATGTTTTAGGAGTTTAATTAAAAGGAGATAGTGTCTATATGGGTAGTAACGGCAATATAACTGCAAAGAAAACAATCGGTTCGGCAGTTGTATGGAAATTTATGGAAAGAATGGGCGTAAGTGTTGTACAATTGGCACTTCAGCTTGTCCTTGCACGTATTCTTGGTCCAGAACGTTATGGTGAACTTAGCCTTATGATAATTTTCACAAACCTTGCCAATGTATTCATTCAGAGAGGTTTCAACAATGCTCTTATTCAGAACAAGAATGTCAAGGAAGAAGATTATTCCTCCGTTTTCTGGGTTACAATGGGTATTGCAACGATAATATATACAATACTTTTCTTCGCTGCTCCCGGAATTGCTGTATTATACAAAATCCCTGAATTATCGGATTTTGTTCTGCCTTTCCGTGTAATTTGCCTTATCTTATTCCCCGGTGCACTTAACTCCATTCAGATAGCTAAAATCAGCCGTGAAATGGATTTCAGAAAGATATTTTTCGGAAATGTTGCAGGTATTATCATAAGCGGCGTTGTAGGTATTATTATTGCTGTTAATGGCGGCGGACTCTGGGCATTGGTAGCACAGACACTCATAAACACAACTGTAGCTTGTATTGTAATGTACGTTCAGACAAGAATAAAGATTAAAATGCACATTGACTGGGTAAGAATAAAATCTTTATTCTCTTTTGGCTGGAAACTTCTTGTATCAGGTCTTCTCGATACATTATATCAGGATATACGCAGTCTTGTAGTTGGCGTAAAGTACAGTAAGGCAACTCTTGGCTTCTATAATAAAGGTAAGCAGTTCCCGCAGTTTGTTATTAATGCGGTTAATTTGACTGTACAGTCGGTAATGCTTCCTGCTATGTCTGAAAAACAGGACGACAAATCAAAGGTTAAAGCATTGATGAAAAACTCAATGATTATAAGTGCATATACAATTTTCCCTGCTATGGCAGGACTTGCAGCAATTTCCACAGCGGTAATTTCAATTATCCTTGGTGAAGACTGGCTGCCTGCGGTGCCTTATATGCAGATTTATTGCTTTACATTTGCATTCTATCCTGTTCATTCCTGTAACTTACAGGCAATTAACGCTATGGGACGAAGCGATTTGTTCCTTAAACTTGAAATTATAAAAAAGATATACGGTCTTATTGCTCTTACAATTGCCGTATTATGCTTTGATTCGCCTATTATTATAGCGTTTACAGGTATAATTACAACAGTCATCAGTTGTTTTGTAAATGCAGGACCTAACCGCAAGCTGCTGGATTATTCCTATAAGGAGCAGTTTATGGATATTCTGCCTTCCTTTATTTCTTCAATTGTAATGTTTGGTGCTGTTTATGCTTTGCAGTTCCTCAACCTTAACGCAGTATTGACACTTATTTTACAGATTATCTTCGGTGTTGTTGTATACGCAGGAATATCAATAGTATTCAAGCCTGTACCTTACAAATTGTGTGTTACTGCAATTAAAAATCGTAAAAAGAAGAAAGCTTCAATTTAAATCAATTGGGAGGAAAATGTTTTGAGTGAACAGATTATGGTAAGCGTTGTTTGTAATGCGTTTAATCATGGCAAGTATATAAAAGATACTCTTGAGGGATTTGTAACACAGAAAACAAATTTCCCCTTTGAGGTTCTTGTTCATGATGATGCTTCAACAGATAATACTGCTGATATTATACGTGAATACGAAGCAAAATACCCTGAGCTGATAAAGCCTATTTGTCAGACGGAAAATCAGTATTCACAAAAAATCAATATAAACAGAACATATCAGATTCCCAGAATTAAGGGCAAATATGTGGCTCTGTGCGAGGGTGACGATTATTGGACAGACCCTCTGAAGCTGCAAAAACAGGTTGACTTTATGGAGGCAAATCCCGATTGTACGATGTGCGGCTGTTCTGTTGCGTGGCTTAATATGGAAACAAATACCATGAGCCATACAAAATGCAGTACCTCTGAGGACAGGGAAATTACACTTGAAGAAATCATTCTTGAAAAAAAAGGCCGTCCTATGCAGACTGCAAGCTTCCTTATTTTAGCTGATATTTATAAGGAAAAAGTAGATTGGGCGTTTAAGTTTCCTGCCGGTGATGTAATTCTTCTGTTAAAGTCCGCAATCCGTGGCAAGGTTTATATGCTTGCAGATGAAATGGCTGTATATCGTAATTTAGCTCCCGGTTCGTGGACAGCTAAAATGAAAAATGATACAGCTAATAAAATTGCTACATATGATAAATTTCTTGTTGGCTGGGAAAGCTTCAACGAGGGTACAGGACTGAAATACAATGATTTAGTAACAAAAAGAATTAAAATGGTAAAATATCTTAAAGCCAAGAAAACCTGCGACTGGAAAACAATCCGTTCTGAGGAGCTGAGAGAAATCTATTCCGAAAGAACCTTTAAGCAGAGAATGGCGGATATGATTCAATGTAAAATGCCTAAGCTTTATGATAAGATTATGAAATTTATTCATAATTAAAGTTTCTCTAAAGTGTGATATTTATAAGGAGGAATAAGCCTGTGACTTACCCGAAGGTTAGTATCATAGTTCCGATATACAAGGTTGAGGAATTCCTTGAGCAATGTTTTGCTGCATTGGATTCCCAGACATATCCTGACCTTGAAATAATTCTTGTTGATGACGGTTCTCCCGATAATTGCGGTGCAAGATGCGACGAATACGCCAAAGGAAAAGGAAATGTCAGAGTTATTCATCAGAAAAATCAGGGGCTTTCAGCTGCAAGAAATAATGCAGTAAAGGTTGCTGAGGGCGATTATATAGTGTTTGTTGATTCTGATGATTTCTTTACTTCTGACTATGTTCAGTATTTGGCTGAATTAGTGCTGAAAAATGATGCTGATATGGCAATTGCTGCATATAAGATGTGCGGTCCCGATGTGGATTATAAGACAGTTAACGAAGAAAAAAATGTGAAGATTATGGACGCAGCTGAAACAATGGAAATAATGTGCTACGGACATACTTTCAGTTCTCATGCGTGGGCTAAGATTTATAAAAAGGAAATGCTTCTTTCTTATCCTTATCCCGATGGTAAGCTTTATGAAGATGTAGCAACTACCCATAAAATTGTGGGCGATTGCGAACGCATAGTATTTGGCAATAAAATTGTGTATTACTGGGTACAGCGACAGGGCAGCATAACTCATATGCCTGTTAATGAAAAGCAGCTTTATGGTGTACAGGCTACAAAAAATCAGCTGGAATATGTGAAAAACAGATTTCCTTCGGCTATTCCAGCAGCAGAATTCAGATGTGCTGCAAAGCTTGTGGATTTTTCAACAAAGTATGTTCTTAATCCAAGCGATAAGGAGATATTCAAGTTCTTAAAGAGTGAAATGAAACAGTATATCAAGTCTGTATGCAAGAATCCTAAGAATACAATTCTGTTTAAAATTCGCTGTATTTCGTTGTATCTCGGATATATTCCGAATTATCTTGTTTCACACGCATATGCTTTGTTAAAGAAAATATAAAACGGGATTATATAAGGGAGCCTCTAAAAACCTGCCTCACGGTTTGAAAATCCTCACGTGTTTCGTTTTTAGAGAACCTCATAAGACATTCTGTTGAGTTTTTGTTATCATTTATTTTAGGTTGGGAGTTTAAAAATGAGAAATTTTCAGTTGTTTATCAAACGTGCCTTTGACATTGTGGCTTCAGCTGCACTTATAATTATTCTTACAATAATACCTGTGTTTATTATTGTTCCCATAGCTATAAAGCTGACTTCAAAAGGCCCTGCTGTATTCGTTCAGGAGCGTTCAGGCAAGGACGGAAAGGTGTTCAATATCTACAAGTTCCGTACAATGGAGCTTCTTCCCGAGGGTGCTTACAGTGTTGACGGTGTGCTTTATAAAGCCAATGGCGAACTTCTTGAACCCTCATCATCACGTATTACAAAGGTAGGTAAGATTCTCCGTAAAACAAGCCTTGATGAGCTTATGCAGCTTTTCAACATTCTCAACGGTACAATGAGTTTCGTAGGCCCTCGTCCTACACTTCCTTATCAGGCAAAATCATACAGCGATGAGCAGAAGCGTCGTTTTGAGATGCGTCCCGGTGTAACAGGTCTTGCACAGGTAAGCGGCAGAAATAATCTTACATGGACTGAAAAAATTGCTTATGATGTTGAGTATATCGACAATTTCAGCTTATGGGAAGATATTAAAATCCTTTTCAGAACAGTTGCAGTTGTACTGAAAAAGGACGATATAGAGTTTACAAAGGAAGATAAACTTACAAAGAAAGAAAATCGCACAGCTGAAAATAGTGAAGCCGTGACTGCAAGTTCAGAACAGTAAGCAGCTGTTTTCAATTGAGTTGGAGGAATTAGTATGAAAGCTTTAGTTTTAGCAGGTGGATTGCCGCAGATTACGCTGATTAATGAGCTTAAAAGCAGGGGAGTAGAAACTGTGCTGGCTGACGGCAATGACAAGGCTATTGCTCGTCCCTATGCCGATATGTTCTACAGAGTCAATATTTTTGATATTGATGCAGTAGTTGCTATTGCCCGTAATGAAAAGGTTGATTTTGTTATCACCTGCTGTGCAGACCAGGTTCTTCTTGTAGTTGCACAGGTTGCGGAAATTCTCGGTTTACCGTGGTATATCGACTATGAAACAGCTAAGAATGTTTCCGATAAGGAACTTATGAAAAAGGTGTTCGTGGAGAATAATATCCCCACTTCACGCCACGTTGTAATGGCTGAACTTGATATGGAGCAGATTAAGGAGCTGAAATATCCTCTCATTGTTAAGCCTGTTGACGCTTACAGTTCAAGAGGTGTCCGCAAGGTTCTCAATGAAGCTGAACTTCGTGAGGCTTTTGAAAATGCTGTTGAAATCAGCCGCAACAATAATGCTATTGTTGAGGAATTCTGTCAGGGCGAGGAAATCAGCGTTGATATTTTCGTTTCCGACGGAAAGGCACACGTGCTTTGTGTTTCAAACAGCGAAAAGGTAAGGGACGAGGATAAGTTCGTTATTTTCCGTGGAAGATTCCCTGTTGCCGCATCTGAGGAACTTCACAAGAAAATTGAAGTTGTGGCACAGCAGATTGCAGATGCCTTTAATCTTAAAAATTGCCCTATGCTTGTACAGATGATTTCAGACGGAGAAAATGTATCTGTTCTTGAATTTTGTGCACGTACAGGCGGAGCAATGAAATTCCTTCTTATCAGACGTTCCTGCGGATTTGATGTAATCAAGGCTGTAGTTGACCTTACAATGGGCAAAAAGCCACAGGTAGTTTTAAGCGAGCCTGAGAATAAATATATCGTAAATGATTTTATTTACTGCAAGGAGGGTGTATTTGACCGCCTTGAAGGCTTTGAGGAACTTGTGGAAAAGGGATTCCTCACGGATTTCCACCCACTTCGTCCCAGCGGATTTGTATTCAGCGGACAGGTAAACAGCAGCGGCGACCGTGTTGCAGGCATTACCGTTCAGGCTGATACGCTTGAAGAATTCAACCGCAAACATCGCTATATCGTAAATAATGTAAAGGTTCTTGATGTGAATGGAAACGACATTATGCGTCACGACCTTCTTCCCGATTTAGAATAATTTATAAAGGG
>JAZQFV010000058.1:0-7381 GCA_045539715.1 Ruminococcus sp. | reverse complement strand
GTCGCTTCAAAAGGGACAGACAGAATTCCAAATAATTGTTATAATATAATTACAGAAGAAAACAAACCCAATCCACAAAACAGGAGGAATCAGTATGAAAAACAATCTTACAGAAATGGTCTTTATCCTTGACAGAAGCGGCTCAATGTGCGGACTGGAGGGTGACACAATCGGCGGATTCAATTCCATGATTGACAATCAGAAAAAGCAGGAGGGCGAGGCTCTTGTGACAACGGTACTTTTCGACAATGAGTACGAGTTGCTCCACGACCGTGTAAAGCTTTCAGAGATTAAGAAAATTACCGACAAAGAGTATTACGTCCGTGGATGTACGGCATTGCTTGATGCTGTAGGAAGAACAATCAGCCATATTTCCATGATTCGCAAGTATATTCGTAAAGAAGATATTCCGCAGAATACAATTATTGCAATTACTACAGACGGAATGGAAAATGCAAGTCACGAGTATAACTATGAGCAAATCAAGAAAATGATTGAAGAAAAGAAAAAGGACGGTTGGGAATTCCTTTTCATCGGAGCAAATATTGACGCTGCGGAAGAAGCAAGCAGAATAGGTATATCCCGTGACCGTGCGGCAAATTACATATCCGATTCAGTCGGAACAGGTGCTGTATATACAGCACTCAGCGAGTCAATGAGCTGTATGAGAAAAACAGGTGCAGTTGCTAAAAACTGGAATGAAAATATCCTGAAAGACGCAAAAAGAAGAAAGAAGTAATTCAATAAGCAGACCGCACATTCGCTGTGCGGTTTTGCCGTAAAAGTGGGGTGAGAAGATGATTTATGTTATGTCTGATATACACGGTAATCTGGAACGATTTGAATCAATTATGCGACAGATAAACCTGAAAGAGGAAGATACGTTGTATATTCTTGGAGATGTTATTGACCGCTATCCCTATGGAATTAAGCTGCTGCGAAAAATTATGAAAATGCCTAATGTGAAGATGCTTTTAGGCAACCACGAGTATATGATGATGCAGGCTATCGGTCATTGCAAAGATGCTGCGGATGAAAAGAAAAACGCCTATAAAGGCGATGTTGAATTATGGTACTACAACGGTGGTGATGTTACTCATGATTATCTGAAACACATCCGCAAGGAATACCGTGCTGAAATATTCGAGTATCTGAATAATCTTCCGCTGAATTATGATGTGACTGTCAACGACGTAAAATATAAGCTTGTACATGCATCGCCTGTTGATAATTATTATCTTGACCCGCTAAATGAATATGAATACGGCGATGAGGAATATTTTGCAGTATGGGCACGCTGGAAGCCTCATTATCCCATACCCGTGGGCTATAATCTGATATTCGGTCATACTCCTACGATTTATTTTCACAATAAGGAATTGTGGGAAATCTGGAAAGATGAACGTGCTATTGGTATTGACTGCGGATGCGGCTATGAACAAGGTCGTCTTGCTTGTCTGCGGCTTGATGATATGAAGGTGTTTTATTCGAAGTAACAATAAATCATATAAATTCAGATGGTAGTATTATGCTGGAAGTATTTCAAAAGATATATTTTGTTAGACTTGAAACAGAAATCCCTTATGCCTCCCGATGGGAGGCAAGGGTGTAATCTATATAAAAGCCTTGCTGTTTTGTGTATGACAGCAAGGCTGTATTATTCTAATATCGAAATAATCATATTTGCTATGTATTGTTTGCGATATAAGTATTTAAATTATAATAAAAACTGTTGTAACCTACACTTGATTTTTGAGGGGAACTGTGATATAATAAATATTGCAGATTTGCACATATACCCATATAACAAGGAGTACAATGCAGCATGAAAAGAATACTTATTGTGGAGGATGACAAAACCCTTGCATCGGGCTTATGCCGTGCCTTGAAAAATCAGGAAACGGAAGCAATTTCCGCAGAAAATCTGCATACGGCAAAAGAATGTCTTTACAATGGAGATATCGCACTTGTCATTCTTGATGTTAACCTTCCTGACGGAAATGGTTTTGATTTTCTTCCATATGTAAAAAATGAATATGGTATTCCGGTGATTATGCTGACAGCAAATGACCTTGAATCTGATATTGTAGCAGGGCTTGAGGCTGGTGCTGACGATTACATTACAAAACCGTTCAGCCTTGCTGTTCTCCGTGCAAGAGTGAACACACAGCTTCGAAAAACAGCTGACAGAAAAATTGCCAATCGTTTTGTATCCGATAAGTTCATCTTTGATTTTGAGCGAATGGAATTCAACGTAGACGGAGTTATGGTTGAATTAAGCAAAACAGAACAAAAGCTTCTGCGTATTTTAACAAACAATGCAGGTATTACACTTTCCCGTGACAAGCTTGTTGACAGAATCTGGACTGACGGTGCGGAATACGTTGATGAAAATGCGCTTTCCGTAACAGTAAAGCGTCTGCGTGACAAGCTTAACGCAAAGGACAGCATAAAAACGGTTTACGGAATAGGTTATATGTGGGTAAAGAACAATGAGAACTGAAGTATTGCTGATCGGAGAATTCAATCTGCTGCACTTTTTTCTGATTGCTGCTGCGGTTATTGCAATTGCATATGCGATTTATTCCAAAATCAAAATGAATCGGCATATAAAAAAACTTGATGAAATGCTTGACAAAGCCATCGACGGCAGCTTTACAGAAAGCTGTTTTGATGAGTCCACGCTTTCATATATCGAAAATAAAATGTGGAAGTATCTCTCCCTGTCGGAAATTTCTGCAAAGAAAACTGCTGCGGAAAAAGCAAAAATCAAGACTCTCATTGCTGATATTTCTCATCAGACAAAAACTCCCGTGTCCAATATTCTGCTTTATTCGGAACTGCTTGCGGAATGTGACCTTTCCGATATGGAAAAGGAATATGCCAACCGAATTTTTTCCCAGTCGGAAAAACTGTCCTTTCTGATTACATCTCTTGTAAAGCTTTCAAGGCTGGAAACAGGAATTATTGCACTTTCGCCAAAGGAAACAGCAATTGCGCCAATGCTTCAGGATATTGTAGTTCAAGCACAGGCAAAGGCTGAGGAAAAGGGACTGGAATTGACGCTGGAGTATAATGGCGAAAAGGCTTTATTTGACGAAAAATGGACAAATGAGGCTATCTGGAATATCGTTGATAATGCGCTGAAATATACCCATAAGGGAAGCGTAAAAATAGCCGTTAAAGAATATGAAATGTTCGTATGTATTGAAATTTCCGACACGGGATGCGGTATTCCCGAAGCTGAACAAGCACAGATTTTTTCACGTTTCTACCGTTCAGAAAGTACCGTATCGGAGGAAGGCATAGGTATCGGTTTGTACCTTGCAAGGCAAATAGTTTCGTCAGAAAACGGTTATATCAAAGTTACATCAAAAATTGGAAAAGGTTCAACATTTTCCGTATTTCTTTCAAAACTGTAAGAATTAATTCTGCCATGGAAATAATGTGGAAAGAATTATCGTTTATAATCTGTATTGTAGAAAAATCTACGATACAGATTTTTATTTGTAAAGGAGCTTTTATTATGGCAATACTTGAAACATATCAACTGAAAAAAACATACGGCAGCGGAGAAAATGCTGTACACGCCCTTGACGGTATAACCCTTGAAGTGGAACAGGGCGAATTTGTTTCTATTGTAGGAACATCGGGAAGCGGAAAATCCACACTTCTTCATATGCTTGGCGGACTTGACCGCCCCGACAGCGGAGATGTTTTTGTTGACGAAAAGGATATTTTTTCTCTCGGTGATGAGGCACTTACAATTTTCAGAAGGAGAAAAATTGGTTTTGTATTTCAGAATTATAACCTTGTTCCCTCCCTCAATGTATATGAAAATATTGTACTTCCAATTCAGCTTGACGGCAGAGAACTTGATAGTAAATATATTGACTCAATAATCGAAACTCTCGGTCTCACTGAAAAGCTGAATAATCTCCCAAGCAAGCTTTCGGGCGGTCAGCAGCAGAGAGTTGCCATTGCAAGAGCACTTGCGGCAAAGCCTGCAATTATTCTTGCAGATGAGCCTACAGGAAATCTTGACAGCAAAACTTCTCAGGACGTTATGGGATTGTTGAAAATAACAAGTGACCGCTTTGCACAGACAATTGTTATGATTACCCACAATGAAGAAATTGCACAAATGGCTGACAGAATTATTCGAATTGAAGACGGGAAAATCGTTTCGGGGAAATAAGGGGTGACTGCTGTGAAAATAAACAATCAAAAATGCATTCACCGTCTGAGTATCAGAAATTTGCTTTCTGCAAAAACAAGATGCATTGTTTCGGTGATTGCAATTGCGCTTACTACAATACTTTTTACGTCACTTTTTACAATTCTTATGACAATGTCAAAGGGATTTGAGGAGTCAAATTTCAGACAGGTAGGCACATATTCCCACGGCGAATTCAAACGTCTTACAAAGGAGCAATACGACGAACTGCGTGTTGACGAGGATATAGTTGAATACGGCTTACGCAGGGTTGCGGGAGTTACAACAGGAGAATACTTTGACAAAGAGTATGCCGAAATCAGCTATATGGACGAAAATTATGCAAAATGGGGGTATTGTATTCCCAATAATGGTACACTTCCAAAGGAAAATACCAACGAAGCTGCTGTTGATACAAGGGTGTTTGCCTGCCTTGGAATTGAACCCGAAATCGGAAAAAGCTTTACGCTTGAAATAGATCTGGACGGAATTATTGTTACAGAGGATTTCGTTTTAAGCGGTTGGTGGGAGTATGACGAAGCTGCACCTGCAAGTCACGTACTTATTCCCGAAAGCAGACTTGAGGAGCTTTTCACAAAGTATAACGTGCAGTTCTATACTGATTACATAGGAAAATACGGACTTGATGTTATGCTGAAAAGTGATTACAATATTGAGGGACAGCTTGCTGAAATTCTTGAACGACACGGCTTTAATGGTGAAAACCAAATTGATGTCGGCGTAAACTGGGGTTATATGGGCGAAACTCTTACGGAGAACTTTGATTTTGAGGGCATTGTTACAATTGCTGTAATCCTGATTTTCATTATTTTAACAGGCTATCTTATAATCTACAACATTTTCAGAATTTCCGTTGCCAACGATATTCGTCATTACGGTATGCTCAAAACCATTGGCACAACACAGACGCAGATTAAAAGTATAGTTCAGACGCAGGCGATTATTCTTTCTGCAATTGGAATTCCTATTGGACTGATTATTGGCTGGATAACAGGAAGTGTGCTTTGCCCTGTGGTAATGTCAGAGCTTAACATTTACAACTCATCAGCTTCGGTAAGTCCTTGGATATTTGTTTTTTCAGCTGTATTTGCATGGGTAACTGTTATGATTTCATGTTTTCGTCCTGCAAAGACAGCAGGTAAGGTATCACCTATTGAGGCACTCAGATACACAGAGCAGGCTTCGGGTTACAGCAGCAGAAAGGGCAAAAAGGGCGTTTCCCTTTTCGGTATGGCTGCCGCAAGATTGACAGGCAGCAAGGGCAAGACAATTCTTGTGGTTGCATCACTCGCTCTTTCAATTGTGACCTTTACTCTTACATTTATTTTTGCCAACAGCTTTAATATGGAAAAATATCTTTCTGATCAAATTCAGGCGGATTTTCTTGTTACTGAGTCAAAATACTTTACATATGACTGGAATGAGAAAAATTCAATCTCCCTTGAAGAAAATGAATTTCTAAGGCATATGGACGGCGTAACTGACAGCTTTGTGACTTACGGAATGCCAAGTGATTATTACCCTGAAACATATTTCAGCGAGGAAGCTGTCCGTGAAATGCTTTCAAGATATAATGACGACAATGAATATATTGACGGCTATATTTCACAAAACTCAGAGGCTGACGGCACTATTGCAGAGAATGTTCAGCTTCTCGGTCTTGATAGCATAGCATTTTCAAAGCTAAAGGTTTACGAGGGAGATATGGCAAAGCTTTCAGAAAGCGGCTATATAGCTGTGGAAAAGAATGATTTTATCAAGCTTGGTGATAAACTCACTTTCATCTATACTGATAAATTGGAATACTTAAATACGCAGACAGGGAAAACTTATACCGATTTCGACAGCATACCAATAAGTGAATACGAATTCATTGAAATTAATGAGGAAACACATATGGTTGAATATGAAATAGCAGCTGTCATTGAAGTGCCGTACACATTCGGCTATCGTTTCTCAATTGATACACCATTATTCATTACAAGCAATGAGGAGTTGTTTGCACAATCCAATTACTGCAAGCCGCTTTACATTGCATTTGATACAACTGATGAAGCAGAAGCTGAAATAGAAAAATTTCTCGCTGATTACACCCAAAACAGCACACTCAGTTACACAAGCCGTGCAACGGAGGCGGATTCCTTTGCAGCCTTTAAACGAATGTTTGTAATTCTCGGTGCAGCCCTCAGCATTATCGTTGGTCTTATCGGCTTGCTGAACTTTGTCAACACAATGATTACAAGCATTAATTCCCGTCAGAGGGAAATCGCCGCCCTTCAGGCAATGGGTATGACAGGCAGACAGCTTTGCATTATGCTTATCTGGGAAGGCATTATCTATATTTTTGGTGCGACAGTTGTATCGCTGATTCTTAGTCTGATTACAATTCCGCTTGGCAATCTGATTAAAAAAGTATTCACGTTCTGTGATTACAGTTTTACAATTCTTCCACTTATTGCTGCAATTCCTGTATTGGCGGTAATAGGAATAATTATTCCTGTAATCATATATAAAAATCTTACGAAAAAATCAATTGTAGAAAGACTCAGGGAAAATGAGTAACGAAAAGGCAGATACCTCTCTTTTGAAGTATCTGCCTTTTTATAGCCTGCTGTGTTTTCTTTTCTGTTAGTTGACTGCTTATCTTTGTTTCTGAAAGTCTTACAGCTAATTTTTTGATATATCCAAATAATTGCACGTCTTAATTATGCCATCAGAAATCTCAATAATGCTGTCGCATTGATTAGCAATATCAAGGTCATGAGTAACAATAATAACTGTATGTCCTTTTTCATTTAGCTTATGATTGGTATTAGAACTCGACCCATTATACCACATTTTATTATCCATTTCAATATTGACTTAGAAATGAGTTTATCAAAATTCTTATAATGTCATTAAGCAAAAAAGGCGCTGTAAAAAAAGAGTAAAAAAAGAAAAAAACTGCTGTCACGAAAAAATGCGTGACAGCAGTAATTTTTTGTGGTATTATTAAATTACAATGAAAAAAGTACCACAAGAATATTATAACACATATCAATTGAAATTACCATTGGAAATTTCAACAATAATTGATATAGAAGATCCGGTATATTCGTTATGTGAGGTTCTTGATCATATAGACCTGAATAAATATCTGACGAG
>JAZQFV010000057.1:0-18445 GCA_045539715.1 Ruminococcus sp. | reverse complement strand
GAGCGCCACCTTGCCAAGGTGGAGGTAGCGAGTTCGAGCCTCGTCATCCGCTCCATATACGCGCCGGTAGCTCAGTTGGATAGAGTGTCTGGCTACGAACCAGAAGGTCAGGGGTTCGAGTCCCTTCCGGCGCGCCAAAATAAAGCTACTACTTCGGTAGTAGTTTTATTTTTTTTGTGTCAAAAAGCAAATTGGGACTCGAACCCCCTCTCGCCGAAGGCGAACACAATCGGGTCAGCGAGCCTGCGAGCGTGAAGGGCGTAGCCCTTCGAGTCCCTTCCGGCGCGCCACGAAAAAAGAGTCTTTTGTCTACCAGGCAAAAGACTCTTTTTTTCGAACTAAGTGTGCCTTGCGGCACGATAAGCGATGCTAGCGCATCGTGAAGTTGCTTCGCAGTGAAGTGCCTGTGGGCGTGGGTGGCACACTTAACTTCACATTGTGCGAAGCACAATGCTTCACAGTGGCATTGCCACTGCTTCACTTGGGCGTTGCCCAAACTTCACTAAATGTTGAAGAACAACACAAATTATGATATAATTAGATCGAACGGAGATGCCATTATGTCAGAAAGCAAATTGAGAACGCAATCCATGGATTTTGCGGTATCCATTATCAACCTTGTCAAACACCTGAAAGAAAAACGGGAATCCATTGTTTCCAATCAAATCGGCAGAAGTGGTACTTCTATCGGTGCAAATATCCGTGAAGCACAATATGCTCACGGCAAAGCTGATTTTATTGCTAAATTGCAAATCGCTCTTAAAGAAGCCAACGAAACCGGATATTGGTTGGAATTGCTGTTTAAGACAAATTACATATCTGAAGATGAATACAAATCTCTTGATTCCGCTTGCACAAGTATTCGTGTTATGCTGATTTCCTCAATTAACACCGCAAAGGAGAATGCGAAATGAGTAAAAATACTTGTTGTACATACTTCAGAGTTACCGGTGATTTCGATCCAGATCTTGTAACAGAGTGGTTGGGATTACAGCCTGATAAATTTTGGAAAATTGGCGATAAGCGCCGTAACGGAACTGAATATGATTTTGCATCGTGGGAGATTGGTCACTGCGAAGAATATGATGTGCTAACAGAAAAACAGATGCATAAAACGATTGCGCCGCTTATAGACAAGATTGATCGTTTGAATGAAATTAGAAGCGAATTCAATGTTGTTTTTACTTTAGAAATTGTTCCGACTGTATATGCAGATAATGCAAGTCCGTGTCTTGCTCCTTCTTTACAGGTAATTGATTTTTGTTATGCAACAAGAACTGAAATTGACATTGATTTATATGTAGAGCAAGTATGATCACGCACCTTTTCACTTTTCTTGCCCCGTTTTCGCACCGTTATACTGCTCTTTCGCAAAATAAAGCAACTACTTCGGTGGTGGCTTTATTTTTTTGTGTCAAAATGTAAATTCGGACTCGAACCCCCTCTCGCCGAAGGCGAACACAATCGGGTCAGCGAGCGCAAAAAATAAAAAACATTGAATAATGCAGAAAAACGTGATATACTATAATTGCCAAACAAACTTAATATACAGTTAATGGGTGTATTTTCCTTTTTTACGGGATAATTATACCTTTATTTACACATACTCTTTTTTAGGATTCGGTAAAATCGCAGATTCCCTTTATGAGTATGTGTTCTACACCTATGCTGTATAATGTTTGTTTGGCGACAATCGGAGTTTGCGTTTTCGGTGCGTTAACTTCGGTTGGCGCACTTTTTTTATTTTTCTTGCATTTCGGTACAATTTTTCTGCATTTCGGTATTTTTATTGCACGCTTCCATTAAAAGCACTAAAATTTTAATGGAGATATTGTACCCTGCAAGAAGTACAATTTTTAAAAAAGGAGGAACTTTTATGACAATCCGGAAAATAATCTCATTAATAATTTGTCTGGCAATTTGTATGTCAATCTGCGCAAATTTCAGTTTAGCAAAAGCTGCAGACGCTACTTTAGATTTGCTGACCTTTACTCTCATTGATGAGGGTAAGCATTACTCCGTCAGTGCCAAGGATAAAACCATTTCAGGTGAAGTTGTAATTCCTGCTACCTACGAGGGCTTACCCGTAACACAGCTTGCTGCTGAAGGCTTCAGGGAATGTGTAAACATTACTACGGTTACACTGCCCGACAGTATCATAAGAATTGGTATGGCAAGCTTCCACGGTGCAACCGGACTTACTGAAATTAATCTTCCCTTTGGTTTAAGGTACATAGGCAGCAACGCCTTTACAGGCTGTAAAAGCCTTAAAGCAATAACCATTCCTAACTCAGTAACACATATAGGAAAAGCCACCTTCAATATATCAGGACTTGAAAGTATTGTTATTCCGGACAGCGTTGTTTATAAGGATATAAAAAACACAGCGGGCACTACTCCATTTGACGCAGAAGGAATGTTTGGTGGTTGTTCTGACTTAAAGTCAATTACACTCCCCTCAAATATGACAGTTATCGGTGAAAGGGCTTTTTCAAGCTGTGAAAGTCTTGAAAGCATAACTATTCCCGAAACAGTAACAACAATAGAGCGCCGTGCCTTCGGCAATTGTCCGAAATTAAAATACCTTTATATTCCCGATTCCGTAGAAGCTATAGAGCTGGAAGCTCTTGATCCTGTTACGTCTCTACACGGAATCAGCTTACCCGGAGATATTACATTCATAAAGGATTATACATACGGTAAAACAGCCTGGCGATTTGTTGCACTGCACATCTATTTCCGTGGCACAAGCAGTCAGTTTGAAGCTGCTCTTTCAACTATGGAAGAACATAAATATGATGACTGCTACTTCCGCTATGAAACAGTTCATTATGATTGTGACGGAACAGAAACCTTTGAGCTTGTTAATGACGACGCAACTGACTGCCTGACCTATGGTGGCAAGACATATAATTGCTCTATCTGTGGAGATATTGTATTTGAACAAGGCCGTGATTATGGACCACATATCTATGCAGAGGACGGCACCTGCACAATGTGCGGACTTAACAAAACCAACTCAGCAGATTACCTTACATTTGAAAGAGCTATTAACGAAGACGGTACTGAAGCTGACTATTACATTGTTTCCAAATGTGACACAGAAGCCTCCGGTGCAATCATCATTCCCGGGGAATATAACAGCCTGCCTGTTAAGGTTATCGGCAAATCTGCTTTTGCAGGCTGTAACAAAATCACATCCATTATCATCTCCGAAGGTATAGAAGCAATAAAAACTCTGGCATTCAACGGAGCTATCGGGTTAAAGGCTGTTACCATCCCTTCAACACTAAAATCCATTGAAGGAAGAAATGTTTTCCCAAGAGGTCTTGACGGTGTTTACATTGATGATTTGTCCGCCTGGTGCAATATTGACTTTGAAACCTCAACCTGCAACCCTATAAGCATGTCAAATAACCTTTACCTTTATGGTATGCTTATTGAAGACCTTGTTATACCTGAGGATGTTACAGTAATAAAACAAATTGCTTTCCAGCATCTTGACTCAATTAAATCCGTTACTTTTAATAACGGTATAGAGGAAATCGGACAATACGCTTTTTCATATTGTCAGAATCTTACTGAAATAAATATTCCCGATGTTCCCGTAAAAATAAGACAAAGCGCATTTGACCGTTGTGCTTATTACAACGATACAAATAACTGGGAAAACAATTTGTTATATATAGATAATCACCTTATTGAAAGTAAAGATAATTCAACAGAACTCACCATAAAAGACGGAACCGTAACAATAGCAGACTATGCCTTTTATAATATGACTGACTCTGCAAACACCTCATTGGAAACTCTCAACCTGCCTGACTCTTTAGTAAGAATCGGTGATTATTCTTTCTACGGTGCGTTTAATCTTAATAAAATAAACTTCGGTTCAGGATTAAAATACATAGGCAACTACGCTTTCTACGGTACATCTATGCTTGGTGAAGTTATTTTCAACGAAGGACTTGAATATATCGGTGGTTATGCTTTTGCATACAGTGAATTATATTTGCTTCACCTCCCCTCTACTTTAAAAGAATTTAATCCCACCTCATTTTTCTGCACAGAATGGTTGGAGGTACTTACCTGTGCTGAAGATAATCCTTATTTTATAGCAGAGGACAATGTTCTCTTTACAAAAGACAAGCACACGCTCCTGCTTTCGTCCTATAAACCCGGAAACGGTGTAAGTAATTACTATGTTCCGGCAGAAACAAAGGTAATTGAGGATTATGCTTTCTGTCTTCATCCCTCCACTGTAGAAATAAAGCTTCACGATAATATTGAAAGAATTGGCGAAGAAGCTTTTGCAGACACCTATAACACAACTAAAATAGATAAAAACTATGTCGGAAAATATCTTGTATGTGCCGAAGATACTGACTTTGTTGTAAAGGACGGTACATTGGGGATTGCAGATGACGCTCTACGTGGTGCTACAAACCTGACAATTCCCGAAACTGTAAGATTTATAGGTGACTCTCTTGAAGATGTAGAAGCTATAAACCTTGAAACAATCGGTTCTTGGCTCAATATGAACCTTCAGCACCCCGACGCAGAAGAAAACCTTAAAAATATTCAGTTAAAACTCAACGGTGTTCCGTTCAATGAGCTCACATCCCTTCAAATCCCCGATGGTGTTACAACAATCAAAGATTATCACTTTGGTGATTGCAGTGGTCTAAAAAAGCTATACATCCCCTCAACTGTAACCGAAATCGATAAAAACGCCTTTTATAATTACAACCAAGACCTTGTTATCTATGCCCTTTCAGGCAGCATAGGTTACTATTATGCAATTACAAACGATATTATAATCCATGACCTTTATGTAGAAGGAATCCCCGGAACAGGAACAACCATTGACCATATTAACAGATTAATCTATACCCCAATGTTTAATGCAGATAACATATCCGATATAGTTAAAACTGCTCCTAACAAAGAATCAGTTGCATTAGGCAGTGATTATGTTAACGGTAAGCATTTATGGGGTACAGGCTCCACTGTTACTGTTTACGGTAACCTTGGAAGAGAGAATTTCACCTTAGTTGTAACAGGCGACGTTAACGGTGACAGCGTTTGCGATGTTCTTGACCTGACTGCAACAGACCTTGCTGTAAATGAACACACAGAGCTTTCAGGCTGCTACGCATTGGCAGCAGACACCAACAGCGATAACGAAATAACCATCGAAGACTATTCGGCAATGATTAATACCGTTTTAGCAAGCTAATCCTGACTTTATGACCTGTTACACTTTCCCGGAAGTGTAACAGGGCATTTATTTATAATAAAAGAAAAATTCTTGATTTTGTATTGATTTTTCTGAAACTTTATAATATAATATATCAGTCACATTTGCCGGTGTGATGGAATTGGCAGACGTGCTGGACTCAAAATCCAGTGGTAGCGATACCGTACCGGTTCGACCCCGGTCACCGGCACCAAACCGTTGGAGCCAAAAGCTCCAACGGGAAAAACAAACAACCTATCGGGGTGTAGCGCAGTTGGGGACGTTTCCGAGCGCCGCCGGTGGCGGATGTAGCGAGGAATAAGGAGTGGCGCAACAAGGAGTATTGCGAAGCGAACAGCGAGCGAGACGACTATGTTGCAACAGGAAGCGCGCCGGACCTCTTCTAAAATTTCAAACAACACACTATCGGGGTGTAGCGCAGTTGGTAGCGCGCCTGCTTTGGGAGCAGGATGTCGGGGGTTCAAATCCCTTCACTCCGACCAAAAACAAGTCGAAGCCTTCGGGCTTTGGCTTGTTTTTCTTTGTAATGAATAGATTTTAACTATCCAATATCCTGAACACAAGCAGACGCTTGCTTGCTTTGGGCTATGAACACGACCGCGTCCTGTGGACGATTCAGGAAGTGATCATAGGCGCAGTGGTCAAAATTGCGCGAAGTGAAAACGAGCAAGCAATTTTGGGTACCACAAGAGGCACGTAGTGAGGATGTCGGGAGTTCAAATCCCTTCACTCCGACCATAAAATCCAAGTCTTCGGACTTGGATTTTTGTTTTGTGTTCGTAAGAACACAACTTCATTTATCTGCTTTAGCAGATAACTTCATTTCAAATTCATTTGAACTTCATAAAACACCAAACACAAAATGAAGTTATGTGTTACATAAATGAAGTGCTATGCAATGAAGTACTGCGTAATGAAGTTGTGCTACGCACAAACGGATCGAATGGATTCTTTCGGGATTTTTATAATTATTACAACCGCTTTCAGTAATAAAACCTGTTCCCTATTCTTTGACTTATGCAGTAAAGTTTTTTACATCAGCAAAGAGGAAAAGAAAGGCTAATTTAAGGCTGATATATGCTCTACGGTTAGTTTCCCCACTCTTACCACAACTCTCGTTACACGGCTTTCTGTGGGCAGTAAACAGTTTGTCAGTCGCCAGTTGCCAGTCGCCGGCAGATAGAACAACGCACCGTAAGGCACTGGCTTGCCTGTGCCATAGCAAGAGTGGAGATAAAACAAAATTAGGATTTAGGATTCAGGATTCAGGGGTTAGGACACTACGCAATTATAAAAATCGCCAGCAAATAGCAATTAGCAATTAGGGCGGGTCATTCGACCCGCCCTTGTGGTATGCTATTCAGTTGTAAAATAATCGGGATATTTTTCTTTGAGAATAACCAGATCCTCGTTATTTACCTTACCGTCCCCATTCATATCGCAAGCATATTTCTCCGAGGTCGAAAGCTTTTCGGGGGTTGCCATCTTCTCTGCTAAAAGAAGAATCTCCTCTTCATTATAGAAGCTTTTCCCGGAACTGTCAATGTCACCGGGAGCATAAACCTGAATTGTTGTAAGACCGTTGATAAACAAGTACATAATCGATGCGTCAATTACGTCAAGACAACCGTCACCGTCTAAATCGTAACGGATAATATCATCGTAGCTTTCCGTTCCGATCTGCTCGTGGTCATCTGCAAGTGCTTTATTTACAAGTGCCTGATAATCGGTCACATCAACTATTCCGTCATCGTTGGTATCACCGATATTTGCAACGGAATAGTTACCTGTATCGCCCACCTTTGCAACCTTGTAAATACCCGTTGTATCAATCACGGGAAGCTTTGGGTATGAATTATTGCTGTTATTATTCGCCTTCTGTCCCCAGACCTGCTCTGTGTTGGCACTCTGAAGAAGATAAGCCATTTCACCGGTCAACATACCGTCTAACGTTGCATATTGCGTTGCTCTTCCCTCATCAGGAAAGCTTGAATAATAATCAGCTCCGCCGAAAGCTAACCAGCCGTAAGTGTTGGCGTTGGGTCTGTAAACGCTTCGCTTGATATAAAAATTATTGGTATTTTCGGCATTCCTGCTTGTAAGACCGCAAATAGCACCGAACAGGGTATTGCCCTTAACATAGGCAGTGCTGTAGCAATTAGTTATTGAGCCGTAGCTTTCACCTGCAATACCGCCCACACGGGAGCCTACATTCCAGTCACTTATAACATAGGGTCTTCCGTTTCCGGTTCCATTGTTGTAGCAGTTATTGATTGAACCTGAATTAACGTAACCGACAATACCGCCAACGCGCATATCGCCTTCAATACACGAATCCGTTAAAAAGCATTTTTCAATTGTACCCTTGCTATAACCTGCAATACCGCCTACATATTCTCCGCCGTTTTTTATAACAGGCTCTTCACCGAAAAAGCAACCGTACAGACCAACATTTTTAACAACACCGCTTACGCCGCCGAAAAGGCCTACATAGGAATGAGAAGATTCTTTATACAAGCCCGTTATGATATAACCGCAGCCGTCAAAGGTACCTGAGTAAAGCAGACCGTTACTGCCGGTATAGTCACCGATTTCATCACGCCATATATAGAATCCTGTGGTATCTGTTAAAGCAGTACCGTCTAAATCGCATTTTATGGCAGGATTCACCTCAATATCGTTAACGAGTCTTCCGTTTGCACCGGGATCGGTTTCGTTAACATATCTTGCAAACCAATAGAGCTCACTAACGGTGCTGATTTCGTAATATCCGTCCTCGCTGAGAGCGGGCTCATCAAAGCCGCAGCCGTAGCAAAGTCCGTCGTGTTCAATATTTGTATATATATCTGAAACAGCCTTACATTGAGCTACATAGTATATTTCTGCACCGTGGAGCTTGGGCCAGGCAGAATGCACCGAATCGTTATCAACATTCTGCTTCCAGATGACCTTATCTTCAGTAATCGAGCTATTGAGATGATAGGTTACCTTGCCACTTGCAAAATCCTCAGCGGTCATAATTCCGGCTTCAACAACACTCTCCGAATCCGATGTGCCGACAGGACTTGAAACACAGTAAGAACCGACAATATCTGCTGAAGCTATAACACCTGCAATACCTCCTCGATACTCTGCTTTACCTGACGTAACCGAGCCTGCATTGTGAGAACTTGTTATCGTATTATTCTTATAGCTGCCTACAAGACCACCTGCACAGTCCGAGCCATAAACCGAGCCCGCATTATAGCAATAGGTTATATCAGCAGTTGTGGAGCTTGCACACAAGCCACCTGCATATTCGCCCGAAACAGCACCCTCGTTATATGTGTAATCCATACGGCTGCCTTCCATTATTCCGCAAATACCGCCTACGTACTTTATTTCATCGGTTTCAACGTCGTTTGATGAAACTGTACCGGTATTATAGCAATAGTCATATATGCTCCGATTTCCGATATCGCCACCGCAATATCCTGCAAGACCGCCTACAATAAGGGTACCCGTTACGTCTCCTTTGTTGTAGGAACGAATTAAATCGCCCTTTGCGTATCCGGCAAGACCGCCTACATACTCCGAACCGTTTACAGTGCCCTCGTTACCGTTGTTATTGAGTGTGTTAGTCGCATATCCTGCAACACCGCCAACATACTCAACACCTGAAACCTCACCATAGTTTTTATCTCCGTAAGTACTGTCGTCATTGTAGCCGTAAATACCGCCTACATAATTATTACCCTTAACAACCGAGTAATTATAATTGTACTGTGTGGTTAAGCCCAAACATTCTCCGGCTATTGCGCCCACATAATTATTACCGCAGATATATGAATCCTTGATAACTATTTCAACCGCCTTACCTTCTTCACCGATACACCCGAAAAGACCTGCATAATCGCGGGTACTGTCGTTGAAATATAAGCCGATGATATCGTAGCTTCCGCAGTAGAAATAACCGTCGTATGCAAGGCGCTCTCCGTCACTGTTACAGTAGCCTATAGGAGTCCATTGACGGAAGCTGTCACCGTTTGTAACGTTTCCGTTTTCATCATATTCAAGGCTTTCAAGCAGATTTTCATTTATAGTAATATCCGCAGTAACCTTACCGTCTATTGCATTATTACCCGAATTCACCTGCTCTGCAAACCAATAAAGCTCACCTGCGTTTGAAATAAGATAGCGGTCCGAGGAAAGCTCAGGCTCCTTGAAGCCCTGACAAACAACACAGAAGCCGTTATCATATTCCAAATGAGGTGCAGTATCAGTAGCTTTATTGCTATATACCGTACCTGTAAATTCAGCCTTGGTACAATCTGAATAAACGTTGTTTTTATAAACCGTTTTACCTTCAAAAACAGGATATGCATCTGTTTCCAGGGTCTGATACCAAGCCTGAGAGCCGTCCGTTACACCGTCGTTAAGATGATATGTAACCTCACCGCCTGCAAATTCCTCTGCAGTTTTGCTTTCCGTAACCCCCTCGGAATCGGTAGGAGTTCCACTATAAACACCAACACCCAGCATAGCACTTCCGTCATTATAGGTTGCAGTGCTTTCAAGATAATAACAGTTTGAAATATAATCGTTGTTACCTTCGCTTACACCTGCAATTGAACCGCAGTATGAAGAACCACCGCTTACAGTACCGTAGTTATAGCAATTTTCAACAGTTCCTCCGTTGTAGCCAACAATACCTCCGACAAAAAAATAATTTGCTCTGACAGTGCCGTAATTAACACAATTCTTTATTGTTCCGCCGGAAGAACCTGCAACACCGCCACATTCTTCATCAGTTCCTACTACCAAGCCGTCAAAGGAGCAGTTTTCAACAATTCCTGATTCAATGTAAGCAACGATACCGCCTGCTCCGTTACCATAGATGTATGAATCCGTAATATTAACGCCCGATATCGAGCCGTTTCCGCCTAAGGCTGAGAAAAAGCCATCATAATAATCACAACCCTGACCTATATACAAGCCGCTTATGGTGTAGCCGTCACCCAGAAAAACACCCTCATACCACCATATTTCCTCTTGAAAGTGCTGACCGTATCCGATAGGTGTCCATTCAAGGAAATCCGAGCCGTCACCGTTAAGCTCGCCATCTTCCGTAAGAACATTTTCATTAATGGTTATATCTGCGATTAATCTTGCATCAGCAAAATTTTCATAATTAACATAATCTGCAAACCAGTAAAGCTCACCTACGGTGCCTATAAGGTAATAACCGTCTGAATATTCGGGAATTTTATTATCCGAACAAACTGAGCAGTATCCATTATCATTATAAATATGAGGAGCAACAATTACACCTTTATTACTGTAATAGGTATCCACAAGCTCTGTTTTTGAGCAATCCGTATATTCGGATGTCAGATAAACTGTTTCACCCTCGAAAACGGGATATGCATCTGTTTCTATTGTCTGATACCATACCTGTGTTCCGTATGTAACACCATCATTGAGAAGATATGCAACCTCACCACTTGCAAACTGTTCTGCAGTTTTGCTTTCGGTAACGCCCTCGGAATCGGCAGGAGTTCCACCTGAAGCAACGCCTACACCAAGCATAGCACTTCCGTTGCTGATGGAAGCCGTGTTTTCAAGGTAATAGCAGTTTGAAAGCTCCACGCTGAAAACATCATTTTCATACAAAATACCAACAACGCTTCCTGTTTTTTCTGCACTTCCTGTTACTTCACCGATATTGTAACAGTCGGTAAGCGTAGCTTCATAGGTTACAGTTGAGTTGTTCATCAAACAGCCAACAATACCACCCACATTGGATGTACCGTTTACATTGCCTGTATTGTAACAATCGGATATTATCATTTTCTTATTGCTTGTTGCACAAATTCCTGCCACATTAGAAGCTGAAGAAGCTTCTCCGATATTACCGCTGTTATAACAATTATTTATGCTTGCATCTACGGCATAACCGACAATACCTGCCATTCCATAATAGCCTTCAATCGAACCCGTGTTATAACAGTTACTTATCTCTCCACCATAAAGAGACCCGCATATACCGGCTACTTCATAGCCTTCGTGGAACAACGTTGCATCGCTGTAGCAATCAGTTATTGTAACATTTTCGCCACTTGAGCAAATACCGCCTACTGAATCATCTCCGCCATGAAAATATGTATCAATTACACCTAAGTTTTTAATTGTAGCACTGTCTGCGCCCACGAAAACACCGATACCGGAAAAAGACCAAATATAAAACAAGCCACTTATGGTATGCTCCTGTCCATCAAAGATACCGCTATATTCAGCTACAGGTGTCCAATAAATAAATTCATCATCGTTTGAAACATAACCCGAGCTATCGAAGGTAAGTCTTTCAACGAGATTTTCATTTACAACAATATCTGCCGTAAGCTTTGCGTTTACCGAGGCATTGCCTGAATTAACGAAATCCGCAAACCAATAAAGCTCTCCTGCGGTGCCTATAAGGTAATATCCTTCATCATCCTGAGAAGGCTGAGTCATAGTTATTGAAGAACTGTTAAAGACCTCTGCCTGAGCAGAAATCTGTTCTGAAATTTCGGAAAGAGTGTTTTCTGCCACTTCAAGTGCCTCAACCGCAACAACGGATGGGGCAAGGCTGAAAAGCATCGAAATTGAAATCAGAACACCTAAAATCTTATATAACGACCTATTTTTCTTCATATTTTTCATCTCCTTTTATATTTATATTTTCATTTTCTTTTGAACAATCCCGACAAGCTCCGAGCGTGTCCGTACTGTCATAGCAATCGTCACACACCCAGCGGTAACAATACCGGCATTGGTTAAAGCGTAATGCAAGCTGTTGGGTAGCGTTTGCTTTGGCGTGGTTGAAGGCTGTCTGACTGATTTTGTTCGCCTTACCCGACACACATCCCGAAAGCGTCCTTACATTTCTGCAGCCCAGCGGTAGCTTAACCGCATACTGCTTTCTTCCGCAAATAGCACATTCGGCAGAAAAGCTTAATGCTTCCGCATCCACTCGGATATGCTCATAAAACTGTTTCATATTGCACCTCCGTTTTTCATTGGTGAATTTCCTGCAGAATTTTCGACATCTGTTTCAAAAACTCTTGAACTTGTTTCCCGACTGCATTATAATAATAAGTAAATATTCTTGTTATTCTGTCAATCGGTTTTTACTGATTTTAGGGTATTCTGCCCCTGTTTACACCTTTAATTTTACGTATTTTTTGCGTATTTGTATATCCCACGATGGTGGGATATCGAGGGGGATACCCCCTGAAACCCGTTATTTTTCAGCAAAATAAAGCAAATCCCTCATTCGGAAGCACATTTTGTGCATAAAAAGGAGAAGGCTTATGAATGATTCGATTTTAACCGAAAACCAAAAAAAGAGGATAGACATACCTCTTGGCAGATTGGTCTGCTTTGCTATGTTCAACTTCTGGCAGATGGGCTTTATCTATTATTTTCTTGAACCATCCTCTGCCATTGACGGGAAAATACCGATACCTATTAATATAGATTACGGTACTCTGCTGACAGCGGTTTGTTACGTGCTGAGCATCCTTACAATGATTTTTCTTCCGAAAATTGTTGTATGGGTTCAGCGTATTGCAACGGGTGTTGCGCTGATTTCGGCAATCGGATTCTTTCTTCCTCTGCCCGAGGATACCCTGCGCCTTAACATTTATCTGCAAATTTTCTGCTGCTGCCTGATGATTGGCTTTGAAACCTTCCTTATTGTCAACTATTTTACGGAGAAAACCAGTATCAAGTATCTTACCTTCGGCTATGGTGTTGCAGTATCCTTAATTGCGCTGGTTCAGAATGAGCTTGTGTCCGTCCCCTTCTCCGTTTTCCGTTTCGGAATGCTTGCGGCTCTCGTTCTTATATTCATCTTCTTCCTGCGTATGCCTACGGGTAAGGATATAAAAATCCGATATCTGAAGAAAAAAAGCGACGGAATAACCCCTCCTAAGAAGCTGATTCGAGGCATTTATCTTCTTGCTTTCATTATTGCCCTGATGGGCGTTTCAGGCCCTGCTATTGCAGGCAAGGTGAAGCACGGTATATCCGTTATGTATCTGGCAGTAGCGGTTTCCTGCTTCACTATGTATTTCCTCAATAAAAAATCAAGCATTCATCCCTTCCGTCTGATGCCGTTTCTTGTGGGGCTGGGCGGTATCGGATTCCTTCTGATGCTCGTAACCGAATATGTTCCCCAACTCACCTATGTTGCCTGCATACTTATCGGATTCGGTATGGCTGCCTGTATGCTTGCTCCCCTTTACGGCGTACCGATTATGAAGGTCTATCCCTCCAGATACATAGCTCCCGCTATTATCGGACTTGCTATTTCAGCGGTTCTCGTTCATAGTGTTATCGCTGAAGTTTTCCTGGGCGCACCTACTATGCTTTATCTGGTTTATGCAGTAATTATGGCAGTTCTTGTTTTTATATATACTCAGGTAGAGCCATTTTTCCTTTTCAATCTCCGCAAAAGAACAACTGAAGAGAACGAGTATTTAAGAAACGATACGCCCGCTGCGGCAGAGCCTGTTGAAAATACTCTTGAAAAGCCCGACCCACTTGCTGTTCTCACTCCGAGAGAGCGCGAGGTTGCCGAGTTTATATGTATGGGCTACACCAATGCGGATATTGCTAAAATGATGTTTATCACCGAGCACACCGTTAAGGATCACACCAAAAAGATTTATCCGAAAATGGGCGTTCGCAGTCGCTTTGAGTTAGCAACCCTTGTCAGCAAGCACCGTTTTGACAACAGCTAAACCAAGCAAATTCACATGCACCACTTAAATAAGCTAAAACTCTCTCACCGCTTTAGAGAGAGAGTTTTTACATATCAGTAATTCGTTGAATTGTGTAGTCAATTTTTGGCACTTTTTTGACCACATGTTTCCATAATTTTTGAAAATTTCAGCTAAAAAATCCTGAAATTCCTAACAACATATAATAGCCAACAAGCAAACAGCACAATATGTAGTGGTTGGCACTCAATGTAAACATATTACGATATTTGGGAGCAAGATGTCGGGGGTTCAAATCCCTTCACTCCGACCACGAAAACCCTTGTAAACTAAAGGTTTACAAGGGTTTTCATATTTTAAATAACTTTCAAAAATTATAATGTGCAACATATTTTCCACTCCACAAGTGGAAATTTTTTTGTTTTCAAAGCTGTTCTCTATTCTTTGAATTATGCAGTAAAAATTTTTATATCAACAAAAGGAAAGAAAGGCTAAAATAAACGCACAACATCTTTGGTGGTTAGTTTCTCCTCTCTTACCACAACTCTCGTTATATGGCTTTCTGTGGGAAGTAAAAAGCTATTTTATTCTAGTTGTCATTTTATACATAGTATTAAAACAAAAAACAATTAGCCGACCTTTCTCGATTGACTAATTGTTTTTATATTTTTAAAGAAACGGAAGTGGTAATTTAATTTCCTGTTTTTATGTGTTCTAACATCTTTAATTATTTCTGCTTTTAAAACTCAATGACAACAATAATCTTTAAGCAGTTTCGTTTTCCTTATGGCGTTCTTCACGCATTTTTTCAAGGTCACGATACATCTGCTCTTTCTTTTCACCTTCTATATCATAGAAGAATTTAAGGATAAGAGACTTAAGAACATTGGCCAAAGCATAACCGAAGACAAGGAATGCAAGAAGCCACAAGCATGTTTTAAGATATGTAGGTTGAGCCTGCATTGTAGCAACAAGGTCACCTTCTGCAGAGGACTGATAACCTGCCCATGCAATCATAAACGGAATAGCAATTTCCTTCAAGTAATTAAGAGCAGTTTGAACCCAGCCCGGTACAATACCCTGAATAGCCTCCATTCTCTCTCCTGTTTCCCATTCAAGATAATCATAGAACTCAACATTAAGGTGTGAGGTTGAAAGCTCCTGAATACCAATACCTACGCCGAAAATGAAATAGAAAACATAGAAGAAAATACTGTTCCAGCCACTAAAGAACATAATGTCAAACTGTGCTTCAATAAAACAGATACCAAAAAGAATACCTGCCGAGATAATAGAATACGGTCCGCAGATTTTAAGAAGCTTGGTTGGCTCGTATTTCTTTGAAAGCTTTGTTGTAATAAGATTACCAACAACGGTACCAATTGCTGTGGGAAGAGTAAGTAAAAGGTTCTTTGAGGAGCCGACTGTGATAGCAGCAAGATATGTTGACATCTTACCAAGCATAGCAAAAGTATGGGACCATTGGATTGCATGGTATGCGCGGTAATTTTTGTATTTGAAAAGAGAGAAAACGGCTTTTGTTACCTTTACCTTCTTTTTCTTAGGAAGCTCAATTCTTTCTTTGCAGAAAAGGCCACACATAAGATTACCGAACGCAGTAACGGTAGCGGCAACAATTGCAAGAGTCATATACATTTGGTTTTTGTCATCGCTGAAAATACCGTAAACAAATGTGCCGAGATAAGCCGCACCGTATCCGATATAATAAGATAACTGCCATATTGTTGCAACAGTTTTCTTTTCCTTATGATTTGGAGAGATAACCTGAACAATATTCTGACCTGCGTTATTGAAGGCGTTGAACACAGTCTGACAGCAAGCTATACCATAACGGAAAAGGGTCATCTGCTCAACAGTCCAGCCCTCGGGAACATAAAAGTATAACGCGGTAAGGGTGAATATGGGAATAAGGCATATGATATACCAATGACGGTATCTGCCCCAACGGGTTTTCCAGTTCTGAATAATAACGCCGGAAATAACACCAATTACTATACCTAAAACAGTGGTAAGTGTAGTCTGAACGGCAAGAATATCTGCAATTTGTTCAGCATTAACTCCCACAGGACCGTAATAAAGCTCGTGCAGGAATGCTGCCGCAAGAGAGCCTGTAAGGGTTGTTCCGAACATACCACCGATTCTTGAAAGCATTACGCAGAAATACTCGAATTTTGAAATATGTTTACCCTCACCGTGAATGAGAGCATTCTGCGGAATTTCAGTAGCAGATGTTTTTTTGGTTCTTAACATCATATCATCCCCGTAATTTTATTTGGTTGTTTTTAATTACTAAAAACAACCATTATACATATAGATTAACATATTTTCTTTAAAGTTCCAATGTAATAAATCACAACAATATTTTTGAATTATCACAACAAGAGAGATATACGTAAAATACATCCGATTTATTAAATATCAAAGCAAAAAACAATTCCTTTGGAATAATCCAACAAAAAATGGTTTTATTAATTACTTTTTGCAGATTTACTCTTGTTTAGACAGCAAAGAAATGATACACTGAAATTACGATTTATCACACTTATTACTGTGATTTATACTATTAAACAGGAGTAAATTTCAGAAATATGAATAGTGTTGAAAATGTTTGTGAGTATTATTCCCACTTTAAAGATGATTTTCCGATTAACATATTTGCCGTAGGAGAAAGCTTTTGGTACGAAGATTGTTTCTTTGAAAGAGCTACTTCAGAAATTACTGCCATTGAGTATGTTGTCAGCGGATATGGAGTTCTCGAAAACAACGGCAAAAAATATGATATCGGACCAAAGGATGTTTTTTTATTAAGAAAAGGAACTCACCATAAGTACTATAATGCTAAACACAGTACACTTCACAAAATATTTATTACTTTAACCGGTGAACTCCCTGAAATATTACTAAATCAGTATTTACCCGGTCAAGATTACGTTTATCATAATTGTGAGCTTGAAGAGCTTTTCAGAAACATATATAAAAAGACCCAAAAATACGGCACCGATTATTCTGATTTAGTTGATGATATGGTACCTGAAATTATGAAGTTAATTATCGCCATAAGTCATTGTGCATCAAATGACAAAAAAGACATTGCATCTTTAATGAGAGAATATCTTGATTCACAGATATACAAAGCTTTTTCTCTTGATACAATGTGCAAAAAATTCGGCTACTCAAAAAATCACATAATCAATGTATTTTCAAAAAGATTCAGCATTACCCCCTATCAGTATTACACAACAAAAAAACTCGAAACCGTTAAACTGTATCTGACTAATACAAATCACTCAATTTCAGAAATTGCAGAAAAAATGTCTTTTTCTGACCAACAGTATTTTTCCTCATGGTTCAAATCACTTTGCGGAATATCTCCTTCGAAATTCAGAAGTAATTGCGGAAAAGGGAATTGTGATAATTCACAATAAGTATTGAGATTATTCCCATTGTAAACCGCTTGGTTTATGTGTTAATATGCAAATAATTGTATATCAAAATCAGTAATGAAGGGTGAATAAAAATGAAACCTGTCAGTTTTTATCTTGTAACTGATACCCATTATTTTGAAAATGAATTAGGTGCCGGAGGAAAAGCATTTGAAAAAAACATGCTCACTGAACAGTATTTTGTCAAGGAAAGCAGTGCAATTGTAAAATCCACTTTTGCACGAATCATCGAAGATAAAGAAACAGATATTGTTATAATTCCGGGAGACCTTACAAAAAACGGTGAAAAAGAAAGTCACACCAGTTTCATAAAAGAGCTTTACCAGCTTAAAGAAAGCGGTAAAAAGATTTTTGTTATAACCGCAGGTCATGATTATAACGATTCTGCTTATGTATTAAAAGGTGATGGTCGTGTTCCTGTTGAGGGTACAGATTTCAATGATTTGTGTGAGATGTACCGTGATTTCGGTTATGGCGATGCCATAGCTTTTGATGAACCCACTCATTCTTATATTGCTGAAATTACCGAAGGTGTAAGAATGCTAGCTATATGCTGTGACAGTCTTAATCAGCCCAAAGGAGCAATGGACGAAAGGCTTATGGCTTGGGCAAAAGAGCAGATTGACAAAGCAAAAAAAGATGACTGCTCCGTTTTTGCAATATGCCACTACCCCATCATTCCACCTGTACCTGTATTCGACTTAGTGGGCGATGCAAAAATCAAGGATTGGCGAAAGGTTGCTTCTTTTCTTGCAGATAACGGAATAGAGCTTGTTTTAACAGGACACATGCACATTCAGAGCATAAATGAGTTTTATACCGAAAAGGGCAACAAACTGATTGATGTTTGCACTGCCTGTCTTGTAGGCAGTCCTGCGAAATACAGAAAAATCACAATAGACGAAAGCTCTGTGCTGAAAGTTGAAACAATTGATGTTGAAGATTTTGGTTGGGATTTAAAAGGTCTTACTGCGCAG
>JAZQFV010000056.1:0-1823 GCA_045539715.1 Ruminococcus sp. | reverse complement strand
GCCGTGTAGAACACACCGTAGCTTTGGTATCTGTAATTCGGCAACAGACTTTCAAATTCATCATCGGTGAGTGTTGAAAGATCGGATATTTTATCCCGATAATATATTTCATCGTATATCCCGTAAACTATGGTATTCTGTTCTTTAACGGTTGTAATAATACTGTTTGTCGTGTTATACAGGAACATCGGTACAAGCGTAAGAATACATATTGCCGCAAGCAACAGCTTGTTTCCGTTGTTTCTGCGGAGCAGACTTTTTAGGGATATTTTGATCAAATTCAATGTATGTTTCATTGCTGTACCTCGCGGACTAACTTTCCGTCACTCATTCTGTAAACCTTATGAGCGATTTTCAGCCATTCAAGATCGTGTGTTACGATAACATACGTTTGACCATGTTCCTCATTGGTGCGCTTCACAAATGCCATTAGCTTATTACCCGATTCAAGATCAAGATTTCCCGTTGGCTCGTCTGCGAGAATGATTGACGGCTGCATTAGTAAAGCTCTTGCTACTGCGGTACGCTGTCTTTCGCCGCCGGATAACTGTGTCGGGTAAAAATTGCGTCTTTTACCCAAATCCAAAATGTCAAGCAGTTCCTTTTCTCTTTTGGTGTTGTACGGCTTTCCTGCTATGTCAAAAGGCAGTCTAATATTATTTATGACGGACAATTCGTTTATCAGATTAAAATTCTGATAAATAAAACCACACTTTTGATTTCGGATTCTTGCCCGTTCCTTTTCGCCGAGCTTGTAAAGATTCTTGCCGTCTAACAGCACCTCACCTGAATCCGGGACAATAAGACCGCCGAGAATATTCAGAAATGTGCTTTTACCCGACCCGCTTTTTCCGATAACAACAACAATTTCACCTTTGTTTATATCTAAAGTCGTACTTTTAAGTGCGTGGACTTGTGTGTTTCCGATTTTGTAGTTTTTGGATATACCTTTTACGGTCAGTATTTTACCCATAATTATCACCCCTTGATATAAAAATAACCTTGCCACTTTCGGTAGCAAGGTTATTTTAACATTCAAATATCAAGAAAATATCATAACTGAAAAATTATTTGCAAAAAAATGAAGCGACAACACACGCGCCCGCGCCGTCGTTGTTTGTCAGCTTCAATGCGCCCTTGTGCTTTTCACACAGTATTTTGCACAGATACAGACCAAGCCCAAAATGAAGCTCGCTATCATTTTGATTTCCCGTATAGTAGGGAGCGGACGCTGTTTTCAGTTCTTCTTCCGAAAAGCCCGTCCCGTCGTCTGATACGGATATAGTTAGATGATCTTCTGACACACAGCAAGATACCGTTATTGATTTTTCGGCATAGCGAACGGCATTTGAAACGATATTCTCAAATACCTGCATAATAATATTCGCGTCAACATTTACGTTCTCGGCTTCTGCCGCGATTTCAAAGTGAGATTCAAGACCGTTTTCTTGACAGAGCATTTCTAATGATTTTTCTAATTGATTTGAAAGATCGTTTACATAGGTACGCTTAATTTGTATCGGTTGATCTTCCAATTTGCTCATTGTACCCATACTGTAAACATAGCTTTCTATACGTTCTATGTTCTTTGATACGGTACTCAATATTGCCGCCTTTTTATCCTCCGAAACATCTGACCTCATATAGACCTTTTCAAGAAGCTCGACATTGCCCCTCATAACAGTAAGCGGTGTTCGGAGTTCGTGAGAAAAAGCCTTATTGAGTTTTCTCCTTTCCTCAATCATTCGCCACATCGTTCGGTTATTGTCCTGAAGCGACAGCCGCATTTTTTCAAAAGAAGAACAAAGCTGTCCAAGCTCGTC
>JAZQFV010000055.1:0-2221 GCA_045539715.1 Ruminococcus sp. | reverse complement strand
GCGCCCTGCATAAAGCCTGACATACCACCCATCATATTACCTGCCATATTCATTCCCATAAAGCCTGCCATAGCACCGTTAGGATTAGCAGCAGCAGTTCCCATAGCCTGAGCTGTTGCACCCGCCATATGACCACGAAGCATATTTGCATCTCTGCCCATAGCAGTAGAACGCTGATATTCCTGGATTCTTGCTTCGTCTTCTTCGCTTGCACTGACGGACGATACACCGAATTCTACGATTTCAACGCCTCGTCTGTCTCTCCACTTGGAAGAAAGAATTTCGTTGAGTTCGTCCGCAAGCTGCATTGTGTATGCAGGAATAGCCGCATAGTAGATGTTGTTCTGCGAAATTTTGAACATTGCAGGCTGAAGAGCTGATAACAGTTCAGATTTCAACTGACTGTCAATTTCGTCACGGGTAAAGCTGTCTGCTACATTTGTGCAAACATTGGTGTAGAATAAAAGCGGATTTGTGATTCTGTAAGAATACTCACCGTGACAGCGGATTGAAACATCAATCGGGAATCCGATAGCTTCATCCATAATTCTGAAAGGAATAGGAGCAGGTGTACCGTATTTGTTACCCATAATTTCCTTTGTGTTAAAGTAATAAACTCTCTGATTCTTTGCAGGCTCACCGCCGAAAGCAAAACGCTTGCCGATTTCAGAAAAGCTCTTTTTGATGTTTTCACCAAGGTTTCCGTAGAAAATACTCGGCTCTGTACCTGTGTCATATACAAATTCGCCCGGTTCAGCGCAGATTTCAACTACCTTGCCGCTTTCAACGATAATCATACACTGACCATCATTTACATTGATAATTGAACCGTTTGAAATAACGTCATCGGTTCCTTTCTTGTTGGAAGAGCGTCCTCCAACTCTTTTTTCGCCCTTCTGAACAAGGACGTCTGCATCTAAGCTGTCGCAATAGAAATAATCACGCCACTGGTCAGCCAAAACGCCGCCCATAGCACCTAAACCTGCTTTTAATAATCCCATAATTTATTCTCCTTCCTGAACATATAAATTTTCATCCATTACTCCATAATCTGTTATATCCCACACATCGGGATTCTGAACAAGCCTTCCGTCACCGCCAATTTGAGGGCTGAATTTATGTCCGCTCAAATTCAGCTCTGTGCTGATTTCAATATTTGAATGTAAATCAGACAAGTTACATTTAACGGTAAATGCTTCGCCGTTATATATGGTGTGAATTTCTCCTGTATCAAGATTTGTTATATCAACATCTTCTTTATATCTCGGAACGATTAAGTACCATTCATCGCCCTCGTAATCAATGTGACCAATCTGCTCTATGGCAAAATCATCCAAGTCATCAAAAATTCCTTCAATATATGTATGACGGAACTCCATTCTGTCACCATAGCCTAAAAATGCCACAGCAAACATCGGCTGAGTATCAAGTGAGTCAAAATCAAAAATATTTGCATATACACTTCTGTAATCCGAGTCTTGATACACCATACCTGTTTTGTCAAGCGGTTGCGGTTTTTCTGTTGCACACCCAAAGAGTGATGCTAACATTGTGATAATAGCCATAAGCTTCATAATATTTTTCACCATTCTCATAAAATCACCCCGCATATAATAATTCTTCAAAGCATTCATCTTCAGGAATACCGTTTACTTTTCTCGGCCAATCGGAAACGTCAATATTAAGTCTTACAACTGAGCCATTTTCTGTCTTTAAATCAACGAAAGTTTTTCCGTCTGTCTGATATGGTGTGTGCAATGTGCCAATTGGAAGCTCTGTTTTTTCCATTTCAGGAAGAAGCTCTGCATCAAGAGGTATTGCTGTTTTTACATCATGACCGTAATTAAAGGTGTAGGCTTTATCTGTCATTTCTGGTTTTCCGTCTTTATCACTTAGCTTATAGGTTGCTGTAGCTCCACGGGTTCCCAATATTTCAAACCTTGTTTCAAGCCTTAAAAATTCAGGATTGTTAAAGGCTTGCTTATACACTGTACCATCTTCAAAGCCTTCTTCTATATACTCATAATCAACTTCAGTACCATAAAGCTCCTGCGAAATCTTAGGAGTATCGCCATTTATATCCCAGGTACAGAACATATGGTAGTCATTGTCCGAGAACGAATCTGAATAAATATAATTTTTATCACCGATATGTGCCAAATAAACGTCAAAATCGTAGGCATAGTTGATTTCATCGGTATAAGTTTTTCCGTTTACCGTA
>JAZQFV010000054.1:0-15266 GCA_045539715.1 Ruminococcus sp. | reverse complement strand
CATTACCGTTCAGGCTGATACGCTTGAAGAATTCAACCGCAAACATCGCTATATCGTAAATAATGTAAAGGTTCTTGATGTGAATGGAAACGACATTATGCGTCACGACCTTCTTCCCGATTTAGAATAATTTATAAAGGGAATCTCTAAAAACTCCTTTTGAGAAAAAAAAGCTATGCACGACATCTGCTTCGTCAACCTCCCTTGGAGTGCGGCAGCACGCCTTCGGAATGTTTCCTTGCAGCTGCCGCACCTAGCTGTTTTTTCTTTAATCAAACGGGTTTTTAGAGATGCCCTAAAATAATTGCCGTACATTGCCAATTGGCTTTGTACGGCTTTTTTGGTAATATAATAAAATATTTCAATCTCTATTGACATTTGCTTAATGATGTGATATAATAACACTTGGTGGTTGAGATATAGCAAATTTCACATACCGTATAGACAAAATGACAACACTTGCATAAATCGAAAGGCGGAGCAAAATGAAGCAGTACGAATATGCGGTGGCAATTGCCGATTGCGGAAGTATTTCACAGGCTGCCGAGGCATTGTCCGTTGCACAGCCTACATTGAGCAAATATCTGAAAAAGCTTGAATCGGATTTGGGAGTCGAGCTTTTCGACAGAAGTACAATTCCGCTGTCAATGACAAAGGCAGGGGAGAAATTCGTGGAAACAGGCAGACAGGTTCTTGCCCTTGAATATGAACTGAAAAAATTCATTGACGAGTATAACGAAAGACCTGCATTAATTCGTGTGGGAATAAGCACTTCCCGTTCACCTTATCTTATGCCTGTTATTATTTCCGCTTATCAGGAAAAATACCCCGACCACAGAATTGTGATTAACGAGGGAAAAACCGATGAACTGCAAAAAATGCTAATTCACGGCGATGTTGACCTGATAATCAGCCTCCTTGACAAGGAGAGTGCGGCATTTGAAAATATACCGCTGTTTGACGAAGAAATTCTTCTTGCGGTTCCTAAAAATACAGCCTGCAAATTCACATCTGTAATGGAAATGCTGAAAAATTCCCCTCTTATAACATTGGGAAAAGGACAGGTTTTATGGCAGACAATGTGCAGTATTGCCGATTATGTAGGGGCTGAAAATCCTCTCATTGAGTGCCAGTCTGTTGAATCAGCCCTTGCAATGGTACGCTGCGGATTGGGAATTACCGTAATTCCCTCATATATTTCCGAATTCGGTGCAGATTCCCAGAATCAGGGAGTTGAATTTATAAAGCTGCCTGCTGAATTGTCGGAAAAAGTTTTGGTTGAAAGCCGCCGCACAGTATGCGTTTTCTACAGACGGGAGCAATTCCTGTCAGCGGCTGAAAAGGTTTTCATCGAATGTGCAAGACAGGCAAAGGGCAACATCTGACAATGTTCTGATTTCTTAGGAAATCGGACTTTATATATATAATTTTTCGGGAAATTCTGTGGGTTAACGACGGCTGAATTTCTATAACAAGGATTATTTTGTCATAGAAATTCAACTGTTGTTTAGTGAGAAATTCCCAAACAAAATCAAGGAGGTATGGTTATGCCATCAGCATTTATTTATCTCGGCATTCTGCTTTTGACAATCGTAATCTGGTTTATGGTTTTCAAAAGACCTGTTTATGAGGCAATCCTTATAAGCTTCATCATTCTTCTCACAGTCACAGGCACATGGGGCAACATCGGCTCTTACATTGAAAAGGGACTTACAACTTCCCTTCTTTATTCAATGACCGCATTCGTCGCCATGTCCGTTGTCCTCACAAAAACAAAGGTAGTTGACAGCTGTATTGCAATTATTCTTTCAATTCTCGGAAGAATCCCCGGCGGTGCAGGTTACGTTTCAATTATCGCTTCCGCATTTATGGGAGCTTTATCAGGAAGCGGCCCCGGTAACGTAATGGCTACAGGTTCAATTACAATTCCCGCAATGAAGAAATCAGGTTTCCCCCCTGAGCTTGCAGCAAATGTTGAAAGTAACGCAAGCTATATGGGAAATATGATTCCTCCCTCATCAAATATCGTAGCTGCTCTTGGTGCTTACACAGCACTTTACGGTGAAGAACTCACAACAGGACAGTTCTGGGTTGTACTCTGGGGTATTGCTATCTGGTTCATTTTACAGCGTATTCTCACATTACTCGCATTCTGCAAATACTACAAGGTTAAGCCAATGAGCAAAGAGGAGCTTCCTACACTTAAAGAAGCTTTAAAAGTTGGCTGGCAGGGACTTCTTCTCCCCGTTATCATTCTTCTTCCTTTCGTATTTGACTTTATGTTCAAGGAAACACTTTTCACAGAGCGTCTTGGTGCAGCAGGTGCAAAGGCACTTTCAAGCAGCTTGCTCATCTTTATCCCAGGTATCGCAACACTTTTCGCTTGCCTTATCACAAAGGATAAGAAAATGGTTACACCTAACAAGCTTGCAGAGATGTTTGGAAAGGGCGTAAAGACAATTGCTCCTTCTGTAGCAGTTTGTATTATCGGTTATATGATTGGTGCAATGTTCGCTGACCTTAACGTATCAGAGGAAATGCAGGTATTTATCGAGGGCGTAAACTTCAGCAAGTTCGGTCTTGTAATGTTCATCTGTCTACTCACTTGCTTCCTCGGAATGGTTATCCCCGGTTCATCACTTGTTGTTATCTTTGGACCTGTATTTATCACAACACTTGCATCAGTTGGCGTAAATCCAATTCTTGCAGCAGCAATGCTCCCATGTATTTGCGGCGTTATGTGCGGTATCACACCTCCACTTGGACTTGGTATGTATGCAGGTATGTCACTTGCTGAATCTGATTTCAGTAAGACGTTCAAAAACAATATGTGGTGGGTTGCAGGACAGTTTGCAATGCAGGTTATCGTTCTTATGGGCTGGCTGCCTATTCTCGGACTTTAAGGAGGTTAAATTATGAAAGAAACATTAAAGAAAATCTCCAATGTATGTAAGACAATTTTCGGATACGGAATATTGATTTCCCTGTTCGGCGGCGGATTGACATTTTTCGGTTATATCGTTGCCCTTATTATCGGCGGTGACACAGCTGTTGCAATCTGCGACTTTATGAAAACTTACATCACACCTAACGCAATTCTGCTTAGTACAATTATGATTCTTTTCGGTATTTTCGCTATGTATCTTGCAGGTGAACTTGCTCTTACTCCCACAAAGAGAGAGAAAAACGGTAATCCTATCAAGGAAAAAACTGAGGAGAAAAAGTAAAAAATTTCAGCCGTATCGGAGATAAATCCGATACGGCTGTTTTATACCAATTCCTAAAATGTTAGTAGACAAAGATGATGAGCAGAAATGCTGTATGTCAAGGCGGACGACGAAAGCATACTGTTGTATGGTGAGGAAGTCCAACGATGACATACGGCATTTATGCCATTAGATTTGTCTACTGTTGTTTCAGGGATTGGTATTATATTACCAATAAGTAAAAATAAATCCTGCAAGGGGAGAGAGTACAATCATAATTACGGAAAAACTGAAAGACTCAACGGAAGTCAGAGTTGCACGCTGCTCCGAGGGGAACATATCCTGCAAAATAGCGTTAGTCCGCACTTGCAGAGCGTCATCGCCCACAGCGGCAATAAATCCGCCCAAAGCCATTACAAGATAAGATGCGGAATGTTCCGCAATAAATCCGCAAATTACAAGGGAAAGTGAAATTGCATAAATCGTTTTATAGCGGATTTTCGGGAATTTTAAAATCAGCTTAGAGCCTGCAATTCCGCCCATTTCCATAAACAGCAGGGCAATTCCGAGTCCCCATTGAGGAATACCTTTTTCGGGGAGTTTAGCCTGCAAAAAGAACAGCAGAAGAATATCCACCGCACCCACAAAGGAGTTGCAGAGCATTAATCCAATAGCCTTGCGGACTTCTTTGAGGAATTTGAAACTTTCCTTGAAACAGGTAATTAATCTTTTGCCGATAGTTGAATTTTTCTGCGAATTTTCAGCATAAATCTCGTGGATGGATAAAAGCAGAATAATCTGAATTGCTCCCATTATAACGTCGGTGCTGTAGGCGATTTTATGCCCGATTGTGAGGGCGAAACCTGCACAGAGAGTTGAAATTCCGCTGCAAAGTCGGTAGATAATCAGCTGATTTGATTCGTATTTTTCAAATCCGCTTTCCATATTAAAGCGTTTGAGGGAGTCATAAGCCAACGCATCTCCCGAACCCGATGAGAAATTATAGCTTAAAGCGTGAAAGGCGATTGACAGGCAGACGGTGAAAAGATTGCAGGAAAAAATCATAATGAAATTGCCGATAATACGCATAATTGTGCTTACTATAAGCATTTTCTTTCTGCCGAAAACGTCTGCAAGAACTCCCGAGGGAATTTCAAAAATCAGGCTTGTGATGTGGAATACAGTTTCTGCAATGCCGATTTCAACAAGGCTGTAGCCTCTTGCGGCGAGTATGGCAACCCATGCACCTGTAAGGGAGAGATTGCCTAAAATTGATGATGTATACAGCTTTGAAAGCTGCTTTTTAATATTAAACATATAAAAAATCTCCTTAACATCTGGGAACCTCTAAAAACCTCCCTCACGGCTTGATTTCACTCGTGTTTCGGTTTTTAGAGAACCCCTTTTTTAAAAGTCAAGGAGATAGTATACATATTTGTAAGATAGTATAATAAAAAGGTCAATTATGAACTGATTTACGACCATTCAACTTACAAAAGGGTACACTATCCCCGTAAACGGGTAAAATGAATCCTTTTTTAAGCTGTACATTTGTCATTTTCCAGAACATAAATCTGACCTCTTTCATGTTATTTTATGGTTTACACAAACATTATATCATCTTTTTTCAGTTTTGTCAAGTCTGAGATTTTTACCTTATATTCTGATATAAAAGTCCGCATTTATTGCAGTACCAGACAAGCTTGCCCATACGGAAAAGGGGGAGTGTTGCCTGCAAATTCCATTCGGGATACTGCTTGAAAATCATAGCGGAACTGTCGCCGCAATATGCCACAAATGAAATATAATGCTCCTTAGTCATAGGGTGGGGGGAGGATATGTATAAATTGCCGTCGATATTCTCAACTGTCAGCTTTTCATTTTCCTCTGCTGCTCTTGGAGTGAGGGGCGAAAGCTTTTTTCCGCAGCAGGAAATTGCAGCTTCGGAAGTGGCTGTGATAATATTTCCGCAGTCCTCACATACATAAAATTTCATTTTTTTCATATTTCCTATGTCCTTTTCATTTTTATTTATACTGCCCATAAGGAGATTTTCCACATCAGCTCCGAAAACATCTGCAAGGGCAGAAAATATGGATATATCGGGAAATCCCTTACCTGTTTCCCATTTGGAAACCGCCTTATCGCTTACACCTAAACGCTCCGCAAGCTGTTTTTGTGTAAGCTTTTTTTCTGTCCGCAGCTGCTTAATAAGGCTGCCTGTTTTTTTGTAATTCATATCATCACCTCATAGGTATATTATAGCCTATGTTCGGTAATTCGTCAACCTACCATTGGTAGAATTCCGCTTATTCCTCGTTTTCGGAATCGTTGCTGTGATACTTTTTCTGTAACGCCTCGTTGATTTCCCTGACCTCTTTCCGTGAAGTGAAAACATAGGCTATAGTAGTGAAAATATAGACAATTGCAACGGATACAATCATAGAAACTGCACCGCTTATGCTGCACTTCATCCAGCCGAATGAAAAATTCATTATTATCATAATAACACAAAGGGAAATATAGTGAAGTCCCATACGGCATAACATATCCTTTTTGCTTTTCGGTTCACCTGTAAGGAAAATAGTTGTTACAAGGGCAGTTACTGCTCCTGCAATGACAACTTCCATAAGCATTGATGAATGAACCGCATCATATTTTAAAATTGTCAATCCCGAAATCAGGGTAATTCCCGTTGTGATAATGCAGAAATACTTTATAAATTCCGATAAATATTTCATCATTTTCCGCCCTCCTCAAGTCCAAGTTTTCGTTTTAATTCGGGGACATACTGCCTTGATATAATAATCTTTTCGCCGTTTTTCAGCTTAGCTTCAAGCTTTGCACCGAATGCACGGGAAATAAGTGAAATTTTCGATACATTCGCAATTACTGATTTTGATATGCGGAGAAAATCGGAATGGGGATACATTTCCTCAATCTCATACAGTTTTAGTTTTACCTCATAAACGCTTGATTCGCAATAGGCGAAAACGTGGTTATCAACAGCTTCAAAGTAGAAAATATCCTTTGGCGAAAGCTTTACCATACCGTTTTCAGCAAAGCCTGTAAGCGATTTTTTACGGGATTTTATGAGGTATATCAATTCCATAATTTCCTCATCAGCCTCGGCACAGCGGATAATTATTTCATCCTCTAAATCGGGACTTTGCGTTTCTATGGTGATTTTCATTTTTATCTGTCCTTTCTGCTGATGAATTTTGTGGCAAATCCTCCGATAAGCAGGAACGCTCCGCCGCATACCGCAAGAATTGCAAGACAGCCTGCAATATTCACATCATATCCAAAAGCTTCAAGGGAAACTCCCATAACCTCGTTGTACATGTCCTGCATTTCAGCAGGGGCATTTTCAAAGCATACATCTCCTGCCTGCTCCGTCATAATCCGGCGGAACATAACAGTTCCGTAAAGTATGGGAGTGCATTTCAGCACATTGGCAATACCATCGGCAAGTGAGCCGATAGGGAGGTAAATTCCCCCAAGAAATCCCACGAGAGTGCCGATAATTGTACCAAGTCCACTCCACGCTCCTTCGCTTTTGACAATAGCCGCAAGGAAATACATTATGCAGGCATATGTAAAGGAGTTGACGCAAATCATTCCCAAAAGCTGTAAATGCTGAACTGCACTAAAGGCATCTGCTCCCATATATACGCAGTAAATCTCACTAAGCACAAGAGTGAGAGTGCATATGATAATTGAACAAATCCAAGCGGCACAAATGTAGCTTAAAGCAATACTCAATCGGCTGACAGGTGATGTGTAAATTGACTGGAGAGTGCCGTTATTTTTGTCACGTATCATTGCGGTGAGAACTGAAAGTGTAACAGATACGGCATTTATGGAAATTACGCCTGCAAGGGTCCATTGAAGTACGAGAAGTTCCGCATTTTTCTCATCCTGCTCCTTATCTCTGTGGGGCAATTTCCCAAGCATATCGGTAATAGCGGAAATATTCATATCTCCCAAAAAAAGCACCATAAGGAGAATTACAATAAGCATTGCAAGCAAAGAGAAGAAAACAGCTCCTTTGTCACGGAGATAAATCCGCATATTTCGTTTGACAAGTTCTGTAAATGCAGTCATAATTATTCGCCCTCCTTGATTTCTTCACCTGTTGCGGAAAGAAAAACGTCGTCCATAGTTCCCTGTATAACCTCAAAGCCGTCAATTAAATCCCGAACTTTTTCGAGAATTGGCAATGCCTCCATAGTTGATGAAACAGCCACAGTCAAGCCGTTGTCGGTAATTTCTGAATTTCTGATAAGTTTCTGCAACTTTTGTATTTTCTCATTTTTGCAGTAAATACGCAAAGTGTCGGCGGCATATTGCGTTTTCAGCTCATTTGGAGTTCCCTCTGCAATTATATTTCCCTTACTGATTATAATAATTCTGCCTGCCTGTGCTGCTTCTTCCATATAATGAGTAGTGAGAAATACAGTCATTTCCGTGGATTTGCGGAGAGCGTCAATAGTTTCCCATACCTCTTTTCTTGTGGCAGGGTCAAGACCTGTTGTAGGCTCATCAAGGAAAAGAATTTCGGGAGTATGCATCAGGGCGGCAGCTATTTCACATCTTCTTTTTTGACCGCCCGACAGCGTATTATAGGGCTTTTTCAGCAATTCATCAAGGGAGAATATACTGCTAAGTTCCTGCAAACGCTTTTTCGCCTGTACTTTGTCAGCACCGTGAAGAATACCACGGCACAGCAGATTTTCACGGACGGCAAGAAGTCTGTCAAGGCTGTTATTCTGATATACAATGCCTATTCTTCGGCGGATTTCAGCATTTTTTTCACCTAAAGCATAACCGCACAATTCAGCAGTTCCCTTGTCGGGTTTTATAAGGGTTGAAAGCATATTGATTGTTGTGGATTTTCCTGCACCATTTATACCGAGGAATCCAAGCAATTCCCCTTTATGAACGGAAAAGGAAATATTATTCACAGCGGTAAGGCTGCTGTATGTCTTTGTAAGACCGTTTACTTTTATAATATCCATATTTTACTCCTTTCGGTAGCTACAAGTTTATTATAGCATATCCCAATGATTACTACAAGTAATTTTCTGTAACATGCATTTTTTATGGGGTAAAATACATCTGATATTTCAATGCGGAATTATCGTAAAAGCTGTTAGGTTGTGGTATTGCTTTATTTCAGATATTCTGCTAAAATTATATTGTCTGTATTTTTTGATTGAAAAGTGTAACACTTTTATGATGAATTTCCATTGTATTAGTGAAAGGAAAAATTAACATCTATCTGATATTGAGGTGCAAAAATATGAATGAGAATGAAATCCGGATGCTCATTTGTAAGTCACAGGAAGATGGATTCAGAGCGTTATTTCAGGAATACCAACGATATGTTTATACAATTGTATGGGATAAGATTAGAAGTCACGGTACAGCAGAGGACGCTGAAGAATGTGTATGTGATGTATTTGCAGAAGTTTTTATTCATTTTAATGAGATAAATGAAGGCTCGTTAAAAGCATATATAGGAACGATTGCAAAGCGAACAGCAATTCATCGGTATCGGACCCTTAGTGCTAAAAATGGCTGTATTGCCGATAGTGATGAATTCCCCGATATTCCTGATGATGTTGATATACAAAAAGAGTTTGAGGAAAAAGAATATTATAAAAAACTCTATCAATGTATATTATCCCTCGGAGAACCTGATTCGTCGATTATAATACAAAAGTATTTTTACAACAGGAAATCCGCTGATATTGCTGAATCCGTTGGACTTCTGCCAATTACAGTACGAGTCAGAGCAGCTCGTGCTTTGAAACGCTTACGAAAAATTCTGAATGATAATTCAATAAAGAGGGGGGATAACCTGTGAAATCAAAAAGATTTTCTCTTAATAATGCCGATAACGCAACTGCTGAACAGATATTCAAGGATTTTCCGACTGATTGGGATATGTCAAAAACCTTTCATAAAAGCTATAAAAAATACTTGTCAGCGGTGAAAAATCGTGAAAATACCAATGATGAAACTGCTGCGGAATTAATTACAGTTGACGTATTACAGCCAAAAAGAAGTATTATCAGCTTTGTTTTTAAAACAGTTTCCATAGTTGGCTCTATGGCTTTAGTTGTTTTAATGTTCAATGGGGTGATTTTTTTTAATAATGAAAGCGATAACATTCCCGATAATATTGATAAGCCGCCTGTGGTATCAGAAGGGGAGAGGAATAATTCTGCTGAAACTCAGATTTCAACAACAACTGAATTAATCAGTTCAGCAACAAAATCAACTGAAACGCAAACTACAAAAACAACCGATAAAAAAGTTACTGAAACTGTGGGTAATATAACGGAAACACGGGAAATTGAAATAACTTCCGAAACCGTACAAATGACAGAAACTGAAAATGAAGAAACGGTTGCAATTACAGAACCACCACAGGAAACGGAAAATAATATACCCGAAACTACACAGACTGCACCGCCCACAGAACCAAGTCTGCCAAAGGAAGAAAATAAAACCGTTACTTTTGAAGAATTGTTGGCTATGGCTGATGATGAATTAATGAAGTATTGCGAGGATAACAGCTATTCTTTCACATCACAGGAACAAATAAGAAACGAACTGAAATCGGGTGGCAGATTCTTTATAAGAATGAAGCCCGAACAATATCTGATTGACGGAATTGATGATATATGCGTATCTGAAAATATCAGCGATATAAAGCAATATAATGCCTATGAATATGATTTTGACAAAATGATTGCTGAACTCAATCTGCCTGAAAAATACTTTACTGTCAAGGTTGACGACACGCCGTTTATGGTATGCAGCGAGTTGAAGTTTTATGAAAACGGAGATATAAAACCATACTTTTTAAAGCTGGCAAATCTTAGCGTCAATGTTAATCCCGAATTTGCTGAATCAGAAGAATTGTACAGGCTTTATCAGCTGATAAATATATTGCCTCAGATTAACAGCAATTTCCATAGTATTTCAGTTCAGTATGTCAACAGCATATCTACGGGAGATGAAAGTGATACTTTTCCATACGGCAATTGCGGACAAATACGCTATTATTAATAAGAATACATAGTTTGGTACCTCCAAAAAACCATTTTGAAAAAAGCACCTATGGTACGGCATCTACTGCGTCAACCTCCCTTGGAGTGCGAAAGCACGCCTGCGGAAACTTTTCTTGTAGCCACCGCACCTATCTGCTTTTTTCTTAATCAAAAGGGTTTTTAGAGGCACCCAATTCTAAAGATAAAATAATATTTTCGGGAGGTCAACAATTATGAGAAAAATAAAACGCTTCATTGCATTATCAGCAGTAACTGCATTAGCAACAGTATATCCATGCTTGCCCAGTTATGCTGCTTATGAGGATTATACTGAAGAAGAAATCACAAAAATTGAAGCAGATATTACAAATTACAAAGATGAAATAGCTGTTTGCGGAGAACAAGTAGGTTATTTGACAGATAGATTCTCTTTCCCAAATGGTAAATATAGTCCTGTTAATTCTGAAGAAGATTTGAATTGGCAAGAATATTTTCAAAGTTCCACAAATATTGAAGCAGTAACAGTTAACCTTGAATATTTTACAGGCCATGCACGAAGCGGAAGATGTCTTGGTATGTCAATTGCATCTGTATTGGCACATAATGGAATTATTAGTCCGTCCGATATACAAGGAGGTAAGGAAAACCTTATTGATATCGAAGCTGATACTGACTTCTATGGAATTAAATCTGATTCTGTTATTAAGAAAATTATCTCCTACCACACAAGACAGCTTGCTCCTGATTTTCAGCTTGATATGTACTATCATTTCGCTCACTATGATAAAGAAAGAGATATCAAACATCTGCTTGATATAGCAAAAAAGGCTACAGAACAGGGAAAATGGTGGCTAATGGGATATGATGATGTAAATCTTAGCCACGCTGTTGCGGGAATCGGGCTTGTAGAGTGTGAATTTACCATTGGCAATGAAACCTATGATAATTGTATTCTGACTTATGATTCTAATTTTATTAGTGAAGATTCTGAAACAGGTAAACTTATGTCAGCAGAATTTTGTAGTGCTAAAGCATGTATATTTGTAAATTCAAAAACTTACGATGTATTTGTTCCTGCGTATTTTATGGATGACTGTGGTGAGGATTTCAAAATATATACTCTTGATGACTATGATTTTATGAATTACAATGGCATAATAAATCCGACTGACAGTTACGAAACAGATATATCCTCTCTAAACAGCGTTGAAATAAAAAGTGATGGCGAATACAGTATTACTGCCGAAAGAGCAGATGGTTCAGAATATGATGCGAAATCAAGCTGTGGAAAAACGTTCAATAGAAATAAGAAAGTCACTTATCTCTGTGACGGCGAACACTTTACCGTTCAGAACACAGGCAATGCAACCGAATTCACTGCCGATTTTTTAGATACAAAACAACTGTATTCTTCATCATTCAATGGTGCTGTAAATAATGTATTTAAAAGCGAAAATGAATTTGGATTTAACACTTTTGCTGAAACAACATATGACATTACTCTTGCATTTGAAGAAGGCTGTTATAACTTTGCTCCGCATTACAGATATGATTTCTCAGGTACAACAGACGATGATTTCAAAGCAGTTCAGACGGATAAAGGAATTATTGTAAGCGGTAAGAACGGTGTAAAATGCTCTCTTAAAACAAGCGATGTGAAACGTGATGAAAACGGTTTACTTATTAGTGCAGATGATAATATACACAATGAAAATATTTTTACACGTGATAGCGTTATGATTTCCTTCGATGATAATAACCTCAAATTCTTTATCGGAGAAAACTATGATAAAGAGGTACAAAAGGGTGATGTAAATTGCGACGGTTCTATAGATGCGTCGGATGCTTCTTTTGTGCTTGCGACATATGCCGCCTTATCAACGGGCAAAGAGGCATTTATAAATAATAATCTTGCTGATTATAACAATGACGGAACAATAAATTCGTCGGATGCTTCTGATATTCTTGCTAAATATGCTGAAAATTCCACAAGTTAAATTGAAAGCTGTAAGAACATCTACCTTTGTCTGTGTTGTTTTAAATTGAAATTTCTATTTTTGTAAAGGAGATTTAATATGAAAAAGAAAATATTTTCACTGGCATTATCAGTTATAGCTGCATTTTCAGCTTTTAACAGCATATACGGAATGGCTGCTGATGTCGATGAAAATTCTGCGGTTGGATTAGCAGAATCGGAAAGCACTTCAAAAGAAATGACGATAGATGAATTGCTTGTTATATCCGAAGATGAACACGCTGAATTTATAAAAGAATACGGCAATATTTCAGTTCATGGAAAATACATTGTTTATTGCGGCGAAGTCAATTACAGTACAGGTGCAAAGCTTATGGTTGAGCAGTACGGTACAGCGGAAATTAAGGAATACAGGCAATATTCAGTTTCTGACGGCATAGTGGGAGCCGGCGGCGGTGCAGCAAAAATTGTTAGCATTTACGAAGCAGTTACCGCAGGTACACTCAGATTATCATTTGCAGCAGGACGGTCATGGGAGAGTATCCCCGATGAGAAAAAAATAATCAGAAATTATATAATAAGCGAGGATTTCACCATTACCGAAACAGAGGGAATTGCTGATGTGATAAAAGGTGATGTAAATGGGGATTTTGAATTTAACATAGCTGATGCTGTAACGCTCCAGAAATGGCTGCTTGGCGATGATATTGAATTGAATAACTGGCAGGCAGGAAATCTTTGTGAAGATGATAGGCTTGATGTATTTGACCTGTGTCTGATGAAAAGTGCTTTGCTTGAAAAAGTTGGCAATTCTGAGATGAAATGAGCCGAATATTTTTTCCATTTTCAGGAATAAACTTTAACCCCGATTTTCTTTCAAAATCGGGGTTTTTGGGCAGAGTGAGAAGCTGGCAACTTAGGCTTCGGCTATCATTCTGTTGGTAAATCTATAAATGTAGGCTCGTGTTTTGCTTCACGAACATATTTCAGCATATCCTCACGGAGCAGGCGAACTGTAGAAGTACTGATACCTGGATGACCGCTGATGTACTCGTCTTTCATAAGGTCGTTGTCAATGACAAGCTGAATGTTATTATCTGTATCGAATATCAATTCCAGAGCTGATACAGAGCCTGGGATAGTGTGCAGATACTCCTGCATTTTATCAGCTTCCGCAAAAGAAAGCCTTGCACAATTCAGCTGTGAAGTCAGAAATTTTGTTTTGAAAGGCTTATCACCGGGCATAAGCAGCATATAGAAGTTTGTCTTTTGGCGATTGCAGAGAAACAGGTTCTTGCATATCTTCGCACCGAGAACTTTTTCAATGGCAAGGCAGTCCTCCATAGTATCAGCGTGGTCGTGGTCGGCTCTTTTGTAATCTATGCCAAGAGAGTCAAGTTTATCATATATAGCCATTTCAACCTCGGAACGCTGGTCTTTAGGTCTGCCTGTGTAAAGTGTGTTATCAATATTCATTTTTTCTTCCTCGTTTTCATTTATTTTAAATGCTTCGTACTGTATTTATTATATCATTTCTATTTCCAAAAATCAAGATATTTGTGATTTTGGTTACTCAGGAATCAATACATCACCTTCAGAGATTATTACTTTGGAAGCGGATACTGCACTGTTAATCGTGTTGGCATCATTGGCATTTGCTTGGTGGATTTCGCCCTCATAAGTGATTTGTACATTATCTCCGACTTCTATTATTCCATGTTCTACATATCGGGAAATTCGCAAATCGTTTAGCAGAATCTTATAGATAATACCATCAGCAGGATCGTTGCACAGGATGGAATCATCCAGCAGAAAATACTCATTGGTTATCTCAACCACTTCACCAACAACAGTATTTGTATACGGTTCATATTCCGTTTCTTCAGAGTTTTCTTTAGCATATCTGATTATTTTCCCTGCGACATCTTCGCCGATGTCAAACAGATATTGCCAGCTGAACGCATTCGTCCAGAAATATCCGTCCTCAGTGAAATACATTGCAACCTTGTAATCACCCAAAGCCTCGGATGTAATTGTAAAGCTGAGATAGTTTCTGTCACCGGCATACCAATTCTGATCTTCAATAAATGGTGCTTCCTTACATTCTGACAGGACTTCCCAGATGTATTCATCATCGTTCAACAGATAGTGCTTACTGTCGGGAGTGCTATCACTTTCAGAAAAGCGATTCAATTCAATCACTTTGGATAAATCCACCTGTTCGAACAGTTCCCCTAAAGTGTGTGGTGGGTTGTATTCGTTATTTTTGAAAACGCAGTAATTGTCCTCAATTTTTACGGCTATGAATTGGTCTGCTATGACGTTATGAAGGCTGTAAACTTCAGCGTCAGCGGTATACTTCTTATCAGTTATTTCATCATAGCCAACAATGGTATAAGTGCCGATTTTGTCACCTACTAATGATTCTGATACTGCATTTCCTTTACTGCTGTATTCCACGTCATTTATTGTTAATGATGTGTATTTTTCAAATGCCGTTTTATATTTCCATGGCCATATAATTGCGGATTCTGATGTGTGAATATAATAATCCTTGTAACGATCGCCTGTTTTTTGTGGATCTTCTTTTTCTTTGAGAAGTGATGGAAAAAATGCTGTACCTGCAATCACGATTACCGCAAAACACGCCGCAACAGAGCCCAATTTAAGCAAGAGACTGAATTTCGCCTTCTTTTTCTTTTCTGTCGCTGCTGTGATAAGATCGTCATCGATATGACCAACTGAATTGATGATTCTCGGTGTTTTCATATTTCAACGCCCTCCTTAATCAGATAATCTTTCAGTTTATTTCGGGTGTAGAACAACATGTTCTTCACCTTACTTTCGGTAAAGGAATAACGCTCTGCAATTTCCTTGACTGAATCAAAGAAATAATATTTGCGGATAAACACATTTCGAACATCTTCTTTTTGTGTGCGTAGGAACTGACTGATCAGCCTACCGACATCCTCGTCGCTTACATCGGGAGCATATCGCTCATCAGGCAATACAGCCGAAAGC
>JAZQFV010000053.1:0-42323 GCA_045539715.1 Ruminococcus sp. | reverse complement strand
GAACACGAGCGAAATTTCGTAAATGACAAATGTCAGTTACAAGGCGGCAAACCGCAGTAATACTTTGTGTATTGCAAGGTTTGACAACGCAGGAAATGATATTTGTCATAGAAAGTTCGCCGTGAGGGAGGTTTTTAGAGGCTCCCTAAATAACTATTCATGGGCGGAGATTATCCGCCCATACAAATTAGGAGGATTTGAAATGAACAGTATCTATAATTGTCCTCATTGCGGCAAAAAAAGCTTCAATCCGTGGAAAAAAGCATTTGCAGGACAGCTTAATTCGCCGGGTAAGGTGTGCGTTGAATGTGGACAAAAGGCTGTAAACGGCATGGGTGCAACCGTTTTCAATGCCGTTTTTTCAGTAATCTGCTTTGCTCTCGTTGTATTTATTTACCTCAAATCCCAGTCATTCTGGGGTACATCTTTTGAGTGGATTGCTTTTTACGAAGTGCCAATAGTTGTGGGACTTATTGCACTTAAATTCATCGTTCCCAAGCTTGTAAACGCATTCTTTTTCAAGCTTGCCCCTGCTATCAGAGTTGAAGCAGTAAAATGAGCCTCGGACTGTATATCCACGTTCCGTTCTGCGGTAAAAAGTGCCGATATTGCGACTTTTACTCCCTGCCCTACCGAAAGGAACAGGTTCAATCCTACGTTGAGGCTGTATTGCGGAATATCCGCCATTATTCGGATAAATCAACGGTTACCGTTACGATTTATTTCGGCGGCGGAACTCCCTCACTTTTGTCGGCGGAGCAGATTTCCGCAATTTTAAGGGAAATATATGACAATTTCAATGTGGAAAATTCCGCTGAAATAACCCTTGAAGCCAATCCAAATACACTTACTGCCGAAAAGCTTGAAATGCTCCGTATATCGGGAATTAACAGGCTTTCTATGGGTATTCAGTCAATGAATGACGAAGAATTGAAAATTCTCGGAAGAACCCATACCGCTGAACGTGCGGTAAAAGCCGTATATGACGCAAAATCCGCTGGATTTGACAATATCTCCTGCGATTTAATGGCTGCCCTGCCAAATCAGACAGAGGAAATGCTCATGCGCTCCATTGACGCTATGGCTGAACTGCCAATTCAGCACATTTCCGCATATATCCTCAAAATCGAGGAGGGAACGCCCTTTGACTGCATGGAAATCCGTGAGAAAATTCCCGATGAGGACACATCTGCGGAATTGTACACGGCTATGGTGAATCAGCTCCGTGAAAAGGGATTTTTTCAGTATGAGGTGTCAAATTTTGCCAAAAAAGGCTTTGAAAGCCGCCATAACAGCCGCTACTGGAAATGCCTTGACTATATCGGCATAGGTCCGTCGGCACATTCCTGCTACAAGGGTGCAAGATTTGCAGTTTCAGGCGATTTACAGGGATTTATCAACTCCCCTATACAGATAACGGAAATAACCGACAGTTCCCCCTGCAGCTTTGAGGAATACGCAATGCTTAGGCTGAGATTGGCTGAGGGGTATGATTTAAACGACTTTCCACAGCACAAAGACGATTTAATAAAAAAAATCCCGCCACTTTTAAAGGCAGGATATATCACATACAATGGCGAAAAAATCGCCCTGACGGAAAGCGGATTTCTTATGTCAAATTCCGTTATTGAATATTTAATATTTTAATCAAACTATTTCAGAAATGCCACTATGGAGGGCAATGGGTTATGAAAAAGAAAATAATTACAACCATTATAGCTGTTGCTTCATTAACAATGACAAGCTGCGGACATGATACTGACATTGACAAGAGCGAACAGAATACTGCTGTGCAGGAGTCAAATACAACAACTTCTGTTGATGAAAGCTCAACAGAAACTACAGAGCAGAATGTTCAACTTACTGAAAATGAACAAAATACAACCATGCAGAAATCCGATACAACAGCTCCAGTTGACGAATTTATAATGGAAGCTACATCATCAGTCGCTGTTGCTATAAGGGTAGATGCAAGTCAATACTTCGTTGACGAGAGGGAAATTTGTAATAAGGTTATACATAGCGTCGTGCAAGAGGATGACGGTTTTGGAAGCTATCTCATTGAAAAACATCCTACACTAAAGGGAATAGAATATATAGTTGAGTTTGATAACGATTATTCACCTTGCAACTCTTTCTGTTATCAATCACAAGAACCTCTCGTATCAATGGGATGTAGCGGTGAAACAAGAAAACTTAGTGATTGGGGCTTTGAAACATGGGAGGATGTTTTAAACCATTATAATCTGGAAAGTTTAGAATCGTAAATTATGAAAAGAAATAAAATAAAGCAATCAGAATATAAAGTCATTTCTAATCCCTTAAAAGCTTTAAATTTAGTTTGTCAGGATGTTATGCAGCTTCGATAGTTTCGTTTATTGTTGGTGCTGCTATAGCAATAGGGATGATTGTGGGTATCTTGTTATCCGGTAGTTGGGAAGATCTTCTTTACGGTTTCATATACATTTGCGTGCCTTCAGTAATTTTTATATATTTGGGAGTATGGCAAATGTCATGGGCAAGACAAATAAAGAAAATAATAACAAAGGGTAAGCAGGTTGACGGTAAGATTATTAAATATCACAAAACCGCAAGCAATAATCGTACTACTATTTATGTGATGTTTAATTACCATTTCGAGCAGGTATGCGAAGTCGAAGCTGGTCGTAAAAAACCTGAAAAAGCACTTGCTTCTCCGTACTGCAAGGTATATATTCTTGATGACAAAATATTTGTCACAGATTTTGAACTTCGAAAAAAAGGTGATCCTGAAATTGAATTTATAGAAAAAGATATTCAAGATATGAATAATGATCAAATTCAGTAAAATCAACTTGTTTTCAACAGCTTAACTCAAAAGCTCTTTACGCATTTCCGTAAGGAGCTTTTTTTCACGCCTTGATACCTGAACCTGCGTCATTCCGAGAATTTTTGCCGCCGCTGACTGCGTCATATTCCTGAAATACCGCAATTCCAGCAGCATACGGTCATTTTCGGGCAGGGCTTTCATAATCTGCCGCAATGCAAGCAAATCCAGAATCTGCTCATCATGTGCCTCAACGGGAATATCCGTCTGCCCTCCCTCATCATCGGCTGAGGTGAGGGAAACAAGAGGCTGAGATGCACACAATGCCTCTGCAATATCAGCTTCACAGACTCCCACAATCTCCGATAATTCGCTGATTGCAGGCTCTCTCCCCTCACGGAGCATAAACTCCGAACACACTTTTTGCAATTTCATGGATAATTCTTTAAGACTGCGGCTGACTTTTACCGTGCCGCCGTCACGGAAAAGCCGCTTGATTTCCCCTAAAATCACGGGAACGGCATAGGTTGAGAATTTCACTCCCCTGTCGCTGTCAAATGCCTTTACGGCTTTGAGAAGTCCAAGACAGCCTGCGGAATACAAATCGTCATACTCAATCCCCCTGCCACGGAAACGATTGGCACAAAGGTGGACAAGCCCGAGATTTTCCTCAGCTTTAACACTTCCCATTGCCGCCCAGCCTTTTCCGCATTGTCACAGTTGTACCCTTTCCGCCCTTGCTGGTAACTCTCAGCTTATCCGTGAAACTCTCCATAACCGAAAATCCCAGTCCTGACCGTTCTTCTTCGGGAGCTGTGGTGAAAAGCGGCTCCATTGCCTGTTTTACGTCAGCTATGCCGCATCCTCTATCCTTGATTTTTATGTAGATTTCCCGATTTTCAAGAAGCCGCACCGTAATTTCAATATTGCCCATAGTTCCTCTGTAGCCGTGAACTATGGCATTTGTTACCGCCTCGGAAACGGCTGTTCGGATATCCGACAACTCCTCAACTGTTGGGTCTGCCTGTATCAGAAATGATGATACAGCGGCTCTTGCTGCCCCCTCGTTAACCGAATGAGAGGGCAGAATAATTTTCATCTCGTTTAAAATTTCCATTTTTACACCTCACACAATTTTTACAATTCTTTCAATGCCCGACAATTTCAGCACACGGCGGATATACGGCTGTGTGCCACGGATTTCAAGCTGTCCGCCCCATTCTTTCATAAGCTTGTACCTGCCGATTATAAGCCCGATTCCCGAACTGTCCATAAAGGTTATCCCTGTGAAATCCATTGCAAGCCGTTCAGGCTGCATTGTTATTACAAATCGGTCAATCTCCGAACGCAGGGAACGGGCGGTGTGGTGGTCGATTTCTCCGTTTAAAACAGCCACAGCCGTGCCGTTTTCTGATGTTATATTTACTTTCATTTTGTTTTCTCCTTTATCTTTTTGAAATATTATATCATATGCTATGAAAAAAATCTGTCGGAACAGGTCATTATTTTTTAGCATTATATGTTGAAAAATCAGTTAATTTATGGTATAATAAATGATATACCTTATAATAAGGAGATTAAAATAAGGAGATTTGATATGGCAAAACAATTCTGGAAAGGCAGCGCACTTCTCGCTCCTGTGCCAGCCGCCCTTGTAACCTGCGGAACTATGGATAAACCCAATGTTCTCACTATCGGCTGGACGGGAATTGTCTGCACAAGACCACCCATGACATATATTTCAGTTCGCCCCGAAAGATTTTCCCACGATATGATTATGAAATCGGGTGAATTTGTAATCAACCTCACCACCTCGGCTATGGTGAAAGAAGTTGATTTCTGCGGCGTAAAAAGCGGAAAGGATATTGATAAATTCGCAAAATGCGGCTTCACTCCCGTACCTGCTCAAAAGGTTTCCGCCCCCATTATTGAGGAATGTCCCGTAAGCCTTGAATGTCGTGTAACTGAAAGCAAACTTCTTGGAAGTCATACAATGTTTTTGGCGGAAATTGTAGGAATTGACGTTGACGAAAAATTCATCGACAGCAAGGGTAAGCTGAATTTGCAGCAATGCGGACTTGCGGCATATGCCCACGGTGAATATTTCGCCCTCGGACGCAAATTAGGGGATTTCGGCTATTCCGTCAAAAAAAAGAAGAAAAAGAAACCTGCAAAGAAATAATTCCACTATGACGCAATATCCTCGATAAACTGCTGTAATTCACGGTCAGACTCGATAATTATTCCCTGTTTCAGATGCTCTTTGTCGTAATCCGACAGCAGAGAAAAATCATAGTCAATTATACGATAAGGCTTTGAACTTCCCTCACGGAATACACCAATTCTGCCGTTATACTCCGTGATTACGCTGATTACCGCAGGTTCGGCAGCGGCAATATCCGACAGCTTTGCCGCCATTCGCTCCCTGTGAATGGACTGACCGAGAGTGCAGATAATTATAAATCCCGATACCGTAATAGCTGTCATTATAATAAGGTAGATTTTCTTTTGTGATGCAGTCATAAAAATTGCTCCTTTGCTGAATTTTTACTATTAATCTGCCCGATTTTTGCTAAATTATACAAAAATAAAAAAATTCCCTTTTATGGTATTAACAAATGAGATTTTTTGTGGTATAATATAAAATGTATAGGTAACACCACACAGAGCTTGTACGGAAGATGCGAAGTCAGATATTTCGCCAGATTGTACAGAAAACTCGCAGGCATACTATTGTATGTCAAGAGTTTTCTGTGCAAAATGGCGGAAAATATGCAAGCAGATTTCGTGCAAAGACGTCAGGCGGGCTTTGTGCGGTGTTGCCTCCGGATTTACGACATTACATTGAAAGGAGAACGGTGCGGAAATTACGTGCCGATAGACAAAATGGCTAACTATAATCGTGAAAATGATGCTGTCAGACAGAATGAATATTACGACAGACAGCCTGTCAGACAAGCCCCCAAAAAGAAAAAGAAGAAAAAGAAAAAAAGGAATATTTTCCTCTTTATTCTGAAAAAGCTTTTCGCTTGCATTGCTATAACACTTCTCTCTCTTTTCCTCATTATCATTATAACAGGTACTGTTGTTGCTACGGCACTCACAGTCTATGTTACAGGATTTATGGACGACTCCTCGTCAATTACTCTCCAGGAGCTTGAAGCAGGAAGTACTACTTATTTCTACGGACAAAAGCTTAATGAAGAAACAGGTGAGTATGAGAACGCAAAATTGTTTGAACTTAAACCACCCGACGGTATACAGCGTATACCTGTGGAAATCGAAAAAGTTCCACAGCACGTGCGTGATGCCTTTGTTTATACCGAGGACGAGCGTTTCTACCTCCACGACGGTGTTGACTATAAACGTACATTCACCGCTTTCCTCAATATGTTCATTCACTTCTACGATTCCGACCAGGGTGGTTCTACTATCACACAGCAGCTTATCAAGAACCTTACAGGTGATGACGAAAAAACTCCACAGCGTAAAATCCGTGAAATTTTCGCCGCTATGCAGCTTGAAAAGAACTACTCAAAGGACGAAATTCTTGAAGAATATCTGAACTATATCGGCTTCGGCGGTCCGAGAAACGGTATTGAAGTTGCTGCTATCCACTATTTCGGCAAACACGTTGAAGACCTTACGATTCCCGAGGCGGCTGTTCTTGCGGCTATTCCAAAAAGCCCCGAATATTACGGCCCATTCGTTGAATACTACGACGATGACGGTAATCTTACCGTTGACGGCCGAGCAAATAACAAAACCCGTCAGGAATACGTTCTCTGGCAGATGTACAAAAACGGCGGTATTACCTATGACGAATATCAGGAATATCTCGTAACTGACCTGCTTTACACCGATTCCGAGGAATACAGAAAGCTTCACCCCGAAGTTGACCTTCAGGAAATGGAAAATAAGCAGAAAATCTACACATGGGAAGATGACGCTTTGTATTATGAGGCTCTTGATGAACTTCAGACTCTCTATAATATTGACAGAGATGATGCCTATGACCGTCTGCTCCGAGGCGGATACAAAATTTACTCAACAATTGACAAGAAGATGCAGACTTATGTTGAGGAAAAATTCCTTGATATCAATAATATCGTCAGCGAAAGATCCGTCCGTAAATGGGTTGACCTTGACGGTGACGGAACTCTTGAGGAAGACGAGGCACTCCCCCATATCGCATTTACCGCACTCCGCTATGACGGCTCTGTTATGTGTACTGTCGGTAACTGGGGCGAGAAAAAAGACTCACTTGTTACAAACTATGCCTGCCGAGAACCTCGTCAGGTTGGTTCTACTATGAAGCCTGTTGCGACTTATGGTCTTGGTATCGAAAGCGACCATATCCATTGGGGAAGCGTTTACCGCAACTCCCCACTCCCGCATATAAAGGTTGACAATATTCCATGGCCTTTCAACTACGGACGTGTAGCAGGTAACGGCTCATCAAACTTTATCTACTACTACCTCCAGCAGTCATTCAATACAGTTCCCGCACAGCTTGTTGATGAAATGTCGCCTAAAGCAGTATTCCAATATTGTACCGAAACTCTCGGTATGGAACTTGACCCTGCCGATGAAGCTCATTCTCCTCTCGCTCTGGGAGCTCTCACATATGGTATTACCCTTGAAAATCTTGTAAATGCTTATCTCCCCTACGGTGCAAAGGGCGTTTATAACGAGGCTCATATCATTTCAAGAATTGAGGACCCAACAGGTCAGGTTATCGTTGACTACTCCAACGGCAAAAACACAAGACAGGCTATTTCTGCTGAAAGTGCCTGGGTTATGAACAGACTTATCAAGAATGTTGTTGATAACGGTACCGGTACAAATGCAAAACTCTGGAACAAGACTGTTATCGGTAAGACAGGTACAACCGAAAACTGGTACGACCTTGCCTTTGTCGGTATGACAAGAGATTTCGCAAGTGCTGTTACTATCGGTTACAAGAGTAATCACCCTGATGTTACTCTATCTGGTCTTAATTCAGCAAGTCTTTGGACTAAAATTATCGGTGAATATGCAAATACACAGTTCCCCGATACAGGCGTTGACTTCGACCCTGTTGAAACGGTTATCACAGCACAGATGTGTTCCGCAACAGGTATGATTGCTAATTCCTACTGTCCAAAAGGCGGAACAGGTTACTGGAAATCCACATATGCTCCATATTGTGACGGTAATCACTATGTTGCTCCATCTCCATCCACTACCCCATCAACTCAGACTCCCGAATATGGTCCAAGCGGCGGCGATACAGGCACAGGCGGCGGTTGGGTTGATCCCGGAACAGGCGGCGGCTGGGTTGACCCAGGAACTGGCGGCGGTACAGTTGATCCGGGAACAGGCGGCGGTACTGGCGGCGATGTCGGCGGCTGGGTTGACCCGGGTACCGGCGGCGGTGACGCAGGTACAGGCGGCGAAAGCTGGTAAAATATTAAGGCAGAACTACAAAAAATTATATAACGATGCCTAAAGCCTGCCCAAAATATACGGGCAGGCTTTTGCATAATTAACAAATAAGGTGATAATATGAACGATAAAATCAGACTTTGCTGTCCATGTCATTTCGGACTGGAAAGCGTACTCAAATATGAAATCACAAAAATCGGCGGAACTGATTTAAAAGTAAGCGACGGAAAAATCAGCTTCACAGGCGATTTAAATATAATGGCAAGGGCAAATCTCTGCCTTTCCACCGCTGAACGTGTGCTTATTGAGCTTATCGAATTTCGTGCGGAAACCTTTGAGGATTTGTTTCAGGGAGTTCGTTCTGTGGAATTGGAGCGATATATCGGCATTGACAATGCATTCCCCGTAAAAGGATATTCTCTTAACTCAACTCTCCACAGCGTTCCCGATTGTCAGAAAATCGTAAAAAAAGCCGCTGTAGAGCGACTTAAAGCAAAGTATGGTGTAAGCTGGTTCAACGAAACCGAGCCGCCTGTGCAGATTCAGTTCAGCATTTTGAAAGATGTTGTTACCATTTATCTCGATACAAGCGGTGCAGGACTTCACAAGCGTGGATACAGAAGAAATTCCAATGCCGCACCTATCAAGGAAACCCTTGCGGCAGGTATTGTTGACCTCGCCCGTGTCCGCCCGGAATCAATCGTATGCGACCCATTCTGCGGAAGCGGCACAATTCTCATTGAGGCGGCATTAAAGGCTCTCCGAATTCCTGTCGGCATAAACAGACGATTTGCCGCTGAAAAGTGGGCATCTGTCAGCAGTAAAATCTGGCAGGAGGAGCGTAAACGTGCCATTGACGGTGTTGACCGTCCCGCAACTTTCCACGGTATCGGCTTTGATATTGACGATGCCGCAGTTGCTCTTTCGCTGGATAATGCCCATAAAGCCGGCATAAAATCACGACTTAAAATTGAGCAGGCTGATATTTCAAAATTTGTTCAGCCTGAGGATTCAATCGTAATCTGCAATCCTCCCTACGGTGAAAGACTTCTTGAACTTCGTGAGGCTGAGGATATTTACAGAAAAATGGGCAGGGTTTTAGGCAAAGGCGGCAGTCGTCAGAGCTACATAATCTCCCCACACGAGCAGTTTGAACAGTTCTTCGGTGAGGAAGCTAAAAAACGCCGTAAGCTGTATAACGGCATGATTAAGTGCCAGCTTTATATGTATTTCTAATGGACTATATGCTGAAAAAGCGGATAATATCGCTGATTTTCCCTACACGCTGCCCCATTTGCAGCGAGGTTATTTTCCCCCATGAGGATTTCTGCGGGAAGTGCCGTGGAGAAATAACTCCCTATACTTCTAAAAACAGCATAAGCGGTGCAGACAGCTTTACTGCGGCTTTTGAGTATAACGGGAAGATTTCCCCTGCAATTATTCTGCTGAAACAGGGGGTTAAGGGTAATGCGGTATACGCTCTTGGAAAAGCCTTGGCGAAATCCCTTGAAAATAACGATATATCGCAGAAAATTGATGTAATTATTCCCGTTCCACTTTACAAATCCGACAAAAGGCAGCGTGGATTTAATCAGGCTGAACTCATTGCAAAGGAAGTGGGACGGCAACTGAAAATTGACGTTTCAGCAGATATCGTTGAGAAAATAAGAAAAACAAAAGCACAGAAAACTCTCACTCAAAAAGAGCGAAAAGTCAATCTGAAAGACGCTTTTGAAGTGAAATTCCCCGAAAAAATAAAGGGGAAACGGGTACTTCTCATTGATGACGTATGCACCACAGGAAGCACTCTGAACAATATTTCGAGGATTTTACGCAATAGCGGTGCTGCGGAAATTCATTGTGCCGTATGCTGTAAAACTCCCAGCATTAAGAAAGAAGTTGATGTAAATGATTAATCACGCTGAACTTGCCTGCAAACTTTTTGCTGAGGGCAGAAACTGTTCACAGGCTGTATTTGCCGCTTTTTCCGATTTAACAGGCATTGACGAGGAACTCGCCCTCCGCCTTTCATCTTCATTCGGCGGCGGTATGGGACGTATGAGAGAGGTATGCGGTGCTGTTTCAGGTATGTTTATGGTTGCAGGAGTGCTGTATGGCTACAGTTCCGCCGATGACGACAGCGAAAAAGCAGAGCATTACCGCCGTATTCAGCAGCTTGCAGAGGAATTCAAGGCTGTATACCACACCATAAACTGCGGTGAACTGCTTAAAGATTTAAGCGTAAATAAAAGTCCCATTCCCGAAAAGAGAACTGCGGAATACTACAAGGCTCGCCCATGTATCAGATTTGTGGAAACTGCGGCTGAAATCCTTGACAGATATATTGCGGAAAATCCCATAAACTAAAGATTACCTGTAAACAAAAAGGACGCTTTCAGCGTCCTTTTATTTATTCGTCGTCTTTCTTATTCTTCGATGCAGCTATTGAGCTTACAACAGCTATGATAACAGCCAGTCCTCCGATAAGTACAAGGGGAATTACAGGAAACTGATCTCCCGTAGCAGGTGAAACCGCAGCAGTTGAAAGAATTGATAACATATCCATATTTTTTGTCCTCCCATGAAGTATAGTCACAGGAAAAATCCTGTAAAGTTATTATACCACATTTCAGATTATTTGTCAATCAAAAACGGAAATCACGCTCGCCGTTTCTGATTTTATCAAGATATTCAAGGGCTCTTTCACGCTTTTTATCATCGGGAACTTTCACGATTTCACGGTCAATAAGTGCCTCACCGATTTTTCTTGTTTCAGGGCTTGCGTAGTCCTGTAAATATTCCTGCAATGTCAGCAATGCGTTGGGGTGACAGCAGTTCTGAATCTGTCCCACCTTGCAGAGTGCCATAAATCTGTCGCCTGTTCTGCCTTCACGGTAGCATGCTGTGCAGAATGACGGAATATAGCCGCCCTCCATAAGCCACTTAACAACTTCATCAAGTGAACGCTGGTCGGATACGTCAAACTGCTCTGTATCGTGGGGTCTTTCCTCGTTTGCATAACCGCCTACGGAAGTTCTTGAACCGCCTGAAATCTGAGATATACCGAGTTTGAGAACCTTTTTGCGACATTCCTCGCTCTCTCTTGTGGAGATAATCATACCTGTATAGGGTACGGAAATTCTGATACAAGCGATAATTTTTGCAAATATATCATCATCAATACCATTGTCAAACTGTGTGGGGTCAATATCTGACGCTCTTTTCAGACGGGGTACGCTGATTGTATGAGGACCTACACCGTGAACAGCTTCAAGATGCTCTGCGTGCATAAGAAGTCCTGCAAACTCGTACTTGTACTTGTCAAGTCCGAAAAGTACGCCAAGGCCTACATCGTCAATGCCGCCCTCCATTGCTCTGTCCATAGCCTCTGTGTGGTATGCGTAGTTATGCTTTGGACCTGCGGGATGAAGTTCCTCATAGCTTTCCTTGTGGTATGTTTCCTGGAAAAGGATATATGTGCCGATTTCAGCTTCTTTGAGCTTGCGGTAGTTTTCAACAGTTGTTGCGGCAATGTTGACATTTACACGTCTGATTGCACCATTCTTGTGTTTGATTGAGTAAATTGTCTTGATACAATCAATAATGTACTCAATGGGGTTGTTTACAGGGTCCTCGCCTGCTTCAATAGCAAGTCGCTTATGTCCCATATCCTGTAATGCGATAACTTCCTTTTCAACTTCCTCCAGTGTCAGCTTTTTACGGGGAATTTCCTTGTTCTGAATGTGATAAGGGCAGTATACACACTGGTTTACGCAGTAATTTGAGAGATAAAGAGGGGCAAACATAACAATTCTGTCGCCGTAGAAATTTTCCTTTATCTCATTTGCAAGAGCATAGATTTTCTCTGTCATTTCGGGAATATCGCAGGCAAGAAGTACACTTGCATCTCTGTGTGAAAGTCCTGCACATTCAACTCCCCTGCCTGTTTTCTTAGGACGAGCCTTTTCGAGGATTTCCTCAATAAGTTCCCTGTTATTCTTGTTAGCCTCTGCATATTCGAGAGTTGCGAGTATTTCCTCGTGGTTTATAAATTCCTCAGCCTTTAAGGATTTTACGTCATACATAATATTTACCTCCATTATTTTTTTGAAATTGCGGATTTTACCGACACGCCGTTTATATGTCCCAGCTTTCCCGTAAGACAGCTGATTTTATCGGGTTCAGCATCAAGGGCTACGGATATAACCGAAACTCCACGCTCCCTGTATGGTATGCCCATTCTGCCGATAATTATTTCGTTGAACTGATGAAGCACAGCGTTGACCTCATCAACAGCAGACATATCATCAATGACAATTGCTGTTACTGCTATTCTTTTTTCTTCCATTACAGCCCCTTTTCTCTAAGCTCCGATACAATTTTACCATAAAATTCGGTTATATCGGATATTTCGTATTCGTTTGCAGGCATTTTTCTGCTCAGGGGACGACGTCGCATATCTACCTCGTCGCAATGGGATATGCCACGGTTTCCCGTTCCCGTATACACTCCTCGGAAATTGCTCCATTCTACTTCATCAGGTTTGAGAAGTCCATCACTTTCTCCGTTGAGAAGCTTCACAGCGATATATGGAACAGTCATAAAAATATCACTCAGCGGATTTTTCATCTTAAAGCCGAAGCTTTGATAAAAAATATTCGGATTATTCGGATTTTCCTCATTAAACCGTCTTATAAAAGCAGTTGTAAACTGCTCCAGACAGCGATAGGTATCGGGGGTTTTGTCACCGCCAATCCCCTCGAAAAAATCAAATACCCTGCTGCCTGTTTTAAGAAGTATTTTCGGCAGTTTCATGAGCTTATCCATAGTTTTTGAACCATTATGCGGAGTGCTGATTGTGGTCAGAGAAGCGATATATCCTTCCATTCCCAATGTTGAAATAAGATAACGTGCTTCAAGTCCGCCTTTCGAATGAGCTATTATATTGACTTTTTCGGCGGAGTTTTCCGAAATCGCCTTTTCAAGAGAGCTTTTCAGCATTTCACAGTTGGACTCAATTGAACCATTGGCGTCCTGAAAGCCGAAATACACCTCGGCTCCCCATTTTCGGAGAGTATGAGGAATTCTTCCCCAATATCCGATTATACCGTCACGAAATCCCATTCCGTGAATGAGAAATATAGGATAATTTGTTTTACAGTTATAATTCTTCATAGCAAAAAAATCCCCACTTATATAGTGGGGCGTAAAATTTCAGCATACATCATTGACCAAAGGCAGAAAATTTCCACATTTGGAAAACGAATAATTTTGTAATGCCGATAACGGAATAAATCCCGTTGCCCGCTACAATTATTATATCACTTTGTTTATTTTTTGTCAATATCTTGTTATCTTGCTCTAACACCTATTTACCGTGAAAAACCTCTTTTCTGCATCTGTAACAAATTGTATATAATTTATTCACAAAATTTTTATATTCATCATATTCATTCCCTCTTGAAATCCGACAAAAAAACTGTTATAATTATAAGGAATGGTGTTGTGTGCAGAGAGTGAAAAGCCGAATTCCAACTGCATATTCATAGCATCGAAATCGTAAAAAATTTATTTAAGATTGGAGACGATGATGGAAAACAAATCAACAGAATTCAAACCCTATATCCCTGCCAGTAAGGTAACTCCCGAACTTACAGTTACCTCAATTGTAATGGGTATACTCCTCGCCATTATTTTTGGTGCGGCTAACGCTTATCTGGGACTTCGTGTAGGTATGACCGTTTCAGCCTCAATCCCTGCGGCAGTTATCGCCATGGGCGTTATCAGAGTTCTTCTCAAGAAAAACTCAATCCTCGAAAGTAACCTCGTTCAGACAATCGGTTCCGCAGGTGAATCCCTTGCAGCAGGTACAATATTTACCCTGCCTGCACTTTTCCTCTGGGCTAAAGACGGCGTAACGGACAAGCCCGGTATTATCGAAATCACACTTATTTCTCTTATCGGCGGTCTTCTCGGTATCTTCTTTATGGTACCTCTGAGAAATGCCCTTATCGTTAAGGAACACGGCACTCTCCCCTATCCCGAGGGAACAGCTTGTGCTGAAATTCTCCTTGCAGGTGAAAACGGCGGTGCAAACGCTTCTACTGTATTTGCAGGTATGGGCTTTGCGGCTATATTCAAATTTATCATTGACGGCTTAAAGGCAGTTCCCGGCGAAATTGCTTTCAAAGTCAAGGGTTATGCTGGCGAATTCGGCACACAGATTTACCCCGCTGTAATGAGCGTTGGTTATATCTGCGGTTTCAGAATTTCCTCCTATATGTTCTCAGGCGGTGTTCTCAGCTGGCTTGTACTTATTCCCCTTATCGTTCTTTTCGGCGAGAACGTAATTATGTACCCAAGCACAGAGCAGACAATCGGTGAAATTTACGCTGCAAGCGGTGCTTCCGGTATCTGGAGCAACTATGTAAGATATATCGGTGCAGGCGCACTTGCTGCCGGCGGTATTATCAGCCTTATCAAGTCACTTCCTATTATTGTGCGTACATTCAGAGATGCTATTAAGAGCATGAGCGACAAATCAGGTGTCAAGTCCAATGAAAGAACAGCACAGGACATCAACTTAAAGATAGTTATCGGCGCTATCGTTGTTCTCACTCTCCTTGTATGGCTTATCCCTGCAATTCCTGTTTCACTTCTCGGTGCATTTATTATTGTAGTATTCGGTTTCTTCTTTGCAACAGTATCTTCAAGAATGGTTGGTCTTGTAGGAAGCAGTAACAACCCTGTTTCAGGTATGGCAATTGCTACACTTCTTCTCTCTACACTTATTCTTAAATTCACAGGTGCAGAGGGTGCAGCAGGTATGACAGCTGCTATTGCTATCGGTTCTATTATCTGTATCGTTGCAGCTATCGCAGGCGATACCTCGCAGGATTTAAAGACAGGCTATATTCTTGGTTCTACACCTAAGAAGCAGCAGATAGGCGAAATTATCGGTGTTGTTGCAGCTGCACTTACAATCGGTGCAACTCTTTATCTTCTCGATAACGAAATGGGCTTCGGCACTGATACCCTTCCTGCTCCTCAGGCAACTCTTATGAAGATGATTGTTGAGGGCGTTATGAGTGCTGACCTTCCTTGGAATCTCGTATTCATCGGAGTATTTATTGCAATTCTCATTGAAGTTATCGGTATCCCCGTACTTCCTTTTGCTATTGGTGTTTATCTCCCTGTTCATCTCAATGCTTGCATTATGGTAGGCGGTATCATTCGCCTTATCTTCGATAAGATGAAAACAGATAAAATCGGCGAACAGCGTAAGAAGGACATCATCAATGACGGTATCCTTTTCACATCAGGTATGATTGCAGGTGAGGGACTTGTGGGCGTTCTTATTGCTCTCCTCGCTGTATTTGAAATCGACGAGGTTCTTGATATTTCAGGAAAACTCAATTTCCCACCCGCAGTATCAACTGCATTAAGCCTTGTTCTGTTTGCTGTCATCATTCTTACACTTCTCAAGTTCTCTATCTGGAAGAAACCTGCAAAGGCAGTAAAGAAGAATGAAAAGTAAAAACAAAGAAGAAAATTATGTTGAAAAAATTCCCGTCCGCAATGAGGAAATAAAGTGGTCCGTTGAAGATGACGGACTTGTTACCCTGCATATGGAAAATAAGGGAATAGCCAACAAAATTGCACAGAAACTCATTAAAAAGCCAAAGGTTTCCCATATTCATCTCGATGAAATGGGAAGCTTCATATGGCTTCAGATTGACGGAGAAAAGACTGTTTTCGATATTGGCAAGCCTGTTGAGGAGCATTTCGGCGAAAAGGCTTTGCCCCTGTATGAGCGACTTTCAATGTTCATTCGTACACTTGAAACAAACGGTTTTATATCCTGCAAAAATGCAGATAATCCGTCTGACTGAATTTAGCATTCATTCCTGTCAATGACGACAGGTTTGATATATATCCCGGCTTGATTCTTCGCCGGTGAAGGAGGAAATATTATGGATTCAAACAAAAGACCTGATACAATGGTGCGTATCACAACTCCGGAGCTTGCTAATGCTTTTATCGACGAGCAGGTTGCTGCTGTCAAGGCACAGGTAGGCGACAAAAAGGTTCTGCTTGCACTTTCAGGCGGCGTTGACAGCTCAGTTGTTTCAGCTCTGCTTATCAAAGCTATCGGCAAACAGCTGGTATGCGTTCACGTTAACCACGGACTTATGCGAAAGGGCGAAAGCGAACAAGTTATTGAGGTTTTCCAGAACCAACTTGACGCTAATCTTATTTACATCGACGCTACAGACCGTTTCCTCGATCTCCTTGCAGGCGTTGACGCTCCCGAAAAGAAGCGTAAAATCATTGGCGGTGAATTTATCAAAGTATTCGATGAGGAAGCAAGCAAGCTTGAGGGTATCTCATTCCTCGCTCAGGGTACTATTTACCCCGATATTCTCGAAAGCGACGGCGTAAAGGCTCACCACAATGTCGGCGGACTTCCCGAAGATATGCAGTTTGAGCTTGTTGAGCCTGTTAAGCTTCTCTATAAGGATGAGGTTCGTGTTGTAGGTAAGGCTCTTGGTCTTCCTGCTGAAATGGTTGACCGTCAGCCATTCCCAGGCCCCGGTCTTGGTGTAAGATGCCTCGGTGCTATTACTCGTGACCGTCTTAACGCTCTCCGTGAGGCTGACGCTATTCTCCGTGAGGAATTCGATAACGCAGGTCTTAATAAGACTGTATGGCAGTATTTCATCGCTGTTCCCGATATGAAGAGCGTTGGTGTAAAGAATGACAAGAGATATGAGGGTTGGCCAGCTATTATCCGTGCTGTCAATACTACAGATGCTATGTCTGCTACTATTGAGGAAATCCCCTATGCTCTCCTCCACAAGATTACTGCTCGTATCACTTCCGAGGTTGAGGGCATTAACCGTGTTCTCTATGACCTCACTCCTAAGCCTATCGGCACTATTGAGTGGGAATAAGCGGAAAGACTCCGCAGGCGAATTAATGGTAATGTTTTAATTCAGCTATAAATATAGAGCTATCTGATTTTGAAATCGGATAGCTCTTTTTCGCCGTAACTTTAAGGGCATCTCTAAAAACCCCTTTTGAGAAAAAAGCAGCTATGCATATCATCTGCTTCGTCAACCTCCCTTGGAGTGCGGCAGCACACCTTCGGAAGGTTTCCTTGCAGCTGCCATACCTATCTGTTTTTTCTTTAACCAAACGGGTTTTTAGAGATGCCCTTAAATTGAAACAAAAGTTTTTTAAATTTTTCTTGACAACATAAAAAAAATAGGTTATAATTATAATGCAATAAAATTTTATAAGGTGAAGGAGATTTTCACAATGGAAAAAATTTATACAGGTAAAACAAAGGATGTATTCAAACTCGATAACGGCAACGTAATGCTCAAGTTCAAGGACGATTGTACAGGCAAGGACGGCGTTTTTGATCCCGGCGAGAATACAGTTGGTCTTACAATCGACGGTATTGGTAAGGCTAACCTCCAGACATCAGTTTACTACTTTGAGCTTCTCAAAAAAGCTGGTATTAAGACACACTATGTAAGTGCTGACATTGAAAACGCTACTATGGAAGTTCTTCCTGCAACTGTTTTTGGTCACGGTCTTGAAGTAATCTGCCGCCTTGTTGCTACAGGAAGCTTCATCCGCAGATATGGCGAGTATATTGCTGACGGTACAGTTCTTGAGGGCGGTTATGTTGAGTGTACATTCAAGAACGATGAAAAGGGCGATCCTCTCGTAACAAGCGAAGGTCTTGCTGCTCTTGGTGTTATGACTCCTGAAATGTTTGCAAGCATGAAGGAACAGACTCTCAAAATCACAAAGATTGTTGCTGACGACCTCAAGACTCTTGGCCTTGATCTCTGGGACATCAAGTTCGAGTTCGGCTTTAACAACGATGAAGTTATCCTCATTGACGAAATCGCTTCAGGTAATATGCGTGTATACAAGGGCGACACAATCGTTGACCCTGTTGAGCTTACAAAGATTATCAATAACAGATAATTATATTTATATCACAATCTACGTGAAATCATTAAAGGGCAGTTCTAAACCCAAAGCTATAAAAATTAAGGGCTATCTGATTTTAAATCGGATAGCCTTTTTGTTATTGTAACTATCAATTATCCTTGTTAGCCTTATCAATAAAATGTGAACATTTTGTATATTCTTACAAAAAGTTATTGACAATTCACAGGATTTATGATATTATCATATTGTGGGGGATTATATATTCCACCTACAAACTGAAATAGGAGTGATAATATAATGAACTTCAAAAAACTATGGGGAGGTACTGTTGCAGCTGCTGTGATGCTTTCTTCATCGGTTTTACTTACACAAAGTAATTCTTTTGCTGATGTTTCATCCGTTGAAAGTGAAGTTCAAACGTCTTCATACTGGTATCCTGATGAAATGGAAATTGCCAAGCAAGAGATCTGTAAGCAGTTTAATGAAGATTATACAGCGGTTCCTGACCTCCTTGAACGATATTCAGCTTACTGTAAAATAAACGGTTCAGAAAAAAAGGAAATATCTGAATTATGGCTTGAAGAAAACGGAGATAGCTATTCTCAGTTTGCTTATACAACAGAAAGTAATGATTCAGCCGAAATACATCTTTATTATGACCCCGATAAAACTCCGGATATTCAAGAATTATATTCCCTTGTAGATAGCAAGGATGTTTCAGAAATAACTCAAAAAAAGTATGAGATAATGGAATATGAAGTATCTGGTGGCTTTTCTCAACTTATACCTACTGGTGAGTTTGCTGTAGAAGTCTCGATAGCATTCGATTCCTATGAGCATGAAAAAAACGTAGCTCACACAATGAAAATCAAGGATAAGCTTGATGAAGATTTCAAAATATCGCATTTCCATATTGATTTCAATAATGGTACAGCTTCATACAATAAGCGTATTGACTGGACTAAGCTTTACCTCATTGATGATTTTGGAGTTGAAGTGCCATTATCCGAGGAACTGACAGAAAAACAAGTTGCAGCTTTTAATGAGAAAATCAAGGAAAAAGGTTTCGATGTTTATTGTGATTCTGAAACTTATACTTTGAACTTTAATGAGAAAATGGATGTATACGAGCATTTTGATTTTGCCGAATATCTCTATGATACCTATAGTTTTTATTCAAAGACAGCTATTCCGTATAAGCACATAGAAGATTTTTATGGTTCACACGACATAATAGATTCTGATTCTCCTTATTATACCAAAAATAAGTCTTTCAGCTTATCTAAAGGAGCACATTATTCTGATATGCCAGGTGATTTAAATGGCGACGGTGACACTTATTATCAGGACTTGGAACAAATGAGAGATTGGCTTCTTGGTGCTAATCCCGAAAATTCAGATTATGTAACAATGCCCAATCCCCAGAATGCAGACTTGAACAATGACGGCAGACTTGATGTTTACGATATGATTTTATTGCGAGAAATAGTAGCAGAAACATTATAAAATTAAACGAATGGTCTGAAAAATTTCAGACCATTCTGTTTTAAAGGAGGGTTATTATGAAATTATTATCAGCTATTACAATAGCGGCGGTTGCCCTATCAGCGGCAGAAGCCGTTCTTCCTGTTAATTTCATATCATATTCTGCTGACACAACAGAATATAACGGTATGGTATTTGAAGTCCGTGACAATAATGAAAATGAACTTATTCTGACAGAATACACCGACGCAAAGGGAGATGTAGTAATCCCCGAAAAAATTGGCGATTGCACCGTTACAGCTATAGGTGATAAAGTTTTCAACGGAAATACGGCAATTTCAAGGGTTGAACTTCCCGATACTATCAACTATTTCGGCGGAGAAGTCTTTCGTGATTCTTCCATTTCTGACGTGAATATTCCAAAGGAACTCCGAATAATCCCCAGTTACACGTTCAACAATTGTCAGGAACTCGAAACGGTAGAATTCCACGATGATGTTTTTATTATTGCAAATACTGCCTTTAAAAAGACAAATATCACACTTCCCGAACTGCTATTTGAACGAGTTTCGGGAAGTACAATAAAAAATTCCAATACTGTGGTGGATTTTCCATATGACAATTGGAGTTATTCAGTTTCAACTGACAAAATCAACAACGAAATCAATGTATATGTAAATGAGTACATCGGAACAAAATCAGATGCTGTTTTCCCCGATTCACTTTTTGGAAAAGCTGTTGACGGAATTGACGGAGCTTTCAATTTTAACGGAAAAACCATTACATCGGTTACTTTTCCCGAAAGCTATAAGGAAATAAATGTTAATTTCAGCAACCATTTTGAGCTTAAAAAGGTCACTTTTCTTAGCGATAAAGTAAATCTGAATAACACATCTTTTTACAATACATCAATTGAAGAAATTGCCCTGCCTGTCAATGAAATATCAATTCATAATTTTAACGGCTGCAATGACTTGAAAAAAATAGAATTTATCGGAAATGGCGGTATTCTCAATATTCCTGACAATGCCTTTAAAAGCTTCAATTCGGTTGAAAATGTAATATTCAGCGAAAAATATGAAGAAATAAACATAGGAGAAAATGCATTTGACAATACAGGAATTTCTGAAATTATAATTCCATCATCCTGTAATATAGATTTTGCAGCGTTCAGACATTGTGAAAATCTTAAAACTGTTGAAATTGAAAACGGCAATATAGCAAGCAATGCATTTCTTGACTGTTTTTCTTTGCAATCTGCAAAATTTAACGGTGATGTCAGCATTGAACGCAATGCATTTCTTGATTGTTCAGCACTAAAAAATATTACAATTGACATTTCAAAAAATTATAACCCCGAAGCTTTCACAAGCTGTACATCGCTTACACAGATAAACGGAGTTGATGCCTTTGCAAATGGCGAATTTGCTCCAGAATATAAGGATTTTATTTACAGAAACTTCTATGCAGTAGAAGATGTTGGATTTATAAATCAGTTTGTAATGCATAATGTGGCAGAAATAGTGCGTGATAATATTACCGACGATATGAGTGAAATGCAAAAAGTAAAAGTTCTGCACGACTGGGTATGTAATAACACAGAATATACAACAGACGACGCGAAATTACCGCAATACCATACAGATGCATCTGTTTTAATGATTGATTCCGTAGTTTGTGAGGGTTATGCAAAATTGTGTAATCTGCTATATCATGAAGCTGGAATTGAAACGTATTACGTAAATAATCCCGACCATGCGTGGAATATCGTAAAAATTGGCGGACATTACTTCCACGCAGATTCAACATGGGACGACGGAGATAAAATTAATCGTGATAATTTCCTTAAATCTGACAGCCAATTCATAGCACACGGTGGCTCTCATGCTGAATGGCAGGGATATATCCCTACATCACTTCATAAATTTCAAAAAGAAGGAACTCCTGAATGTAAATATCAGATTGGCGATGTAAACACAGACAGCAAAATTTCTGTAGCTGATATTGTAAAAATGAGCCGTTATCTTCTTGGTGCTGAATCTGTCAATGAGGAAAACAGTATTCTGTATGATTTCAACTTTGACAGTAAAATTGATGTGTTTGACCTTATTTATATGCGAATGAATTTTCTTGATAATTCAGAAAATAGTGATTAATAAAAAAGCTATCCGAAACGAAAAATCGGATAGCTTTTTTGTATTTATCAGAATAAAATATCCTTGAAACAAAGCTGCGGCTCGTTCTTATCGAAATCCCAGCTGTGGTATGAATCACCGTGACAACGGCACTTTTCAGCACAGTTGCGGCACTTTTCATTTTCATCTGCAAGGTCTTTGCGGAAAATATCAAAGTTATTTTCCCAGACATCCTTGAAACGGTCTTTCAGAATATTTCCACGGACGAACTCAGGACGGCGTTCAATATCAAGACAAGCTGTAATATCGCCGTTTGCCATAATACTTGCAATATATGTACCTGCAACGCAGAGATAATACCAGTCACGAACCTCACGCTCATACTCAAATCCGAGATAGTGGCTGCATCCATAAGTTACAGGCTCACCTGCAATACGCTTATTTCTGATAAACTCGAACATATAGCGGTAATCATCGGGAGTGAGGAGCAGCTGTGGATACTGCTTAGCTCTGCCCATTGGTTCCATATTGATAACTCGCCATGAGTCAATATCCATTTCATTAAAAATCTTGTAAAGCTCATCAAGCTGACCGATATTCTCGTGAGTAACAACAGTTGTTACCTGAACAGCCTGAAATCCGCCTACTTCAAGGAGATTTTCAATACCCTGCATAGCAAGCTTGTAACCGCCGGGAGTGCGTCTGAAAGCGTCGTGAGTTTCTTCAAGACCGTCAATACTAACGGAAATTGTGTTCATTCCCACACGCTTCAAATCCTTGGCAACCTGCTTGTCAATGAGAGTTGCATTACTTGTCATTCCCCAGTTGAATCCCATTTCATGAGCAGGAGCCATAATATCAAAGAAATCCTTACGGAGAAGCGGCTCACCGCCTGTGATACAGAGCATTTTGTCACGAACGCCGAAATCGCCCTTGATTTCAGCAAGGAATTTTGAATACTGCTGAGGAGTCAGCTCATCATAAAAGACATCACCGCAGTTACTTCCGCAATGCAGACATCTTTCATTACATTTTATAGTAAGCTCAAGGAACAGGTGACGAAGCTCAGGCTTAATCATAAGGCCTGCTCTGTAAGCCTCAATTGTTTTCATATGGTCTTTTTTTACGTTTACATCAAGCATTTAATCAATTCTCCTTACCTGCTGCAATTATTATTCATTGTCTGCTGCTGTTGTAGTAAACCACGACACAGGAGGTCCGTATACAGTCTGAGTCATTGTAGTTTCAGTAACTATATCATCTTCATTGGAAGTAGTTGTTGTATCTTCTTCATCCTCGGGAACAGCTGTAGTAAACCATGAGGGAGGGCCGTAAACATCTTGTATATCCTCTCTTGTAGTCTGAACTATGTCTTCTTCCTCGTTAACTGTTGTTGTAAAATATGAGGGTGGGCCATACAAAGGAGCCATTGTCGGCACTGTTGTAACATCTTCTTCCTCGAAATCAGTACTTGCTGTTGTCACTGTAGTCATAATTCCATAAAGAGGCTGAGTAGTTGTTCTGATTGTTGTAACAACATCTTCTTCCTCGAAAGTAGTAGTTGTTGTAACAGGCTCTTCCTTGTCAATTTTACCAAGCAGGAACTTATTGAGAACTACAAGGTCAGCAACGGAGATTTTCATATCATAGTTGACATCAGCCATAAAGCTGTAGCTTGTATCATTTTTTGCAAAACGCTCACGGAGCAGAATAAGGTCGAAAACGTCTGTTCTGCCATTGTTGTTTACATCGCCGAAGAATGATGCAGGGCCGTATACAGGCTGACCATTTGTCTGTAATTCGGCAATTACAAAGTCAGTTGTAGTTTCCTGCTCATCGGAAACGGGAGTAACAGTTGTAGTTCTTGGAGGGCCGTAAACGGTAGTAGTATTTTTTCTTGTTGTTGTGATAACATCTTCTTCCGTATTTTCACTATCCTCATATGACGGCGGAGGGCCGTATACAGGTGACATTTTTGAATTAAGATCTTTGATTGCATCGGGAGAAATTGAAGGCTGATTTCCCACAAATTCAGAACCGACAACAGATGTAGTTGATGTGTAAGCTACAGCTTCAACAGGTTCAGACGCTGTATTTGCTGTACCGCACATAGCGGCTGCAAAAATTGCGGCAGTCAACGCAGTTTTTTCGGTTTTTTTCATAGTAATACTCCTCTCATAATTTTGTCAATGGTCGGAAAGGCAGTATGGCACAGGCTATTGCCACATCGCCTTATATTTATACTTATACATATATATTATATATCAATTACATATAATTTTCAAGCAATTTGACAAATATGAACAAAACTTTGTATTTTTGCACAAAATCAATACCAAGAATTTGTGCAAAATAACAAAGCCGTCCAACTTAAAAAAGAACGGCAGAAATTATAGCAAACGACAAAATCTTTTGGCGTTCGCTATTGCTCCACCAATTATACCTTGCCAAAAAGACGAGAGCAGAAAGGAAATTTATCAAGGAAGAAAAATGCAGGAATGCTGTCGCATTTCAAGTTTTTCTGACGCAGAGAAATTTTCTTTATGCCGAGTATTTGACGGCAAGGTTTAGTTGGTGGAGCAATATAATTCCACCGTTCCAAAAAGCTAAAGCTAATGGCTTTTAAACTTTGTCCAAGTGCTTTTTCAGATATTGTCCTGTATAGGATTTTTCGCATTTTGCCACATCTTCGGGAGTTCCCGCAGCAACTACAGTTCCGCCGCCGTCACCGCCCTCAGGGCCAAGGTCAATGACATAATCCGCAGACTTGATTACATCAAGATTATGCTCAATAACAAGAATTGAATTGCCCTGGTCGGTAAGCTTCTGCAAAACCTCAATAAGCTTGTGAACATCGGCAGTATGAAGTCCTGTCGTTGGCTCATCAAGAATGTAAATCGTCTGCCCTGTAGCACGTTTTGAAAGTTCCGTTGAAAGCTTCACACGCTGTGCCTCACCACCCGAAAGAGTAGTTGCAGGCTGACCGATTTTAATATATCCCAAGCCAACCTCTTGCAGAGTTTTCAGCTTTCGTGCAATTTTCGGCAGATGCTCAAAGAATTCCACACCCTGGTCAACGGTCATTTCAAGAATGTCGTATATCGACTTTCCCTTATAGTGAACTTCAAGGGTTTCACGGTTGTATCGTCTGCCCTTGCAGACCTCGCAGGGAACGTAAATATCGGGGAGGAAGTGCATTTCAATCTTAATAATTCCGTCACCCTCGCAGGCTTCACATCGTCCGCCTTTGACATTAAAACTAAATCTGCCGCTGTTATATCCCCTCGCCTTTGCATCGGGAGTCATAGCGAAAAGTTCACGTATATCGTTGAAAACACCTGTATATGTGGCAGGGTTTGAACGTGGAGTTCGTCCGATTGGCGACTGGTCAATACATATAACCTTATCGAGATTTTCAACGCCCTCCATTGTGCTGAATTTTCCGCAAACTGTCTTTGCCCTGTTCAGTTTATTTGCAAGGTATTTGTGAATAATTCCGTTGACGAGAGAGGATTTTCCCGAACCCGAAACTCCAGTAACGCATACGAATTCGCCCAAAGGAATTTCCACATCAATATTTTTCAGATTATTTTCCTCAGCACCTCTTACTGTAAGGAATTTTCCATTGCCCTCACGTCTTTTTTTCGGTACGGGAATTTTCTTTTTGCCGCTTAAATACTGACCTGTAATTGAATTTTTGCATTTAAGAAGCTTGTCAACAGTTCCCGAAAATACTACATTTCCGCCGTGTACACCTGCCGCAGGTCCAATATCCACAACATAATCCGCTGCAAAAATCGTTTCGTCATCATGCTCCACCACAATGAGCGTATTTCCAAGGTCACGAAGCCTTTTCAGAGTCGCAATAAGCTTGTCATTGTCACGCTGATGAAGTCCGATACTGGGTTCATCGAGGATATAAAGTACACCTACAAGAGATGAGCCGATTTGTGTTGCAAGGCGGATACGCTGTGACTCGCCCCCCGAAAGAGTTCCCGAATATCGTGAAAGCGTGAGATAGCTAAGACCTACGCTGTTAAGGAACGAAAGTCGCTCACGGATTTCCTTTATAATACGCTGACCGATTAACTGCTCCTGCTCCGAAAGCGTGAGATTTTCAAAGAAATCGAGGGAATTTTTCACGGAAAAATCGGTAATTTCGCTGATATTCTTATCCCCAACGGTAACTGCAAGGTATTCGGGGCGAAGTCGTCTGCCGTTACATTCGGGACATCGGCACTCCGTCATAGTTTCCTCAATTACAGATTTGCTGTAATCGCTGTTGGTTTCACGGTATCTTCTTTCAAGATTGGGGATAATTCCCTCAAATGCCGTCTTGTATTTTCCGCCGCCGAGAGATGCAGGACGGCGAAGTTCAAGTTCCGTATTTCCCGAACCATAGAGGAAAATGTCAAGCTGTTCCTTTGTAAGTTCCCTTACAGGCACATCAATGGGAATATTGTAATGCTTTGAAATCGCCTTGTAGTACATCATTGCAATTGAAGTATTGTCAAGGCTGTTCCAGCCGCTTGCGTTAATCGCTCCGCCCTCAATTGATAAATCCTTGTCGGGAATGATAATATCGGGGTCAATCTGTCGGAATATGCCAAGTCCTGTACATTTCGGGCAGGCACCCACAGGATTGTTGAACGAAAACATTACAGGCTCCATATCGCCTATGCTGATGTTATGCTCCGGACAGGCGAAATTTCGGGAAAAGAGCATTTCCTCCCCATCAATAACATCAACGAGAGCAAGTCCCTCTGTCAGCTTGAAAATGGTTTCAAGGCTGTCGGTGATACGTGTTTCAATGCCTTCTTTTATAATAATTCTGTCAACTACAATTTCAATGTTGTGCTTTTTATTCTTCTCAATGTTGATTTCTTCCGAAAGGTCGTAGATTATGCCGTCAACACGGACACGTACAAATCCCGATTTTCTTGCGGATTCAAGTTCCTTTGCAAACTGTCCCTTACGATTTCTTGCAATGGGAGCAAGGAGCTGAACTTTAGTTCCGAGGGGAAGTTCCATAATTCTGTCAACCATCTGGTCAATGGTCTGCTGTGAAATTTCCCTGCCGCATACGGGGCAATGGGGTATGCCTATTCTTGCAAAGAGAAGTCGAAGATAGTCATAAATTTCCGTCATTGTTCCAACGGTGGAACGTGGATTTTTCGATGTAGTTTTCTGGTCAATGGAAATTGCAGGAGAAAGTCCGTCAATGCTGTCCACATCGGGCTTTTCCATTTGTCCAAGAAACATTCTTGCATAGGAAGAAAGGCTCTCCACGTATCTTCGCTGACCGTCGGCATATATGGTATCAAAGGCAAGAGAGGATTTTCCCGAACCCGAAAGTCCCGTCATTACAATAAATTTATCACGGGGGAGTTCCAGGTCAATATTTTTCAGATTATTAGTCCTTGCCCCTTTGATTACAATTTTTTCTATCATATTACTCTCCTTTCAGCTCACGAATTTTATCACGGAGATAGGCAGCGTGTTCAAATTCAAGCATTTTCGCCGCATTTTTCATTTCAACCGTCAGCCTGTCAATAAGCTCCTGCTTTTCAGCCGCTGACATTTTCTTTTTCTTAGTACTTGCCTCCACCTTATTTTTAGAGCTGATTTCAAGAACATCACGGATTTCCTTGACAACAGTTTTCGGCACAATACCGTGCTTTTCGTTAAAGGCAAGCTGTAAAGCACGGCGGCGTTCCGTTTCCATAATTGCTCTTTCCATTGAGCCTGTGACCTCATCAGCATACATAATAACCTGTCCGTGAGCATTTCTTGCCGCACGTCCGATTGTCTGAATAAGTGAAGTTTCGCTGCGGAGAAATCCCTCTTTATCAGCGTCAAGAATTGCCACAAGACTTACTTCGGGAATGTCAAGTCCCTCACGGAGAAGGTTAATTCCCACAAGCACATCAAATTCACCGCTACGCAATTCCTTGATAATTTCCATACGCTCAATTGTGTCAATGTCGTGGTGGAGATAGCGGATTTTCATTCCAAGCTTTTCATAGTAGGAAGTCAAATCCTCCGCCATTTTCTTTGTGAGAGTTGTAACGAGTACCCTCTCCCCTTTTTCAATTCGCTGATTTATCTCCGAATACAAATCGTCAATCTGCCCCTGTGTAGGCTTTACGATAATTTCGGGGTCAACAAGTCCTGTAGGACGGATAAGCTGTTCAACGATAATATCCGTCTTTTCACGTTCAATCTGACCGGGAGTTGCACTGACATATATCGCCTGATTGATATGTGCGTTGAATTCCTCAAAATTCAGCGGTCTGTTATCGTATGCGCTGGGAAGTCGGAATCCGTAGTCAATAAGGGTAGTTTTTCTCGCCCTGTCACCTGCATACATTCCCCTTACCTGAGGCAGAGTTACGTGGCTTTCATCCACAATAAGCAGGAAATCCGAGGGGAAATGGTCAAGAAGCGTCATAGGACTGCTTCCGGGCGGTCTGCCTGCAAGCACTCTCGAATAGTTCTCAACTCCGCTGCAATAGCCAACTTCACGGAGCATTTCCATATCATAATGAGTACGCTGTTCAATTCGCTGTGCCTCAATAAGTTTATTATTCTGCTGAAAATATTCAATTCGCTCTGCAAGCTCCCTGTCAAGCTCTGCAAGGGCGGATTCAAGCTTGTCATCACCGACAATATAATGAGATGCAGGGAAAATTGCCGCATGGGAAACTGTAGCCTTAATCTCACCTGTGAGGACATTCACCTCGGTTATGCGGTCAATTTCATCACCGAAAAATTCCACACGAACTGCTGTATCGCTTGACATTGCAGGGAAAATTTCCACCACATCTCCACGAACTCTGAAACGATTTCGCTCAAAGGCAATATCATTTCTCTCATAGCGGATTTTCACCAGTTCCGCAATAAGCTGTTCACGGGATTTCTCCATACCCTGACGGACGGAAACCACCATAGAACGGTATTCTTCGGGACTTCCCAGAGAGTAGATACAGGAAACGCTTGAAACTATGATAACATCACGGCGTTCAGCAAGAGCCGTTGTGGCGGAGTGGCGGAGTTTGTCGATTTCGTCATTTACCGCCGATACCTTTTCAATGTAGCTGTCGGTGCTTGCAACGTATGCCTCAGGCTGATAGTAGTCGTAGTAGGACACGAAATATTCCACGGCATTTTCGGGAAAAAACTCCTTAAATTCGGAGCAAAGCTGTGCCGCAAGGATTTTATTATGGGCAAGAACAAGAGTAGGCTTGTTCACTTTAGCGATAACATTCGCCATTGTAAAAGTTTTTCCCGAACCCGTTACACCGAGAAGAATCTGCTCCTTTTTCTTTTCATTAAGACCTTTAACAAGAGCCTCAATGGCTTCGGGCTGGTCGCCTGCCGGGGCATATTCTGAATGAAGTCGGAATTGTTCCATATTTACCTCCTCATACCACAAATACCCCTCGGAATTGTCCAAGGGGTATGTCATTATTTACCGTAACCGTCAGGATTATTCTTCTGCCAGTTCCATGAATCACGGCACATATCTTCAAGTGTAAGCTGTGTTTTCCAGCCGAGAACTTCATATGCCTTGTCAGCATTTGCGTAACACTCAGCTAAATCGCCGTCACGTCTTGCACCGTAAACGTGATTCACCTTGACTCCGTTTACTCTTTCAAAAGTTTCAACGATTTCCGTAACGCTGTATGGCACACCTGTTCCAAGGTTGAAAATTTCAACACAATTATTTTTCAGAATGTAATCAACAGCCTTTACATGGCCTTTTGCAAGGTCAGTAACGTGAATATAATCTCTTGTGCAAGTGCCGTCAGCTGTGGGGTAGTCATTGCCGAAAATAGTAAGACATTCTCGCTTTCCTACGGCAACCTGTGACACATAGGGCATAAGATTATTCGGAATTCCCTGAGGGTCCTCGCCAATCATTCCGCTTTTATGGGCACCGATTGGGTTGAAATATCTCAGAAGAATAACGGATAATTCAGAATCAGCCTTAGCGGCATCTTCGAAAATCTGCTCCATCATAGCCTTAGTCCAACCGTAAGGGTTTGTGCATACTCCCCTTTTCATTGTTTCAAGATATGGCACGGGATTTTCCTCACCGTAAACCGTAGCACTTGATGAAAAGATAATATTCTTCACATTATACTTATTCATTGTTTCAAGAAGTGAAAGGGTTGTATCAATATTATTTCTGTAGTACATCACAGGCAATTTTACCGATTCGCCTACAGCCTTTAACCCTGCAAAGTGAATTACAGCGTCAATTTTATTTTCCTCAAAGACTTTTTCAAGAAGCTTTGCATCTTTAATATCAAGTTCGTAAACCTTTATGGATTTACCTGTAATTTTTTCAACTCTTTTTATAGCTTCGGGGGAACTGTTGCTGTAATTATCAGCAACAACCACATCATAGCCTGCCTCAATAAGCTCAACAGCTGTATGAGAACCGATATAGCCTGCTCCGCCTGCAAGTAATACTGTCATATTTTCTCCTAATTTATAGCTGATATTCTTAGCTTATACGTTCTGGAACTGCTTATTATCAGCTGAATTTTCGTCAGTTTCCTTTTCCTCATTCTCACATTTTTCAAGAGCCGTCTTGTTGAAATCCTCAGGCTTTACAAATGTGGGAACCATTTTACGGAGTTCCTCAACAACCTTTTCATCATCGTTTGTTTCAGCAATTTCCGTAAGAACATTAAGTCTATCCATAAATGTATCGGTATCAATTTCAATCTGATGACCAATATAAATGAGTTCGTTCTTTGTTTTGCCAAGTCCTTCTTCATTCATAAGAAGTTCTTCCTTGATCTTTTCGCCGGGACGGAGTCCTGTAAACTTAATATCTATGTCTGTATAAGGCTCTTTTCCGTACATACGGATAAGGTTTTCGGCAAGAGTTACAATCTTGACAGGCTCACCCATATTCATTACAAATATCTCACCGCCGTTTGCTATAGCGGCAGCCTCCATAACAAGGCTTACAGCCTCTGGAATAGTCATAAAGTAACGGATAATATCCTTATGTGTAACAGTAACGGGGCCGCCCTTTTCAATCTGCTTCTTGAAAAGAGGGATTACAGAGCCGTTTGAACCGAGAACATTTCCGAAACGTGTTGTTACAAACTCTGTACCGCTTGTATTTGTCTGTGCAAGATATGTTACAATCATTTCACAGCAGCGCTTTGAAGCTCCCATAACATTTGTGGGATTTACGGCTTTATCTGTGGAAATCATAACAAATTTCTCTACGTTATACTTCTGTGAAAGAGTTGCAACATTAAGTGTTCCCACAACATTATTTTTAATTGCTTCCGCAGGAGAAACCTCCATAAGGGGAACGTGCTTGTGTGCAGCTGCATGGAATACAATTTCAGGACTGAACAGCTTGAAAATTCTTTCCATTCTGTCGTAATCACGGACAGACGCAATAAGAGTTACAAGATTAAGGTCCTGACCATACTCCATATGGAGTTCCTGCTGTATTTCATATGCGTTATTTTCATAGATATCAACAATAACAATCTGCTTAGGGTCATACTTGGCAATCTGACGAACAAGCTCAGAACCGATTGAACCGCCGCCGCCTGTAACCATACACTTTTTGCCATTAATAAAATTCTTAATATCTTCGTTATCAAATTTTATGGGATCACGTCCGAGAAGTTCCTCGATATTAATATCTCTTACCTGATTGAGAATTGAGGACTTTCCGCCGAGAATAAGAGAACCGATAAAAGGAACGATTTTCAGCGGAAGCTTAGTTTCATTGCATATATCAATGATTTCTTTTCTTTCCTTTTCGGATAAGGACGGTATAGCAAGGATAATAACCTCAATGTCAAGCTCCTTGGCTTTTTCAATAATAAGGTCATTTCCGCCAATTACTTTAACACCATGTAAAAATGTACCCCATTTGCTTTTATCGCTGTCGATAATACAAACAGGATCATATTTTGCTGCCGACTTATCTCCCTCATACGGAGAATCCTTAGCATTGAAAATCTCGTTAAGCAAAGTATTTGCCGCTTTGCCTGCGCCGATTATCATCGTTCTTTTTGAAGAAAATTCAGTTCTCATAACGGCTACATTCCCATTCCTTAAATATATTTATACTTTTTTCCCGAAAATACTGTTGATACACTTCAGCGGAAATATTACAATAAAATGTCCTTAATCTTCATCGGGCAATAAGCACATAAACCACCGTCAGCCTTAAAAACTGTTCAGAAATTGCTGATTTCATTTCAGAAAAACTGCAAAAGCATTATCATACCGCTTAATTATTTTCAGGAAATAATCCGCAAGTGATGTCAGGAAATTCCAAACAAGTCTGTATATAGCCGAAAATCAGCCACTGTCAGGCGACGCCATTTTCATACCGCTGCATATACGTATATACTATATTATAACTTGAATATTAAGAAAAAGCAAGTCAGAAATAGTTATTCCATATATTTTCAGCAGTTTATACAATCTTTATTATACTTCCACAATTAATTTAGACAGGCTTTTTCACGCTAAAAAGCTGCCATATTACTACGACAGCTTTTTGAATTTTTATGAAATTATGCTGTTACAATTGAGTTATCCTTATGGAGATTGAGCTTTTCAACAGCCTGCTCACGCATTTTGTATTTGAGGATTTTGCCTGCGGCATTCATTGGGAATCCGTCAACAAAATCAACGTATTTTGGACACTTATGCTTTGCCATACGGTCAAGGCAGAACTGCTTGATTTCGTCCTCTGTAGCAGTTACACCTTCCTGAAGAATGATACAAGCCATAATTTCCTCGCCGTAGTCAGCACTTGGAACACCGATAACCTGAACGTCCTTAACCTTTGGGTTTGTATAGAGGAAATCCTCGATTTCCTTGGGGTAAATATTCTCACCGCCACGGATAATCATATCCTTAATTCTACCTGTAATCTTGTAGTATCCGTCAACTGAACGACGTCTTGCAAGGTCGCCTGTGTGGAGCCAGCCGTCGGAGTCGATAGCAGCAGCAGTAGCCTCGGGCATCTTGTAGTAGCCCTTCATAATGTTGTATCCACGGGCAACAAACTCACCATCTGTATCGTCAGGGAGTTCCTCGTTTGTTTCGGGGTCAACAATTTTACATTCAACACCGAAAATTGCACCGCCAACTGTATTTACACGCTGTTCAATTGAATCTGTAGTCTTACTCATTGTGCAGGCAGGTGAAGCCTCTGTCTGTCCGTAGGTGATACAGATTTCAGACATATTCATTTTTTCAAGAACTTCTTCCATTGTCTTGATTGGACAAGGAGAACCAGCCATAATACCTGTACGCATATAGGAGAAATCAGTCTTATCAAAGTCCTCGTGTCCCAGCATAGCGATAAACATTGTGGGAACACCGTGGAAACAGGTGATTTTCTCCTTATTGATGCAGGCAAGTCCCTTTCTTGGTGAAAATCTTGTAATAGGTGACATTGTAGTACCGTGAGTCATTGATGCTGTCATAGCAAGAACCATTCCGAAGCAATGGAACATAGGCACCTGAATCATCATACGGTCAGCTGTGGAAAGGTCCATACAGTCACCGATTGCCTTACCGTTATTTACAACATTGTAATGTGTAAGCATTACGCCCTTTGGGAAACCTGTTGTACCTGATGTATACTGCATATTGCAGACATCGTGAACGCTGATTGTCTTTCTTACGCTTTCCATTTCTCTGTAGGAAACATTCTTTGAAAGTGCAACAGCTTCTTCCCAGGTGTAGCAGCCCTTGTTTGCGGAATCAACTGTGATAACATTTTTCAGCATAGGAAGTCTTGCGGATTCAAGCTTACCTGCCTCACAAGTTTCAAGTTCAGGGCAAAGCTCCTTGATAATGTTCACATAGCTTATACCTCTGATACCGTCAACCATAACAAGAGTATTTGTATCGGACTGGCGGAGGAGGTATTCAGCCTCGTGGATTTTGTACTCTGTATTTACAGTAACGAGAACCGCACCGATTTTAGTTGTTGCCCAGAAAGTAATGTACCACTGAGGAACATTTGTAGCCCATATTGCAACGTGGTCACCCTTTTTAACGCCCATAGCAAGCAATGCTCTTGCAAATATATCAACATCATCACGGAACTCGGAATATGTACGTGTATAGTCAAGTTCTGTATATCTGAAAGCATACTGATTTGGGAAATCCTCACACATACGGTCAAGGACATCGGGGAAAGTATAGTTTATGATTTTCTCCTTAGGCCATGGATAGTAGCCTGTTCCCTTATTGCTTTTCTGGAGAGCGTGCTTGTGCTTTTTCTTGTAAGGCTCCATATACTGAGCATACTGGGGAATTACAATACCGCCGTCACTGAGGTAAGATGCCCAGCGCTTAACCCATTCAAGGGAAACGTAACCGTCATAATTGATAGATGCAAGAGCAGACATCATTTCCTTTACAGGCATATCACCGCTGCCCATAAGGCGGTATTCAACAGTTCCGTCAGCTTTCATAACGCTGTCCTTGATGTGAGTATACTTGATATACTGACCGAGATTTGCAACTGTTGTTTCAGGTGATTCGCTGAAATAGCGGTAGGGGTGGTGCATATCCCAGAGTGCGGCAATCTTACGGCTTGCAACCTTGTCAAGAACAGCTGCAAGTCTTGCAGAATCGGCATAAACGCCGTTTGTTTCAACAAGAAGTGTAACATTGTATTCCTCTGCAATGGGGATAAGCTTCTTTAAGCAGTCAACGATGTAATCGTCGTCAACTTCATCAACGGGAGCAGGTTCAAGGTCAGCAAGAATTCTGATATATGATGTGCCGAGCTTTGAAGCAAGCTGAGCATAAGCCTTGATTTCAGCCTCTGCCTCATCATATTTATCCTTGAATTTAAGGCAGGCACCTGATGAAAGACAAGCGATTTCAAGACCGAGGGAATTTAGTTTCTCAACTGTTTTAGGCAGCTGACTATCAGTAAAAGGCTGTGCCTTAACGGAAAAAATTTCATTGCCCAGTCCTCTTACTTCAATACCATTGAAACCGAGGTCCTTGGCAGCACCGTAAATTTCCTGCCATGACCAGTTCGGACAAGCAAGAGTTGAAAAACTAATCTTCATAAATCTATCATTCCTTTTTTTAAATTTAACACTATGTTATGGGGTTCTCTAAAAACCGGAACACGAGCAGAATTCCGTATATGACAAATATCAGTTACAAGGCGACGAACCGCAGTAATACTTGATGTATTGCAAGGTTTGGCAACGCAGTAAATGATGTTTGTCATAGGAAGTCTGCCGTGAGGGAGGTTTTTAGAGGTTCCCTTATGATAAACAGATATATTAATTATATCATATCCGAATTTATTTTGCAATAGGCTGTGCGGAAATTTCACATTTTCAACATATTACGATGTTTCCACTTGACAAAACAGATGTGAAAGTGTATAATTAAACTATAGGAGCTGAAGATTTTATGTTCATTCAAAAAAATGATAAAAGTATAAAAGCTTTCTTTTTAGGAATTTGCACATTACTTATGTTTACTTCATGTAATAAAGTAGTGCCATCTGAAAACAGTTCGGATAAAGCAAAATCAGATAATATTTCATCAAAAGGAACAAATACCGATGATGTTGTCATAAACTTTGCTGTTCTGGGAAAAGCCGATTATATAACAAGTGCTGCAAAAAAATTTAATGAAGCGGATAACGGATACCGCATAGAACTTATAGACTATTCCAACGAGTCCGATGATTCTGCTTCTCGTGCATTGAAATTACAGGATTTTCAAATTATGCAGGATATAATTAATACGGACGATATTGATATGGTCACAAGTTTATCCTTTTCAGAAGAAGCAAATTACAGAAGGCTTATTGAGAAAGGTGCATTTACGGATTTATATGAATTTATGCAGAATGATACGGAGGTCAACACCACAACTCTGAATAATCATATCTTATCTGTAAATGAGATGAACGGATGCTTGTTTACAATACCTACCTATTATGTCGCTTATACAATGTTAGGCGATAGTGCTTATGTAGGCAATAAAATAAATTGGAGCTTTGATGAGCTGTTTTCACATTGGGAGAAAATGCCTGATAACGCTACAATTATGGGAGAACGCACAAAAGAGGCGGCATACAGAGCCTTTGTTGCACCAAATCTCAGTTCATTTGTAGATTTTGAAAGCGGTAATGTTAATTTTGATTCTGATGATTTCAGAAAAGCACTTGAATTCTGTAACAAATTTGAGTATGGAAATCAAGAGAAAACGGATATTGATTTTAATGCTCCAATGTTTTGCAACGAAGCTTCTATTTCATCATTTATGGGAATTTATCCATACAAGCTCGGAAGTAACAACCCCAATGCCACATTTGTCGGATTTCCAAGTTCAAATGGCGAGGGCGCATATTTACGTTCTTTCAGCGATTGTTTTTCAATTTCGGCAAAATCCTCTGAGGAAAAACAACAGGGTGCATGGGAATTTATACGTTTATTCTTTATGACGGAGTGGCAGGAAGAACACGCATTATCAATTACTAACCGCACAAGCGGATATGCAACACAACAATGTTTCTGTATTAATAATACAGCAAATGAAAATATCAAACGTAATACCGTTGATAAAAAGTATTCCCCTGCAACATTTGAAAGTAAGGGAGAAACTTTCACAACCGAATTCCCGTCATTGGAAGATTGCAATGCCCTTGAATCATATCTGAACAGTATTGACCGTTGGGAAGTCAGACTTGATGATTCTATTGTCGGTGTAATTGATGAGGAAGTTATGACATATTTTTCAGACGAAATTTCTATTGACGAATGTATAAATCGAATCCAGAATCGCACATCTATCTGGATAAGTGAAAAAAGTTAACGAAAAATGCTATTACGGGCATTATTGAAATATGAAAGGAGCTTTTTAAATGAGCGAAATTATCAATGAAAATGCAAATCTTCCCGAGGAAGACGAGGCTAACGAAAACTATATAACTCTTACCGATGAAAACGGCGAGGAAGTTTCCTTTGAAGTACTTGACACTCTCGAATACAAAGAGCGTTGGTTTGCAGTTCTTCTCCCCTTTGACGAGGAAGATGAGGGCGTTGTAATTCTCGAACTCGTACCCTCCGAAGACCCCGAATTTGACGAATTTGTAGCCGTTGAGGACGAGGCTTTGGTTATGGAAGTATTCGAGGAATTCAAGAAAAACTACAAAGGCGAATACGAATTTGAATAAAAGTCAACCGCACAAAGCATTTTCTGCTCTGTGCGGTATTTTTTATGCTATTAACTTTTCACGCATAAGACATAAATCGAATACATCAATTCTGCTGTCTTTGCATAAATCTCCTGCCTGCCAATCAGTCAGTTCGCCCTTGCCTAAAAGCCACTTTTCAAGCATTACTGCATCGGCAATTGAAAATTCACCGTCTGCATTTACATCTCCCGCAACCGCAGCCGCAACCGAAAGCTTATCCTTAATAAGTGCCAGCAGAGAATACTCCCCTGCCGCATCCTGTGAAAGCTCCCATATCATAATTCCGCCGTAATTCTTAGCTATATCGCACTTTTCAGCCATTGTAACCGCTCCGTTATATGCCACATCGCCGTATAAATCCCTGTTGTAATTTTCCTTGTCAAGTTCAATCAGTTCCGCAAAAGGCACATAGGAATTCCAGTCAAGCTTGCCGTCAGCGGTATAACCTCTGCCGTAAAACGGAACGCCCAGAACAAGCTTATCCTTTGAAACTTTTTTCTGCACATTGAAATATTTCAGACATTCATTTGTAAAATCCATATCGCAATGGGAACTTTCATCACCGTCATTGTCATATGCCATAACATTGAGAAAATCAAACAATTCAAAAGTATCGGGAGAAACCTTTACAGCCACCCATTGAGCCGTTGCCGTTGACATTTCATATCCACGTTCATCGCAGAGAACACGGAGTGACGATACCCAGTCATCATAGTAATTCCACACCTCATTTGATGAACCCAATTCAATATCAAGGTCAATTCCGTCAAGGTCGAATTTTTCGCAGTATGCCATAATTTTCTCGTTGAAATCAGCCATTTCCTCAGGGGTATCAAGAAGCGGCAAATAACCGTCACAGCCGCCTCCGCCGCCAAGTGCCGCAAAAACTTTTACATCATTGGAATGAGCCTTATTAACAATATTTTTCATCTCAATATCGGGTATGTAGCAGGATAAATTGCCGCTGGTGTCGGGGTTTACAAAGGCAATATTCAGATGAGTCAATGCTCCGAAATCAAGCTTGCCGTATGCTGTATACTCCCAATCAGGAAGATAACCCACAACCCTTGTAATATGCTCCCTGCCGCTGTCCTCGGGATTTTCGGGAATTTCTCCCATAATCATATCAATGGAATAGACAGTCACAGGGGAATTTCCTGCCATAATCGAAATATAGTCAAGGAGGGAATAATCCTCACCAAAAGCGTCTGTCATTGCTTCATAGGAATAATAATATGTATCGCTGCCTGCACCGTCGGGGAGCAGGCTTGCCCATTCTTCGCCGCCGCTATTGGAGCTTAGCACGAAATACGGCGGGTCATCACAATCGCATTTCACCGCAATTGTATTGCCCTCGGCATAAATACTCGTATCGGGAACAGGAATGGTCAAAGGGCAGGTCCATGCCTCCGCCGATGCCTCTCCCTCGTATAGATGAACCACATTTCCGCCCTCGGCATTGGCAGAAAAAGTCTGCGGAATAAGCATCACAGCGGAAACAATCACGGATAAAATTTTCGTTATTTTCATATAATCAGCTCCTTTAGCTTTATACCCCAATTATACCTTATAAATTCGGCTATGTCAAGGCACGCAAATCAATTTTCAAAACCTTGACAGACATGGTATAATAGAATTATGAAAAATAACGGAATAACAGAGTATTTTGAGGAAGTAGAAACAGAAGAAGAGTATAATGGCTATTTTTGCAGGATACCAGAAATCATAACAATAGCAATACTGGGAAGCATGTGTGGACTGAAAAACGTCAGTCAGATACACCAGTGGGCATCAAATGACAGAGTAAGCGAGTTTTTAAGGGAGAAATTCGGAATCAATCATGTGCCTTGCTATTATTGGATTTTGTGTATGCTGAAAATGATAAAAACAGAAACGCTCAATCGGTGCTTTGCAAATTGGGTGTATTCCTTTATGCCCGAAAATGCAAAGGATATGACGATTTCACTTGATGGAAAAACAATATGTTCTACGAATAGAATAGAGAAGATAGAAAGTCCACTTCATATAATCAGTGCACAAATTTCAGAGTTGGGATTGACGCTTGCACAGTGCAGTACAGATGATAAAAGTAATGAGATTCCAGCAGTACAGGAATTACTGAAAACACTGAATATCAAAGGGCATGTAGTAGTCGCAGATGCTTTGAATTGTCAAAAAGAAACAGCATCAATTATTGTAAAACAAGAAGCAGATTATTTGCTGTGTGTGAAAGACAATCATTCTGTTTTAAAGAAAGACATTGAAGATTATGTGCAGGACAGTATGCTTCAAAATACAATGAGCTCCATATCAAAAACAGAGAAGAATTATGGGAGAATAGAAACAAGAACTGCCTATGTTACGTCACAGATAGAATGGCTTGAGCAAAGAAAGGAATGGAAGAACCTTTGCTGTATCGGTGCAATTCACACTGAATTTGATACGAAAAAAGGAAAATCAAGTGAATGGCATTATTATATTTCAAGCCGCAAACTGACTGCCGAGCAACTTCTTCATCATGCACGCATGGAATGGTCGGTTGAGTCCATGCACTGGCTGCTTGATGTTCACTTTGAAGAAGATTGGTGTCTGGTAGAAGATAAAGCTGTTCAGCAACATCTCAATATGTTCCGTAAAGCTGCTATTAATCTTATTAAACTCTTCAAAGAACGCACTAAAACCAAACGTGCCATTTCCAATATTATGCTTGACTGCCTTATCGATTTCAATTGTATTGTGAGAGTCGTTGGGGAAAATTGATTTGCGTGTCTGCGACCTCATTTCTATTGACAATGGTGGTGGAGTATGATATAATATAGGAAAAGAATCTCTCAGGGAGATGTAGCATATGATATGCCGCTTAACATGACAGAATTGGAAAAAATCGGAATGATTAAAGAAGTGCCTAAAGATCAATATTAAGCGAGGTAATGGCGATGGCGAAGACGATGACGAAAAAAGAACTGTTAGAGTGGTATTACTCAATACCACAAGGAGCGCTGCCCGATTACATAGAGGCAGATGACGCAAATGTTTGGCAATTGTATGTGGATGGCGAATGGCGAAATAGACTTTATGTTTGGACTCTCATTTTTGATGGACAAAAGTGGAAATATGCAGAGACAGATGACGAACGAGGATATGTTTGTCATTCAGAAACATTTGAAACAGAATCTGCTGCAGTTGAGTACATAAAAAACAGTTTTAGAATAACGTATTTAGGCACACGATGCAAAAGCGAAATCGGCGCGATCCAGGAACTTCTTTACCGATTTGTTCAAAAAGAGTTTGGGTATCCGGAAGAAAGAGCTGTTGCAATCGTCGATCAAATAGCGAAACACACTGATGTATTGGAAGAATTTTTCAATTATGCCTGGATGGGAGATTTTTGCAAGGAAGATAAGCCAAAGAATCAAGTTTGCGGATATACGGCTGAAATTCTGACCAAAGAGTACAATCTGTCTCCCCTTGAAGTATACAGCTATTTAGTGTATTTCATCGAAGACCCGGAGCGTGCAGAGGCTGATTTGAAAGCCGGTTTGCCGCCGAAGGCTTTATCTGAGATTTGAAAAATTGATAAACCAAGAGGAGATACAAGGAAATGAAATGAAAGTTCCCGAAGAAGTACGTGAAAATGCTAATGTGGTACTCAACGATATACTATTGGGAAAAATCACATTGCCTTAAAGAAATTTACTCGTATTGATGGATATGCATTACATAGCCGTTTGTGACTAACAATCACAGACGGCTTTTTCTATACTCAAAAAAAGAAAGGAGTGGTCAGATGATCCGAGTATTCGACGCTTTTTCGGGCTTTACATATTGAAATTCAAGGCAATATGTGATATAATATAGGAGGTTGGACAGACCGATAAAACAAGAATTTGCAGAAAGGAACAATATTATGATAAGGCATGCAACAATAGCGGATGCATCAAGAATTGCAGAAATATTGATTTTCGCAAAGAGAATGAATTATAGAAATATTTTTAAGAATGATAAAGTGTCCTTCGGAGAAATGCAAGTATACCCATTGGCAAAAAGATATATTGATAATTCGGATGAATTGAAGGGAATGTGGGTTTATGATGACGAATTTGTTAAAGGAGTTATAAACATTAATGGAAAACAGATTGTAGAATTGTATGTAGATTCATTTTTTGAAAATCAAGGTATTGGCAGTATACTTATAAAATATGCTATTGAGCAATTGGATTGTGATTTCTTATGGGTTCTTGAAAAGAATATAAAAGCAATACGATTTTATCAAAAACATGGTTTTGTGATTACAGAAGAAAAACAATATGAAAGAGGCACGATAGAATATATTGTAAAAATGAAGAGATAAATTCCAATATATCGAACTGAATATGATTACATAGCCGTTTGTGACGAACAATCACAGGCGGCTTTTCTTATACCCAAAACAAGAAAGGAGTTGGTCAGATGATCCGAGTATTCGACGCTTTTTCGGGCTTTACATATTGAAATTCAAGGCAATATGTGATATAATATAGGAGGTTGGACAGACCGAAAAATAAGAATTGATAACAGAAAGGCATAACAATGAAAAAATTAGTCACATTTCTTTTACTTCTTGCAATGACATTACCCATCACCGCCTGCGATAACAAGCAGGAAAACACTTCGCAACCGGAAAGCTCTGTTCAGCAGGAAAGCAGCATTACCACTGAAAGCACCACTGCCGAATCGGAACAGCCGCAGACAGTATCTCCCACAAAGCTTACCAACAAAATGACGGAGATGGAGCTTGATCTTGTAAACAGGCACGCTCTCACGAAGTCGGAGGCCAAGCGGTCTTAGGAAGACAAACTGGTAAGACAACTCCTTGGCCCACAGAACGACATGGCTACGATCCGACTTGGAACAGCCGCAGACAGTATCTCCCACAAAGCTTACCAACAAAATGACGGAGATGGAGCTTGATCTTGTAAACAGGCACGCTCTCACGCTTCTCGACGAAATCGAAAAACCAAATGCCGACCCGAATGCTGAGCACAAAGTCAGCATCGAGTTTCAGACGATCGACCTTGATGAATTGCGCAAAAATGTCGAGACCAATCATGAGCAAAACTGGATAACCGATGAAGAGTATGAGGCGGCTATGGAGGAAATCAGAATCGCTGAGGAAAAAGGGGAAGACTCCTTTCCGCTTAATCCCTACATTCTTGTTGATGGGTATATCGTTCAGCGACTTGTCCCCAACGCAGATGATTTTAATGATGGC
>JAZQFV010000052.1:0-15797 GCA_045539715.1 Ruminococcus sp. | reverse complement strand
ACGTTTTAGTTGTATCCAATTCTGAGATAAAATCAAGCCGTGAATCTCAATCAGTTTTTCCCATAATAATTTGATTTGATAACCGTGCATATGACACCTCCATAAATTCTTATTTTCCTAACTGTTCGACCTATTGGAATTTATTTTTTGCAGATAATAATTTCTTTATCAATAAACACCCCATCACCGTCATTTATACGGATAACTTTTACACCGTGTTCTTCCTCATAAATACAGCACTTCTCTTCAAATTTCTCAAACCTCGAAAGAAACTTACTATAGTGCGGTAACACTTGAACATCTGTCAATGACAGGGCTCTTAAATTTGTTAATCCTAAGAAATTCATTTCAGGCGAATAACAATTTACCAATTCAAGTGTTGGTCCAAAAGCAAAGGCGGCGGCACTCCAACCAATTAGGATTTTTGTTGTAGCAATCGTTCTTAAGATGTCAATTGAATTGCTATTTTGGATGGCGTGTAGCAAATAATATGGATTTCCCCCAATAAATTCGACCACATCATAGTTCAGCAACAAATCAGCAGGCTGTTTATCCAAATCAAATATATCAACATTTAAGTTTAGAGATTGTAATTCTGCAACACATCTCGGAACGTGATAATTGTTTTCCTTGTATTCATTATCTGCAGTTACAACTAATGCGGCGGTCTTGCAGTCAGCCATTTTACCACTTAGTTGTGCCAGTAACATATCACTTGATAATCCGTTTGAACATAAAACAAGCATCTTAATCACCTCGTCAAATTCTTATTTATCAAACAGTTTCTAAAATCAAACCATTCATTTAATAATATTATACATCGTTTTCTATTAAAAGTCAATCGATGCCATAAGACAAATATTTATCTGAACATCATAACAAACTCTTAAGGGCATCTCTAAAAACCCGTTTGATTAAAGAAAAAACAGATAGGTGCGGCAGTTGCAAGAAAACCTTCCGAAGGCGTGCTGCCGCACTCCGAGGGAGGTTGACGAAGCAGATGTCGTGCATAACTATTTTTTCTCAAAAGGGGTTTTTAGAGATGCCCTTAAGAATCGATTCGTAAAGTTATTTAAAAACGTTTATAATAGTTTCAAGAATCTGTCCCATATAAAACTCTCCTTATTAATTATCATTAGAACACATATCATTTAAGCTTATCCATTATATACTGAAAACTTTCAGTCTTATGCGGCAGAGTACAGTCGGTACAATCCTTTATACCATTTTCTGTTATTGAATAATTTCCGCCGCAGTCAGAATGATTATATAAAGGACAATAACAGAAAAGGCAGTTGAAGTTTTCAGCATTATTCACCTTATGACAAGGGAAATACTCGCAGTTATGATTTCTAAAGAAATTTGAGCTGTTATCCATCTATACCCTCCATTTTCTGACGGTATTCAATCAATCCGTATTTGATTTTGATTCTCTCCATTTTCTCAAGCATAGGTTCTGCGGCAAGCATTATGAAAATCACAGTACCGAAGGCGTGAATTAAATCCATTGGAAAACCTGAAATATAATATGCTGTAATCAGTTTTAAACTCAGGCTTTCAGTTGAAAACATAAATGCAGACGCAGGATTCATAATTCCACCGTAAATAATAACAGCTGAAAATTCTCCGAAAACCGCAAGAGATATACGATTTCTCCGAAGCCAGCCTTTTTTAAATAAAACTCCTGCAAAAAATCCGATGATTCCCATTGCAAACATCTGCCACGGAGTCCAAGGACCTTGCGAAAACATAATATTTGATACAAGCATTGTCACGGCTCCTACAAGAAATCCCGTTTCACCGCCAAATGCAACGCCTGCTATAATCGTAAGTGCAAGAACAGGCTTAAACTGGGGCAGCATAAAAAACAGACATCTGCCTGCAACACCGATAGAACAGATAACAGCTATTGTTACAAGCTCACGAGCCATAGGCTTTCGTCCCTCAAATACAATGAAAAAGGGCAGCATACATTCCGTCAATACAAGAAATGCAATCAGACTGTAACTGCTGCTGTCAAGATAGAATACCCCTGCAAATATAGTCAGCGGTATCAGAATTAGTATCGAAACAGCTGCAGCAACCGTTCTCTTGCTAAGATTTCGTTTTTCTTTCGGTGTCTGTATTTCGATTGACGGCTCGCTTCTTCTGCCAATTGCAAGCAGAAATACAGCAAGGGACACAAAGAGAATGATATATAAATACAGCTGATTTTCTCCTGCGGTGCTTATTCCTGTTTCGTTAATCATCGCTGTTAAATCAGAAATTCCTGTTGCGTAAATAAATACTCCAAAGGCAGTTAAGGCTGAAATCACAGCAATAACTTTTCTCCATAATGGCAAAAAAATCGGCTTTGAATTTGTGTTTTTTACTGTTCTTTCAGGCAAAGGCTGTAATTTTTCTGAAACGCTGGTAGTTTCAATCGTTGTTCCGCCGCAGCAACGGATAATATCGTTTACAGTAACAGCGTCAGGAATATGATTTCTCGCCATTCTGTTTGCAGGAGTTGTATAAAAGCTGTTCCCCGAAAAGAATCCCCTCGGCGTACCCTCAGCCACAATATTACCGTCAAAGAACATTCCGCAATATGTGGTATATTCAGCACAAAATGAAACATCATGGCTTACCATAAGCACAGATATACCGCTTGCAGTCAGCTTTTTTATAATTCCGGCAAAATGAACCTTAAATTCAGCGTCCAAGCCTTTTGTTGGCTCGTCAAGCAGAAGAATATCCGGAGAAGTCAGCAAAACCTTTGCAAGTGCGGCTCTCTGCTGTTCCCCACCTGATAAATCATAGGGGTGGCGATCGAGTAAATTTGTAAGCTCACAAGTTGACACAGTCCACGACATAAGTCGCTCGTTCATATCAGATGAGATTTTTGTTCTGCCGAAAGCGTCATATAACTCCTCTCTGACTGTCTTTTTCACAAAAAGCGTCTGCGGATTCTGCGGTAACATTCCGATTTTGCCGACTGCTCTTACCGTTCCTCTGTATGCTTTCTGAATTCCTGCAAGAACTTTCAATGCCGTTGATTTGCCTGCACCATTACCGCCAAGTATCGCATAGAATTCGCCTTTATGAAGCTTAATCGAAAAGCCTTTCAGAATATCAGGAAGTTCCTTGTCATATCTGAAAAACACTTCATCACATTCAAGGATAATTTCTTCATCAGTTATATATTCATCAGCTTTGTAAAGCGGAAGAAGTTCCTGTTCTTTATTCCTCTCCGCAAGAAAATGACTTCCGTCACGGACTGTCACAGGACAGGGCAATTTTGTTTCAATACCCGCCCACACTCTCATTGTGGTTGGCATTGCAAGAAACATTCCGCTGTTTTTCCCCTTTAAAGCCATCCCCACATTTTCGGGAGTATCATCGCATATAATTCGTCCTTTTTCCATTACTACAATTCTTGTGGCAAAGGGAAACGCTTCTTCAAGACGATGCTCGGTGAGGATTATCGTTATGCCGAGTTCACGGTTTATTCTGCCAAGCAGATTAAGAAAATCAACTGCGGCTATGGGGTCAACCTGGGCTGTCGGCTCGTCAAGAACAAGGATTTCAGGCTCCATTGCTACCACGGACGCAAGGCTTAAAAGCTGTTTCTGTCCGCCCGACAGTTCTGCCGTATTCTTGTAGAACAACGCTTCAATCCCGAAAAATGCGGCAGTTTCCGCAACACGCCGTCTGATAACAGGGATATCATATCCAAGGCTTTCCAATCCGAATGCAAGCTCGTGCCATACCTTATCCGTGACTGTCTGATTTTCGGGAGATTGCAGAACGAATCCGATTTCCTGTGACTGTGTTCGTTCGTCAATATCTTTCAGCAGTTTATCGTTGAAAAATACTTCACCGCTGAATTTACCGTGAGGAGTCAGACAGGATTTCATATGCCGCAGAAGCGTGGATTTTCCACAACCTGATGAACCGCAGATTATGACAAATTCGCCCTGTGTGATTTCAAGGGAAACATCATTCAGAGCATTGTTTTCTTCCTGTGGATATGCAAATCTCACATTTTTGAATACAAGGCTTTCCATTTCAGCTCCTCCTTTACATTTATTAAGAACGGTGTGATACACATTCCCAAATAGACAAAATAAAATGGTATTGTTGTCACATCAAAGGCGGCATAGCGGATATTCGGGAAATAACGGAAGCCGAATGCAGACACAATACTCCCTGCAAGAAGAAATAATCCGCAGAATCCAAACCATATTACAGCATATACATCACGTTCTTCAAAGCGGTATATAGAAAATGCAGTCCGCCCTTTCAATCCGTATCCACGACTTTTCATGCTGTCGGCTGTTTCAATTGCGTTTTCAAGCGCCCATGTTACAGATGCCGAAAGAATTGTAATCGCAGTTTTCGTGCGTGAAATAAGGCTACCGCTTGATACATCCCTGCCAATACACCGCTGTGTTTCCGCAACGGAAAACATATGTGCTTTAAATCTCGGTACAAACCGCAGGGACATGCTCAGTACGAGGGACAGCGACGGGATTATTTTTCCAAAAAGATATATGAACTTATCCGATGTCATAACACGATTGAATGATATAAACCACAAAAGTATTGTCACAAGCATTACTCCCGATGAAATGCCATACAAAATACTTTCAAGGGTAAGAGGATTACCGTTGCTGAAATATATCAGAATAGTTTGTCCCTCATGGTTGAATGCAGGATTGATAAAGGCTGTAACAAGAATGGACGGCAGACAGAATTTTAGTATGAACATAATACTTTTTCTGCCCTCCGTGCTGATACAATACACAGCTGCACATATCAGCGATATTGCCTGTGCAATGGGATGTGTAAGGCAGAATGAAAAGGATATGACAAGCAAAAAGTACAGAAAATTCACAAAAGGGTGAAAATCACGAAAGGTATCACGCATAGTTACCCATCCAATCACAGCTGACATCTTTGCCGAGGTCACAAGTGTATCTGAATTCAACTGTTTCACCGTCTTTCAGCTGATATCTTGAACAGCCGTAGTTGGGGTACCAGCCGTCCACACAGTACATCCAGCCCGAAAGATTTCCGCAGTCAAATTCGTAAAGATTGTTGATTCCCTCAACATAGGCACTATTGTATACAGGTGTCCACGAAGCCTCCATATGAATATTATTTTCCTTGCAGACACGCTGAAGCACATCGAATACAGACTCGCCCTCGTAGAATGTAACAACTGTCGGGGGAAGTATAATGCCATTTGAGGGGACAATTTCTCTTTTGTCAGCTTCAAGGTCATTGAGATTATTCAGTATTGTTGAACACTCAATGGAGAATGTACAAGTGAACGCTTTGTCGTTGTTGATTTCCTGATTTTCAGGTTCAACTGGCATAGGCTTACCTTCGGGAACAGGGTCAGTTTTATATTTATCCTGATCTGTTGCATTTCCGTCGGAATATATGCGGTTGTCGCTGTTATTAACTCCCGAAAGGTACTCGTCACGTTCAGCTGATGTTACAGTTTCAGTTTGTATAATATCTTCTTCGGTATAAACCTTTTCTGTTTGCGGCTGACTATCGCTGTATGAATCTGTGACAGGTGCAATCGTAAATTCGCTTACTACTTTATCAATCGGAATATTCAGTATAGTGGTTTTACTTCCTGTAACAGAAACAGAGTATACAGCTTTGCCGTCATTATATGCGGAGGCATTCTGCTCTGTCCACTTTTCATTGAGATGAATCGAGAGAAGAAGCGGAAAGCCGAAATCCGAACTTTCGTTCATAACTGTTTTAATTCCGTTATCGGTTTCTGTAAGTTCAATGGATAAATTTATATCTCTTGTATTCTTTATATCGCTGCCGAAAATTGTCCATTCGTAATGAATAGAGTTTGAATTTCCCTCAAAGACAGCAATGGCATTTTCTTTTTTTATCTCATCAAGAATTTTCTTTTCTATGATTCCGCTTTCGGGGATTGTCATAGGCTCATTGAGATCTATTTGTGCATAATTTCCCTTACAGGAAGTAAAACAGAACGCAAGAGCAATTGTTAAAATAAGGCTGAAAATTCGTTTCATATTCATCATCCCACAACTATTTTACTGTTTCTGACTTTCAATGTATCACGAGCCATTGCAAGACTTTCGTTTTCGTCCGATGCCGCAAAAACAGCGTCCTCAAATACAAGGTCGTACACATCTCCTGTTGACGCACTTCCACGCAGTCGGAATTTCAACCGCAGTACAACATTGACGTTTTCTTTAAGTAATGACTTGGTGAAAGCGTTTTTGCCTGCCGTTGTATCAAGATACATAATATTGATTTTTCCCGATTTATTGCATTGGGACGGATTACAGCCCCACTCGGGAAGCTTTTTCGTTACGTTTTCATCTTCGTTGAGTACAAATACATTCCCTTCTCCAAGACCGATAAATTCAAGATACGCAGGGTCAAAGGCTATACTCATACTTGCCGCAGGATAAAGTGCGTCACCGAAATCTGAAATTGTTACATCAAGGGAGATTTCTTCCGTGTCTGTACTGATTTTCTGGGGAGTTTCTATTATAAGCGTCGGGATTTTATTTATGCTTTGATTACAGCGTGTGAAAAGCAGTAAAATTATGATAAGCAATATAATTCCCAATATAATTATAATCCATTTCCTTGACTTTGATTTTTTCTTTTCTTCACTCATAAATGCTCCTTTATAAAGGGAATGGGAGCGATAAATCACCCCCACCCTTATATTGTAACCTCTATATTACTTGTTCGTGCTTAAAGCAGATGCCTTTGTGATAATCATATATTCGCTGTCATTTACATAAGCTTCAACAATACCAAGTGCATCAAATGTATTAATTCGACTGTCACTGTTTACGTTAAGTGCAAGGATTTCATCGTCCTCAGGTGCATCTGTCTTGCGGAGCCATGTATCAACAGCACCGAGAGCATCCTGTGCGTTGATAATACCGTCGTTGTTTACATCACCAAAAGTAATATCAGCAGGTGTTTCTGTTGTGTATGTAAAGTTTGTGCTGTCTGCAAATTCTGTCATATCAATTCCTGCGTCAACAAGGCATACATATGTCATAATTCCTGTTTTCTCAGAAATTTCGGAACTGTATCTGAACTCATACTTGTTAGTGCCGTCATTGTATTCAAGCTTTCCGATTTTGTCATAGCCTACTGCTGCAACGGCAACAGCTTTCTTTGTTGAGGGGATAAGGTCAATATCATCACCGATGTAAAGACAAACTGCACTATAGGATACGCCCTTGACAACATCAATTACGCCTATTGCTTCTGTGGTATCTACAATAATCATTGACTTTTCATCAGCAGAATCAGAATTGAGCTTGATTGACATTCCACCCACAGATACATCAAGCTTGTCGCCTGCATTTACCTTATCAACGGTGAATTCGATTGTGAAAAGCTGTGCAGGGAACTCTGTTCCGCTTACAGTAATATCGCTGTTGTTGTTAGCGTCAAAATATACCACACGAAGCTTTCCTGTTTCTGCTTCAAGGTGATAGCTTACCTCACCGCCGTCAAGGCGATTTCCGGCTGTTACGGAAGATACGCTTAAACCTGCGGGAACATTCATAACAAAGTCAACAAGTTTATATCCTGCTGTATTATCCCATTGGTCAATACTGATTGTAGCATTGAAGTTTTCACCTGACTTGTCAGAAATCTCTGACGGAACGCCAAGAATAGCGACAGACTTTCCTGCAACTACTTCGCTTTCAGCAGCGTCAAATTCAACGTCAGACATATCATAAAGGGCTGTTTTGCCATTCATAAAGCGGTTATATGCTGCAAGAGCATAACAAGCCTGATCGGTTGCCATACCGTTTGCACTGCCTGCCGCAACGTGCTTGAATGCGGCTTCATCTTCGATATAATGAGTAAGCAAAGCATCTACAACGGATTTGTTGTTCTTCACAAATCTGCTGTCTGTATCGGGATTAATTCCCCATGTTGTTGCCGCAATAATAACCTGTGCAGAACTTTCGCAGTTTGCATCTCCGAAAGAAGAATATCCGCCGTCCTCATTCTGAACATCAGAAAGGCAAGTTAATGCCTTTTCAGCTGCCGCTGATACTTCAGCCTGATCTCTGTAAGGATAAAGAGCCTGAAGTGCCATTGATGTTACATCGGGATCGGAAACACTTCCGCTTAATGCCCAGCCTCCGTCAGAAAGCTGTCTGCTTAAAATATCATCAATACATTGCTGACGGATTGTTGTATCAACAGTCTGATAGTTGTTTGTATCAAGAGCAATGAGAGCAAAAACAGTTCCGTTAAGTCCCTGCTTTTTAATCCAGCTGAAATCTTCGTAAGGTGTAATGAGATTCCAGTCGCCTACCGATGTTGCGTCCTTACCGATAGAAGAAAGTGCGATAATAAGACGTGAGTTATCTGTGGACTTTGATTTGTGAAGTGCACCGTTTGCAAGTGAAACTGATGCGGCTTTTTCATTTACTGTTGCTACAATTCTGTCGTAATAGTCATTGAAATAAGCGTTATCCTTTTCAAAATAACCGCCTCTTGCAAGACTGAGAATTGTCCATTCTCCAGCATTTGTACCGAAAGCAGGCTCTGTTACTGTATCGGCAAGCTTTGCCATTGTTGCATTCAGAACAGCACTTACATCCTGTGGCTGACGTGCCGCAGCGGATTCTTTAACATTTACAACTGCACTTGCAGGTGATGATACAATATCCTCACTGTTTTCCGCACCGAAAGCACCGTCACACCAGAGATACCATGTACCGTCAGAGGGGAATGTAACCTTACCCTCACCGCTGCTGTCAGTTGTAACACTTCCTTCGGCATTGCCTATGCTTGTTCCGTAGTAAACTGTATATCCCGATTCATCAAGCAAAGCCGCTTCTGAACCCATTGCAGAATAGGAACGGACAAGTCTGAAAGTGGTTTCCTTGCCGCTTTCTGCAGAATAGTTATGAGTAATTTCTCCGTTTTCATCTGCAAAATAATGGAATCCTGTGGCTGAATCGCTGTAAAACGACCAGCTTGTGTAACCTGCAATATCGAAGAAATCTCCCTCTGACAGAACAATCTGGTCGGCAGTTACGCCCCAGCCGTCAACTTCGGGATAAATACCGTTGTAAAAATAATTGAGATTGCAGTCCTCAAATCCGAAAAGACCGCTTTCGAAGAAGATACTGCCTGCACTTCCCGTAACATTTACATCGGACCAGTCGTTGCCGATGATATTTTCCTGTGTGTAGATATAGAGGTGAAGTGCTGTAGTATCGGGTGTGCCGTCGCCATTCTTGTCGTATTTATAATCGCCAAGACCATATGTGTCAAGGTCAATAGCGGCAAGGTCATCCAGCGATACAGCTGAATATGCAACAGCGTTTCCTTCTTTTCCGTTTATGAACTGTCCGTCATAGCTGATTGAAATGTACACGTTGTTGCTTTCAGCAGCTGTTGCTGTAAATGGAATCGCAGTCACCATTGTTGTGAGAGCAAGAAACGCACTTGTAATTCTTTTACCTATCATATTATTCTCCTTTTTCAATTGGTGTAATATATCCTTCAGGCTCGGATATATTCGTTTTTGAAGCTTTCTGATGAGATACAAGGCAATTTTTCTTACTGGGATTCTTCCGCTTTCGCTTATGGGATTTCTTCGGTTTAATTTTTGCTTCTTTCAGACCTGCGGCCTCCAATGCTCTTGGCCACGGACCGAGAAAGGCTTTGATTCGTGACCTTGTTGAGTCATCGAAATCCTCTTTCTGTGGAAGTCTTCCCAATTCCTTGTACTTTTGACGCAAAAGTTCTTCCGCCAAGGACTTTTTCTCATCTGGTGTCACTTATCATCCCTCCTCTGCAACAATAAAAAATACCCTTTCAACCAACGGTCAAAAGAGTACAACTGATTTATGGACGCACACAAAAAAGACTTTGGCATAAAAAAGAATATAACCAAAGCCGCTGCACGGCGACAAATCGGTTGCACTCTTCTCACCAAAGTTGTGTTGAACCTAAAAAGATACGGCAGGTTTCCTGACTTATGATGCTGTGAAATAATCACAGTAAAAGCAAGCCTTCTCAGGACAGTATATCCCAATGGCAATTTTGCTTTCTCTTGTCAAATACAGTAATGGCGGTTGTTCAGGATTCAAACCTGATTCCCTTTTTCATCTACTCAGCTAACAACTTTTCAAACCGTATCTTCTTATATCGATATTTTATTTCTCTTATTATATCATATCTTCCGTAAAATGTCAATATTGTAATGAAATACTCTTTTGATAAGAAAAATGCAATCAACAAAAGAATCTTGACTCCGCCGGAAAGCATTTAGGGCAACACCGCACAGAGCTAGTACGAAATATCACCAATTCTTGACAAGTTCCTTCTTTCTCAAAGAATTTGTTAAGAGCGTTCTGGATTGAAGTTTTGTTCATTGAAAGCATAAATTTCAGAAGCTTTTCAAAAGGCATTTTACGATTTCTGGTAAAACACTCAGGCTTGAAACGGCTTTCATCGAGTGTAGCTTTTGCTCTTAAATTGATGCTGAAATACCAATTGCAATTATCATCGAAAACATTCTAATGCACCTCAAAATCATGAAGTATATCAAATAGATATATACTTCCGATTTTATCGGCTTTCTCATTTTGTCAATTGGTATTTTATACAAACTTTTTATGGCTTTTTTGTGAGTATTTTTGCGTGCTTAAGTTGTGGATAGTGCTTGTGTAAGACCTTTGCTTTTTCTTAATTCCTGTAATTTCTCATTGAATTCCACGATATTCCTCCCGCTTTTTATCAAGCCGTAAAACATTTGCATAATAAATCAGAAACAATCCAGCACTTAAAAATACTGAGCCGATAATATCTGTCAGCCAATGAACGCCTGCAATAGTCCGTCCGATTAACATAAATAACGAAAAGAGAATAGTAGATGGCGTAATAATTCTTCTGACAACCCTGTTTTTAATTCTTCGGTCAATCTGAAAAATAACAGTCGGCATAACGCTTGACACGAGTAGCGTTGTAGATGAAGGGTATGACACTTCCATTCTCCCGTCAATCAGTATGGGTCTGTAATTTATCGGTATCATTTCAAAAATCAGGTAGCCGAAGATTACAATTACATAATACACGCCTAACAGCAGAATATCAATATCCACCTTCAAAAGGCTTTTTCTTTGAAGTAGCTGAACAAAGCCGACTGCACCATAAATCATACAGCAGAAAAGCGGCACAAGACCGAGCCAATCGGTGATGTGATAGATTGTCATATTCACACCTGTCATATTATGAAATGAGCAATTCAGCGTCGCAAAAACGACAACAGTTCCATTAACTCCGACGGACTGAACATCAACTGTCAGAATCAGTATTGTCCAGAATACAAATACTGCAATCAGGATAAGTCCGACAGAAAACAATTTTTTATCTTTCATTTTTTATTTGTCCTTTCGCATATTATTTTGCTGTCAGAGCTGATTTAATAATAGCAAAGGATATAAAAACAGTAAAGAACCGCATTGTCACGCTGATGATACGAATCGTGTCAAGTAAACTTACAGTTTTGATTTTCACTCAGGCATTGTAATACATATCATAAACCACATAACCGCCTATATTTTCAAGAGAGCCTTCGCTTGTTTCCATACACATCATACATCTCGGTTCCTGCATAGGGATTCCGCTTGTGGGATAAATACCGTATTCTGACGAGGTTCTGAAGCCAACACGATTGTAGAAATGATAGTCGCCTTCTACATTTATTCCTTTGAAGCCGTGTTCTTTTACTTTCTCGATACCGAGTTTAAGCATACTAATTCCGATATGCTGATGAAAATAATCAGCGTGTACCGAAACAGGAGCAAGCATAACAATGCTGTTATCATTGATATGTCCGCCCTCTTTCGTTTCGGAAAGAGGGAAATGTGAAAACAGAAAATGTCCCACAATTTTTCCGTCAAGCTCTGCAACAAATGATAGTTCGGGAATATAATATTCTGACATTCGTATTTCTTCAATCAATGCTACAATATCGCTTCCGTCGGAATAATTCGTTCCCTCACTGAATGAACGTAAAATAAGGGAAATAATTTCCTTATAGTCCTTGGTCGTTTCAGGCCGTATTGTAATGTCGTTTCTCATTTTATCCATTTTTCTTCTTTCATCATAGTTTTTTATAGTTGACATTTTCCATTCCTTTCTGTTTACACAGTAAACTCTTGTCAGGTAATTCACATCGTCAGGATATTCCCCGATGAATTTCATTCCGTTTTTTTCGGCAACACGGGCAGATGCTGAATTTGTGTACTTCATATATGAATAAAGGCAATCAAAATTCAGCTTTTCAAAGCCGTATCTTATACACCCAGCCACCGCCTCTGTCGCATAGCCTTTGTTCTGCATATCCTTTCTGATATGATAGCCGATTTCAGGAAGAAACTGACTGTTTATATTCTGCATTGTTATTCCGCAGTCACCAATCATTTCGCCGTTTTCTTTCAGAACAACAGCCCACAGTCCAAATTCGTCTGTGCGGTAACGTTCTATATTCCGTTCAATCCAGTTACGCACTTTGTTTTCATCAAATATGTAAGGATAATGCTTCATAATATCCGAATCACCGAGAACTGCATAAAGCGGCTTGAAATCAGCGTATGTAAGCTCACGGAGAATCAGTCTTTTTGTTTCAAGTAATATTTTTTCGCCTTTTCCATAAGTTTTATCTAAAATCAATTTCATATCGTATTCCATCAGAGAACAGAACTCCTTTAGTAAGCTCTATACGGAGAATAATTGTATTTTTATCTTCAAAGTTGCTGTGTCCGTTGTCAATCCAATCAGCAAAAACGATACGCATTTTCTCTGCGATAGACTTATTTTTATCACTTCCGAACCAACCGAGATTTATCCCTCTGCCGTGTGCGGTAAACCATTCACCCGAAACTGCAACAATCGGATTTTTCTCAATCTGCTTCATCTTTCCAGATAAAGCGTGAGTAAGCACATAAAACGCACCGTCATCGTAAAATGCGTCAACAGTTCTGACGTACGGCACATTTTCTACGGATGTTGCAAGTGAAATAAGGCTGTCCTTGCTGAAACGTTTAAGCAGTATTGCTTCAGTTCTTTGTGATAGTTTTTCCATAGTGTTTTCCTTTAAAATTACAGAAATATTTCAACACGCTGATGACACGAATCGTAAAACAGATATCGATTTGTCGGATAGATTTCATATTCAAAAAAAGTTATTCTTTGTTTATCCATTTCTTTGCCCAGATAAACAAGACTTCGGACATTTTGTAAAAATCAATCATTCCATCATTTCTTAAACTTAAAAAGGTTTCAATAATAACACGTTCATCCGAAGAAACAATTGAAAGCAAATCTTTTTGTCGGCTGATATACTTTCCTGTTTGTTTAAAGCAAATTGCCTGTACAACAAAAGAAGCAGATTTATATAATCCTTTTAGGATTTCTTCGCTCTTTTCATAAAGCATATTATGTACGCAACTGTGAAAGATATTGCACACGCCGATTTTTATTGCTCTGTCAACAGCAGTATCGTCAATTAATGACAGTAATTCATCAAGATCTCCTTTAATCGGAGTGGTGTCGTGATAAAACTGAAAAAGGTCAGATGGCTCCCAATTCAGAATATCCTCTTTCCCCGAAAGAAACCCGCAAATCAATTCTCTGTGCGGTAAGGAATCCAGCATTGTATTATAGGTATGAATATCTGCAACAGATAATTCATCAAGTATTACGACAATATCAATGTCACTTGTTTCCTTTGCTTCACCACGACTGTAACTTCCTTGCAAACCCACAAACCATACACGGTTTCCGAAAATTTCGTTAATCGTTTGCAAAAACTGATTTATCCATACGGTAATATCTATCAATTTAGTCACCTCATAAAGTTTTGTTTTATAAGACAGATTAGCTGTTCAGAAATTCCTTAACCTCATCCATAGTCGGAGGATTAAGCGGTAGCGGAAATCTGGATATTGCTATCGCAGAGCAAGCACTTGCAAAACGCACAATCTCATTATCGGTCATATCGTTCAGTAAACCGTAAACACAGCCCGCCTTGAATGTATCTCCTGCACCAAGCGTGCTTTTCACCTCAACAGAAAAAGGGGTCATTCTCTTCATTGGCTGACCTTTTCTACCGTACAACATTTCCTTTTCGCCACGAGTGATAATTACAAGACCGTCAGTATTATCGGTAAGCAGTTCGTAGATTTCTTCTATGCTTTTGTCCTTATACTGTTCAGAACCTGTACATTCCTTTGATACCACATTCACTGCGCAATGCTTGTGAAGATAGCTGTCGTGACGGCAGTCTATTGTAACAAAAGGCTTGTTATGCTTTACGCAAAGCTCTGCCGCAGCTTGTGTTTCTTCAAGAAAGTACGGGTCGATAGCCGCAACCTTACAGTTCTTTATATCTTCCTCCTTTGGCATATTCCAGCGTTTCTTTGGGCCTTTTTCATATAACGACTGAAATACACCCATAGGCGAACGGACAAGTCCTGCAATTACAACATAGTCCATAAGTCCTTCATAATCAGGGTCAAAATAAAGTGAGGACAAATCGACTGCCTTATTTTTATAGAACTCCCTTAAAAGTGGTGCAACCTCTGTTCCTATATGTGTGCCGTCAATTTTTACGGTTGCCCCCAAAGAGGATAGCACAGTTGCTGCTGTGCCTGTTTCTCCGCCTGGCAGAAAATATTTTGCTTTGATTTCTGAATATTCATCGGGCTGCAGGAACTCTCCTTTAAGCAAAAAGGAATGTGTTCCGAGTATCTGTCCGTGCATATAAATTTCGTAATTCATAAGTACCTCCGTTCTGTCATGCATTATTTCTCTGCGTAAGTGGAAATAAAGTGGGCTACAAAATCTTCGATTTGCTTGAAAATCAGTTCCTGTTTCTGCGGCTCTCTGTCGCAAAGGTGAACAAGCGATGTAATCGGTGCGGTATAAGTAAAACTTAACATTTCCGGGTCTGATTTTTTCAGCAGTCCGTCTGTCATCATTCCTTCAAAAACCTTTTCAAAGATTTTCTGCGTTCCCTCAAGAAAATGCTTTGTTGCAAGTTTTTTTACACGCTCATCGTGAAATTGTTCGGTCAGTAATAGCTTTCTTGTAAGAATAATTTTCGGATCATTAACAGTAAATCGGAGCATATTTACTGTAAGTGTGAGCAGTTCTTCACAGGATTTTGGCTGTGGCGGGAGATTAGCCTCCGAGCCGAAATGCTCTGCGTAATAGCTTTCCATTCTGTCAAGCAGACAGTTCCATATATCCTCTTTGCTCTTGTAGTGCTTATATAATGCGGATTTGCTTAGACCAAGCTGTGCCGCAAGGTCACGCAGATTTGTACCCTTATATCCGTTTTCGGCAAACATTATCAGTGCCTCATCGAGTATTCTGTCTTTAGTTGAATTTTCCATTGTACCCTCCATAAAAACATAAAGGTGACCGTTTGGTCACCTTTATTATATCAAATACTTATTTGCTTGTCAACGTCTTTTAGAAGCAATAGTTTTTTTCTTTTGAAAAAGACATCAAACCTTATTTTTGTTCCCGTTGACAGCAAGCATCGCCTGTGAATAGTCAAAGTCACGATTTTGAAAAATCGGTATGCTCGCTCTCTGGCATTAGCATTGAGAGCAAGCATCGCCTTTGTAGCCACATTGTCACTTTTTTGTGAGCTATGCTTTCTGCAACTTTGTTGACAGCAAGCATATGGTTTATTCTCATTGTGCACAAGCCCAAGCAGATTTATGATTTTGTGAAATATTAAA
>JAZQFV010000051.1:0-4050 GCA_045539715.1 Ruminococcus sp. | reverse complement strand
AAACGGCTATGTAATCATATTCAGTTTTGTAAATCCCAACCTAAACATTCAGTTAACACGGATACATTGTTTTCAGATATTCCACCAGCATTTCGGGAATATACTGATAGTGATGTGATTCATATAATTTATGTGTAAAGTCTACACCGTGGGCTTCAAAGCGTTCTTTCAGTTTTGCAACGCCCTCCAGCGTCGTATCGTGACCGTTATAGTTGTCAGCATAGTCGGGATCTTCCAAAGAGCCTGCACAAAGGAACACGCTTTTATCGAGCTGCTCGTTTCTATCAAAGTAACCGTAATCATTTACTACATCATCAGAGCTTATATTAGAATTATCGTTATAGTTATACAGCCCCCACAGTGCAGGACTTCCGATAATGTAATTGCCAAAGGGCTGATTTTCATATAGATCGGACTTGAACAGCGCATTATGAGCGAATACACCGCCGTCCGAGTGACCGTACAGCGTTGAATTTGCGCAGTCGATATGATAGTTTTCGCAGAGGTAAGGCATAAGATTGTCGGTAATGAAATCGAGCATCTTATCACGGTTCACCACCAGATCCAAGTGGCGGATATTCCCGTCAGTATCGTTGACATTATAACTGTACCACATACTTACAAGTATTACAGGAGCAGCCTCGCCGTCCTCCATGACCTTTCTCAGTTCCGTGTGATTGCCAAAACGCCATATGCCGTCAGTCAGGAAGAATACAGGATAGGTCTTTTCCTTATCGTAATCCGGCGGCAGCGTCACATGAACTACAAACTCTTTGTCAAGTTCCTCATCGTAGATACTGATCTCGTCTATGGAATCTTTGATCGCTTCAACAGCATTGCGGTCATACTCCCAGAGGTCACGGAAGTCTCCGATCTCTTCCTCATACCAAAGATACAGCGAACGATCCTCCAAATCGACCGTGCCTTCAGGTAAAACCTCATAATCGCCTGTTTTCAGAGCTTCATAGGCGAGTTGTATATTAAGTATATCCTGCTCGATCATCTCATCAGAATATCCGCATTCGACATCATTTTTTCTGATCCAGTCAAGATACTCCTCAAATGATTCAAATGACATCTCCTCCTCATATTCAGGCTCGCCATTCTCATTCATTATAGTGCTGGTAAACTCAAACCGTCCGCCGTCATAATCGGGATCAATCATGTTCGGGATAGCATGTGTTACTATATGTCCGTCAACAAGAATGATACTGGGATGAGGATTGCCGCCGTTCTCACCTTTTTCCTCGGCGATCCTGATATTCTCCATAGCCGCTTCGTATTCCTCGTTGGTCATCTGGTCACGGTAGCTCTCGATATTCTCACGCCACTCATCAATGCTTTGTGTATGGAACTCCACACTGACCTTATGCTCTGTCTGAGCCGGTTCTGCTTCTGTTGTCGGTTCTTGCGGCACATCAAGAAGCGTAAGTTCGTGTTTATCAACTCTTGAAAGCTCCGTTTCCGTCATTTTGTTGGTAAGCTTTGTGGGAGATATCGTCTGCGGCTGTTCCGTTTCAGCGGTATTGCTTTCAGTGGTAATACTGCTTTCCTGCTGAACAGAGCTTTCAGGTTGCGAAGAGTTTTCCTGCTTGTTGTTGCAAGAGGTGACTGGTAATGTCATTGCAAGAAGTAAAAGAAATGTGACTATTTTTTTCATTATGATGCCTTTCTGTTATCAATTCATATCGGTCTGTCTAACCTCTTATATTATACCACATTCCACCGCTATTTTCAATAGCAAAAAGGTTACAGATTCAAGATAAATGGATCTGTAACCCTTGTTTCCCTACATTCTTATATCTTTCGATTCGTTCATGTCCTCATCAAATTTCAAAAGATTCCTTGCAAGTGCCTCCACAACATTCACTGTGACGGCATTGCCTGCCTGTTTGTATAGCTGTGCGTCGGAAAGCCCTGCGGCTTCTACCTTACGGAACTGCTCAGTTGTAAAGCCCTGCAGTCGCCAGCACTCAATTGGCATGAGTCTGCGAATTCTGCCTTGATGAACAATGCCGTGCTTGTCCACAACTGTCAGCGTAAACATCGGCTCATTGGGTTCTTTCACACGCCTGCCGTTCTGGTAGACTTCTTCCTTAAACGGATTGAGGACGGATCTCGGTCCATCCTCAACAAGTACACCTGAATGCTCACCCTTATGCTTACTCACGCCACTGTCCTGACGTGCCGTAATGCATCGGGCTTTTTCCGTGAGAGTAGGCGGATAGTTCATATCAATCAGATACAGACCTGTTTGCGTTACACGCCCGTCCCCTCTGTCACTTCGTGACATCTCCCCACCCCGTGGGGAGTCACCACCCATACCGCCTGAACCGCTGCACTGCGTGACCGCAAGACTGTCGGGAGCATACACACGCTGTCCCTGTGAACCGCCGATCAGCTGTTTAACTTTCCGGCTATTTTCCTCGTCGCTGTTTCCGAAAGCCAGTATTTTTCCGGAACAATCGACTCAAAGACATCCTGCAAGGTACACTCGTTTTCTCGACTGCGGGACGCCGAAGCCGGCGCTGTCATGCACAAGCCATTCCACGCAATACCCCAACTTTGAAAGCGTTTCAAGGATGACTTTGAAAGTCTGCCCTTTTTCAATACCCAGCAGTCCGGGTACGTTTTCAAAGATAAAATAGCGAGGCCGTTTGGCTTCAAGGATTCGGGCAAGCTCAAAGAACAAATCGCCTCGTTCATCGGCTGTGCCAAGCCTTTTTCCTGCGACCGAGAACGGTTGACACGGAAATCCTCCAACGAGGAGATCAAAATCTGCAAGTCCTGCTGTGTCAATATCTCTGATATTCTCATAAAACTGTTCACCTCCTGTGTCGAAAAGCGCTCGGTAGGATTTCTGGGCGAATCGGTCAATTTCGCACCAGCCCACCGTTTTGAAACCGACCACTCTTTCAAAGGCACTGCGGAAACCTCCGATGCCCGAAAAAGCGTCGAATACTCGGATCATCTGACCAACTCCTTTCTTGTTTTTGGGTATAGAAAAAGCCGTCTGTGATTGTTAGTCACAAACGGCTATGTAATAATATTCAGTTTGATATATTGGAATTTATATCTTCGATAGTTTAAACCACATTATATTTGTTTTACAAATGATACGTGCCCTTTTAATTCACAAAATCCATTTTTTTGATAGAAGCTATATGCAGGAACATTATTCTCTGTTTGTAAGAAAATTTGCACCAGACCAAGTTCTTTTATCGCTTTTTCAATTTCTTTTATAAAATAAGTTCCTATACCATTGCCTTGTTTATTTGTTTGAATGCATAATTCTTCAATATAGTATTCTGTACCAGAATACCAATGTTTGATGTGCCCCATAGATACACCAATTAACTTCCCATTCTCAAACAATCCATAGGTCAGCGAGTTGCTTTGACCTATCAAATCCAACAAATAAAGTTGAAGCTGCTCTTGATTTGACCAATCATCATTCCACGGTTCAATTGTAAATACACCTGCAAACAATTCTTTAATTATTTCTATTTCATTTATTCCGATTTTTTTGAAATCAAATATTTTTTTATCCATAAGTAACCTTTCCATCAAATTCTTATTTGTACGCCTGTTTGCGTTTCAAAAATTACACCACATTTCCCACCATTTTCAATACAAAATAAAACAGAACCCTCGGTTCAACCGAAGGCTCTATGTACCAATGACTGTCTATTCTCCAAGCAGTGCCGCCACGATCCTTGCACCAAGCCGCAGACCTGCACGGTTGGCTTCATATCTCGAGCTGATTTAAATTAAAAACGCCCGTTTAAATCTCAAAATGATCACAAAAGAAAATCAGATTTTCACCATCTTCATCAACATAACAACACCCATTAGTTCTCCATACCACAGGGGAACGATTTTTCACTGAATTGCCTGTCCTGCATGACTGTCTGGTAAAAACGGTATCCGCCGGAGAAATTATAAGCCTTAAAACCGCTGTGATTCAGAATGCAGACGGCAATATAGCTGCGCAGTCCGCTCTGGCACATAACATAGACCGGCTTTTTCGGATCAAGTTCATACAGACGC
>JAZQFV010000050.1:0-5725 GCA_045539715.1 Ruminococcus sp. | reverse complement strand
TTGCGTATCGAATGAGAAAAGCCAGCCGAAAAATGCTTTTGACGGTTGAACAAGGATTTTGTATTCAAAATATTCATCATTTTCATCAAGACTTTTCTGCGATATATCGAAACCGAAACGCTCTGTCATTGTTCTGACGCACTTTCGGCTAACTCGGAATACAGCTTCCGTTATGTCTTTTTCAGGGCAGGGGAACATACTGAAAACTGAACGCATAAACTTTTGCGTGTTAAAGTTATTTGAAGCTGTTTTGCTGTAAAATCTCGAAGTAATCGGAGGTAATTCTCTTTTCCTATCTTCGATTATTTCTGTTTCGAACATTCTGTCAACTCTTACGCAGCGGAGCGTAAATTCGTTTACGTCAGGACGGCATATCATATAGCACCTTGAATTATCCCATAGCAAAGCTTTAAGTCTGTCTCGTCGTCTTCCGCAGAACAAAAACAGACTGCCCGAACATGGTTCCAATCTATAATTTTGCTGTACGATAGCGGCAAGTCCGTCAATTCCACGTCGCATATCCGTATATACGCACACCAAGTATACCTGTGGTACAATCTCGTGCTTTTCCGAACATTCCAGCGCTGATTCACGGATTTTCTGCAATCGGTAATAAAAGGTTTTTGGCGATAATTCTTGCTCTTCGCACCACGCCGATACTGTTTTGCCGCTTGCTTGGTATGCTTGGTACATTTCTGACCATTCCTGCAGTCGCATTGCACGTTTGGTTTTTGCTATTTTATCCATGTTTCTTTAACCCCAATCTGCTCTTTGGAGTGCATTGCACTCCGCCGAATTTTAACACATATTCTACGTTTGCGGTAGTCACAGGATTATTTGGCAGGTACCTTATTTTAATTGATAGTGTCTTTTGCTTCTGTTGTATTTTCAGCTTCGGGCTGCATTTCATTTGAATCCTCGTGAAGTGTAAGGGGAACATCAATATCCTCACCGTCACGGAAAATTTTAAGAATTATAGTATCTCCAGCCTTGAATGTATTCTTGATGCTGTTAAGCTCATCCATAGTATAAACAGCCTCGTCATTGATACCAATAATTACATCGCCGATTTTAATTCCTGCTTCAACTGCGGCACTTCCCTCGGCAACTGTACGGACGAAAATTCCCATAGGCAAACCAAGATAAGCGGAATAAGTTTCGTCGATATTTGAAGCAGAAATACCGATTTGCGGTCTGCCCTTGACGTGTTTGTAATTTACAAGGTCATCAATGATTTCCTTTGCCTTATTAATAGGAATTGCAAAACCAAGTCCCTCAACAGTTGCGCTGCCGTAACTGGATGACATTTTTGCTGAGTTAATACCAACAACCTGACCGCAGCTATTGAGCAGCGGACCACCTGAGTTACCCTCATTAATGGCTGTATCAGTCTGAATAAGAGTCATATGCTTGTCGTTGATTAAGATTTCTCTGTCACGGGCAGAAACGATACCGCTTGTAACAGTTCCGAAAAGTTCAAATCCAAGGGGATTTCCAACGGCAATTACAAGTTCGCCTACACGAAGTTCATCGGAATTTCCAAAAGTTGCAGGTGTAAATCCTGTTGCATCAATTTTCAGAACAGCAAGGTCAGTTTCAACATCAAATGCAACGATTTTTGCTTCATATTCCTCCTCGTTATTGAAAAGAACTGAAACCTCTTTTGCTTCGCCTGCTTTGTATTCATCTGTATTTTCCATATAAATTACGTGGGCATTCGTAACTATATAGCCGTCCTCAGTCATAACAATTCCCGTGCCTGTGCCAACGCCCTGACGGATTTGGGGTTCTGACTGAAATCCCCAGAACGGATTGAAGCTGCTTACTCTGTATTCCACTTCAAAAAGTGAGGAAATACCTACCACAGAGGGCATAATTTCATCTACAATATCGGGGAGATATTTAGCGTCCTCACGGGCAGCAATATCGAAAAGCCCCGGAGTTGAGGTATGATTTCCGCTTTTGTCATTTTCCGAATTGTTATTTTTTGCAGTCGAATCTTTTTCGGAAACAGATTCGGCGATTTTATTTTTATTTTCATCAAAGTAACTTCGTTCATCAAGTAGCCTTTTAGTAATGAAAGCAAACACAAATATTACAGAGGCAAGCATTAAAACTATGATGATTACAGTAAAAATAGTTGATTTTGTCTTTTTGGGATTTTCAGGAGGTTCGTCTGAATAATGAGAGTAATTCTCCATATCCCTGTAATATCTGTCATCTTGATTAAAGTCGTTATACATATCTGACATAGCCTCACCCTCGCTTAACTACATTTTATATTTATATTATAATCACTTATGTGATAAATATATGATAGGCGACGGAAAAATGACTAACAAATGAAAAAAGTCTGCCGCATTGACAGACTTTTAACATTTTATTTATTCAGTTTTTCGTAGGTTTTAGCTGTGAATTTTTCGGAAAATACAAGGAAACGCTTATGAGTTCCGCATCCGATTTCGCCGCTTTCATCAAATGCCTTTACCTCAAATGTGAACTCTCTGCCGTTGACTTCTGCGAGTGTTGCTTCTGCTGTAACAGCCATATCCACGGGAGTTGCGGAAATGTGCTTTATGTCAAGAGCGGTTCCAACTGTAGTTTCGCCCTCGTCAAGGAAATCTGCAAGGCAATTGCAGGCGGACGCTTCCATGAGTGCAACCATTGCTGGAGTAGCGAAAACTTTCAGAGAACCGCTGCCCATAGTTGCGGCTGTATTTGTTTCATTAACAGCAGTTGTTGCTGTGCCTTTTGAATTAACATTGATTTCTTTCATCTTATTCTCCTTTGCTTGCTTCAAGAATTTCTTCGGGAATGGGGCAAGGTGACATTACATCGCCCACAACACGGTCATATGTGAGAATGTCAAGAGTTTCATTGTCGGGAGTTCCGTCGTTGTAATCTGTGGAATAAACAGGAATTGTTTTTAGATTTTCGTCCATACTTTCAATGAAAGCGTCGTGAGGAGCGTCGATAATATCAGCTATGATGTAGGGAACGTAGAAAAATGAGAATTTAGTTTCGGGAACTGATGAAAAATCAGCGCCGTAGTTGCTCCAGAAGAAATATTTCTGCTCATAAAGCGTACTGCAATTCTGTCCTGTTATGTTAAGCTGATTGTAAACGCTTGTTTCGCCACGAAGTGAGGGAAAATGGTCACCTACAAAGAAAACAAGCGTAGGCTCATCAAGTTTGTTCACTTTATCGAGGAAAGCTGTAAGTCCCTCGTTTGTGTGCTGTATCCATTGCAGATAGTTGCCGATTTCATCATCGGGATTTTCGCCTTGGTTGTACGGCTGGTGATTCTGCATTGTAGTTGTATGAATGTACATAGGCTCGTCAGTTGTACTGATAAGCTGAATAAGTTGATTGAAAATAGTGTTGTCATCAACGTATGTGCCGTAATGTTCAACAGGAACGGTGAAGTCAGTTACTTGGTCGATGTCGTCGTGGAAAATCATCTGGTCGAAGCCAAAATCGCTGTAAACCTGAGTTCTGTTGTAGAATGAACCTTGGAATGGGTGAACGTAAGCTGTTTTGTATCCCCAGTTCTTGTAATACTGGGCAAATGCAGGCTGTTCACGGTCTGCAAGCTCTCTCTGCGGCATATTTGGAGTATTCAGACCTCTCACTGGAAGTCCGAAAAGAAGTTCAAATTCTGAACGTACAGTAAAGCTTGCGTATGTAGGAGTAATTGCGATACCGCTTTTTCCTTCCGCACAAGCCTTATCAAAGCCTGCGTAAATTGAATCGTCAATGTTCAGTTCTTCAAAAACACGGAAATCCGCATAGGATTCGCTCATAATAACGATAACATTAGGCTTTTTGCCGCCGTTGAAATTATCGGTAATGTCGATGTCGTCCTCGATAATTTCCTCGATGTATTCCTCGTTGTAGTTTTCAGGCTCAACAAGACGATTTTCGAAGCTTTCGGTTGCGGTTTCCACAAGAAATGCAAGGAAACTGTTGTTGTCGAATTTTTCGTTGAGTATGAAAGCATTATTCGCAGCGGTAGTATCAACTTTGAAAAGATTGTATACAGGCTCATAAAATCCTGGGAAAACAATCATACAAATGCTGATAATTGAGCATACAGCACCTGTAATAAAACGCTTTAGACCTCGGTTTCGTGGAATTTTCGGGTTGAAGTGGAAAACAAGTGCCACAAAAGCAATTACGATAAGGCAGTAAACCACAAGGCTTGGAGTAATTTTTATGTAGGCGAAGGATTTCAGGCTTTTCACGCTTTTGAAAAGCTTCATATCGGAAAGAATAAGGTGATTTCCGTTTGTGCCGTACTTGAAAAGTTCGGTAATACTCAAAGCCATATAAACGAAGCTATGAATTGCAGCAGCAATCCAGCCTTTTCTGAAAATAGCGAGCAGCAAGGCGAATAAAAGACCTGCGGTAATGAAATTGAAAATCAGAATTGACGGTCTGCCCAGTGCAAATTCAGCAAAGGAACTTACGAACTTGAACTGATTGATTTCAGCCATACACACGATAAATATGGGAAATAATATGAGCAGTATGTAATTCAATGTTTTATATTTCTTTGAATTTTCCTGTCGTTTTGAGTTATACTTTTTAATTTTTTCTGAAATCTGATTAAATTTTGTTTTAAATGAAAATGTCATATATTAAACCTCCAAAAAGGATTTTTTCACATTTATAAATATACCACATAAAAAAATAAGATTCAAGATGTTTTTTGAATATTCATAATTCTATCACACAATTCGTAAGTTTGGTAAATGTGTACGGAAAGTACAAAATGAAATTGTGCATTATGACAATTAAAATTTGTGCTGAAATGTGGTATAATGGGTAGAAAGGAGTGTGAATGATATGAAAAAAGCTTTGGTAACAGGGGGCAGCGGCGGAATTGGTGAGGCTGTCTGTGAGGTGCTTGCCAATGAGGGGTATTATGTGTATATCGGCTATTCTTCCTCCCGTGAAAAGGCTGAAATCCTTGCTGAAAAAATCGGGGGAGAACCCTTGAAAATAGATGTATCTGATAGTGAGTCGATTAACTCGGCTGTGAAATTTGCAGGGAAAATAGACCTGCTTGTGAATAATGCAGGGATTTCCGAAATTGACCTGTTTACGTCAATTTCCGCCGAAAAAAGCAGGCGGATTATGGCTGTTAATCTCGTGGGAGCAATGGAACTGACACGAAAAATTCTTCCTGCTATGATAAACCGTAAATCGGGCTGTATCATCAATATCAGCTCAATGTGGGGAGAAGTGGGGGCGTCCTGCGAGGTGGATTATTCGGCATCGAAAGCAGGTTTGATTGGCTTTACAAAGGCGCTTGCCAAGGAAGTTGCACCCTCGGGAATACGTGTAAACTGCGTATCTCCTGGATTTATTATGACGGAGATGAACAGCCGTTTTTCTGCGGAAGATTTAGAACTTATCCGTGAAGATATTCCTCTCGGAATTTTCGGAAAACCTCGACATATTGCTGATACAGTTGCATTTCTTGCCTCCGAAAAAGCCGAATACATCACAGGACAGATTATCGGAGTTAACGGCGGAATGATAATATAAGGCATCTCTAAAGGGCATCTCTAAAAAAAACTTTTGAGAAAAAACAGCTATGCACGACATCTATTTCGTCAACCTCCCTCGGAGTGCGAAAGCACGCCTTCGGGAGGTTTCCTTGTAGCTGTCATACCTATCTGCTTTTTCTTTAATCAAACGGGTTTTTAGAGATGCCCTA
>JAZQFV010000049.1:0-2134 GCA_045539715.1 Ruminococcus sp. | reverse complement strand
GACCGCTTGCGGGTAGCCATTCCCACGCAAAGTTAAAGCGTTCCCCGTCCGGGTGGAAAATCCCATGCAGCACTTCAAGACGCTGTTTCCCGTCCAATACCCGCGCCGCCGCGCCGATCACCTTAAAATGGTTGAGGGTGTGGGCTTCATGGTAAACTCGTCATGTTCAAAGGTTAGGTACTGCTCGGCAGCTCCATAGTCGGCATTTTTAGAGCTGATATGTTTGAATGTTGCCAACGGCTTCACCTACTTTCTGCAAGACTTCAAACTTCAAGGCGGCAAGCTCCGCTGTGGCGGCTCGTACCTCTTGGGAGAGGGCGTTATAGGGTGCGCCGTACTCGTTCAGACAGCGGGCAATCTGGTTTAAGTTGCCGCCGATTTTCCCGTATTCGGCTGTGAGTTTCCCAACGGCAGAGAGTAACTCATCATTGACCGGGGAAACAGTAATGACCGGGCGTATGCTTGACTTAATGAGGGCTTGTCGGATAAATTCGGCTTGGCTCATTTTGCAGAGGGTGACACGCTCGGAAAACTCGGCGTATTCTTCCTCGGTCAAGCGTGTCTTGATTACCCGGCTTCGGTGGGGCGTGTTGTATCTTTTCATGGCTGTGAACCTCCTTTCGTGGGTGGATTTTTTCAAGCGGCGCAAGCCGCAAAAGGCGGGCTTGGGGTGGCAACCCCAACAAGATTCCCATAGGACAAAATGAGCCGGTAGGCGAAATTTGGTACTGTGGTAGAATCTTGCTCTAAGAAAACGGCGAAACTCCCCCTTTACTCCTTACTACGCAGAGAAATGCAAATATGGCAAAGTTTTGAAAAACTTTTTGATAAAACTTTTCGACAAAGCTGGAAAATCAGCGCGGTTTTTGGCGCAAAAAAACAGGAAACCTTTTCTGATTTCCTGTCATGGTATGCCGCTGTAACGGGCGGCGGTTATTCTGTTGTCATTCCCCGGAAGCAAACTTGTAGCCCATACCTAAAACGGTTTTTATGTAAATGGGCTTGCGGCTGTCCGGCTCTATTTTTTTCCGCAGGTTGTAAATCACATTTGCAACGCTTGACTGGCAGCTTTCACTTTCCATGTTCCAAACGGCTTCAAATATTTGTGTCCGTGTGAGGACAATGCCGGGGTTGGAAGCAAGATATACAAGGGTACTGTATTCAAGGCGGGTAAGGCTTACTTCCTCCCCGTCTTGAAATACCCGGCGTTGGTTCTGCTTTATTTCCAGTCCCGGAAAAGATAACACGGAAGCGGTTGTGATCTGCATGGGTTCAATCTGTATATAATCAGATATTGCCGATATGATTTTGTCAATCGCTGTTTCCTCTTGTTCGTTAAGTGTCAGCAGTAGTAATTTCCCCATGTTCATTACCTCTTTTATCCGTTGAATTTAAACTATATTTTTCTGTCGTGTTTTTGACAGTAAGCAACAAATATATATGATAGAGAGCGTAATGTCAATTTAATGCCATTAAAAGAGAAAGATGGTCTGTCTAATTATTATCATTTTGTTCATATGCACTTACGCTGCGTTTGGCATTTAGGCAATTCAATATATTGTAAATTTATCTATATCAGCGGGCTAACCTCATTTTCACAAAATAAGCTAAGTTTGTGAAGCGCTCTTGTGCAGGCAACATATAAGAGGTTTTTATCATCTTCATCATGGTAGTTTTGGCTATCTGCATCACAAATTAAGACAGTATCAAATTCTAATCCCTTTGACATATATACTGGTAAGATAAACACGCCTTGTAAATCTGATACGCTCCCATTTTTAATTAATTGAATATCAAGTTTGTGTTTAATTTTATTAAATAGATAGGTTGAATTTTTTTCGGTTTTACAAATTAAGCATATCGACTGAAACCCTTTCTCTTGGCATAATTTTATTTCCTTAACAATTTCATCAATGAAGATTTCGGAATTATCAGCAATATATACTTTTGGGCTATCGCCATTCCGATTAAAACTTTTTATCTGTGAACTTTGTTCAATGAACTTTAAACTAAAATTTAAAATTTCATTCGTACAACGGAAACTTTTATCCAACATAATAAGAGAAGATTTTTTCTTGTTCAATATTTTTTGAATTTGTTCGTAGAAAGAAATATCTTCTTTTTTGGCAAGAGT
>JAZQFV010000048.1:0-10426 GCA_045539715.1 Ruminococcus sp. | reverse complement strand
GGTAGGAAGGCTTTTTATGGTTTTGTGAATCTAACCACAGTCATCATTGGCAATTCCGTGACAAGCATTGGTGAAGATGCTTTTTATGGCTGTATAAACTTAACTGAAGTCACTATCGGCAATTCCGTGACAAGCATTGGTAAGGAAGCTTTTGAAGACTGTAGAAGCTTAACCGCAATCACTATTCCTGATTCTGTGACAAGCATTGGTAAGCGTGTTTTTTATGGCTGTAAAAACTTAACTGCAGTCACCATCCCTGACTCTGTGACAAGCATTGGTGAGGATGCTTTTCGGATCTGTAGAAGTTTAACCGCCATTACCATCCCTGACTCCGTGACGAGCATTAGCGAGGGTGCTTTTTGTTGCTGCGAAAGCTTAGCTAAAGTTACTATCCCTGATTCCGTGACAAGCATTGGTGAGGATGCTTTTCGGAGCTGTAGAAGCTTAACCACAATTACCATCCCTGACTCCGTGACAAGCATTGGCGAAAGTGCTTTTTATGGTACAAAATGGATAGAAGATCATCCGGATGATTTTGTAATTGCGGGAAATGGAATTTTAATAAAATACAAAGGTGATGCTGAGAAAGTCGGCATCCCTGATTCCGTGACAAGCATTGGTGATCGAGCTTTTTATGGATGTAAAAACTTAACCGCAGTCACCATCCCGGACTCTGTTACAAGCATTGGCTTGCATGCCTTTAAAGGCTGTTTCAAATTAACTGAAATCGCTATCCCTGACTCCGTGACAAGTATTAATTGGAACGCTTTTGAGGATTGCAAAAACTTAACTGTAATTACTATTGGGGATTCTGTAACAAGCATTGATCGCAACGCTTTCATAGGCTTAAAAAAATTAACCACAATCACCATCCCTGACTCCGTGACAAGCATTGGTGAAAGGGCTTTTTGTGAGTGTACCAGATTAACCACAATCACCATCCCCGACTCCGTGACAAGCATTGGTGAAAGTGCTTTTTGTAGGTGTACCAGCTTAACCACAATTACCATCCCTGATTCCGTGCTAAGCATCGGTAAGGAAACTTTTGAGGGCTGTGAAAGCTTAACTGGAGTCACCATCGGCAATTCCGTGACAAGCATTGGTGAAAGTGCTTTTTGTTGGTGCGCCAGCTTAACCGCAGTCATCGTAAAAGGTATTGCGTTCAAGCCGGATACTGGAAAACTTGTAAAAGATTACAGTAAGGCAATTGAAATGCTCAAAGCAAATGATTTTTCAGCGAATCTTTATACTCCATTGAAAAATGCGGTGATTATCGGTCATTATCTCCATACATGCGACGAGGAGGCAGAAGCATTTATCAAGAAAAATGCCTTGAGAATGTTTAAATGGCTGATCGACGAGGAAAATATCGAACCCCTGACGAAGCTCCTCAACACACAAAAATTCATCACCAAGAAGAACGTTGACAAGCTTTTGGACTACGTACAGCAGATGGAAAAGCCTGAGATCAAGACAATTATCATGAACTACACAAATGAGTAGTTTGGATTTGATGGAATATTTTCAGCCAAAGGATGATTTTGCCAATGTGTGAACGATTAGGAATATCCTGGATGAGGGGATTGTGCTTGGTAAGAAGAGTGTAAAGGGCAAGAACGGATTTGTTTAAAGTTAGACTTTAGTGTGAATGGAAATGAGGTAGGTCTTATGGGATTCAGAATTGAAAATGGTGTGCTGAAAAAATACACAGAAGAATATGGGGTGACAAGGGTTGTTATTCCTGATAACGTGACATCAATTGAAAATTGGGCGTTTTCTTGCTGCACAAATCTGACCAGCATCACAATTCCAGAGGGTGTGACTTCCGTTGGTAGGTATGCATTCTATGAATGCACAAGTCTGACCAGCATCACAATTCCAGAGAGTGTGACTTCAATTGAAAATTGGGCGTTTTCTGGATGTAAAAACTTGGTTGAAATTCATATCTTGAATGATGTGACATCCATTGGTGAGTCTGCTTTTGATGGATGCACAAGCCTGAAAAGCGTCACTATTCCGAAATGCGTGGTAAAAAACATCAGAGAATATTTTTCTGATTACAGAACCTTAACTAATATAATTATCTTAGAGGGTATAACTAAAATTGAACCTAATGCTTTTGAAGACTGTACAAGTCTGACCAGTGTTACAATTCCAAATAGCGTGACATCAATTGGTAATTTTGCATTTTTTTGTTGTACAAACCTGACCAGTGTCATAATTCCAAATAATGTGACATCAATTGGTATTTATGCTTTTTCTAGATGCGAAAGCTTGACAGAAATTAGTATCCCGAATGGTGTGACATCAATAGGTCTAAAAACTTTTATGGGTTGCACAAGCCTTACTGAAGTTAATATACCGGATGGAGTTACGGAAATTGGCGACGGTGCTTTTTTTGATTGCACAAGCCTGACTGAAGTTAATATCCCCAATAGTGTGACATCAATTGAAGATTCGGCGTTTTCTGGATGCACAAGTCTGACCAGTGTTACAATTCCAAATAACGTGACATCAATTGGTAATCGTGCTTTTTATGGCTGCACTAGTCTGAATCATATATTTATTCTGGAGGGTGTGAGATCGATCGATAAGGAGGCATTCTCTGGATGCACAAGCCTTACCAGCATCACCATTCCAGAGGGCGTGACATCAATTGGCGATAAGGCTTTTTCTGATTGCACAAGCCTGATTGACATAGTTATCCCGAAAACGGCGATGATTGGCGAGGAAGTTTTTTCGGGATGTCCGATTGATGCAGATATGATCGTTGCTTTCTCTGAAAAGCAGTATGAACCTGCGGAGCAATACAATGAAACCTCTGAACAGTATGACGAAGCATTCAAAAAACAGATCATGCGATTATCGAGTGTAATTCACCATATCTATATGTCTAAATATGATAACAACAATATAGTCGGTGAATTGCAGACTTTCCAGCGCTATCTGAAGTCCTATAACTCCAGTTGGAGAAGAAAATTGAATGCCGAACTTGCTCCGCTCCTTAGTAGGCTGCCTATTACTAAGAAAAGTGATGAACGATTTAAAAAAGCCGTTGATTGTACGGAATCCTTCTTTCAGGAACAAGCAAGATTACTGATCAACAGAATGAAACGATTTGACAAAGTATGCTCTGCTTATCAGGAATCCGCGAATGACCTGTCTATTATCAATGCCATTGCAGATCTTATGAACGAAGCCGTGGATTCTCTGCGTATGGAGTATGTGTTTGAACTCCCTATGAAAAGGATACCTGTAACTTATGAGATTCCTTTGGAAGTGCTTGAAATCCGTGGTAAATGGAATAAAATACGAAATGAATCGTCTTTGTTAGCGTTACAGACTCAAAAAGAGAAGCTCTCTGCTAATATAGCTGAACTCGCTGCTGCGAAGGAAACTTTAGCTGAGAAGGAAGGAACAAGTGTAGAGCTGTCCGCTGCAATCATTGAGTTAAATAGAACACTTTCAGAAAAACAGAATGAAAGTGTTGAAGCACAGAATGCAATTGAATCCGCGCAGAGTAGTTTAACAGAAGCAGAGCTGGCATTAGCGAATATAAAAACCTTGAATGGCGAAAAGTGTAAAAGCCTACAAGAAGCAATGACTGAACAGGAGGGTGAACTTCAGAATTTACAACAGACACTGAATGCTGCAAAGTCAGTGCATCAAAACGCAAAATCGGAGCTGGAACAAAAGTTGTCCGAACTGCAGGCGAAAGCGGTGTCTCTTTCCGAAAGTATTGATGAATACAGATTGCGCGCTATCAAGGCACTGTTTTTCAAAAAGAGGAACGAACAGCTTGCAGACTATTATAATGAGCAGCTTGCTAAAGTGAATTCTGAGATTGACAGCATCAAAAAACAGATAGAACAGAACGATGCTTTATTGATTGAAAAGCAAGCTGATTTTGATCGCAGTCGGAAACAGATTCGTATGGAAATGCAAAGCGGATCCGAACAAATTAATGAATTGATGGCGGAAATCAGCCTTTCTGAAACAAACTTGGAAACGAAGCAATCTGAACATCAGAGATGCATGAAACAATATGACAGCATTCAGAAATCAATTGCGAAAATTCAAAAAGACATTACTTTCAAGCAGAAGCGTATAGCAGAGCTTTGCGATGAAATTGCAAATGTAAATCATCAGATCATAGCACTTGAGAAGAATGTTGAAAAGCTTCGAAAGGATATCGAGGAGGGTTTCTTAACAGTTTATCCGAGCGATGTCAATGATCGGATACAGGAAATATCTGTTTCTGCAAGTGAAGATGCTTCTGCACTGGAGAGATGGGTAACATCTTGCTTCACTTCTCATATTCAGCAGAACTCAAAACGATCAAGGATAGAGAAAAGATGGGATTTGTTGGTTCAAAGGGCTGATGTGGAAAAATCATTTGAACTTACAGAGATGTACAAAGAAACAAAGAGGCTGATTCAGGAAACTGAGCAGGAATATGAGAAATACAATGAGGAAGCCGCTAAACTAAAACCGTATATTGTAAATCTTGAAAATGAAGATGACTATCCTGCATTACTTGCAAAAGTGGAAAAGAAGTTCCATACGCTGATGAAGTATCTTTCTGATAACTTTGTTCCGCCGCAGGAGATCATGCCGTTCTATGGTGATGGCTACTGTTTATCGATGGATGAAGATTCATACCTTTGGTTCTGTCCGTATTATTTTCTGCTTATCAATAAACAGAAAAACAAACTCTCTGTCCGGGCATTATCCTACAATGAATTATTGCTGGCCATGGATACACATACGGTTTCTTTGGATTATGGAGAAAAGGTTCCGAATGGATTTGAAATTATGGGCCGCCATTGGGAATATGAACGTGCTGATGGACAGCGGAATATGCGCTATAAAGATAACAGGTTACGGAGCGATGTAAGGATTTATGAGCTTTTCATTTCAGCACAGAATGTGACAAAGAAGATAGCGTTCGCTTCTGATGCAGATGCTGAAAGGCTAATCAAATATTTTCAAGAGTACCGGAATCTTTTGTTCGATGAAAAAGTCGATCGAATCATCAATAGGATTTTTCAGTGCGAGAGTACTCCCGATATCATCCGTATACATGATGATGTGATGCAAGCTATGAAAGCGGAAGCGGATGCTAAGAAGCAGGCTGAAAAGGACGCCAAGGCTGCGCAATTGCTTGCACAGAAAAAGGAAGAGGAAGCTAAAGCAGCTGCATTACGAAAAGCTGCGGAAGAACGACGCCTCCGTGAAGAAAAGGAAAAGGAACTGGAGGAACGCTGGCATCGTCTCCAGCATCAGATGGCAAGTGAAGAACAGCAGATTCAGGAGAAAGAAGAGATGTGGAGCACAGTGGAACGGTTGCTTGAGGATGATTTTGATCAGATTCAGGGAAAATATGCCGACAAAGAGTCGCCACTGGATGTTGATGCAAAGCATAGAACCATTACGAATAGCATGACGAAAATTTCTTTGGTACAAAGGAATATAATGGATTGCCAGAAATATATATTATGGTTTGTGGACGCTGAAGGAAGGCGTATCAGCAATGTAAGGATTCTTGAAGAAATGAGTCTGGGAGAGAAAGCCTTACTTCAGTTTGAACTTAGAGCTCAGGGCGGCTTTTCTTCAGGCAGGGATTATTATCTCTGCATTCTGGATTTTGAAGATGGTCAGATTCTTGGAGCAATTCCGTTCAGAATTAAAATTTCATTTGCAAACGATTTCGATTTTTAGTATAAAAGGAAATGAGGTAATATTATGGGTTTTATCATTGAGAAAGATGTACTTGTCAAATATGTGGAAGAAAACGGTGTTACAGAGGTTGCAATTCCGTATGGAGTAACGAGGATCAAACCAAAAGCGTTCAGAGACTGTAAACATATCATTGGTGTATCCATCCCTGATAGTGTAACAAATATTGGTACAGAAGCTTTCAGAGATTGCAGGAATCTTCAGTACGTGCTCCTTTCAGATAATATTTCCGCTATAACTGGTGAAACCTTCAGGGATTGCTATCAATTAGAGGAAATTAAGATCCCTGATTCTGTCAAGAGCATAGGGTGTCAGGCTTTTGAGAATTGCGAAAAGCTCATTAATGTAAAGCTGCCCAATAGTCTGGAAAAAATCAGCAATAATGCTTTTAAGGGCAGCGGTGGATTTACAGATCTTATAATTCCAGATGGTGTGACAAAAATCGGAAATGGAGCTTTTGAAGGGTGTAGGCTTACCAGTCTCGTGATTCATGATCGTGTAGAGGAAATTGGCGCATTCGCATTCTATGATTGTGCAGGTCTTTCGTACATCACAATTCCGGATCGGGTAATCGAAATTGATCATAGTGCTTTCTGGGGCTGCTCGGGCATAAAGGATGTTGTGGTTTCCGGCAGAAAAGGGGAAACTGCCTCTGATGATATGGTCATCGCAGGCGGGATATTGTATAAATACAAAGGACATGCGTCGGAAGTTATCATCCCAGAGAGTGTCACAAGAATTCTGGATTATGCATTTTCAGGCTGTTCAGATGTTGAAAAGATTATCATTCCGGATAGTGTAACAGTGATCGGCAATGGGGCTTTTTCGGGCTGTGCAAACCTGAAGAAGGTTATCATTCCGTGTAGTGTGACAGTAATCTACAAAGACGCTTTTTTAGAGTGTCGGTCTCTTGAAAGCGTGACATTCGGAACGATGACCATTCAATCGGACGAAATGAAAAAAGAGAAGGAAGAGCTTGCTGATGCAGTACAGATGCTGATTACTAAGGATTATAGCTGTTGCCACGTTGAGGTAAAAACGAAAGTAAAATATAAATTGATTCTGGAGTACTTTTTTGAAACGCAGGATGAAAAGGCAAAGGCATTTCTGAAATCTTCCTTTACCAGAATACTAAAGCTGTTGATTGCAGAAAATGAGGCGAAGCTCATAGCAAAGTTGCTCAAGAAGTCGAAATTTGTCACAAAGAAAAATGTGGGCAAGTTCATCGATTATGCCAGCGAAAACCGTAAGACACAAATCAAGAAGCTCCTGACAGAATATAAGGAACAGTTGTAAAAAATAACAGAGCATTAGAAAAGAATTTTAGATATATAACTTCCGAACATCTAATATGCTGTAATAAAATCATCAAGTAACGCAGTGAAGGAAATGAATAGGTTATTCCTTTATTCAATGGACAGGAGCTTTCTCTTTTCGGAGAACTTCAAGACGGCAACTATAATATAATCATCCAAGGCAAACAAGCCTCAATTAAACATGTTGGAGGTCACGATTATGTATCAGAGACAGGAAATCATTGTAAAGAAGAACACTGGTCCAATGTCAATAAAGTGGACCGCAAAAAGTTGAGAACTAAGTAACAAACTCTTCAGCAGCAATGGGTGGAAGCCCATTGTTATGAGAGTGTGGACGCAAAACGTTGTAAAATCCGTGAATGTAACGAAACAAAGCGTCCTGCAGCTCGGATAATGAAGCGTAAGAACGGCGATTGGTCTCCTCATGCTTGAGATATCTGAAAAAGCATTCCATCACAGCATTATCGTAAGGATACCCTTTCGCCGAAAACGACTGGATCATATTGTGCTGATCCAGAAACTGCCGGAATCTCTTTGCCGTAAACTGACTGCCCCGATCCGTATGAAACATCACGCCGGAAGCCCCTCCTCGTACTCGAATGGCATCTTCCAGCGTTGCAATGGCAAGGTCGGTATTGATCCGTGCAGACAGACGAAAGGCTATGATCCTGCGCGAAAACAGATCCATAATGGCACATAGATAATAGAATCTGCCGCCGGCTCTGATGTAAGTAAAATCGCAGACCCAAGCCATATTTGGCTTCTCCGGAGCAAATTGCTGCTGCAGCCGATTGAGGCAAATGCCATCTTCGGCATTGGATTTTGCTTTCTGTCTCGGAGACTTTACCGTGCTCATTTTCGGCAGATTCATGGTTTTCATCAGGCGGTACACTCTGCCGCAGCTGATGTGAATGCGATATTTCCGTGCAAGGCATTCGGTGATTTTCTGCGCGCCCAACCGCTTGTCGCTTTTGATGTAAAGTGCAAGAATTTTTTGGCGGATCCTTCTGTTTTCAACATCTCTGCGGGAATCTTTGCGATTACGGAACTTGTAGTAGGTGCTCCGATTGACCTGCAAGACCCGACAAAGTGTAGTCACAGCGTGTTCATGGCGCAGCGAATGGACGGCGATCAATCTTTGCCTGAGTGTGGCGTGAATATCGCAATGGCTTTTTTTAGGATGAGGTTCTCCTCTTCCAACTGAGCATTTCTCTTTTGCAAAGCCTTGATCTGCTCAGCGGTAATGAGAGTGTCGTCATCCAGCTTCAAAACAGAATACTGCTTGATCCATTTGGCCAATGCACTGTGGGATACGCCATATTCCTGTTCGATCTCGGCATAGCTTTTGCCGTTTTGGTGCAGGTTTACGATGGTTTTCTTGAATTCTTCCGTATAACGAGTGCTTTTCTTTCTTGGCATTTCTTTTTCCCTCCAGGTGTTTTATTCTATTATACCTTGTCTTTCCTTTTTTGTCCACTTTTTTAGTATAGCACCAATTGATTGCTGATCAGAAGATTGCAAAGTCAGAGATCATTCAGAAGGCTATGGAGGATATTCCCCTTGTTTCCGGAATCGAACAATGGGATGGAGCGGTTGTGTCACTCATGAAATGCAAATTTTCAGGATATTACGACGAGGAACTTCTTCACATGATTGTCCAAAAATGCGGATGTAAAGTGAGGAGTAAGTTCGATGAAAAGGTGGATTGCCTTGTAATTGATTTTTCAGGAGTCACTTCCAAATCACTTCCGTCAATATTGAAAAAAATCCAGCAGGTGAAGGAAAAGAATGCAGCATTGAAAGTGCTTTCGTATACTGATTTTCTGGCGGCGCTTTTAGTGAGAATTGGTGAATGTACTGCTCCCATTGTGAGCAGCACTTATGGAAGATTTGAGGGCGATGAACCGGAGGACTGCCTTGAGGTTTCCGAGGATGGTGTGATTACGGTCACCTGTCCTTGCGGGCTGGATTCTGATGACGCATATCGTCTGGCAGAAGAGGATGGAGGAGATGTTGAGGACTATATGTTCCTGATAGATGAAGAGGGGTGCGTTTATGCTATTGCACATGCATTGATGTATCTCATCCCTCGAATGGACCGGATGCACAAGTGGACGGGCAATATTGAAAATGCAAGTGTATTGACCAAGGAAGAAAACGAATTGCTTTCACTTCTGGGAGATATGGTTGAGATAGAGGAAGAAAAGTACTGTTATTCCAGAACGGGTTGGATTGATTAAGGATTTAGAAATGTTTCTTCTGCATAGTAGACGGCTGTTTATAAAGGGTTATTATACGCTTATCTTATACAATTGCAGGATCAGGTTTTATAGCCAACAGCAAACAGAATGAATGATTGTATATTTATATCGTAAACGATATATGAAACGTGTCAAAATAACCAAATCTTGTCTTGCAATTTGTGCAACCATACAAAATTTCAAAAAAATCCCATTTACTGTCGTAGTTTCACGACAACAGCCAAAACCCCTATTGACATTGAAATAAATAGGGGTTATAATATAAGCAGAAACAGAACATACATTCGCTTTGTAAGAAGATAGATAGGAGATGACACCAACACATCTAAGAACAGGAGGGGTAACATGAAGGGTAAGCCAAAACCATTTCTCCGCAATTCTGAGATTGACGAATTGTGCGAGAGATTGATCTACGAGTACATGGGCGATGACGGCGCAGGAAAGCCAGTGGACATTATCGGGTTTACGACGGGATTCCTTAAACTGACAATCCTTTATGCGAATATTGCCGAAGAAGATATGAGCAAGCTGGGATTCCTTGCAGACGGCACAACACCGCTGTTGGTAAGCTGCAAGGGACAGACTGTCAGTCATGTGTTCCCTGAGAAAACTATTGTGCTGGACAGGTTCCTCAAGGCTGAAAAGGAAAGAAACCGCCGCTTCTTCACAATCGCTCACGAAGCCTTCCACTATCTGAACTCGCTGGTGAACAATGTGCCACAGCAGGCAGCCTTTCATAATGAGTTTGACCTGGACTGCCACTACACCAGAGAGGACTTTGCCAGAATGATGAGTGTGCAGGAATGTCAGGCAGACCGAGGTGCGGCAGCATTGCTGATGCCAAAGTCCCTCCTGCTGCAGACCTGTATGCAGTTCAATGACGGTAAACCAATTGCTGTTTATGGGAACAGCGTCTTTACCGCTGCTGACAGAGCTGTGTTGTTTGAGATTGCGGAGTATCTTCGTGTATCCTTTACCGCACTTGTCATCCGTATGGAACATCTGAAACTGTTCGAAAAACACGATTTCAGCGAATATGTCTCCTCTGAATTACATCTTGGAAATCCGGAGGCGTATGGATGATACAGACATATATGAACGAGGAGATCT
>JAZQFV010000047.1:0-2246 GCA_045539715.1 Ruminococcus sp. | reverse complement strand
TTACAAAGATACTTGTGCTATTAGTAAGAGTGATATGATTGCCTTTTTGCAGGAAAACTCAGTATATTCTCTAAAAGATGGTATTGGAGAGTGTGAGACAACCGTTCAAATTTATGTTGGAGAAAAAGAAAATCATTCAATAAAAAAATCTGCTAAAATCATTCATGAAAAATTACAGGGTAGTTTTATACAAGTTCTTCCTAATATGTATCATGGAGGGTTTTCAATAAATCACGCAGATGATTATGTGAGAAAACTATTGAAAATAGTAAAGCAAAGATAAATTTCAGTTTGATGGAGTGTCAAATTCCAATTTGTCGAACAGTTAGGAAAATAAGAATTTGCAGGAGCAGCAATATGGGTGTTAATAAAAAAGGGAAACGCAAGATTTGCGTTGAAAACAAGGAATACGTTTGGTATGTAAACGAAGATTATGATAGCCCATATTATATATTGAATATATTCTCTGAAGATAAATCACTCATTGTGTCCTGTCCGTTGAAAACTGAAACCGCATACCTAATTAGCAAAGGCTTGGCATTTCAAAATCAAAAAACAAGTGGTGTTTGGAATAGATATTTATTGCCATTTCTTATCCCTGAAATTATTACACCCGTTTTTGTTGCTAAGATAATATCTTGGGCATCAAACGGTGCAAACGCCACATTGGTAGAATGGAATGGCAGAGATATTCCAGTATAACAAATCCCAACTCAACAGCAAGTCTCCATAAATTCCACTCACTGTCCGCACTGCGGATGATGCACAAATTACAGGAGGAAAAACATGAAACCGGATGACTGGCGTTTACTGAATGACACAGAATTTCTGCGGAATCAGCCCCTTGCCGCAATGACAGCAAATGAAATGCTGGAGCATTTCTCCCATCTGAAGCACTGCCATTTCTGCTGGGAGTCCCTGCCGGAGCAGAAGCTGTGTTACCATCCGATCTGGTTCGTGACGGCGGATGGGGAAACCTGTGTCTGTGACAAGTGTTTTTCTGATCTGAAAGAAACGCTGCATCTGACAGAGGCTGAAGATTTGTTTGATTTTTAGGAGGTCACCATGAAAACAACGCTGCAATGCAACGGGAAACTGGTAACAATCAAAGGACATCACATGCATGTCTACACACAGGGAAACAAAAATCATCCCAAACTCGTTCTGATGTCCGGTTCAGGTACGATCGCACCCGTCTATGATTTTAAAGTGCTCTATGAGAAACTGGCGGCACATTTCAGAATCATCGTCATTGAGAAATTCGGCTATGGATATTCGGATATTTATGAATCCCCCTGTGATATTGATTCCCTTGTTGGTATGCAAAGGCAGGCATTGACGACCATCGGCGAAACCGGACCGTATCTTTTAGCACCGCATTCCATGTCAGGATTAGAAGCAATTCGCTGGAAGCAGACCTATCCGGAGGAGGTCGCTGCCATCATCGGGCTGGATATGGCAATGCCCAGCATCTACCAAAGCTGGACGGAACAAGAGCTGGAAAGAAGAATGCGGATCATAAAATGGGCAGGGAAATTCAGATTTGCAAGCTTTCTCTCCCAATTAAACCACCGTTCCCTAACGAACGAAGAAATTGCGCAGCACAAGCTTTTGAGAAAACGAAATGCGTTTAACCGCTGCATCCTCAACGAGGGCTATGCCATTTTCAGCAACGTGGAAACCATCTGCAGGGATGGGAAAATCCAATGTTCGACCTTGTTGTTTTCCTCAAATGGCAAGCAGACTTCAGCGGGCTGGTTGGAGCATCAGCAGAATTTTGCGTCCGACATGAATGCAAAGCTCATTCGCTATGACTGCGGACATTATCTTCATCATTCCAAAAGTGAAGAAATGTGCAGGGAAATCCTTGCTTTTGTGAGTGGTATCGAACAATAGCATCTGGTCATACTGTTTTATTAGAATTTGGCATAACAGGAGGTCCACATGAAATTCACCTGCTGCCCGCACTGCGGCTGATGGAGAAATTGCAGGAGGAAGAGGCGGCGAGTGAAACGTAAATAAGAATTTTGGAGGTATTTAAAATGAAACTTGACGGTTTTGGATTATTCGTGGACGATATGCCCACAATGATACGTTTTTATAGAGGGCATCTCTAATAACCCCATAAAAAACAAAAATCAATGGGTACAGAAAAAACAAGAGCCGCTAAATCAGTGAAAATGCTGAAATAGCGGCATATATGTATGGTTATTCGCTGTATTTTTGCCGTATTATCAGCAAAAGGG